>NZ_PQSR01000022.1 GCF_002920635.1 Streptomyces sp. Ru72 | reverse complement strand
ATCCCCGACCCGGAAGGCCGGGTCCCCAGTGCCGAGGGCTACTTCGGCGCGTTCGGCGGCAAGTTCATCCCGGAGGCCCTCGTCGCCGCCGTGGACGAGGTGGCCGTCGAGTACGAGAAGGCCAAGGCCGACCCCGAGTTCGCCCGCGAACTCGACGACCTGCTCGTGAACTACACCGGTCGGCCCAGCGCCCTCACCGAGGTGCCGCGGTTCGCCCGGCACGCCGGCGGCGCCCGGGTGTTCCTCAAGCGCGAGGACCTCAACCACACCGGCTCACACAAGATCAACAATGTCCTCGGGCAGGCCCTCCTCACCAGGAGGATGGGCAAGACGCGGGTCATCGCGGAGACCGGCGCCGGTCAGCACGGCGTCGCCACCGCCACCGCCTGCGCCCTGTTCGGGCTCGAGTGCACCATCTACATGGGCGAGATCGACACCCAGCGGCAGGCCCTCAACGTCGCCCGCATGCGCATGCTCGGCGCCGAGGTCATCGCCGTGAAGTCCGGCTCCCGCACCCTCAAGGACGCCATCAACGAGGCGTTCCGCGACTGGGTCGCCAACGTCGACCACACCCACTACCTCTTCGGCACCGTCGCGGGGCCCCACCCCTTCCCGGCCATGGTGCGCGACTTCCACCGCGTGATCGGCGTGGAGGCGCGGCGGCAGCTCCTCGAGCGCGCCGGGCGCCTGCCGGACGCCGCCATCGCCTGCGTGGGCGGCGGTTCGAACGCCATCGGCCTCTTCCACGCCTTCATCCCCGACCAGGGCGTACGCCTCATCGGCTGCGAGCCCGCCGGACACGGGGTCGAGACCGGCGAGCACGCCGCCACCCTCACCGCCGGCGAGCCCGGCATCCTGCACGGCTCCCGGTCCTACGTCCTGCAGGACGACGAAGGCCAGATCACCGAGCCCTACTCGATCTCCGCGGGCCTCGACTACCCGGGCATCGGCCCCGAGCACTCCTACCTCAAGGACAGCGGCCGCGGCGAGTACCGGGCCGTCACCGACGACGCCGCCATGCAGGCCCTGCGCCTGCTGTCCCGCACCGAGGGCATCATCCCGGCCATCGAGAGCGCCCATGCCCTCGCCGGTGCCCTGGAGGTCGGCAGGGAGCTCGGTGAGGACGGGCTGATCGTCGTCAACCTGTCGGGGCGCGGTGACAAGGACATGGACACCGCCGCCCGGTACTTCGGCCTGTACGACACCGACGCGTCCGTCGCCGCGGACGCCGACACCGACGCCGCGGAGATCGAGGGGGACGCCCAGTGAGCGGCAACATCCAACTGCTGTCGGACACCCTCGCCGCCGCCAAGGCGGAGAGCCGGTCCGCGCTCATCGCCTATCTGCCGGCCGGCTTCCCGACCGTCGACGGCGGCATCGCCGCGATCAAGGCGGTCCTGGAGGGCGGCGCCGACGTCGTCGAGGTGGGCCTGCCGCACAGCGACCCCGTCCTCGACGGCCCCGTCATCCAGACCGCCGACGACATCGCGCTGCGCGGCGGCGTGAAGATCGCCGACGTGATGCGCACGGTCCGCGAGGCCTTCGAGGCCACCGGCAAGCCCGTCCTCGTGATGACGTACTGGAACCCGATCGACCGCTACGGCGTCGAGCGCTTCACCGCCGAGTTGGCCGAGGCGGGCGGCGCGGGCTGCATCCTGCCGGACCTGCCCGTTCAGGAGTCGGCCCTGTGGCGGGAGCACGCCGAGAAGCACGGACTGGCCACGGTCTTCGTGGTCGCGCCCAGCAGCAAGGACGCACGGCTCGCCGAGATCACCGCGGCGGGCTCCGGCTTCGTCTACGCGGCCTCGCTCATGGGCGTCACCGGCACCCGCGAGTCGGTCGGCGCGCAGGCCCAGGACCTGGTGCGGCGCACCCGCGCGACCACCGACCTGCCGGTCTGCGTCGGACTCGGTGTCTCAAACGCTTCCCAGGCCGCCGAGGTGGCCGGCTTCGCGGACGGCGTGATCGTCGGCTCCGCGTTCGTGAAGCGGATGCTGGACGCGCCCGACGAGGGGGCGGCCCTGAAGGCGGTACGGACGCTGGCGGGCGAGCTGGCGGAAGGCGTCCGCGGGCGACGTGTGAGCTGAGCGCGGCAAACCGCTCACCCGAACGAGTGGACCTGAGGCCGGGGAGGCGCGCTGCGCCTCCCCGGTTCGTTCTGCCGGATGTGAGCGAGAAGAACCGTGAAGGAAAGCGCAACGCCCGCGAGCGGCTGGCGGTCGAGCGACAGAAGCAGAAGGCCGCGGACAAGCGCCGCCGCACGCTGATCGTGGGCGCCTCGGTCGTCTGTGTCCTGGCGCTGGCGACGGTGGTGGGCGTCCTGGCGGCGAACGCCGGCAAGAGCGGCAAGAGCGGCGCCTCCGGCCCCGCCATCGCGCCCTCCGGGGCGACGGGCAAGGGCGCCCTCGCGATCCCCGTCGGCAAGGACTCCGCCAAGTCGACCCTCACGGTGTGGGAGGACTTCCGCTGCCCGGCCTGCCGGGCCTTCGAGACCGCCTACCGCCCGACGATCCACCAGCTGGTCGACGCCGGACAGCTCAGGGTCGAGTACCACCTGGTCACGCTCATCGACGGAAACCTGGGCGGCAGCGGCTCCCGCTCCGCGGCCAATGCGGCGGCGTGCGCGCAGGACGCCGGAAAGTTCTCGAGCTACCACGACGTGCTGTACGACAACCAGCCCAAGGAGACGCAGGACACCTTCGCGGACAACGCCAAGCTGATCGAGCTGGCGGGCAAGGTCGGCGGCCTCGACAGCCCGGCCTTCCAGAAGTGCGTCAAGGACGGTACGCACGACAGCTGGGTGGTGAAGTCGAACGCCGCGTTCCAGAGCGCCCGCTTCTCCGGCACGCCGACGGTGCTCCTCGGCGGAAAGAACATCTTCGAGGACCGCACGATGACTCCGGCCAAGCTGAAGCAGATGGTGGAGGCCGCAGGCAAGTCCTGAGGGTCGTGGCCCCCGCGATCCCCCCGGCGTCCGATAGGCCGGGGGAGTCGTACGTTATGGACCCGTAGCCGGGTGGGTTGCCACGCTGCGTGTCCGGCAGGGTAGCGTCGTTCCTGCCATGGAACTTGCCTACATTCCCAGCCCCTCGCGCGGAGTGCTGTACCTCGGCCCCATTCCGCTGCGCGGCTACGCGTTCTGCATCATCATCGGTGTCTTCGTAGCCGTGTGGCTCGGAAACAAACGCTGGGTCGCCAGGGGCGGCCGGGCGGGCACGGTGGCCGACATCGCGGTCTGGGCCGTGCCGTTCGGCCTGGTCGGCGGGCGGCTCTACCACGTGATCACGGACTACGAGCTGTACTTCAGCGAGGGCCGTGACTGGGTGGACGCCTTCAAGGTCTGGCAGGGCGGGCTGGGGATCTGGGGCGCGATCGCGCTCGGCGCGGTCGGCGCGTGGATCGGCTGCCGTCGCCGGGGCATCACGCTTCCTTCGTACGCCGACGCCGTCGCACCCGGGATCGCCTTCGCGCAGGCGATCGGACGCTGGGGCAACTGGTTCAACCAGGAGCTGTACGGGCGGCCGACGGATCTGCCGTGGGCGCTGCACATCACCTCCTCCACGGACGGGCGGGTGCCGGGGTACTACCACCCGACGTTCCTGTACGAGTCGCTGTGGTGCATCGGGGTCGGGTTCCTGGTGATCTGGGCGGACCGCCGCTTCAAGCTGGGGCACGGACGGGCGTTCGCCCTGTACGTGGCCGCGTACTGCGTGGGCCGCGGCTGGATCGAGTACATGCGGGTCGACGACGCGCACCACATCCTGGGCCTCAGGCTGAACGACTGGACCGCGATGCTGGTGTTCCTGCTGGCAGTGACCTACATGGTGGTGTCGTCGCGGGTCCGGCCGGGCCGTGAGGCAGTGGTCGAGCCGGGTGCCTCGGGCAGCGAGGGCGAGGGGGACGCCGACTCCGGGGAGCCGGAGAAGAAGGGCGAGCCCGAGCCGGAGGACGAGAAGCCGACGGCTGCGAAGGCCACGGGGCAGGCGGAGGCCGAGGCGACCGCAGAGACTTCGCAGGCGGAGGCCGAGGGAGCAGCCGAGACGTCGCAGGACGAGGCCGAGTCGGCCCAGAAGGGCTGAGGGACGTTCCTGCGTCGCCGGGGGCGCCGTATCGCTGGATACGGCGCCCCCGGCGCATGTCCGGTCCTCAACGCCTCCGGCGGGCCAACGACAGGGTTCGGTACGCCTCTCTCACCACCGCCGTGTCGATGAAGCGGCCGTCGGGGAGGGCCTGGGCGCCCTGGTCCCGGGCGGCGGCCTTGAGGATCTCCTCCGCTCGCGTGATCTCCTCCGGGGTCGGTGCGTAGGCGCGTTCGATGACCGGGAGCTGACGGGGGTGGATCGCCGCCCGGCCCAGGAAGCCCAGGCGGCGGCCGTGCGCGCAGGACGCCGCCAGGCCCTCCAGGTCCCGTGTGTCCGGGTAGATCGACTGTGCCGGCGGCGGCAGTGCGGCGGCCCGGGCCGCCACCACCACCCGCGCCCGGGACCAGTCGAGCCCCGCGTCCTCCCGTACGCCCAGGTCGGCCCGGAGGTCCGACTCGCCGAGCGCGATGCCCCGCACGGCCGGATGCGCCGACGCGATCGCGAAGGCGCGCTCCACCCCCAGGGCCGTCTCCAGAAGGGCGTGGAGGGGGACGACCGTGCCGTCCGCCCGTACGGCCCGTCGCGCGACACGGACCACGTCCGAGGGCGACGTCACCTTCGGCAGGCGCAGCCCCGCCAGACCCACCAGCGCCGTGAGCGCCGTGAGGTCCGCCTCGCCCCAGGGGCTGTCCAGGGCGTTCACCCGGACATGGACCGGCACCGGCGGGCGCTGCGCGAGCCGTTCCGCCGTCGCCGCCCGCGCGTACGCCTTGCGGTCCGGACAGACCGCGTCCTCCAGGTCGACCAGCACGACGTCCGCCCCGGAGGCGAGCGCCTTGCCCACCACCTCCGGGCGGTCCCCGGGCGCATACAGCAGGGTGAGAGGGGTCATAGCGCGCCCTCCGCCTCGAGCGCGGCGATCTCGGGGGCCGTCAGGCCGAGTTCGGTCAGGACAGCCCGCGTGTCCGCGCCGTGCGGGCGGCCCGCCCAGCGGATCGCGCCGGGCGTGGCGGAGAGGCGGAACAGGACGTTCTGCATCCGCAGCCGGCCCAGCTCCGGGTCGTCCGGGATCGTGGTGATCGTGCCCAGCGCCGCGTACTGCGGGTCGGTCATCACCTCCCGCACGTCCTGCACCGGCGCCACCGCGGCCTCCGCGTCCTCGAACGCCTTCAGCACCTCCGCGCGGGTGCGGCCGGCGATCCACCCGCCGACGGCCTCGTCGAGCACGTCCGCGTGCCGGGCCCGCTCCTCGCCCGTCGCGAACCACGGCTCCTCGATCAGCTCAGGGCGTCCGACGAGGCGCACCACCCGCTCGGCGACGGACGTGGCGGAGGCCGAGACGGCGACCCAGCCGCCGTCCGCGGTGCGGTAGGTGTTGCGCGGGGCGTTGTTCTGGGAGCGGTTGCCGGTGCGCCCCTGGACGTGGCCCAGCTGGTCGAACCAGATCGGCTGCGGGCCGAGGACGGTGAGGATCGGCTCGATGATCGCCATGTCCACCACCTGGCCCGTCCCGGTGCGCTCCCGGGCCGCCAGGGCCGTCATCACCGCGTACGCCGTCGCCAGGGCCGCGATCGAGTCGGCCAGCCCGAACGGCGGGAGGGTCGGCGGTCCGTCCGGCTCCCCGGTGATCGCCGCGAACCCGCTCATCGCCTCCGCGAGCGTGCCGAAGCCGGGGCGGTGCGCGTACGGGCCGAACTGGCCGAAAGCGGTCACCCGGGCGAGCACGAGACGGGAGTTCACGGCGGACAGCTCGTCCCAGCCCAGGGCCCATTTCTCAAGCGTGCCCGGGCGGAAGTTCTCCACGATCACGTCGGCGGTCGCCGCGAGCCGCAGCAGCGTCGTACGGCCACCGGGCTTGGACAGGTCGAGTGTCATCGTGCGCTTGTTGCGGCCGAGCAGTTTCCACCAAAGCCCCACGCCGTGCTTCGTCGGGCCGTGGCCGCGTGAGGGGTCCGGACGGGCCGGGTGCTCGACCTTGATGACCTCGGCGCCGAAGTCACCGAGCAGGGTGGCGGCGAGGGGACCGGCGAAGAGGGTCGCGAGGTCGAGGACGCGGAGGCCGGTGAGGGGTGCGGTCATGAGCGGTGGGCCTCCCGGTGGGTGAGGTGGGCAAGGGCGTCGAAGCCGACGCCGTTGAAGTCGCCGACGGAGGTGGCGAGCCGGTTCTTGAGGGGGGTGGGTCCAGCGGTCGGGGAGCGCGGTGGGGTGTCCGGCCAGCAGTCCGGCGATGCTGCCGGCCGTCGCTCCGTTCGAATCGGTGTCCCAACCGCCGGACACCGCTCGGCAGATGGAGCCGGTGAAGTCGCCGTCGGCGTGGGTGAGGGCGGCGGCGATCAGAGCGGTGTTGGGGACGGCGTGGACCCAGTGGTAGCCGCGGTGGACGGCGTGCAGTTCGTCGACCACCGCGTCGAAGTCGGGCCTGGATTCGGCCAGTCGGATCGCGTGGCGGACCGCGCGGGCGAGGCGGGAGGCGGGCGGGACGACGGTGAGGCCGGTGCGCAGGCAGTGGTGGACGTCGTGGGCGCCGGTGGCCGCCTCGGCGATGGCGGCCGCGGTGAACATCGCCGCGTAGACGCCGTTCCCGGTGTGGGTGAGGGTGGCGTCGCGATGGGCCTGTTCTGCCGCGGCGGCCGGGTCGCCGGGGTTGGTCCAGCCGTGCACGTCGGCGCGGATGAGGGCGCCGATCCATTCGCGGAAGGGGTTGCGGTGGCGGGCGGTGCGTGGGGGTTCGACGCCGGAGAGGAGGTTGCGGTAGGCGACGCGTTCGGCGGTGAAGGTGCGGGCGGCGGGGAGTTCGTCGAGCCAGAGTCGGGCGACGTCGGTGGTGGTGAAGTGCTTGCCGTGACGCCCGAGCAACAGCAGGTTCAGCAGGGGGTAGTTGAGGTCGTCGTCCTCGGGCATGCCGTCGATGTTCTCGGCGAGGGAGTTCTTTGCGGAGCGACGGTTCCACGGGTACTGCTCGGCCAGGTCCGCGGGTAGCCCGCGGGCCGTGAACCAGGTGTGCAACGGCCAGTTGCCGGTGGCTTCGGCGAGTCGGCGGATGCCGTCGAGAGGGAGCTTTTCCACGGGTTTGCCGAGGAGGCAGCCGGCGGCTCGTCCCAGCCAGGCGGCTTCGAGGCGCGCCTCGGTGGGGATCGCTCGGGGGCGGGTTCCGCTCGCCCGCGCCTGCGGGGCGGCTCCCCCGGAGGGGGTACCACCAGCGCCCACCGGTGCCTCCCCAGCGGCACGACCGTCCGCAGCCTGCGTGGCACTGTCCGCGGTTTCGGCCGGCCGGCTCCGGCACAGCGCCCTGATCCGGGCCAGGTCCGTCGGCTCGTGTTCCGCCAAGCTGCTCGGCAGGTCCGCCAGTTCGTCCAGCAGGTCCTTTGCCAGCAGGCGCAGGTACGGGGACGCCGGTACCGGTGACGCGCCGGCGGTCAGGGGCGCCGGTGGTCCGCCCGCCGCTCTCCACCTCGCCGCGATCGCCGACGGCTCCCGGCCGTCCTGCTCCGCCTGGCGGAGTTCGTGGCCGAGGAGGTCCTCCGGCTGGACCCAGGTCAGTCGGAGCACCTGAAGCCTCCCAGCGCGGCGAAGGCCGCCTCGTGGGACCGGCGACGGCGCACGTCCCGGGCGAAGACCTCCCGGGTGACCTCCGTCAGCGTCCGGGCCGGGGCGTGCAGATCGAGGCGGCTCGCCTCAGCGACCGCCTTCTCCCAGTCGGACGGGACCGGTGAGCCCAGCGCGCCCGTGATCGCGCCCGCCATCGTGGCGATGGAGTCGCAGTCCCGGCCGTAGTTCACCGAGCCGAGCACCGCGTGACGGTAGTCCCCGCGCGCCACGACCACCATGCCGAGCGCCACCGGGAGTTCCTCGATCGCGTGCAGCCGGGACGGTCGCCGGGCGCCCAGGGAAGGGGCGCGGTAGTCGGGGCCGACGGTGTCGTACGGCGCCACCGCCTCCCGCAGCGGCCGTAGGGCGGACTCGTAGTCGCAGTAGCGGGAGGCCGTGTCGCAGACCGTCTCGATCGCGGCTCGTGTTCCGTCCTTCGCCAGCGACAGGCACGCCGCCACGACCGAGTCCGGTGTCGCGCCCGGTGCGCAGGCCGCCGCCACCGCCGCCGCGAGCACCCCGGCCGCCTCCCTGCCGTACGACGACTGGTGCGCGCCCGCCACGTCCAGGGCCTCGGCGTACGCGCCCTCGGGATTGGCCGCGTTGACCAGGCCGACCGGCGCCATGTACATCGCGGCACCGCAGTTGACGATGTTGCCGACGCCCGCCTCCCGGGGGTCCGCATGGGCGTGGTGAAGCCGTGTCACGAGCCATTTCTCGGCCAGGAAGACGCGGTGCAGCGGGAGTGCCTCCGCCTCCAGCTCCGGGATCCAGCGCGGGTTCGTCATCAGGTCGGGGACCAGGTGCTCGGCGATCGCGTACGCGTCGAGGTGGTCGCGGACGGCCGCGTAGACCCGTACGAGCGCGTGCGTCATCAACGTGTCGTCGGTGACATGGCCGTCCCCCTTGTGGTACGGGGCGAGGGGGCGGGCCGTGCGCCAGGCGTCGCCGTGCCAGGGTCCGACGATCCCGTGCACCCGGCCGCCGTGCCGTTCGACGATCTGCTCGGGGGAGTGGCCCTCGACGGGACCGCCGAGGGCGTCGCCGACGGCTGCGCCGACCAGGGCGCCGGTGATGCGTTCGTCCAGAGGGACCGACTCGTCAGGAGTGGGCGTCATGCCCGAATCATCCACCGGGAGTGGCCAGTTCCGTCGTCTCCAGGAGTTCGGCGAGGTGTACGAGGTCCGTGCCGCTCAGGTGGGGCAGTGCACAGCCCGCGAGGGTGCGGCAGGCGTCGCGCCAGGCGGACGGGATCGCCGCGCCGCCGCCGAGGGCTCCCGTGAGTGCGCCCGCGAGGGCCGGGGCGGAGTCGGCCACCCGCGACAGACAGGCGGCGGCGGGCACCGCCTCCGCGATGCGCCCGTGGGCCGCCGTCGCGAGGGCGAGGGCGACCGGGACGGTCTCCGCGGCCGCGACGCCGTAGCTGTAGACGTGGTCGACGATCTGATGTTCCAGCAGGGGAACGACGTGGAAGGCACCCTCGCCGTCCTGGGCCAGCTTCAGGGCGTGCCGGGCGTTGCGGCCGATCTCGGTGGACTCGGGGAGCTCGGCCAGCGCGGCCCTCACGCAGGTGTCGAGCGCCTCGCCGGACAGGGCGAGCGAGAGGGCCGCGGCCATGGCGCGGGCGCCGTGCACCCCGTCGCCGTCCTGGGTGTAACGGGCGTCGAACTCGGCGAGCCCGGCGGCGAGTTCGGGCGCGCCCGGGTGGGCCACGGCGAGCACGCAGGCCCGTACGCAGGCCGCGTCGTCGAAGTAGTGCGGGTTGTCGTGACCGGTGGCGGGCGGGCGCAGCCCGGTGGCGAGGTTGCCGAGGCCCGCGCGGACGGAGATGCGGGCGCGCAACGGCATGACGGCCGGCTCCTTTTCGGGGGTGCGGTCGGCCGGGGCGGCGACCTCGGTGGCGAGGGCGTGCCAGGACCGGTCGAGAGCGTCTCGTAGTCCGGACTGCCGGTCGAGACCGCCGAGCGCGTCGGCGTCCTTGGCGCGCAGCAGGGCCCCGGCCGTGAACGCCGCCCACTCGGCGTCGTCCGACGGTCCGAGCCGAAGCGGCTGCGGTGACTGGTTGAGTGCGATCGGCACCGGCAGGGTGGTGGTCGCGTTCTCCTCGGCGAAGGTGTCGAGCTCCCGGGTCAGCCGCCGGGTCCACTCGGGCATCCGTGCGGCCCGGTGCCGGGCGGCGGGCCACCCGGCGGCGTCACCGACGGCGAGCCCGAGCAGCAGACCCTCGACCCGCCGAGGCCCGCTCACGGCTCCCCCTGCGTCCGGTCGTACGGCGCCACACCGAGGGGCGTACGCACGTCACGCCGTACGGCTTCCCCGCCGCCGAGCCGTCCGCCTTCCTGGCCGTCGCGGCGTCCGTGTCCCCGGCTGTCACGCGGTACGAGTCCCTGGCCGTCGCACCGCACGGCTTCGCCCAGTGCGCCCGGCCCCGTCTCCGGGATCCCCGTGCCCCCGGTCCCGCGGATCCAAGTGGCCACCTCCTCCTGGATCCCTCCGGCCCTCTCTCCTCGGCTCCCCGCTGCCCTCTCGCCTCGGCCCCCCGGGGCCGACTTCGCTCCGTCCCCTGGCGTCAGCGCTCCGTCCCCCGGCGTCAGCAGATCGGCCACGTCAAGGACGTGGTGCCCCTCCACCGACGGCAGGCAGCGCCCCCGCGCCGGGCCGATCACCGCCGCCCACTCCCGGGGGATCGCCGCGATCCCCCGGCTCGCGCCCGCCAGGGCTCCCGCGACCGCCGCCGTGGTGTCGGCGTCGCGGCCCATGTTGACCGCGGCGAGCACCGACTCCCGGAAGTCGCCGCCTGCCGCCACGTACGCGCCGAACGCCAGAGCGACCGCCTCGGGCGCGAGGTCTGTCCAGGGGTAGCCGTCGATCACCACCGCGGAGCGGACCGCGCGGGCGCCCCGGTGGGCCACGGCGACCGCGCGGCGCAGCGAGCGGGCGGTCCACGAGTCCTCGGGGACGGCCGCGAGGGCCGAGGCCACCACGGCGCTCGTCGACGCTGCGGTCATCGCCGCCGCGACGCCGGCCGCGACCGCCCGGCCGCCGTGGATGCCCTCGCCCTCATGGCTCACCGAGCCGTCGATCGCCACCAGTCGCGCCGCCTCCGCCGGGCGGCCCGCGGCGAACACCCCGAACGGCGCGGCACGCATGGCGAGCCCGTCGCTCCAGGCGTGCCGGTGCTGCGCGGTGACGGGGGCGGCAAGGCCCCGGCGCAGGTTCTCCAGCGTCCCGCGCTCGCTGAAGCCCGCCCCCCGGAACGGCCCCTCGTCCCGGTCCGCGATCCACTCGTGCCAGGCCGCCTCCACGTGCGCCACGGTGAGCGCCGAGCCGTGCCGGGCCAGCAGCAGCCCCGAGAAGATGGCGTACTCGGTGTCGTCCGTGCCGCACGGCTGCTCGGTGACGAACCCCGTGATGCGGCCCCAGCGCGCCCGGATCTCGGACGGCTCCAGGTTCTCGGCGGGCGCCCCCAGCGCGTCCCCGACGGCGAGGCCGAGCAACGCGCCCCGCGCCCGTTCCCGGGGGCCGGCGGCGTCCTCGGGCGCCGGTGCGGGGGGACTGCAGGCGATGGCCATACGGTGCCTCTTCTCTCGGGGCGGCCCCCTAGTGCGGATCTGTCCCCCCGAAACCATGGCGCGGAGCCTCGCGGGCCCCAGCATCACCCGTCCGGCATGTGAGCACTCATTGTCACGGATGAGCACAGAGCGGCAAAGGTGCAGGTTAGCCCAGCCTTTCCTTGCTGGCGGGACGGAAATTCAAGGCGTAGGTTCTGTGTTGTCGAAAGATAGAACGTGTCCAAACTTAGCTTTGCCTAAGCTTCCTGGGGGACCTCATGGCCATCATCGAGACCGAGGCGTCGCTGCACGAGGCGCACCGGGACAACCACACCCACCGGGATGTCAACGGTGGCTGGTTGCGCCCGGCCGTGTTCGGCGCGATGGACGGGCTGGTGTCCAACCTGGCGCTGATGACGGGTGTCGCCGGTGGATCCGTCAGCCAGCAGACGATCATCATCACGGGCCTCGCGGGTCTGGCCGCCGGGGCCTTCTCCATGGCCGCCGGCGAGTACACCTCCGTCGCCTCGCAGCGTGAGCTGGTCGAGGCGGAGCTCGACGTCGAGCGGCGGGAGCTGAGGAAGCACCCGGAGGACGAGGAGGAGGAGCTGGCGGCGCTGTACGAGGCGCGCGGAGTCGAGCCCGCGCTGGCCCGCGAGGTCGCCAAGCAGCTCTCCCGCGACCCCGAGCAAGCCCTGGAGATACACGCTCGCGAGGAGCTCGGCATCGACCCCGGCGACCTGCCCTCCCCGCTGGTGGCCGCCGTCTCCAGCTTCGGGTCCTTCGCGCTCGGCGCCCTGCTGCCCGTCCTGCCCTACCTGCTCGGTGCCCACGCCCTGTGGCCCGCCGTCCTTCTCGCCCTCCTCGGACTCTTCGCGTGCGGCGCCGTCGTGGCCAAGGTGACCGCGCGCAGCTGGTGGTACAGCGGCTTCAGGCAGCTCGCCCTCGGTGGTGCCGCGGCAGGTGTGACGTACGTCCTGGGCACTTTGTTCGGTACGGCCGTACGATAAGCGCAGGCTAGTTATGCGAGGGACCGCATAAATAGTTGTTACTCGACGGTTTCGCGTGCTTAACCAGCGGGCATGAGCCGTAAGCGCCGCGGGCAATGACGCCTGCTCCGCACCCCCCGCACTCCTCACGGTGGGCGATGTTGCCCTCCGTGCCCGGGTCGACGGACACTGATCTGTCCGCTTGTGCCCCCTCCACTCCATCGCCGTGCGTGGAACCCGCGCCCACGCCCCGGCGATGTCCGCATGTTGGAACGGCCTATCCCGGTTCCCGAGAACCGCTCCATCATGTAACCTGCACGAAATTTTGCACTTTTCGCAGAGGGCCAACGTCGTCCCTCGGCACCTGCACATGCCACATGACGACGACGGGAGAGCCGATGCGTACGCCGCGCCAGCCGTCCCAGCACTCCGCGAATGGCCAGAACTGGTCCTTCATGGATGCTCGCCCTGCTGCGCAGGGTATGTACGACCCCCGCAACGAGCACGACGCCTGTGGCGTCGGCTTCGTGGCCACCCTCACCGGCGAGGCGAGCCATGCGCTGGTCGAGCAGGCGCTCACGGTTCTGCGCAACCTGGAACACCGCGGTGCCACCGGCTCCGAGCCCGACTCGGGTGACGGCGCCGGCATCCTCTCCCAGGTCCCGGACGCCTTCTTCCGCGAGGTGGCCGGATTCGAACTGCCCGAGGCGGGCGCCTACGCCGTGGGTATCGCCTTCCTGCCCGAGGACGGCACCGCCGAGGCCGCCTCGGCGATCGAGGCGATCGCCGCCGAGGAGGACCTGACCGTCCTGGGCTGGCGCGAGGTCCCGGTCGCCCCCGAGCTGCTCGGTGCCACCGCCCGCTCCACGATGCCCGCCTTCCGTCAGCTGTTCGTCACCGACGGCGTGAGCAAGGGCATCGACCTCGACCGCAAGGCGTTCGTGCTGCGCAAGCGCGCCGAGCGCGAGGCCGGCGTGTACTTCCCGTCGCTGTCCGCGCGCACGATCGTGTACAAGGGCATGCTGACCACCGGCCAGCTCGAGCCCTTCTTCCCGGACCTGTCCGACCGCCGCTTCGCCACGGCCATCGCGCTCGTCCACTCGCGGTTCTCGACGAACACCTTCCCGAGCTGGCCGCTCGCCCACCCGTACCGCTTCGTCGCGCACAACGGCGAGATCAACACGGTCAAGGGCAACCGCAACTGGATGCGCGCCCGCGAGTCGCAGCTGGTCTCCGACCTGTTCGGTCCGCAGGAGAAGCTGGAGCGGATCTTCCCGATCTGCACCCCGGACGCGTCCGACTCCGCCTCCTTCGACGAGGTGCTCGAGCTGCTCCACCTCGGCGGCCGCTCCCTGCCGCACTCCGTGCTGATGATGATCCCGGAGGCGTGGGAGAACCACGAGTCCATGGACCCGGCCCGGCGCGCCTTCTACCAGTACCACTCCACGATGATGGAGCCCTGGGACGGTCCGGCCACCGTCACCTTCACCGACGGCGTCCAGGTCGGCGCCGTGCTCGACCGCAACGGTCTGCGTCCCGGCCGCTACTGGGTGACCGACGAGGGCCTCGTCGTCCTCGCCTCCGAGGTCGGCGTCCTCGACATCGACCCGGCCAGGGTCGTGCGCAAGGGCCGTCTGCAGCCCGGCCGCATGTTCCTCGTGGACACCGCCGAGCACCGCATCATCGAGGACGACGAGATCAAGGCGACCCTCGCCGCCGAGCAGCCGTACGCCGAGTGGCTGGAGGCCGGCGAGATCGAGCTGGGCGACCTGCCCGAGCGCGAGCACATCGTGCACACCCACGCCTCGGTCACCCGCCGCCAGCAGACCTTCGGCTACACCGAGGAGGAGCTGCGCGTCATCCTCGCGCCGATGGCCAAGACCGGCGCCGAGCCGATCGGCTCCATGGGCACCGACTCGCCGATCGCCGCGCTCTCCGAGCGTCCGCGCCTGCTCTTCGACTACTTCACCCAGCTCTTCGCGCAGGTCACCAACCCGCCGCTGGACGCGATCCGCGAGGAGCTGGTCACCTCGCTGCGCTCCTCGCTGGGCCCGCAGGGCAACCTGCTGGAGCCGACCGCGGCCTCCTGCCGCAGCGTCGTGCTGCCCTTCCCGGTGATCGACAACGACGAGCTGGCCAAGCTCATCCACATCAACGCCGACGGCGACATGCCCGGCTTCAAGGCCGCCACGCTCTCCGGCCTGTACCGGGTGCACGGCGGCGGTGACGCTCTCGCCGCGCGCCTGGAGGAGATCTGCGCCGAGGCCGACGCCGCCATCGAGAACGGCGCCCGTCTGATCGTCCTGTCCGACCGGCACTCGGACGCCGAGCACGCGCCGATCCCGTCGCTGCTGCTCACCGCGGCCGTCCACCACCACCTCATCCGCACCAAGCAGCGCACCCAGGTGGGCCTGCTGGTCGAGGCCGGTGACGTCCGCGAGGTGCACCACGTCGCCCTGCTCATCGGCTACGGCGCCGCCGCCGTCAACCCGTACCTGGCGATGGAGTCCGTCGAGGACCTCGTCCGCGCGGGGACGTTCCTGCCGGGTGCCGAGCCCGAGAAGGCCATCCGCAACCTGATCTACGCCCTCGGCAAGGGCGTCCTGAAGGTCATGTCCAAGATGGGCATCTCGACCGTCGCCTCCTACCGCGGCGCCCAGGTCTTCGAGGCCGTCGGCCTGGACGAGGCCTTCGTCGACAAGTACTTCAACGGCACGGCCACCAAGATCGGCGGCGTCGGCATCGACGTCATCGCGAAGGAGGTCGCCGCCCGTCACGCCAAGGCCTACCCGGCCTCCGGCATCGCTCCCGCGCACCGCGCGCTGGAGATCGGCGGCGAGTACCAGTGGCGCCGCGAGGGCGAGCCGCACCTGTTCGACCCGGAGACGGTCTTCCGCCTCCAGCACTCCACGCGCACCGGCCGCTTCGACATCTTCAAGAAGTACACGGCCCGCGTGAACGAGCAGTCCGAGCGCCTGATGACGCTGCGCGGCCTGTTCGGCTTCACGTCGGACCGGAAGCCGATCCCGATCGAGGAGGTCGAGCCGGTCTCGTCGATCGTCAAGCGGTTCTCCACGGGTGCCATGTCGTACGGCTCCATCTCCCAGGAGGCGCACGAGACCCTCGCCATCGCCATGAACCAGCTGGGCGGCAAGTCCAACACCGGTGAGGGCGGCGAGGACCCGGAGCGCCTGTACGACCCGGCGCGGCGCTCGGCGATCAAGCAGGTGGCCTCCGGCCGCTTCGGCGTGACCTCCGAGTACCTGGTCAACTCCGACGACATCCAGATCAAGATGGCCCAGGGCGCCAAGCCCGGCGAGGGCGGCCAGCTGCCCGGCCACAAGGTGTACCCGTGGGTGGCCAAGACCCGGCACTCGACGCCGGGCGTGGGGCTCATCTCCCCGCCGCCGCACCACGACATCTACTCCATCGAGGACCTGGCGCAACTGATCCACGACCTGAAGAACGCCAACCCGCAGGCCCGCATCCACGTGAAGCTGGTCTCCGAGGTCGGCGTCGGCACGGTCGCGGCCGGTGTGTCCAAGGCGCACGCGGACGTCGTCCTCATCTCCGGCCACGACGGCGGCACGGGCGCCTCCCCGCTGACGTCGCTGAAGCACGCCGGCGGTCCCTGGGAGCTCGGCCTCGCCGAGACCCAGCAGACCCTGCTGCTCAACGGCCTGCGCGACCGCATCGTCGTGCAGACCGACGGCCAGCTGAAGACCGGCCGTGACGTGGTCATCGCCGCGCTGCTCGGCGCCGAGGAGTTCGGTTTCGCGACCGCTCCGCTCGTCGTCTCCGGCTGCGTCATGATGCGCGTCTGCCACCTGGACACCTGCCCGGTCGGCATCGCCACGCAGAACCCGGTGCTGCGCGAGCGGTTCTCCGGCAAGGCCGAGTTCGTCGTGAACTTCTTCCAGTTCATCGCCGAGGAGGTCCGCGAGCTGCTGGCCGAGCTGGGCTTCCGCTCCATCGAGGAGGCCGTCGGCCACGCCGAGGTCCTGGACGTCACCCGCGCGGTCGACCACTGGAAGGCGCAGGGCCTGGACCTGGAGCCGCTGTTCCACGTGCCCGAGCTGCCCGAGGGCGCGGTGCGCCACCAGGTGATCGCGCAGGACCACGGCCTGGAGAAGGCGCTCGACAACGAGCTGATCAAGCTCGCCGCCGACGCCCTGAACGCGGACTCCCAGGCCGACGCCCAGCCGGTGCGCGCCCAGGTCGCGATCCGCAACATCAACCGCACGGTCGGCACCATGCTCGGCCACGAGGTGACGAAGAAGTTCGGCGGCGCGGGCCTGCCCGACGACACGATCGACATCACCTTCACCGGCTCGGCGGGCCAGTCCTTCGGCGCCTTCGTGCCGCGCGGTGTCACCCTGCGCCTGGAGGGCGACGCCAACGACTACGTCGGCAAGGGCCTCTCCGGCGGCCGGATCGTCGTCCGCCCGGACCGCGCGGCCGACCACCTCGCCGAGTTCAGCGTCATCGCGGGCAACACCCTCGCCTACGGCGCGACCAGCGGCGAGATGTTCCTGCGGGGCAAGGTCGGCGAGCGGTTCTGCGTCCGCAACTCCGGTGCGCTGGTCGTCTCGGAGGGCGTGGGCGACCACGGCTGCGAGTACATGACCGGCGGCCACGCGGTGGTCCTCGGCGAGACGGGCCGCAACTTCGCGGCCGGTATGTCGGGTGGTGTCGCCTACGTCATCGACCTGGACCGCGACAACGTCAACGCCGGCAACCTGGGCGCCGTCGAGGCCCTGGACGACGCCGACAAGCAGTGGCTGCACGACGTGGTGCGCCGCCACCAGGAGGAGACCGGCTCCACCGTGGCCGAGAAGCTCCTCGCCGAGTGGGACACGGCCGTGACCCGCTTCAGCAAGATCATCCCCAGCACGTACAAGGCAGTGCTCGCCGCCAAGGACGCCGCCGAGCGAGCCGGTCTGACCGAGACCGAGACCCACGAGAAGATGATGGAGGCGGCGACCAATGGCTGATCCCAAGGGCTTCCTGAACCACGGCCGCGAGGTCGCCAAGTCCCGCCCCGTCGAGGAGCGCGTCAGGGACTGGAACGAGGTCTACGTCCCCGGCTCCCTGCTGCCGATCATCAGCAAGCAGGCCAGCCGGTGCATGGACTGCGGCATCCCGTTCTGCCACAACGGCTGTCCGCTCGGAAACCTGATCCCCGAGTGGAACGACTACGCCTACCGCGAGGACTGGACGGCCGCCTCCGAGCGGCTGCACGCCACGAACAACTTCCCGGAGTTCACGGGCCGTCTGTGCCCCGCTCCGTGCGAGTCGGCGTGCGTGCTCGGCATCAACCAGCCGCCGGTCACCATCAAGAACGTCGAGGTCTCGATCATCGACAAGGCGTGGGACAGCGGTGACGTCAAGCCGCAGGCCCCCGAGCGCCTGTCGGGCAAGACCGTCGCGGTCATCGGGTCCGGCCCCGCCGGTCTCGCCGCCGCCCAGCAGCTGACCCGGGCGGGCCATACGGTGGCCGTGTACGAGCGCGCGGACCGCATCGGCGGTCTGCTCCGCTACGGCATCCCCGAGTTCAAGATGGAGAAGCGGCACATCAACCGCCGTATCGAGCAGATGCGCGCGGAGGGCACCCGCTTCCGTACGGGGATCGAGATCGGCCGCGACCTGAAGGCGTCGGACCTGCGCAAGCGGTACGACGCGGTCGTGATCGCCGCGGGCGCCACCACCGCCCGCGACCTCCCCGTCCCCGGCCGTGAGCTCAAGGGCATCTACCAGGCGATGGAGTACCTGCCGCTGGCCAACAAGGTCCAGGAGGGCGACTACGTCACCGCCCCGATCTCGGCCGAGGGCAAGCACGTCGTCGTCATCGGCGGCGGTGACACCGGCGCCGACTGCGTGGGCACCGCCCACCGCCAGGGCGCGGCCTCCGTCACGCAGCTGGAGATCATGCCCCGCCCGAACGACGAGCGGCACCCCACGAACCAGCCGTGGCCGACCTTCCCGATCCTCTACAAGGTCACCTCGGCCCACGAGGAGGGCGGCGAGCGGATCTACTCCGCCTCGACGACCCACTTCGAGGGCGACGAGGACGGCAACGTCCAGTGGCTGCACCTGGCCGAGGTCGAGTTCGTCGACGGCAAGCTGACGCAGAAGCCGGGCACCGAACGGAAGATCCCCGCCCAGCTGGTCACCCTCGCCATGGGCTTCACCGGCACCGACCAGCAGAACGGCCTGGTCGAGCAGCTCGGCCTGGAGCTCGACGAGCGCGGCAACATCGCCCGCGACGCCGACTTCCAGACCAACGTGCCCGGTGTGTTCGTCGCCGGTGACGCGGGCCGCGGCCAGTCGCTGATCGTCTGGGCGATCGCCGAGGGCCGCTCGGCCGCCCGCGGCGTCGACCGCTACCTCACCGGCGCCAGCGACCTGCCGGCCCCGATCCGGCCGACGGACCGCGCACTGACGGTCTGACGGCTCCCACATTGACCTGACGGTCACTCACATACGTCCCGTACAACGGCGTACGGGCGGGTTGTCCGGGGGGATCTCCCCCCGGACCCTGCGAGACGGCGCCTGCCCACCCAGTCCCCGACCGGACCGCGAGGGCAGGCGCCGACGCACGTCATCGGCCCGAACTCGCCTCGAGTCCCTCGAACCTGACCGTCGCGTCCTCCGTGTAGGCGCCCACCCTGCCCCGCAGATACGGCCGTTCCTCGTCGGTGAAGGTCACCAGGGGCTTGCCGCCGACCGCGACGGTGAGGACCGGGCCGCGCTGCTCCACCCGCACGTCGTACCAGTCGCCGACCGGGTAGGTCGTGCGTCCCGTGGCCAGGAAGCGCTGGCCGCCCGGGTAGGCGGGGTCCCGCTTGCCCAGCTCCCAGCCGTTGGGCTTGAGGGTGATGTAGTAGAAGTGCCCGGGGTCCGTGTACGCCCATACCAGCCACGGCACCTCCCACGGATTGGGCTTCACGGCGCGCAACTGCCGCACCGCCCGCATCCGAGCCTCATAGCGTACGTCCGTGTAGGAGGCCGTGCTCACGACCAGCCCCGCGTGCGTGGTGCCGGGGTCCTCGGCGGCTTTGGGGGACAACGACAGGGAGTGGTCGTCGCCCACGTTGGTGCCGTGGCCGTTGAAGACCGACAGCCAGCGGCCGTGCGTGGAGCCGTCGACCCAGGGCCTGGGCGGCGGTGTGCCGTCGCCGCCGCACCGGCTCAGCGTGAGGGCGGCGACCGCGGTCAGCGCGAGCGCCAGTGACAGGGTGACGACACGACCCCTGCGCCCCGCCGGAAGGGGAACCCGACGACGGGGACGCAGGAGTGAGGGAGTCATGCTGCCGAGTATGGCCCGGTCGTGGCGGTGCCGACCGGCACTTCGGCGGCGAAGTCCTCGGCCAATTGGGTGAGAACACGGGTCGCGGCCTGCCCGTCGCCGAACGGGTTGCCCGCGCCCGCCATCCGCCGGTACTCCGCCGGATCGTCGAGCAGCCGTTCGGCGCAGCTGACGATGGTGTCGGGGTCCGTGCCGATCAGGCGGGCCGCGCCCACCTCGACCGCCTCGGGGCGTTCGGTGGTCGTCCGCAGCACGAGCGCCGGCTTGCTCAGGCTCGGCGCCTCCTCCTGGATGCCCCCGGAATCGGTGAGGACGAGGTCGCACTCGGCGAGCGTGGCCGCGAAGTCCAGGTAGTCGAGCGGCTCGACGAGCGAAATGCCCTCGTGACCGCCGAGTTCGGGCAGCAGCACATCTCGTACCGCCGGGCTCATGTGCAGCGGCAGCACGATCTCCACGTCCCCGCGTCCGGCCAGCCGGCGCAGCGCCCGGCCCATGCCCCGCATCCGTTCGCCCTGGTTCTCCCGGCGGTGCAGGGTCACCAGGATCCGCTTGTCGCCGGTGCGGAACGCGGAGGTGCCGGTTCCCTCGGCCAGCACCCACAGCAGGTTGTCGATCACCGTGTTGCCGGTGGTGAAGACCTGCTCGGCGGGGACGCCCTCGTCGGTCAGATGCCGGGCCGCGGCCGCGGTGGGGGCGAAGTGCCAGCGGGCCATGCGCCCGATCAGGGAGCGGTTGAGCTCCTCCGGGAAGGGGTTGTCGATGACGCCGGTGCGCAGTCCGGCCTCGATGTGGGCGACGGGGATCTTCTCGTAGAAGGCGGCCAGGGCGCCGGCCAGCGCGGTCGTGGTGTCCCCCTGCACCACGACCAGGTCCGGCCGCTGGCCCCGCATGACCTCGCCGAGTTCCCGGACCAGACGGGCGGTCAGGTCCGACAGCTGCTGGCGGCTGCGCATCACGTCGAGCGCGATGCGTACGTCGACGCCCAGCAGGCCGAGCATCTGGTGGAGCATCTCGCGGTGCTGGCCCGTGGTGACGACGATCGGCTCGAACTGTGTACCGGAGGCCATCGCGCGTGCCAACGGCGCCAGTTTGATCGCTTCCGGCCGGGTCCCGAGCACCAGCATGGCGCGTACGGGCATGGCTGACGGGTGTGTGGACATGGAGCCCCCCTTGGGCATGCGCGGACGCAGAGCCGCGCAAAGGTGTGCAAATTGCCAGGTGATGAGAGAAGAGATGAGAGATGCGAGTCAGAGAGGAGAGATGAGCGGGCGCGAGATGAGAGACGCGAGATGAGAGATGCGGACTGGCGCCGATGTACTCACCTCAAACGCGCACGTTCCTCAGGTGCGCGCCGTCTTCAGCCAGGTCTGCTTTCCGGTGAGCATCCGCCAGAAGCCCCACCAACCGGCGGCGAACCAGATGTATCCGTAGAGGACGAAGACGTGGGCGAGCAGGACCGAGCGCACCAGGCCGAGGTCCCGCTCACGTTTGGCGTACACGAAGCCGTAGGCGTAGGCGGCCGTGAACGAGAGCAGATACGGGCCGAGCAGCCACATGGGCGACACCAGCGAGTGTCCCGCCTGGACGGAGGCCACGGTGGTGGCGCCCAGGGCGACGAGGAAGGACAGCGGCAGCAGCGAGGTCAGCAGGATCAGCACCGGGCTGGAGAGGTGGTACAGCAGGTCGAGCGCCGCCCGGGTCGGTACGTCCCGCAGGATGAGCGGGACGAGGCCACCCGACTGCAGATGACCCTGGAACCAGCGGGATCGCTGGCGGACCAGCCGCGGAAGGCTGAGCACGGCCTGCTGGGAGACCGCCGCCGTCGTGCAGTGCTGGTTGGTCCAGCCCTTGGCGATCAGCCGCACCCCGAGGTCGAGGTCCTCGGTGAGGCTGTCGCTCCACGGGCCGTCGCCGCCCAGGGTGTCGAGCGCCGAGAGCCGCATGAACTGCCCGTTGCCCCCCATGCCCACGCTGCCGATGAAGCGGCGCGCGCTCTGGAACACGTCGCCGTAGACGACGAACTCCATGTCCTGCATACGGGCCAGCAGTCCCTGGCGCCGGTTGTACATACGGACGCAGACCTGAACCGCGCCCGTCCGGGGATCGTCGAAGTAGGGGTCCACGGACTGCACGATGTGGGAGTCGAGGCGGCCGTCCGCGTCGACCACACAGAGGATCACGTCGTCAGCGTCGCGACCGTCGAGGAGACCGGACTCCTTCAGATGACGCACCCCGTCGTTCAGGGCGGCACCCTTGCCCCGGCGTGCGTTCGGCAGGGTGCGCCGGTGCAGCGTCACCCGGGAGGGGTCCGCGGCCAGCGCGATGTCGCCGGTGCGGTCGTCCGAGCCGTCGTCTATCACCAGTGCCATGAAATTACGGGCGGGCAGCGCGGTAATGCGGGCCAGACTTTCGGAAAGGACTTTTTCCTCGTTCAGGCATGCCAGCAGAAATACGTAGAAGCGTTCTCTTCGTTCGACTCGAGAGCGCCTGATTCTGCGGCGCGAGAGAAGAAACAGACCCGTGTTGTAACAGCCGGCCATCGCGATCAGGATGATGCTCGACCAGAGGAGCAGCTCAATGATCATGGCTGCCTCCGGGGTGGAGCTGAGCCTTGTGTGCGCGCCGGCGCAGCCGTACCCGGGCGAGCAGTATCAGACAGGCAGTCAGGCAGTAGAGCAGAAAGCCGGCCCCGGCCGTCGCCTGTAGCGCTTTGGCCAAAGGTAGGCCGGGTATTGCTTCCGGTGCCGCCATCGCCCCTGCCAGGGGCAGGAGTGCCCCCAGAGCGGGTCTTCCGTACATGGTCCCCCCATGTTTCAGTGCGCGTCCCCATCGCGCGAAGGTGAACGTAGCAGACGCCGAGGTCCTGTCAGAAGAGCATTTGAAAAAAGGACATGTCCGATCCGATGATGGGGCCGCATGGCCCTGGTGAATTCCCCCTTCGGCCCATTGACACCCTTCGCGTCGTCCCGAAAGAATCGGATGCTTCTCATCAGCAAAGCTTTTGCCAACGATTGGCAAAGTGGGGGGTAGATCGTGAATCCACTGATCCGTCGTCAGAGACGGCGATATCCAAGATTCTCTCTCGTCCTGCTGCTGGTCGCAGCCCTGCTCAGCGGCACTTTCCTGGCCGCGGGCGCCCAGGCCGCCGGGGGTCACCGGCACGCCGGTGAGGCGGGCGGCGTCAGGTCCGGGCTCAGCCGCGTGGATCTGAAGAGTTGGGCGAAGGCCCAGCTCGCGGCCGACAGGGCGCGCCACGACCGGTCGCACAAGAAGACCACCAGGACCAAACTTGCGAGCGCGGCCTCCTTCTCGCGCACGACCACGTCGTCCGTGGTCCGCCCGGCGAAACGCGTGTCCTCCGCCGGTGTCGCCGCCGCCGCTGATCCGACCGCTCTGGTGCTCTACGACACCGCCGGCCCCTATGGCGGGCTGGGCGAGCTGTACGCGATGGCCGCGGCCAATCTCGCGGGCCACTTCGGCGCCGTGACGGCCAAACCGGTCCAGCAGTACACCGCCGGAATGGCCGACTCGTACTCCGCCGTGATCTACATCGGCTCGACCTACTACGGCGGCGACATCCCGGACGCGATCCCGGCCGCCTTCTACCAGGACGCGGCGACCACCACCAAGCCCGTGATCTGGGTGGGCGCCAACATCTGGGGCATGGCGAACGCGGTGGGCACCGCTCAGTTCGACCAGAAGTACGGATGGGACCCGACGACGTCGTACTACGAGGACGGCGGTTCGGT
Organism: Streptomyces sp. Ru72; assembly: GCF_002920635.1. Classification (GTDB taxonomy): domain Bacteria; phylum Actinomycetota; class Actinomycetes; order Streptomycetales; family Streptomycetaceae; genus Streptomyces. The sequence goes on along the minus strand of NZ_PQSR01000022.1, from coordinate 67,692 downwards.
CGGGACGGTGACGCAGGTGACGTACAAGGGCCAGACGCTCACCCGGAAGATCCCGGCCGGGCAGGACGGCGGAGTCCTGCGCCCCAACGTGCTGACGGGCACGGGGTATCCGGCGGTCACCCGGCTCGCCGAGGGCCTGGACACCTCCAACGGCGACACGTTCGGCTGGGCGATCCGGTCGTCCAATCTCACCTACATCGGCGAGATCCCCTTCGCCTACGTCTCCGAGAGCGACCGCGTGATCGTCTTCGAGGACCTGCTCTTCGACGCCCTCGCGCCGGCCACCGCCGAGCGGCACCGCGCGATCGTCCGCCTGGAGGACATCAGCCCCGACGCGGACCCCGCCCAACTGCGGGCCATGGCCGACTACCTCTACTCACAGCACATCCCCTACGGCATCAACGTCATCCCCGTCTACAAGGACCCGAACGGCACCTACAACAACGGTGTCCCGCAGACGATCACGCTCGCGCAGCGGCCGCAGGTGGTCGGTGCCCTGAAGTACATGCTGAGCCGGGGCGCGGTCCTCATGGACCACGGCTACACCCACCAGTACGGCAACGTGGCCAACCCCTACAACGGCGTCACCGGTGACGACTTCGAGTTCTACCGGGCGCACGTGGACGCGGCGAACAACGTCGTCTACGACGGCCCGGTCGCCGAGGACTCCGCCCTCTGGGCCCAGGCCCGGGTCACCGCCGCGCTGGCCGAGTTCACCAAGGCGGGCCTGCCGAAGCCTGCGCTGTGGACCACTCCGCACTACGCCGCCTCGGCCAAGGACTACAAGGTCTTCAACGCGACCTACTCGGCCCGGCTGGAGCGTTCGCTGTACTTCGCCGGAACGCTGAGCGGAGCCCCGTCCGACCCGAACACCTTCATCGGGCAGTTCTTCCCCTACGTGGTGAAGGACGTGTACGGCACCAAGGTGCTGCCCGAGAACATCGGCAACTACGAACCGGTCGCGTACAACAACCACCCGCCGCGGCTGCCGGCCGACCTCATCGCCTCGGCCAGGGCGAACCTCGCCGTGCGGGACGGGTTCGCGAGCTTCTTCTATCACCCCTACTATCCGCTCCAGCCGCTTCAGGACACGATCAACGGCATCAAGGCACTGGGCTACACCTTCGTCAGCCCGGCGTCCCTGTGAGGGCACCCGCCGCGGGCAGGGGGACCGTCGCCGTCGTGGCGGCGGTCCTCCTCGCTGTGAGCGGCTGCTCGTCGGCGGGCGGCGGACCGGCCAAGAACTCCCCGCACCCCGGCCACACGGCCGCGACGGAGACGATGCGCGGCTTCGCCCTGCCCTCGTGGTCCCGCACCGACTACGACAGCCCGGGCGTGGACCGGTATCTGCGCGACATCCGGGCCACCGGCGCCCGCTGGGTCACCTTCACCCCGACCTGGTACCAGGACCGCGTCACAGACTCCACCCCGCACAGCACGGAGGAGACCGCGAGCGACGCGAGCCTGCGGCGGATCGTGGAGCGCGCGCACGCGGCCGGCCTCAAGGTCATGATCAAGCCGCATGTGGACCTGCCCGGCGACGCCGACCGGGCCGGGATCCGCCCCCGAGACCGGGCCGCCTGGTTCGCCGCGTACCGCGTCCTCATCACCCACTACGCCGACATCGCCTCCGACACCGGCGCCGAGCAGTTCTCCGTGGGTACCGAACTCGCCGGCGTGTCCGGCGACACCGCGGCCTGGACACAGGTGGTCCGGGCCGTCCGCGCCCACTACGACGGACCGCTGACCTACGCCGCCAACTACGACGAGTACGAGCACATCCACTTCTGGAAGGAACTCGACCTCATCGGCATCGACGCCTACTGGCCCCTGTCCGCGGAGCCCACCGACGACGCCGCCCGGCTGCGCCGCGCCTGGGAGCCGATCAGGGCGAAGCTCGCCGCGTACGCGCAGGGGCAGAACCGGCGGATCCTGTTCACCGAGGCGGGGTACGTCAGTCAACGCGGTGCGACCACAGCGCCGTACTCCTGGACCGTCAGCCGCACCGCCGGGGACGCCGAACAGGCCGCCGCCTACCGCGCGTTGCTGGACTCCTTCGAGGGACTGCCCTGGTGGGCCGGGGTGTGCTGGTGGATGTGGGACGACTGGCCGGACAGTGGGGAGACCCCCGCGCGGCTGGCGTACTCCCCGCACGGAAAACCGGCCGAGCGGGTACTGCGCGAGAAGTGGGGCGGCTGACACCCCTCAGGGGCCTCGACGCCCCAAGTGCACGCCGGAGGGAGGCGGGTGGTGCCGTGGCGTAGCCTCGGCACCCCGTCCCCGCGCCCGAAGGGAGCCCCATGGCCGCGATCAGCCTCACCAAGGTGGAGCAGACCGCCCCCGCGCTGGTCGGCCTGTACAAGACCGCCGGGGTCTCGCTGCGCAAGCACGGCCTCGACGGGCAGCGGGCCGCCGTCTACCTCGTGGTCGACCACTCCGGGTCCATGCGGCCCTACTACAAGGACGGCAGCGTGCAGGCGCTCGCCGAACGTGTGCTGGGGCTCTCCGCGCACCTCGACGACGACGGAAGCGTGCCCGTCGTCTTCTTCTCCACCGATGTCGACGCCGTCTCCGACATCTCCCTGGCCGACCACCGCGGCCGCATCGACCGGATCGTCTCCGGGCTCGGGCACATGGGCAGAACCGGCTACCACGTGGCGATGGACACCGTCATCGACCACTACCTCGACAGCGGCTCCCGGGACCCGGCCCTCGTCGTCTTCCAGACCGACGGCGGGCCCAGCGACAAAGTCGCCGCGGAACGCTATCTGTGCAGGGCGGCCAAGCTGCCCGTGTTCTGGCAGTTCATAGGGTTCGGAGACCCGGACGGCAAGCAGTTCGACTTCCTGCGCAGACTCGACGAGCTGGCGGTGCCCGGGAAGCGGGTCGTCGACAACGCCGGGTTCTTCCACGCCGGCACGGACCCCCGGACCGTGCCCGACGCCGAGCTGTACGACCGTCTGGTGGGCGAGTTCCCGCAGTGGCTCGCGGCGGCGCGGGCGCGCGGCATCGTCGCCTGAGCGTTCTCATGCGCCGCGGTCGACACCGCTGAGGACGGTGGCCCGGCACTGCGCGGGGCCACCCCACGCCGTGCGCAGCGCACGCGCCTTGGTCAGCCACAGGGACAGGTCGTACTCGGCGGTGTAGCCGATGGCCCCGTGCAGTTGGAGCGCGGTCCGGGCGGTCGCGTACGCCGCCTCGCAAGCGGCGACCTTGGCGGCGGCCACGTCCGCCGGCGTCATGGACAGGGCCGCTCCGAAAAGCAGCGGCCGCGCGAACTCCAGGGCGATCTTCGCGTCTGTCAGCCGGTGTTTGACGGCCTGGAAGGAGCCTGTGGGGACACCGAACTGGACGCGTCGCCCGACATGGGTGACGGTCCTGTCCAGGAGGGCCAGCCCCACGCCGAGGGCCTGGGCGGCGGTGGCGAGGCGGGCCCAGAGGACGGCGTCCGGGGGGATGACGGGGCAGAGCAGTTCCCCTCCGGGGAGCGGGGTGGCGAGGCGCCGGGCAGGGTCCAGGGACGGGCGTATGTCCCGGGCGCCCGGTGCCCGCCATACCTGGCCGTCCCTGAGAGCGAGGACGAGGTCCGCGGTGTCCGCGTCCAGGGCGTAGGGTGCGCCCACCGTGGCCAGCGCCTTGCCCGACGCCAGCGGGGGCAGCAGCCGCCCGGCGGGCTCGGGCTGCCCTGACAGCAGGGCCGCCGCGAGCACCGTCTCCACCAGCGGGCCCGGTACCGCGTGGCGCCCCAACTCCACGAAGGCCACGACCAGTTCCACGGGAAGCGGTCCCACCCCTTCGTACGCCTCCGGGACCGCCAGCGCGAAGACGCCCGTCTCCGCGATCCGGGACCACAGCGCCCGGCCCGCCGTGGCGTCGCCGGCACCCCAGGACCGTACGACCGACGGGGTGTCGGCAGCGGTCAGCAGCGCGTCCAACGAGCCTGCGAACGCGCGCTGTTCGTCGGTGAGCAGGAAACGCATCAGTCATGGCCTTTCGGGAGCGGGCGCATCATCGGCGGCCCCTCGGCAGGCCGAGCAGGCGTTCGGCGATGATGTCGCGCTGGATCTCGTTCGTGCCGGCGTAGAGGGGCCCCGCGAGGGAGAAGACGTACCCTTCCGCCCAGCCGGTGTCCGCCAGCTCGCCCTCCTCGCCCAGCAGGTCGAGAGCCGTCTCGTGCAGCGCGATGTCGTACTCCGACCAGAAGACCTTGTTCATGCTGGACTCGGGACCCAGCGGCTCGCCCTGAAGGAAGCGGGACGCGCCCGCGTAGGTGAAGAGCTGGTAGGCGCGGGCGCCGATCACCGCGTCGGCCACCCGGTCCCGGGCCCGCACCGGGCGTCCGCGCTCCCGCCACAGCTCCACCAGCCGGTCGGCGGCGGCCAGGTAGCGGCCGGGGGAGCGCAGGGTGAGCCCGCGTTCGTTGCCGGCCGTCGACATCGCGATCCGCCAGCCCTCGCCCGGCTCGCCGATCACGTCCTCGTCGGGCACGAACACCTCGTCCAGGAACAGCTCGGCGAACGCCGGCTTCCCGTCGAGGCGGTCGATCGGCCGGACCCTCACCCCGGGCGCGCGCAGGTCGAACATCAGGTAGATCAGCCCCCGGTGCTTCGGTGCCTCCGGTTCACTGCGGAACAACCCGAACGCCCGATCCGCGAAGGCCACCCGCGACGACCACGTCTTCTGCCCGCTCAAGCGCCAGCCGCCGTCCGTGCGCACGGCCCTGGACCGCAGGGAGGCCAGGTCCGAACCGGCCTCCGGCTCCGACCACGCCTGCGCCCAGACCACCTCCCCGCGCGCCATCGGCGGCAGCACCCGGGCCCGCTGCCCCTCGGTGCCGTGGTCGAACAGGGTGGGCGCCAGCAGATGGATCCCGTTCTGGCTCACCCGGCCCGGGGCGCCCGCCGCGTAGTACTCCTCCTCGAAGATCAGCCACCGCACCAGCCCCGCGTCCCGTCCGCCGTACGCGGCCGGCCAGGACACCGCCGACCAGCGGTCCGCGGCCAGTTCCGCCTCCCACGTCCGGTGCGCCGCGAAGCCCTCCTCCGTCTCCAGCGAGGGCAGCGGGGTCACGGGCACGTGCGCCGCTAGCCAGGCCCGAGCCTCGTTCCGGAAGGCCTCGTCCGCGGGGGAGTGGGTCAGATCCACGCGCGCCGTCCTTCCGCCGCTCTTCGCCAATCTTCCCTAACAAGTGTTTGGTAGGTTAGCGTGGACCCATGACAGGCGTCGAGAGCCCGGCGTATGTGCCCGGCCACGGACTGCTGCGGGGGCGGACCGCCGTGATCACCGCGGCGGCCGGTGCGGGGATCGGCGGCACGACCGCGCGTCGGTTCCTCGAGGAGGGCGCGCGCGTCCTGATCAGTGACGCGCACGTGCGCCGCCTCAAGCAGTACGAGGCGGAGCTGGCCGGGGAGTTCGAGGGCTCGGTGACCGCGCTGTCGTGCGACGTCACCGACGACACCCAGGTCCGGGCCCTGTTCGACGCCGCCGTCCGCACCCACGGCCGACTCGACATCGTGGTCAACAACGCCGGCCTCGGTGGCACCGCCGGGCTCGTCGACATGACCGACGAGCAGTGGTCGCGCGTGCTGGACGTGACACTGAACGGCACCCTCCGGTGCCTGCGGGCGGCCCTGCGCGCCATGAAGGAGACGGGCGGGGTGATCGTCAACAACGCCTCGGTGCTCGGCTGGCGCGCCCAGGCCGGACAGGCGCACTACGCCGCCGCGAAGGCGGGCGTGATGGCCCTGACCCGGTGCGCGGCCATGGAGGCGGCCCCGTACGGCGTGCGGGTCAACGCGGTCGCTCCGAGCCTCGCCCTGCATCCGCACCTGGTGAAGGTCACGACTCCCGAACTGCTTCAGGAGCTGACCGCGAGCGAGGCGTTCGGGCGGCACGCCGAGCCGTGGGAGGTGGCCAACGTGATCGTCTTCCTGGCGTCCGGCTACTCCTCCTACATGACCGGCGAGGTCGTCGCCGTCAGCAGCCGGCACCCCTAGGCCCGGCGATGGACCCGTGCCCCCGGGATCACAATGGATCCGTGCCGACCAAGCCGACCAACAACAAGCCCCAGGTGACGGCCGCGCCCGCTCGCCGCCGGGAGCTCCTCGACACCGCCGCCGAGGTCTTCGCCGAGCAGGGCTACAACGCCACCACCGTCCGAACGATCGCCGACCACGCCGGAATGCTGGCGGGCAGCCTCTACTACCACTTCGACTCCAAGGAGTCGATGCTGGAGGAGATCCTGCGTACCTTCCTGGACGAGCTGTGGGACGGCTACGACACCGTCCTGGACGCCGGGCTCGGCCCGCGGGAGACGCTTCAGGCACTGGTCACCGAGTCCTTCCGGGAGATCGACCGACACCGCGCGGCCGTCGCGATCTACCAGAAGGAGTCCAAACAGCTGGCGGCGCAGGAACGGTTCGCGTTCCTCGCCGAGTCGCAACGCAAGTTCGAGAAGGCGTGGCTGTCCACGCTGGAACGGGGCGTCGCCGACCGGGTCTTCCGGGCCGACCTCGACGTCCGGCTCGCCTACCGGTTCGTGCGCGACACCGTGTGGGTCGCCGCGTCCTGGTACCGGCCCGGTGGACAGCACAGCCCGGAGGAGATCGCCCGCCAGTACCTGTCGATGGTGCTCGACGGGATCGCCGTACGCGAACAGCAGCAGGAGCACATCAGCACGTGAGCACCGTATGTGAACCGTCGTCCTGCGCGAGGGAGTCCACCATGGCCGAGGCCTACATCGTCGAAGCGGTCCGTACGCCCGTCGGGCGGCGCCGGGGCGGGCTCAGCGGGGTCCATCCGGCCGACCTGGGCGCACATGTACTCAAAGCCCTCATGGAGCGCTCGGGCGTGGACCCGGCCGCAGTGGAGGACGTCGTCCTCGGCTGCCTGGACACCGTCGGCCCGCAGGCCGGGGACATCGCCCGCACCTGCTGGCTGGCCGCCGGGCTGCCGCAGGAGGTGCCCGGCGTGACCGTCGACCGTCAGTGCGGCTCCTCCCAGCAGGCCGTGCACTTCGCGGCGCAGGCCGTCATGTCCGGTACCCAGGACCTGGTGGTCGCGGGCGGCGTGCAGAACATGTCGCAGATCCCGATCGCCTTCGCCTCCCGGCAGGCCGCCGAACCACTCGGGCTGACCGAGGGGCCGTTCGCGGGGAGCGAGGGCTGGCGGGCCCGCTACGGCGACCAACCCGTCAACCAGTTCGTCGGCGCCGAGATGATCGCAGCCAAGTGGGGCATCACCCGGCGCGACCAGGAGGAGTACGCCCTCCGCTCGCACCGGCGTGCGGTGCGCGCAATCGACGAGGGCCGCTTCGAGAAGGAGACCGTCGCCTACGGGGCCGTCACGGTCGACGAAGGCCCGCGCCGGGACACCTCCCTGGAGAAGATGGCCGAGCTGAAGCCGGTCCTGGAGGGCGGTACCGTCACCGCCGCCTGCTCCTCACAGGTCTCCGACGGTGCCGCGGCCCTGCTGCTGGCCTCGGAACGGGCCGTGCGGGAACACCGGCTGACCCCGCGCGCCCGGGTCCACCACCTCTCGGTGCGCGGCGAGGACCCGATCCGCATGCTGACGGCTCCGATCCCGGCGACCGCGCACGCCCTGAAGAAGACCGGGCTGACGATCGACGACATCGACCTCGTCGAGATCAACGAGGCGTTCGCCCCGGTCGTCCTCGCCTGGCTGAAGGAGACCGGCGCCGACCCGGAGAAGGTCAACGTCAACGGCGGCGCCATCGCGCTCGGCCACCCCCTGGGTGCCACCGGGGCCAAGCTGATGACCACCCTCCTGAACGAACTCGAGCGCACCGGCGGCCGTCTGGGCCTGCAGACGATGTGCGAGGGCGGCGGACAGGCCAACGTCACGATCATCGAACGGCTCTGAACCCTTCCAGGGACCCGAGCACCTCCTCCTCGCCTCGGACGCCGCCGCGTACATCACCGGCGCGAGCCTCCTCGTCCACGGGGGAGGGGAGCGCCCCGCGTTCCTCGACGCGGCGACCGTCGGCAAGGGCGGCAAGGGCGGCAAGGCCGCTCCGGAGACAGGAAGAGGAGGCATGCCGTGACCGGTGTCTCCGACGGCCGCGTAGTGATCGTCACCGGCGCGGGCCGCGGTCTCGGACGCGCCCACGCCCTCGCGTTCGCCACCGAGGGGGCGAGGGTGGTCGTCAACGACCTCGGAGTCGGCCTCGACGGCACTCCCGGCGCCGAGAGTCCGGCCGGGCGGGTCGTCGAGGAGATCCGCGCGGCCGGTGGCGAAGCGGTCGCGCACGGCGGTGACATCGCGACGAGCGCAGGGGCCGCGTCCCTGGTGGCGGCCGCCCTGGACGCGTACGGGCGGCTGGACACCCTCGTCAACAACGCCGGTTTCCTGCGCGACCGGATGCTGGTCAATCTCGACGAGGACGAATGGGACGCGGTCGTGCGCGTCCACCTCAAGGGCCACTTCCTGCCGCTGAGACACGCGGCGGCGCACTGGCGTGCCGAGGCGAAGGCGGGGCGCACCCCCTGCGCCCGGGTCGTCAACACCAGCAGCGGCGCCGGGCTGCTGGGCTCGGTCGGGCAGGGGAACTACAGCGCGGCCAAAGCCGCAATCGTCGCCCTGACGCTGGTCGCGGCGGCGGAACTCGGACGCTACGGGGTGCAGGTCAACGCCATCGCGCCCGCCGCGCGTACCCGGATGACCGAGCGGACGTTCGCCGGGGCGATGGCGGCACCCGCCACCGGCTTCGACGCGATGGCCCCGGAGAACGTCTCGCCCCTGGTGGTCTGGCTGGGATCCGCCGAGAGCGCCGGCGTGACCGGCCGGGTGTTCGAGACGGAAGGCGGCCGGATCAGCGTCATGGAGGGCTGGCGGCGGGGCCCGACGGTGGACAAGGGCGCGCGGTGGACCCCGGCCGAGGCGGGGCAGACGGCGCTGGAACTCCTGACGGAGGCCGAGGCACCGGGGGCCGTGTACGGGGACGGAGCCGACTGAGGCCGGGAGCCAAGGGCCGAGGCCGGCGGAGGCCCGAAGCCGGCGGCCGGAAGCCGGGCCGGGTCGGCGGCCGAGTGCCAGGGGCCCGGGAGTCGGGAGCCAGGGGCAGCAGCCGGGTGGCCCGGGGCCGGGAGCCCCCGGCGAGGGTCCGTGCGTCCGTGCGTCCTATTCGGACAGGCGGGCCACGAACTTGCTCTGCCGCTCGGACATCACTTCCAGGAACCGGACCACGGTCTCCAGTTCCTGCTCGCTGAACTCCTCGCACGCCTCGACGATGTCCCGTGCCCACTCCTCGAAGAACACGGCGAGTTCGCCGAGCTTTCGCTGGTCCAGCTCCACGAGCACACGCCGCTTGTCCGTCGGGTGCTTGACCCTGCGCACGAACCCCTTGGACTGCAGGCGGTCGACGAGCCCCGTGACGGACGCGGGGGCAAGGCCGGTCAGCTCGGCGAGGTCCTTCGCGGTAAGCGGACCGCGCCGCTCGAGGAAGTCCAGGGTCTTCTCCTCCGTGGCGTTCAGGCCCTGCTTCGCGGCGATCGCCGAATGGAACATCACCGTGACCGCGCTGTGCTGCCGCCCCACGGCCATGAGCTGCTCCAGCACCCTGGCCCGCCGCTCGTCGTCCACCACGACCGCTGCCGCGCCGTGGGTCGTGCCGTCCGTCTCACCGCTGTTCATGGCCCCAGGCTAGCAAATATTTCGTTCGGGCGAACTAAGGACTTGCGCCCATCGCTCTGTCGATGCAAGTCTTTCGTTAGGTCGAACGAAATAAATCCGGGCCGTGCCAACGGCCGTCGTCGTCGGGAGTCACCATGACCTCAACCCTCGCCGCCACCTCAGAGCCGGTGGCGGAGCCGCATCCGCGCCGCTGGGCCGCTGCCGCCGTGATGATGGTGGCGGCCCTGATGGACCTGCTCGACGGGACGATCGTCAACGTCGCCATCCCGTCCATCGGCCGTGATCTGCATGCCGCGCAGAACGCCCTGCAGTGGCTGGTCTCCGCCTACCTGCTGGGCTTTGCGGCCACGCTGATCATCTCCGGGCACCTCGGTGACCGGTTCGGCCGCCGTCGCCTCTTCCTCCTCGGAACCGCCGGCTTCGGGCTGGCCGGCCTGGGGTGCGGAATCGCCCAGTCACCGGGTCAGCTGATCGCGGCCCGGGCCGTGCAGGGCGTCATGGCCGCGGTGCTGCTGCCGCAGGTGCTCGGCTCGTTCCGGACGCTGTTCCAGGGCCGGGAACGGGGCGCCGCCTTCGGGATGTACGGGGCCGTCGCCGGGTTCGCCTCCGCGATCGGACTGCTGCTGGGCGGGCTGCTCACGGACGCCGATCTGTTCGGCTGGGGCTGGCGGTCGGTGTTCCTGGTGAACGTCCCCGTCGCCGTCGCCACCTTCGCGGCCGGGCTGGTGCTCGTGCCCTCGACGAAGGAGAGGTCGGCCGGGCGGCCGGACGTCTTCGGCAGCCTGATCCTGGCCGCGGGCCTGGTGGCGATCGTGCTGCCGCTTGTCCAGGGACGCGTCAACGGCTGGCCGCTGTGGGGCTGGGCCTGCCTCGCGGCCGGCGTCGCCGCGGTCGTCGGACTCGGCGTCCTTCAGGCCGGGCGGCGCGGTGCGGACACGGTGCCGCTGCTGCCGGTGCGGGCGTTCCGGCTGCCGGCGTTCTCCGTCGGATTCCTCGTCCAGCTCCTCTTCTCCGTGGGCATGCAGGGCTTCTTCCTGATCTTCGCGATCTGGCTGCAGGGCGGCGAGGGCTACACCCCGATGCAGGCGGGTGTGGTGACGGTGGCGTTCTCGGTCGGCGGCTTCCTGACCGCGCCGATGGCGGACGGGCTGGCGGTGCGCTTCGGGCGGCTGGTGCTCGCGGCGGGCGCGGTGCTCATGGCCGGCGGGTTCGGGTCGGTGTGGGCGGCGGCGCACGGGGCACCCGCCACGCACACCGGGGCCTGGCCGCTGGTGCCGGGCCTGGTGCTCGCGGGCGCCGGTCTGGGCCTGCTGGTCGTACCCCTCGTCAACGTCGTGCTGTCCGCCGTCCCCGGCGATCTCGCGGGCGCCGCGTCCGGCATCTTCTCCACCGCTCAGCAGTTCGGCGGGGCGCTCGGGGCGGCCGTGATCGGCACCGTGTTCTTCGAGCACATCTCACACGGTCCGACGCGGGCGCTGACCGGAGCGATGCCGTGGGTGACGGGCGTGTTCGTGCTGTGCGCGGCGCTGTGCACGGCCCTGCCCCGGCGGGCGGTGGCCGCGCACGAGGAGTGAACGGCGCAGGAGCTCTGGGGGCGCGGGCCACGAGGCCCGCGTCCCCGCTTGCGCGCCTCACCCGGTGAGGGCGCCGGGCCCCGCCTGCAACAGGTCCACGATCAGGCGGTGGCCCGTCTGCCGGTCGTTCCCCGCCACCGGCCTGCCATCGCGCACCAGGGCGACCTCGACGGTCACCGTGCCCGGCTCCTGCTCCCAGCGGCGCGTGACGTACTCGTTCCCCGGGCCGTATGCCGCCTCAAGGCCCGCCCGGAGCTCGGCCGCGACGTCCAGTGCGAGCCAGCGCCGCGCCTCGGCGAGCGCTTCCCGCCGTGCCCGGGCGCCATGGTCCAGCAGGGCCCGCACGCAGGCGGGGGAGCCGCGGCGGGCGGCGGCCACCAGCGGAGGTTCCCCGGCGGGGCCGGGCAGGTCCGGGTCGGCGCCGGCCGCGAGCAGCTGCCGGACGACCTCCGCATGGCCCCGCTGCACCGCCCAGGTCAGTGCCCGGAACCCGTACCCCTCCTCCAGATCCGGATCCGCGCCGGCCGCCAGCAAAGTCCGTACGACCTCCGTGTGGCCCCCGCAGGCGGCGCCGCACAGGGGAGCGTCGGCGCCCGCGCTGAGACGGTCGGGATCGGCGCCGGCCGCCAGCAGCAGCCGTGCGACGCCCGGCGCGTCGCTCACCGCCGCCAGATACAGGGCGCTCTGGCCCTCCTCGTCCGTCGACTCGGGGCTCGTTCCCGTGCGCAGCAGCCGAAGGACCGCGTCCTCGTCCCCTGCGTACACCGCCGCGAACAGCCCCGGCGGCTCGTGCGTGTTCATGACTCGACCCTCGCTCCGAGAGGGCCGCGGGCGCAAAGACATATGAGGTGTTCTGTGCCACCTCCGCGCCGCCTCCGAGTCGCCTCACCGGGCGCACCGGGAGACGGCCGCACTCATGTGTCGCGCTCCGGTCGCACCGGGAGGCCGCCGCACCTCACGTGTCGCACTCCAGCACGGTGCGGCACAGCCCGCAGCGCGCCCGCACCCGCCCCCGTACGGGCACCCGGATCCGCTGGTGGCAGGTCGGGCACGGGAAGCAGACGCCCAGCGGACCGCGGCCGGACGCGGTGAACGAGTACGGGACGCCCGGATGCGGACCGACCGCCAGATGGTCCTGGGCCGAGCGGCGGTCTTTGGCGTAGCGGCGGCGGCCCGCCCAGCCTGCCGCCGTCAGCGGCGGCTGCTGCTCGTCACGGCGGGCCTGCGCCATGCCCCTGGTGTACGCCGCGTACGCCTGCGGGCTGGTGAACCAGACCGCGGGGTCCTCCCCGAACACCAGAGCCCGCTTGGCGAGCACGTAGCCGAACTCCTCCGGGGTGAGATAGCCGAGCTTCTGCGACGACACCCCGTCCTCACGGAAGGCGTCCAGCAGCAGCCAGCCGGCGCCGAGATACGTCGCCGCCGTGTCGGTGAGGATCTCGTTGTCACGCGTGCCGGGGAAGGACAGACCGAGGCGGTGCAGATAGACGTGCATCACCTCGTGCGCGAGGGCCGCGCCGATGTCCCGGCGATGGGTGCGGAACCGGTCGTTGAGCTCCACGAAGTACTCGGGCCCCGCGGCGAGTTCGACGTTCGCCGCGTGCGTCATCTCACGGAAGCTGACGATCATCCGGGCGTCCGGCAGCCGGTAGTGCCGCACCAGCTCGCGCGCCACCCGCTGCGCCCCCAGGTGCAGGTCGTCCTGGTCGCAGAAGGCCACGTCGGCAGGGAGCACGCTGGTTCCGAACGTGCGGATGGTGTCGTACGAGAGCCGCTTGTACAGGGCGGTGATGGCCGCCCGCACCGTGTCCAGATGTGGATAGCCGTGCTCGACCGGTCCGCCGTTCGCCACGTCCGCACCCCCTGAAGACGCCGGCTGTGCTTCCACTGTAGGCGGGCTCGCGGCCGGGGGCGGAGCGTACGCGCGGCGCCGCGCCACCGGGGTGGTGCGCCCTCGGCGGGGAGTGGTGCGCGGGGAGCGGGGGAGGGAAGCGATCCGCACTTCGGACGCCGATGATCGAGGAAGGGCGCGCCCCGTAGGGTGGTCGCCCATGACCACCCGCCACAGCACCACCGGAGACGTCGACCCGGCCGTGCGCGCCGAACTGGCGCGGCTGCGCGACAGCATCGACAACATCGACGCCGCCGTCGTCCATATGCTCGCCGAGCGCTTCAAGTGCACACAGCAGGTCGGCCACCTCAAGGCCGCGCACCAGCTGCCGCCCGCCGATCCGGCCCGGGAGGCCGCACAGATCGCCCGGCTGCGCCGGCTGGCGGAGAGCGCGAAACTCGACCCCGCGTTCGCCGAGAAGCTGCTCAACTTCATCATCGCGGAGGTCATCCGCCACCACGAGAGCATCGCCGAGGACGCCACCTCGGCGGCGGACGGCCCCAAGGATTGACATCCGCGACCGGCCACGCGTGCCGCGGCGCGCCCCTCCCGGCCGCACCTGGCCGTACCTCGCCGCATGTGCCGCGCCGGGCCGGAAGGGCCGCGGACTGCCCGGCGGTGCCAACCGGGGCGCGGCCGCCGGAGGGACGCCGTGGGCAGTCGGCCGTCCGGGCGGCCACCGCGCCCGACTGACGCACAAACGCTCGATCGATCGAACATCCGTCGGACATGCGTACGCCTTCCGAATCGGCCGAAAGGCTCTTTGTCCGGTCAAAGGTGCGCGCGGTAAGACGGTTCCGGCATAAGCTGGTTGCCCAAGCGAGGGGACCTCAGGCCATGCCGTCTGATGCCAGGATTCTCATCGTCGACGACCATGTGGACACGCTCTACGCGCTGGAAAGCGCCCTCGCCCCACTGGGCTACCGCGTGACCCGCGCGACCAACGGCGACGCCGCACTCAAAGAAGTGCTGCGCGGCCAGGTCGGCCTTCTGCTCCTCGACGTGCGCATGCCCAAAGTCAGCGGTCTCGACGTCGTGCGCTACATGCGGCGCGTGGAGCAGACCCAGCACATCCCCGTCATCCTGCTCACCGGCTTCGGCATCGACGCCGAACTCACCTCCGCCGCCTTCGCCCTCGGCGTCGCCGACCTCGTCACCAAACCCGTCGACCCCTGGGCCCTGCGCACCAAGGTCCGCTACCTCTACAACGCCCACCAGCGCTCCCGGACGCTGGAGCAGGAGGTCCGCGCCCTGCGCGCCCGGCTCAAGGAAGGCACCACGCCCCCCGCACGCGCCCTCCCGCACCCCGAGCCCCGCCTGCCGGGCCAGCGCGAGGACCACACCATCGAGCCGCCCCGCGCACCCACCAGCGCACACGACGACGGACGGACATAGGGCGTGTACCGGACCGCCCCTGTGCCCGCTCGACGGCATCGGGCAGCATGTCCCCCATGTCCGTACTCACGCGCGACGAAGCGCAGACCCGTGCCCGGCTCCTCGACGTCCACCGCTACGCGATCTCCCTCGACCTGACCGGCGGCGACGAGACCTTCGACTCCCGTACCGTCATCGGCTTCACCGCCCGCACGGCCGGGGACACCTTCGTCGAACTCAAGCCCGCCGAGCTGCGCTCCGCCACCCTGGACGGACAGCCCCTCGACCCCGCCACCCTCGTCGAGAACCGGCTGCCACTGAAAAACCTCACCGCCGGCGAGCACGAACTGCGCATCGAGGCCGTCATGCGCTACTCCCGCACCGGCGAGGGCATGCACCGCTTCACCGACCCCACCGACGGCGAGACCTACGTCTACACCCAGCTGTTCCTCGACGACGTCCAGCGCGTCTTCGCCGCCTTCGACCAGCCCGACCTCAAGGCCGTCTTCGACCTCACCGTCAAGGCGCCCGAGAACTGGACCGTCCTCGCCAACGGCGTCACCACCCGCCAGGGCGACGGCCTGTGGCGTGCCGCCACCACCCCCCTCATCTCCACCTACCTGGTCGCCGTCGCCGCCGGACCCTGGCACTCCGTCACCACCGAACACCGCGGGCTGCCCTTCGGCATCCACTGCCGCCGCTCCCTCGCCCCCCACCTCGACGCCGACGCGGACGAACTGCTGGAGATCACCCGCCAGTGCTTCGACCGCTACCACGAGAAGTTCGAGGAGCCCTACCCCTTCGACTCCTACGACCAGGCGTTCGTCCCCGAATTCAACGCCGGAGCCATGGAGAACCCCGGCCTCGTCACCTTCCGCGACGAGTTCGTCTACCGCTCCGCCGTCACCGACACCCAGCGCCAGACCCGCGCCATGGTCATCGCCCACGAGATGGCCCACATGTGGTTCGGCGACCTCGTCACCCTGCGCTGGTGGGACGACATCTGGCTCAACGAGTCCTTCGCCGAGTACATGGGCTACCAGACCCTCACCGAAGCCACCCGCTTCACCGACACCTGGACCGACTTCGGCGTCGCCCGCAAGGCATGGGGATACGACGCAGACCAGCGCCCCTCCACCCACCCCGTCGCCCCCGAAGCGGTCGACGACACCGCCTCCGCCCTCCTCAACTTCGACGGCATCTCCTACGCCAAGGGCGCCTCCGCACTGCGGCAACTGGTGGCCTGGCTAGGCGAGAAGGACTTCCTCGCCGGCATCAACACCCACTTCGCCCGCCACCGCTTCGGCAACGCCGCCCTCGCCGACTTCATCGACTCCCTCGCCAGCGCAACCGACCGCGACGTGCACGCCTGGGCCGACGCCTGGCTGCGCACCACCGGCGTCGACACCCTCACCCCGCACCTCACCCAGACCGACGACGGCACCTGCACGCTCACCGTCGACCACGACGGCAGCCGCCCGCACCGCATCAGCGTCGGCCTCTACGACCGCCACATCGCCGGCGACGGCACCCTCGCCCTGCGCGAACGGCTCGACCTCGACATCCCCCAGACCGCGCCCCAACCCCTGGGCAAGCGCCCCGACCTGCTCCTGCTCAACGACGGCGACCTCACCTACGCCAAGGTCCGCTTCGACACCGAGTCCTTCGAAACCGTCCAGAACGCCCTCGCCGGGCTGCCCCAGCCACTGGGCCGCGCCGTCGTGTGGAACGCCCTTCGCGACGCCGTCCGCGACGGCCGACTGCCCGCCACCACCTACCTCGACACCGCCCGCACCCACCTGCCGCACGAAACCGACCTCGCCCTCGTCGAAGGCGTCCTCGCCTTCGCCTCCGGCCACATCGCCGACCGCTACCTGCCCCCGGCCGCCCGCCCCACCGCCCTCGCCACCCTCACCGCACTGTGCCGCGACCTCATCCGCCGCACCGAGGACGGCGACAACCCAGGGCTGCGCCTGATCGCGGTACGCCACTTCATCGACGCCGCCGCCCACCCCGACACCATCGCCGCCTGGCTCGCCGACGGAACCGTGCCCGGCGGACCCGAACTCGACCCCGAACTGCGCTGGCGCATCCTCGGCCGCCTCGCCGTCCTCGGCGCCGTCGACGAGGCCACGATCGCCGACGAACTCGCCCGCGACCCCAGCGCCACCGGCCAGGAAGGCGCCGCCCGCTGCCGCGCCGCCCTGCCCGACCCGGAGGCCAAGCGGCGCGCCTGGGAGGCGATGTTCACCACCGACGACCAGGCCGATCTGTCCAACTACCTGTTCACCGCCACAGCCCAGGGCTTCTGGCAGCCCGAGCAGGCCGACCTCGTCGAGGAGTACGTCGACCGCTACTGGACCGACGCCCCCGCCGTCGCCGCCCGCCGCGGCCCCGCCATCGCCATCGCCGCGGGCCGCTGGGCGTTCCCCCGCCACGCCGTGAGCGAGGACACCCTCCGCCGCGGCGAACACTGCCTGCGCGAAGCCGACCCCACCCCGGCCCTGCGCCGCAAGCTCGTCGACGAACTCGACGACCTGGCCCGGGCACTGCGCATCCGCCAGGCGTAAGGAGGCCTCCCTCCCCGCCGACCGGCGCCCGGCTCACCACCGGGCGCCGACCGCGCGCCGCCCCCGCCACCCTTTCCAGCCCCTCTCCTCACCGGGGCAGTACCTGCATTCAGGTCCGATCGTTGTCCTCTTCGGGCGTGTCGAACCCCCTTGCCGCCAGGCTTGACTACCCTTGCCGCGCGCCCCCGGGAGGACATCCCATGAGCTTGCCGCCCCTCGCCTCAGGACCCGACGGACCGAGCGCCCTGCGGCCGTTGCTCGCCACCGTCCTCGACGCCCTGCAGGAGGGCGCACGAGCGCGCGGCGGCCCCCTGCCCGCCGGCGGCCCCACCGCGGTCGCCGCCCGGGTACGCGACGCCGTCGGCGACGTCCTGCCGGACAAGGGCGACCCGGACACCGTACGAGCCCTGGTGCGCGCCCTCGCCGAAGGCGCCGCCGACCCCGCCGACCCGCTGTGCGCCGCCCACCTGCACTGCCCGCCCCTGGCCGTCGCCACCGCCGCCGACCTCGCCGCCTCGTCCCTCAACCCCTCCCTCGACTCCTGGGACCAGGCCCCGGCAGCCTCCGAACTCGAGACGCTCGTCACCCACGCACTCGCCCAAGAGATCTACGCCGGCACAGGCGCCCCGGAGGCGAGCCCCGCCGCCGCCCTCGTCACCACCGGCGGCACCGAAGCCAACCAACTCGCCCTCCTCCTCGCCCGCGAAGCCCACGGCACCGTCCGCCTCGTCTGCGGGGCCAACGCCCACCACTCCCTCACCCGCGCCGCCTGGCTCCTCGCACTGCCCCGGCCCGTCGTCCTGCCCACCCCGCGCGGCACCCTCGACCCCGCCGCCCTCCACGCCACCCTCACCGACCCGACCGGCCCCCGCGGACCCGTCCTCGTAGCCGCCACCGCGGGCACCACCGACGCCGGCCTCATCGACCCCCTGCCCGCCCTCGCCGACCTGTGCGCCACCCACGGCGCCCGCCTCCACATCGACGCCGCCTACGGAGGCGGACTCCTCTTCAGCGACCGCCACCGCGCCCTCCTCACCGGCCTCCAGCGCGCCCACACCGTCACCCTCGACCTGCACAAACTCGGCTGGCAGCCGGTCGCCGCAGGCCTCCTCGCCGTCCGCGACCCCCACGACCTGCACGCCCTGCACCACCGCGCCGACTACCTCAACGCCGACGACGACACCGACGCCGGACTGCCCGACCTTCTCGGACGCTCCCTGCGCACCACCCGGCGCCCCGACATCCTCAAGATCGCCGTCACCCTCAAGACGCTCGGCCGCACCGGACTCGGCACCCTCGTCGACGAGGTCTGCGCCCGCGCACACGAGTTCGCCGACCTCCTGGCCGCCCACCCCGCCTTCGAACTGCACGCCCCGCCCACCATCAGCACCGTCCTGTTCCGGCCCACCGGAGCGTCCGACGACACCGTCGCCGACGTCCGCCGCACCCTCCTGCACGACGGCCGCGCCGTCCTCGGGCGCGCCCGCCTCGACGGCCGCCTGTGGCTCAAAGCCACCCTCCTCAACCCCCACACCCGGCCCGGCGACCTGGCCGCACTCCTGAACCTGGTGGAAGGAAGCACGCCCCGATGACCACCCCGGCCCACCACGAACCCGACGCACCCCGCGACCTCGTCGGCATCGGCATCGGCCCGTTCAACCTCTCCCTCGCCGCCCTCGCCCACCCCCTGGCCGAACTCGACACCGCCTTCTACGAACAACGCCCCGGCTTCGACTGGCACCCCGGCCTCCTCATCGACGGCGCCACCCTCCAAGTCCCCTTCCTCGCCGACCTGGTGACCCTCGCCGACCCCGCCAGCCGCTGGTCCTTCCTCAACTACCTCAAGACCCGCGAGCGCCTCTTCCCCTTCTACTTCGCCGAACGCTTCCACATCCAGCGCGCCGAATACGACGCCTACTGCCGCTGGGTCGCCGGAAACCTCCCCGGACTCCACTTCGGCCACCAGATCGACGCCGTTCGCTGGAACCCCGACACGGACGTCTTCGAAGTCGACTACACCCAACTCGACGCAACCGGCCAAGCCCAAGCCCTCGGCCGCACCCACGCCCGCAACATCGTCCTCGGCGTCGGCACCGAACCCCACGTGCCCGAACCCCTCGAACCCCTCGTCAAAGCCCCCGGCCCACCCGTCATCCACGCCGCCGACTACCTCCAGCACCGCGACACGATCCTCGCCGCCGACCACATCACCGTCATCGGCTCCGGACAGTCAGGCGCCGAAGTCTTCCTCGACCTGCTGCGCCACCGCCCCGCCGGCCGCGAGAGGATCCACTGGATCGGCCGCACCGAAGCCTTCGCCCCCATGGAGTACTCCAAGCTCGGCCTCGAACACTTCACCCCCGACTACACCCGCTACTTCCACGCCCTCTCCGAACCCGTACGCGACCGCCTCGTCTCCGCCCAATGGCAGCTCCACAAGGGCATCGACGCCGGCACCATCGCCGCCATCCACGACGAGCTCTACCGCCGCACCCTGCACGGCGGCTGGCCCGACACCGTCCTCACCCCAGCAGTCCGCGTCCGCACCGCCGGCCGCGTCGGCACCACCCGAATCGAACTCCACCTCGAACACGTCCAGCAGGACACCCGCTCCCGCCTCACCACCGACGCCGTCGTCCTCGCCACCGGCTACCGCGAACGCCCCCTCGGCCGCCTCCTCGCCGGACTCGACCCCTACCTGCACCGCGACTCCAGCGGCCGCCCCCGCATCGACGACCACTTCCGCATGATCCTCGACCCCGCCGTCACCGGACACGTCTACGTCCAGAACGCCGAACTCCACACCCACGGCGTCGGCAGCCCCGACCTCGGACTCGCCGCCTGGCGCAGCGCCACCATCCTCAACTCCCTCACCGGCAAAGAGCCCTACCCCCTGCCCCGCCGAACCGCCTTCACCACCTTCGGACTCCAGCAGGCCGACCGGATCCCACCCAGCCGACGCCCGCAGATCCTCACCCCGCTCGTCGACGAACGGTAGAAGACCGCGAAAGCCGGGCGGCGCCGACACGGAACCCCGCGCCGGCGCCGCCCACCTCGCCTCACAGGCCCTAAAAGACGGGCGTACCGTCCCGCGTCAGCCGCCAGTCCACCGACGCGAAGTCCTTCGGATCAAGGACCCCCTTCGCCGTCACCCACTCCGCGATCCGGGTCCGGATCTCCGTCGACTCCGACCACAGCTCCCTGGCCGACGCCACATACGGGAAGGCACCGCCACCGTTCGCGCGGTAGTTGTTCACCGCCAGCACGAACTGCTGCGCGTCGTCCAACGCGGCACCGCCGAAGGACAGATTCCTGATCCGCGAACCAGCCGGCTGCGCGATGTCGATGTCATACGCCAGACCCGAGACGTAGTCGTAGTTGTAGTCCGGCCGACCGCCCGCGTTCGTCAACCTCTCCACATCGACCGGCGCGTCCGCCGCCGTCCGCACGAAGTACTCCGCCGAGTACTCCAGGTACGCCCGGAGCTGCGCACCCGTCATGAGCTTCGCCACCAGCGTGTTGTCATACACGTACAGACTCGACAGATCCCGGATCGTCACCTCCCCCGCAGGGATCTCGGACGTCCGCGAGAACGGCGACGCCTGCGCGATCACCGGCAGCGACGCGAACTCCGTGCCCGCCAGCGCCGCCCTGACGACGTCCTCCTGCACCTTGGTGATCAGATCGATGATCGGCGCGTCCTTGTACCGCGCCTCCACCGTCGTCAACGTCTGCGTCGCCTTGCCGACCACCTGATTGACATACGTCACCACGGCGGCGTGCGCCTCCGACAGCAACTCGGTGATCTCCGGGTCGTCGGCGACCGTGTTGGAGTTCCGCAGCGACGCCGACACCGACTCCACATCCCACCGACCCTTGTCGAACACCAAGTCGATATCGAAGAGCGTGAGACGCTCGGCGTAGCACAACGGCTCCGAAAGGACGACCGTCTTCCCCGTCCGCTCATTGGTGACCCTCAACTCCGGGATCTCCACATGCGCGTGCCCCACCAGAATCGCGTCGATACCCGGCACCTGCCGCGCCACATTCGCGGCCGCGTTCTCCACGTACGGCACCTGGTCACCGTACGACGACGTGCCCGACGCACCCGAGTGCGCCGACACCACGACCACATCCGCACCCATCGACCGCAGCCTCGGCACCCACCTCGCCGCCTGCTCCTCCAGCCCCGGAAACGTCAGCCTGCCCTGCACATACGCCTTGTCCCAGATCGCGATACCCGGATTCGTCAGACCGAGCACGGCAACCTTCACCGGGGGAGCGCCCGGCACACGGAACGTCTTCATGAAGTACGGCGGGAACGCCGGCCGCTGAGTCCTCGCGTCCAGCGCGTTCGCACCCAGCAGCGGGAAGTCGCACTGCGCCTCGAACTTGCGCAGGGTCTCGATACCGTAGTTGAACTCGTGGTTCCCCAGTGCCACCGCGTCGTACCCGATCGCGTTCATCGCCCGGGCCATCGGATGCACCGGACCGCCCTCGGCGGTGATCGGATCCACCTTCGCGTAGTAGTACGTCAGCGGCGTGCCCTGGATCGTGTCGCCCGCGTCCAGCAGCAGCGTGTTGCAGCGGCCCTTCTCCTCGCGCACCTGATTCACCAGCGTCGAGATCCTGGCCAGGCCCTGGGCGTTGCCCGCCTTGTCCGCGTACTCCGCGTCCTTGAAGTAGTCCCAGTTGAAGACGTGACCGTGCAGATCCGTCGTCCCCATCACGGTCAGCGCATACCGCTTCCGACCCCTCCCCGCCGGCGCGGCCTCGGCCGCCGGAGCCGCCGCGGCACCCGCCAGCGCCACCCCCGCCCCGGTCGCAGCGGATCTCCTCAGAAACTTACGGCGGTTCAACGGCATCTCTCGAACTCCTCGCGAAAAGGTCAACGACGCGCGTAGATTCTGACCCGAGCATGACCAGCGGCAACAGTCCTCGCAGGTTTCGATCTGGTGACCTCGGCAGCATGCGGAGCGGCCCCCTGGGGCACCCGCCCCCTCGACCCGGGACCCCGGCGCCGGTGAATATGCCGCAGCGATTTCTCACGGATGCTCATCGGAGCGGGACACCGCACAATTCAACACTTGGCAACAAGGCTTCACCCAAAGGTTGTTGAGTAGTCACGCACAACGAATTCTCTACCGGCCGGTAAGTCATAGGCTCACACCATGCGCCGAGCAAAGATCGTCTGCACTCTGGGCCCCGCCACCGACTCCTACGACCAGATCAAGGCACTGGTCGAAGCCGGAATGGACGTCGCCCGCTTCAACCTCAGCCACGGCACC
The DNA here is from genome assembly GCF_002920635.1 of Streptomyces sp. Ru72. Taxonomy (GTDB): domain Bacteria; phylum Actinomycetota; class Actinomycetes; order Streptomycetales; family Streptomycetaceae; genus Streptomyces. The sequence continues at coordinate 45,344 of NZ_PQSR01000022.1, read as the reverse complement.
TACGCCGAACACGAGGAGCGCTACCAACGCGTACGAAAGGCCGCCGACGAAACCGGCCGCAGCGTCGGAATCCTCGCCGACCTTCAGGGCCCGAAGATCCGACTCGGCCGCTTCACCGAAGGCCCCGTACTCCTTGAACGCGGTGACACCTTCACCATCACCGTCGAAGAAGGCATCGAGGGAGACCGCCAGACCTGCGGAACCACCTACGCCGGCCTCGCCACCGACGTCACCCCCGGCGAACGCATCCTCGTCGACGACGGCAAAGTCTGCCTCCAGGTCACATCCGTCGACGGACCCCAAGTCCACACCACCGTCCTCGAAGGCGGCGTCATCTCCGACCACAAAGGACTGAACCTGCCCGGCGTCGCCGTCTCCGTCCCCGCACTCTCCAAGAAAGACGAAGACGACCTCCGCTGGGCCCTGCGCACCGGCTTCGACGTCATCGCACTCTCATTCGTACGCAGCGGCCGGGACATCAAGGACGTCCACCGCATCATGGACGAGGAAAGCCGCCGCCTCCCCGTCATCGCCAAAGTCGAAAAACCCCAGGCGGTCGAGAACATCGACGACATCGTCGCCGCCTTCGACGGCATCATGGTCGCCCGCGGCGACCTCGGCGTCGAAATGCCACTCGAACAGGTCCCGATCGTCCAAAAACGCGCCATCAAGCTGGCGAAGCGCAATGCCAAACCGGTCATCGTCGCCACCCAGATGCTCGACTCCATGATCGAGAATTCCCGCCCGACCAGGGCGGAGGCGAGCGACGTCGCGAACGCCGTCATCGACGGCACGGACGCCGTCATGCTCTCCGGCGAGACCAGCGTCGGCAACTACCCCGTCGAAACGGTCCAGACCATGGCCCGCATCGTCGAGGCCGCCGAGGAAGACCTCCTCGCCAAGGGCCTCCCGCCCCTGACCGACAGCAACAAGCCCCGCACCCAGGGCGGCGCCGTCGCCCGCGCGGCAGCAGAGATCGGCGACTTCCTCGGCGCGAAGTTCCTCGTCGCCTTCACCCAGTCCGGCGACACCGCCCGCCGCCTCTCCCGCTACCGCTCCCCGATCCCACTCCTCGCCTTCACCCCCGAGCCGGCCACGCGCTCGCAGCTCAACCTCACCTGGGGCGTGGAGACGTTCCTGGGACCGCACGTGGACTCCACGGACGCGATGGTCGACCAGGTCGACGAACTGCTGCTGAAGTACGGCCGCTGCCAGAAGGGCGACGTGGTCGTGATCACGGCAGGATCGCCGCCCGGGGTGTCGGGCTCGACGAACATGGTCCGGGTACACCACATCGGCGAGGACGACAGCCCGAAGTAGTCGGTCAGTACTTGGGGCCTACGTGGGCGTCGAGGAGGGCGAGGGAGGCTTTGCGGGCGATGGAGATGGTCACGGCAGCGCGGCTTTGGTTGAGTGTCTTCCACTCCGCGCCCACCTGGTCGAGAGTGTCCGTGAAGAGCTTGACGATGTCGGCCGACGTGTTGGTGAAGAAGTACCGCGGATACTCGTAGCGCTTGCGCTCACCACCGACGAGCCGGGTGGTCCAGTTGGTGATACGGCAGCCGTCGGAATGGATGAGGCCACGGATGAATTCCCACGGGTGGGCATCGACGAGGGCTTGCTGCCAGGGTTCGAGGGCGATGCGGCGTTCGTGCTTCTTGCCGGGGCCGTGCTGGGGGAACAGGCAAGGCCAGTGCTTGCTGTAGCTGGTGACGTACTGGCAGCCCTGCCGTTGAACCCGGAAGACCTTGTTCGCGGGGCATACCGCTTGCATGGCTGCGGCGCAGGCGTCGATCAGACCAGGCCAGGCGTCGGCGCAGGCAATGCGAAGAAGGAAGTAGACGCCCCTCCTGAGGAGGCTCAGGCAGCCGTCTCCGAGGTACAGACCGAGCAGATAGGTGTACGCGACGGGCTCGCCAGGCGGGTTGGGGATGTCGCAGCATCGAGGGCATGGAGCGGAACGGCCGAGCGGCTCGAGGCGTACTTGCCATGACCGGATCGCCGCCCGCGATACACCGGTCTCTTTGCTCACCGAGTTCAGGCTGCGCCCCTGTGCCACCAAGGCCAGTGCCCGCCTGCGTGTGCCCACGTCGTACATGTGACCACAGTGCGTTGCAGGATGTGACGGTGTGCAGCAAATAGCGGACATTCACGAGAACGTGAACATCCGCCTCGCAGAAGGTGACCTTGGATTCTTAGGAAAAGTACCCCGGGTCGGATTCGAACCGACGCTGGATGGTGTTTGAGACCATTGCCTCTACCGCTGGGCTACCGGGGCCCCCTTCAAAACGAAGGTCGACGGCCACCCGTCGTGTCCCCACCTTACCGCAGCTAGGTAGGCTCTTGTCAGCAGTACCCCTGCCCTGAACGAGGAGCCCCCGTGACCGCCGCCGAGTCGCCCCAGCCCGTACCCGACGACGACAAGTCGCACGTGCCTCCGCTGACGACCCGTGTCGTCATCGCCGAGGACGAGGCGCTCATCCGGCTCGATCTCAAAGAGATGCTCGAGGAGGAGGGCTACACCGTCGTCGGTGAGGCCGGCGATGGTGAGCAGGCCGTCGAGCTGGCCCGTGAGCACAAGCCTGACCTGGTGATTCTCGATGTGAAGATGCCGAAGCTCGACGGTATCTCCGCGGCGGAGAAGATCGCCGAGGAGCGTATCGCCCCGGTGCTGATGCTGACCGCGTTCTCGCAGCGTGATCTGGTGGAGCGGGCGCGGGACGCGGGTGCGATGGCGTATCTGGTGAAGCCGTTCAGCAAGAGTGACGTCGTTCCGGCGATCGAGATGGCTGTCTCGCGGTTCACGGAGTTGAAGGAGCTGGAGAAGGAGGTCGCGGACCTCTCGCAGCGCCTGGAGACCCGGAAGCTGGTGGATCGGGCGAAGTCGATCCTGCAGACGGAGTACGGGCTGACGGAGCCGGCTGCGTTCCGGTGGATTCAGAAGACGTCCATGGATCGTCGTATGTCGATGCAGCAGGTCGCGGAGGCTGTCATTCAGGACGCGGAGGAGAAGAAGGCCGCCAAGGGCTGACGTCCCCGCTGGTGCATACGACGAGGCCCGCACCCCGTTGCCACGGGGTGCGGGCCTCGTCGTATGCCCAAAAACGCGCGCTCAGTCCTCGCCGAGGTACGCCTTGCGTACCGACTCGTCGTGCAGCAGGTCCTGGCCCGTGCCGGAGAGGACGATGTTGCCGACCTCCATGACGTGTCCCTGGTCGGCCAGGGAGAGTGCCGCCTGGGCGTTCTGCTCGACGAGCAGGATGGTCGTGCCCTGGGACTTCAGTTCGGCGATGGTCGCCATGATCTTCTGCATCATGATCGGCGAGAGGCCCATGGAGGGTTCGTCGAGCATGAGCAGTTTCGGCTGGGACATCAGTGCGCGGCCCATGGCGAGCATCTGCTGTTCGCCGCCGGAGAGGGTGCCTGCGGCCTGCTTGCGCCGCTCACCCAGGATCGGGAAGAGGTCGTAGGCGCGCTGGATGTCCTTTTCGATGCCTTCCTTGTCCTTGCGGAGGAAGGCGCCGAGCTGGAGGTTCTCCGCGATCGTCAGGCGGGGGAAGATGTGCCGGCCCTCGGGGGAGTGGGCGAGCCCGAGCGCGACGATCTTGTGCGCGGGGACACCGGTCAGCGGCTTGCCGTCGAAGGTGATCTTCCCGGAGGTGGGCTTGAGCAGGCCGGAGAGCGTGCGCAGGGTCGTCGTCTTGCCGGCGCCGTTGGTGCCGATGAGGGTGACGACCTGGCCGGCCTCGACGCTGAACGAGATGCCCTTGACGGCTTCGATCTTGCCGTAGGCGACCCTGAGGTCCTCGACCTCGAGCAGTGCGGTCACTGGGTCTCTCCCTTGGTGGTGCCGGTGGTGCTCTCCGCGTCGACCGGTGCCGCGGCCTCGGCGGCCTCGGCGGCCTCGACCTCCGCGACCTCGGCCGCCCCGGGCTCGCCCTCGAAGGGTTCGCCCAGGTATGCGGCGATGACGCGCTCGTCGGCCTGGACGACGTCGGAGGTTCCCTCGACGAGTTTCTCGCCCTGGACGAGGACGGCGACACGGTCGCAGAGGTTGAAGACGAAGCGCATGTCGTGCTCGATGAGGAGGATGGCGATGCCCTTGTCGCGGATGGCGAAGACCAGGTCTTCGGTGGCGCGTGTCTCCTGGGGGTTCATGCCGGCGGTCGGCTCGTCGAGGAGGAGCAGGCCCGGCTCGGACGCCATCGCGCGGGCGATCTCCAGCTTGCGCTGCTCGCCGTAGGGCAGGTTGCGGGCCAGGTGGTCGCGCTTGTGGGCGAGGCCGATGAACTCCAGGAGTTCCATGGCCCGTTCCTCGCTGGCTTTTTCGGCCTTCTTGAAGCCGGGGCCGCGCAGCAGGGCCGACCAGAGGCCTTCCTTGGTGCGGGTGTGGCGGCCGACGAGGACGTTCTCCAGCACCGTCATGTTGGCGAACAGACGGATGTTCTGGAATGTACGGGCGATGCCCGCCTGGGTCACCAGGTGCGGCTTGGGCGGCAGGACGGTGCCCTTGTAGGAGACCGTGCCCTCGGTGGGGACGTACAGGCCCGTGAGGCAGTTGAAGAAGGTCGTCTTGCCGGCGCCGTTGGGGCCGATGAGGCCGACGATCTCGCCGCTGTTGACCGTGAAGTCGACGGAGCGGACGGCGGTCAGGCCGCCGAAGCGCATCGTGACGTCACGTGCTTCGAGTACAGGTGTCGTCATGGTTCCTTACGCCCCTGCTTTGGTGACGGCCGGTTCGTCGGTCAGCGTCGCTTGTTCGGGTACGTCGAGTTGGCCGGTTTCGTGGAATTCCAGCTGGCGGCGGCGGTTGGCGATGATGCCCTCCGGCCGGAAGCGCATCAGGATGATGAGCGCGATGCCGAAGGCGAACAGCTCGTAGTTCTGGAGGAACTGGAGCTTCTCGGGGACCAGGTAGAGCACGCTGGCGCCGAGCAGCGGGCCGCTGACGGTGCCCATGCCGCCGAGGACGACGGCGGCGAGGAGGAAGGCCGAGTTGGGCGGGGCGGCGCCGGCGAACTGGTAGGGCTGCGGGTTGACGCTGTAATTGACGTGTGCCATGACCGAGCCGGCGAGACCCGCGAGGGAGGCGCCGAGGGCGAAGGCGACGAGCTTGACCCGGAAGCCGTTGATGCCCATGGCGGTGGCGGCGGTCTCGTCCTCGCGAATGGCGATCCACGAGCGGCCGATACGGGAGTCGGCGGCGCGGGTGAAGACGAGCACGACGATGGCCGTGACGATGAGCATGAGGAACAGGTAGTTGGCGAACCGGCCCAGGGTGAAACCGGCGATGTCGTGGGATGCGCCCAGGTTGAACCCGAAGATGTTGAGGTCGGGAATCTGCGTGATTCCGTTCGGGCCTCGGGTGATGTCGGGTCCGGAGTCGCCGTCGAGGTTGTTGACGGTGATGCGGAAGATCTCACCGAAGCCGAGGGTCACGATGGCCAGGTAGTCGCCGCGGAGCCGCAGGGTGGGCGCGCCGATGAGGACGCCGAAGACCAGCGAGGCGGCCATGCCGGTGAGGGCGGCGGCCCAGAAGGGGAACTGCACGCCCGAGAACCGGGAGTACTCGGAGCCGGAGACCAGGGCGGCCGCGTAGGCGCCGACGCCGAGGAACGCGACGTATCCGAGGTCGAGGAGGCCGGTGAGGCCGACGACGATGTTCAGGCCGAGGGCGACGGTGGCGAAGATGAGGATGTTCACGCCGATGTTGGCGTTGTGGTCGTCGCTCTGGGTGAAGGGGAAGATCACGGCGGCGGCGAAGGCGAGGGCCGCGGCGAATCCCTTGTGCCGGGCGGAGATCGTCGCGTAGGTGTCGACGAGTCCGCTGTGGACGAGACCCCAGGCGGCGAAGATGAAGAGAAGGAGGAAGCCGATGAAGGTCTCGCTCGCGTCGTTGTCGATGCCGATGCCGTAGGTGAAGGCGATCAGCGCGACGGCGGTGCCCGCGGTGATGATGAGCCGTTCGGAGAGCGGGGAGAGCTTGCCGGGGCGGGGCTGGTCGGGCTTGGTGAGGTAACCGCGGAATCCGGTGCCCGGGGCGGGGTGGGGCAGCGCGAGTGCGCCGACGACCGGGAGCGCGGAGGCGGCCATCGCCACGAAGCCGCCGGGCTCCAGGTTGACCAGGCCGCCGAGGTCGACGGCGATGGCGATGCCGGTGAACCAGCAGACGGCGAAGGCGGACAGGGCCGTCAGCAGGACGGGGGAGGTCGCGTTCGCCGGGTTGAGCCAGCGCAGCCCCGGTACGTTCCACAGGGTGAGGGCGTACAGCAGGGTGAGGGCGCCGGCCACGAGGGCGAGGATCTGCAGTCCTGCCGGGTAGCCGTAGACGGTCAGGTCGCCGGGGAAGTCGGAGGTCCAGGTCCAGCTCAGGAAGGTGCTGGCGATGGTTCCGACGGCACCGACGGCGATGAGGAGGCGGGCGGCGGCACGGGGGAGCGGGACGGGTCCGCGCTCGGCCGTGGTCGTGGTGCTGGTGATGGTGTCGGTCATGGTGGTCACGCCCTGTCCGCGACGCGTTCGCCGAGCAGGCCCTGTGGCCTGAACAGCAGTACGAGGATGAGGAGGACGAAGGCCCACACCGCGGCCCAGCCCTGGCCGCCGAGTTGCTGCATGCCGGGGATGTCGGCGATGTAGGCGGTGGCCATGGCCTCGGCGAGGCCGAGGACGAGGCCGCCGAGCATGGCGCCGTAGATGTTGCCGATGCCACCGAGGACGGCCGCGGTGAAGGCCTTGAGACCGGCGATGAAGCCCATGTCGTAGGCCACGGAGCCGTACTTGAGGCCGTAGGAGACGCCGGCGACCGCGGCGAAGAAGCCGCCGATGGCGAAGGCGATGACGATGATGCGGTTGGTGTCGATGCCCATCAGCTGTGCGGTGTCCGGGTCCTGGGCGGTGGCCTGCATGGCGCGGCCGGTGCGGGAGAGGCGGACGAAGAAGGCGAGGATCGCCATGCACACGGGAGCGGCGATGATCAGGAAGATGTCACCGCTCTGGATGGTGACCGAGCCGAGGTGGTAGGGCCCGAACGGCAGCTGCGGGAAGACCCGGGCGGACTTGGCGTCGCCGCCGTACTTGTACCAGTTGAAGACCGCCTGCTGCAGGGCGAGGGAGAGGCCGATGGCGGTGATGAGGGGCGCGAGGCGTGGTGCTCCGCGGAGTGGCCGGTAGGCGAAGCGTTCGGCGCCGACCGCGAGGAGGACGGAAACCAGTGCGCCGCCCACGAGCATCAGTGGCAGGGCTACCCACATGGATATGCCGTCAGGCAGGGCGAGGTAGACCGTGAGGGCACCGAAGCCTCCGGTCATGAAGATCTCGCCGTGGGCGAAGTTGATGAGCTGGACGATGCCGTACACCATCGTGTAGCCGATGGCGATCAGGCCGTACATCGAGCCGAGGAACAGCCCGTTGGCCAGCTGCTGCGGCAGGGTGTTCACCGCATGGCCTCCATGTGGTGGGGAGAGTCAGGGGCAGAGGACGGGCCGCGCGGTGACGGTGGTCTGCGCCGCGCGGCCCTGGGTGTTGCGGGGTGTTCCGGTCGTCAGCTCTTGGGGTTGGCGGTGCCGCTCTTGACGGACTTCCACTCACCGTTCTGGACCTGATAGACGGTCAGCTGCTTGTTGGTGGTGTCGCCGTACTCGTCGAAGGCGATCTTGCCGGAGATGCCGTCGAAGGAGTTCTTCTGGACGGCGTCGACGATCTGGGCGCGGGCGTCGGAGGGGATCTTGCCGTCCTTCACGACCTGGCCGACGGCCTTGATGATGGCGGTGGCGGCGTCGTAGGCGTAGGAGCCGTAGGTGCCGTAGTCACCGGGGTACTTCTTGGCCTTGTAGGTGGCCACGAAGTCCTTGGCGGCGGGCAGGGTGTCGACCGGGACGCCGATGGAGGTGACCAGGTCGCCCTCGGCGGCCTTGCCGGCCGTCTTGATGTAGGTCGGGGTGAACATGCCGTCGCCGCCGAACAGCGGGATGTTGGCGCCGGCGTCCTTGAGCTGCTTGGTCAGGACCTCGGACTCGTCGTACTGGCCGCCGTAGTAGAGCAGGTCGGCACCCGAGTTCTTGATCTTGGTGACCAGGGTGGAGAAGTCACGGTCGCCGACGTTGACGTGGTCGGTGCCGATGACCTTGCCGCCCTGCTTGACGAACTGCTCCTGGAAGATCTTGGAGAGACCGGCGCCGTAGGTCTGCTTGTCGTCGACGACGAAGGCCTTCTTCTTCTTGGCGCCGTTGTAGGCGTAGTCGGCCGCGTAGGCGCCCTGGAGGGCGTCGGTGGTCGCCGTACGGAAGTACGTCTTGAACGGACGGACCTTGTTGGTCTGCCAGTTCTTGCCCATGGTCAGCTCGGGGTTGGTGTTGGACGGGGAGATCTGAACCAGGTTGGCGGTCGCGAAGACCTGCTGCATCTGGGTCGCCACACCGGAGTTGAGCGGGCCGACGACGCCGAGGACGTCCTTTTCGGCAACCAGCTGGGAGGCGTTCTGCTGGCCGGTGGCCGGCACCGCCTTGTCGTCCAGGGCCTGGATCTTGAAGGTCACGCCGGGGACGGTCTTGTTCTTGTTGGCGTCGTCGACGGCGATCTGCGCGCCGTACTGGATGCCGAGCCCTGTGGCGGAGTTCTGACCGGTCAGCGGGGCGTCGACGCCGATCACGACGGTGGTGTTACCGCTACCGGACGAGCCCTTGTCGCCGCTGTCGCGCGAGCCGCAGGCGGTGAGGGTGAGCGCTCCCGCCGCCAGAGCGGCGGTGATGGCGATGAGCGAACGTTGACGCACGATCAGTCCTTTCCCTGGCGCGGCGCCTCCCTCTGGAAGCGGCCGAGTCGAGCGCTGGGCCGAACTGACATTCAGACCGCGCGGTGACTGGCCGTGACTCTAAGCGGGTGTGGGGGAGGTAAAGGAGAGGTTGAGCGAGGCTGTGACGCTCTTGTTATGACATCGGGTAATGGAGAGCGGTACTGGGTGGGCGGAAGAGCGGAATTCGGACTGATTCGCCCAGTCCGCATAGTGAGAATGTGCAGGACCCGCCGGGATGTGTTCAGGTGTCTCAGCGGTTTTGGTGATTACGCGGAACGGTTGCTGCAGGCGACTTGCAGGGCTTCTGACGGGTCCTGTTCATACCGTGACCCGGGTACGAAACTACGAGCTTTTATTGCGCGCATATTACGGAGAGTTACGTTCCGGAAAGGGAGTCCACCGTTCTCCGATGTTTCCCGTAATCGGTTACGTGCGTGGTGATCCTGCGGTGGGGTATGCCGCCGTCCGGAAGGGGACGGCGGGCTCGGAGGGCAGTGACAGGCCGGCGTAGGGCTGGGTCATCCGTCTCACGGTGACCGGTGGGCCGGGCTGCACGCGCAGTGCGACCTCGGAACCGGAAGTCCTGGCAGATCGTCCCGGGGGCGCGCAGGTAGGTGATGTCGACCGCCTGGAGGGGTACAGCGGGGCCCTGGCTGGTGGTTCGTGGAGGCCGGACGCATGCAGATGGCCGCCGCCCGCGAGGAGGGCGGCGGCTGCCGGGGCCGTGAGGGCCGCACGGCGGTGCCGGTCGTTCGGCCAAGCCGGAGGTCCGATACGGACACCGGGGACGTCGCGCGGATTCGCGTCCCCCGCGCGCGCCCTCGCCCGGCTCGACGGGGCCTATGTCAGGCGGCGCAAGCCGCGCGGGCGTGACGGTCGATCGACTTCTCGGCCGCTGCGGCACCTTGACGCCCCTTCCCGGCCCGCCCGGTGTCCACGACCGTCCGGAGGGTGTCGTAACTGGTCGGTCGTGGAGCCCCATGGACTTGTAGGGCCTGCGGTGGCGCCGCAGTGGAGACGGTGTGCTCGGTGCCCGTCGCCTCGCCGGAGCCGGAGCCGGAGCCGGAGTCGGACCAGCCGCAGCCGACCGCCGATCCGCTCGTCAGAGCGCCGGTGCGCGTCAGACCCCGAGCGCCGTCGGGCCCGGCCGGGAAACTCCTCCCCTTGTCATGCCATGACGCTAAGCCGCCAGGTGTCCGAGGGCAACGGCCGTGCGGGGCAGGGGCTTTCGCGGCTCAGTCGGCCGTGCGCAGGTGCGCCTCGTCGCCGGGCTGCACATCGCGCAGCAGACAGGTGAGGCGGGCGGTGCACACGCGCTTGCCGCTCTCGTCACTGATGACGATTTCGTACGTCGCCGTGGAGCGCCCCCGGTGGACGGGGGTGGCCACGCCGGTGACCAGGCCCGAGCGCACCCCCCGGTGGTGGGTGCAGTTCAGGTCGACTCCGACGGCGATCTTGGAGCTGCCGCCGTGGAGCATGGCGCCGACCGAGCCGAGGGTCTCGGCGAGGACCGCGGAGGCGCCGCCGTGGAGCAGTCCGTACGGCTGGGTGTTGCCCTCCACCGGCATGGTGCCGACGACGCGTTCTGCGGACGCCTCGACGATCTGGACGCCCATCCGCGTGCCGAGGTGCCCGGCGGAGAAGAGGGCGGGCAGGTCGACGCCGAGCGCGGCGTACTCGTCGACGACTTCCTGGGGGAACTTCACGGTGTGCTGCTCGCCCATGGGGCACGGCTCCGTTCGTGGGGATCGGTCACTCGACTGTGGCTGAGCAAACGCTCAGTCGGTCGCCGATTGTTCCAGGCGGACCACCACGGACTTGCTCGCGGGGGTGTTGCTCGTGTCGGCGGTGGCGTCCAGTGGGACCAGCACGTTGGTCTCCGGGTAGTAGGCGGCCGCGCAGCCCCGCGCGGTGGGGTAGTGCACGACGCGGAAGCCGGGGGCGCGCCGCTCGACGCCGTCCTTCCACTCGCTGACCAGGTCGACGTACGAGCCGTCCGCCACGCCGAGCGCACGGGCGTCCTCGGGGTGGACCAGCACGACGCGGCGGCCGTTCCTGATCCCCCGGTAGCGGTCGTCCAGGCCGTAGATCGTGGTGTTGTACTGGTCGTGGGAGCGCAGGGTCTGCAGCAGGAGCCGGCCCTCGGGCAGCTCCGGGTACTCCACGGGGGCCGCCGTGAAGTTGGCCTTGCCGGTGGCGGTGGGGAAGCGGCGTTCGTCGCGGGGGGCGTGGGGGAGGGCGAAACCGCCGGGGCTGGCCACCCGCGCGTTGAAGTCCTCGAAGCCGGGGATCACGCGCGCGATGCGGTCGCGGATGGTCGCGTAGTCCTTCTCGAACTCCTCCCACGGCACCTTGCTGTCGGCGCCGAGCACCCGGCGGGCCATACGGCACACGATGGCCGGCTCGGACTTCAGATGCGGGCTCGCGGGCTCCAGCCGGCCGCGGGAGGCGTGCACCATGCCCATGGAGTCCTCGACGGTGACGAACTGCTCGCCGCCGCCCTGAAGGTCGCGCTCGGTGCGGCCGAGGGTGGGCAGGATCAGGGCGCGGGCGCCGGTGACCGCGTGCGAGCGGTTCAGCTTCGTCGACACGTGCACGGTCAGGCGCGCGCGCCGCATGGCGGCCTCCGTCACCTCGGTGTCGGGGGACGCGGACACGAAGTTGCCGCCCATCGCGAAGAAGACCTTGGCCTCGCCGTCCCGCAGGGCGCGGATGGCCCGGACGACGTCGTAGCCGTGCTCGCGCGGCGGCGCGAACCCGAACTCCTTCTCCAGGGCGTCCAGGAAGGCGGGCGCGGGCCGCTCGAAGATGCCCATCGTGCGGTCGCCCTGCACGTTCGAGTGACCGCGCACCGGGCACACGCCCGCACCGGGGCGGCCGATGTTGCCGCGCAGCAGCAGGAAGTTCACCACCTCGCGGATGGTGGGAACCGAGTGCTTGTGCTGGGTCAGCCCCATCGCCCAGCAGACGATGGTGCGCTGCGAGGCGAGGACCATCCGCAGGGCCTTCTCGATCTCCTCGCGGGTGAGCCCGGTCGCCGTGAGCGTCTCGTCCCAGTCGGCGGCGCGGGCGGCCTTCGCGAACTCTTCGAAGCCGTGGGTGTGGTCGCGGACGAAGTCCTCGTCGACCGCGCCCTCCGTGTCGAGGATCAGCTTGTTCAGGAGGCGGAAGAGAGCCTGGTCGCCGCCGATGCGGATCTGCAGGAACAGGTCGGTGAGCGCGGCGCCCGCGGTGAGGCCCTTCGGCGTCTGCGGGTTCTTGAACCGCTCCAGGCCCGCCTCGGGCAGAGGGTTGACGCTGATGATCCGCGCGCCGTTCGCCTTGGCCTTCTCCAGGGCGGAGAGCATGCGCGGATGGTTCGTGCCGGGGTTCTGCCCGGCGACGACGATCAGGTCCGCCTTGTAGAGGTCCTCGAGCAGGACGCTGCCCTTGCCGATGCCGATCGTCTCGGAGAGCGCCGAGCCGGACGACTCGTGGCACATGTTCGAGCAGTCGGGCAGGTTGTTGGTGCCCAGCTCGCGGGCGAACAGCTGGTAGAGGAACGCGGCCTCGTTGCTGGTGCGGCCGGAGGTGTAGAAGACGGCCTGGTCGGGGGAGTCCAGGGCGGCGATCTCCTCGGCGATGATGTCGAAGGCGCGCTCCCAGGTGACCGGCTCGTAGTGGTCCGCGCCCTCCGGCAGGTACATGGGGTGCGTCAGCCGCCCCTGCTGGCCCAGCCAGTAGCCGCTGCGGCCGGCGAGGTCGGTCACCGGGTGCGCGGCGAAGAACTCGGGGGTGACCCGGCGCAGGGTGGCCTCTTCGGCCACCGCCTTCGCGCCGTTCTCACAGAACTCCGCCTTGTGCCGGTGCTCCGGCTCGGGCCAGGCGCAGCCAGGGCAGTCGAAACCGTCCTTCTGGTTGACGCGCAGGAGGGTCAGCGCGGTGCGGCGCACGCCCATCTGCTGCTGGGCGATCCGAAGGGTGTGTCCGATCGCCGGCAGCCCCGCCGCGGCGTGCTTCGGCTCGGCGACCTGCGGGGCGTCCTGCACCGGATCGCCCGTGGGCGGCTTCGTTGCCATCGCTGCGCTCTCCTTCACCAGCACCCGTGAACTTCGTCTCCGATCCTCGCACGCGCTGCCGACAGCGACGGCAGGGTGTGGAGGGCCCGAGGTCATAGTTGCGCATCATGCAATGGTTGCGGAACAGGCAACGATCCGGAATCTCCGCAGCGACGTGCGGCGGCCGGTTCCTGTACGCGGCCTCGCGGGGCGCCGCGGTACCGCCCGCCCACCGCGAGGCCCCGTCCGGCGCCGGAGGACCCACGGCGGGGGCCGGGTGTCAGTGGGGCGTGGCAGGATCGGGGGCGTGGCAGAGACAGCATCGAAGCAGACCGAGAAGACCACCGGCGGCGACCGTCCCCGGCTGATGCTCATGGACGGGCACTCCCTGGCCTACCGCGCGTTCTTCGCGCTGCCCGCGGAGAACTTCACCACCGCGACCGGCCAGCCGACGAACGCGATCTACGGTTTCGCGTCGATGCTGGCCAACACGCTGCGCGACGAGGCGCCCACGCACTTCGCGGTGGCGTTCGACGTCTCCCGCAAGACCTGGCGCTCGGAGGAGTTCACCGAGTACAAGGCGAACCGTTCGAAGACCCCGGACGAGTTCAAGGGCCAGGTGGAGCTGATCTGCGAGCTGCTGGACGCCATGCACGCCGCCCGCTTCGCGGTCGAGGGGTACGAGGCGGACGACGTGATCGCCACGCTCGCCACCCAGGCCGAGGCGGAGGGTTTCGAGGTGCTGATCGTCACCGGCGACCGCGACTCCTTCCAGCTGGTCAGCGAGCACACGACGGTGCTGTACCCCACCAAGGGCGTCTCGGAGCTGACCCGGTTCACCCCTCAGAAGGTGTTCGAGAAGTACGGGCTGACGCCGGCGCAGTACCCGGACTTCGCGGCCCTGCGCGGCGACCCGTCGGACAACCTGCCGGGCATCCCGGGCGTGGGTGAGAAGACGGCGGCGAAGTGGATCAACCAGTTCGGCTCGTTCGCGGAGCTGGTCGAGCGCGTCGACGAGGTCAAGGGCAAGGCCGGGCAGAACCTGCGCGACCACCTGGAGTCGGTGAAGCTGAACCGCCGGCTGACCGAGCTGGAGCGGCAGGTGGAGCTGCCGAAGGCGGTCGCCGACCTCAGGCGGGCCGCGTACGACCGCAAGGCCGTCGCCATGGTTCTGGACACCCTGGAGATCAGGAACCCCTCACTGCGCGAGCGGCTCTTCGCCGTCGACCCGGGCGCCGAGGAGGCCGAGGCACACCCGGTCGTGGCGGACGGCGTCGAGCTGGACGGGGCGGTGCTGGGCGCGGGGGAGCTGAAGCCGTGGCTCGCCGAGCACGGCACACGGGTCCTGGGTGTCGCCACGGTCGACTCGTGGGCGCTGGGCACGGGCGCGGTGGCCGAGATCGCGCTCGCCGCGGCCGACGGCGCGGCGGCCTGGTTCGATCCGGCCGAACTGGACGAGGCCGACGAGAGGGCGTTCGCGGCGTGGCTGGCCGACCCGGCCAGGCCGAAGGTCCTGCACAACGCCAAGGGCGCGATGCGCGTCCTTCCCGAGCACGGCTGGTCTCTTCAGGGCGTGACCATGGACACGGCGCTCGCCGCGTACCTGGTCAAGCCGGGCCGTCGCTCCTTCGCGCTGGACGCGCTCTCACTGGAGTATTTGGGCCGTGAGCTGGCGCCCGCCGCGACGGCGGACGGACAGCTGGCCTTCGGCACGGACGAGGGCGCCGAGGCCGAGGCGCTGATGATCCAGGCCCGGGCGATCCTGGACCTCGGCCAGGCGTTCGAGGAGAAGCTGCGGGAGGTCGGTGCGGCGGACCTGCTGCGCGACATGGAACTGCCCACCTCCGCGCTGCTGGCCCGTATGGAGCGGCACGGCATCGCCGCGGACCGTGCGCATCTGGAGACGATGGAGCAGATGTTCGCGGGCGCCGTCCAGCAGGCGGTGAAGGAGGCGTACGCGGCGGCGGGGCACGAGTTCAACCTGGGCTCGCCCAAGCAGCTCCAGGAGGTCCTCTTCGGTGAGCTGGGCCTGCCGAAGACGAAGAAGACGAAGACGGGCTACACGACGGACGCGGACGCTCTGGCGTGGCTGGCGACCCAGACGGACAACGAACTGCCGGTGATCATGCTGCGCCACCGGGAGCAGGCGAAGCTGCGGGTGACGGTCGAGGGCCTGATCAAGACGATCGCGACGGACGGCCGCATCCACACCACGTTCAACCAGACGGTCGCCGCGACGGGCCGCCTGTCGTCGACGGACCCGAACCTGCAGAACATCCCGGTGCGCACGGACGAGGGCAGGGCGATCCGCCGGGGCTTCGTGGTCGGTGAGGGCTTCGAATCCCTGATGACCGCGGACTACAGCCAGATCGAACTGCGCGTGATGGCCCACCTGTCCGAGGACGAGGGCCTGATCGAGGCGTTCACCTCCGGTGAGGACCTGCACACCACGGTCGCCTCCCAGGTCTTCGGGGTCGGCCGTGACGCGGTCGACGCGGAGATGCGGCGCAAGATCAAGGCGATGTCGTACGGCCTGGCGTACGGGCTGTCGGCGTTCGGCCTGTCCCAGCAGCTGAACATCGAGGCGGCAGAGGCTCGGGCGCTGATGGACACGTACTTCGAGCGGTTCGGCGGGGTGCGGGACTATCTGCGCCGTGTGGTGGACGAGGCGAGGGCGACGGGCTACACCGAGACGCTCTTCGGCCGCCGCCGCTACCTGCCCGACCTCAACAGCGACAACCGCCAGCGCCGGGAGATGGCCGAACGCATGGCGCTGAACGCGCCGATCCAGGGCACGGCGGCGGACATCGTCAAGATCGCGATGCTGAACGTGGACCGGGCGCTGAGTGAGGCGGACCTGAAGTCCCGGATGCTCCTCCAGGTCCACGACGAAATCGTGCTGGAGATCGCCCCGGGCGAACGCCGGCAGACGGAGGAGCTGGTCCGCCGGGAGATGGCGGCAGCGGTGAGGCTGCGGGCACCACTGGACGTCTCGGTGGGCTACGGGACGGACTGGGAGTCGGCGGCGCACTAGGCCCGGGCAGGCGACGTTCGCCCGTCAAGGAGCGGCGTCCGGTGCGTGCTGTGGGGGTACCCCCTGCTCGAGGAGCTTGGGGGAGCGTGCCGGGCGTCGCGACGGGGCGAACATCGCCTGTTGGGGCACCAGGCCTCGCGTTCGGATCGGGCCGGGCTCGCGGGGCCGGGCACGGCTCCGGGCGAGCGGCGGGCGATCTCTACCGGTGACCGGTCGGCCACTGCCTGGAAGGGCCGGTCGAGCGGCCCGCTGCCGAGGACGGCCGACCGCACCGGCTCGCCGGGGCCTCCTCGGCACCGGGGCGTCCGGGGGCCCGCCGGAGCGGGGACTGAGGGCGCAGCTGTCGGCTTCCAGGCAACCGTGTCCCCGCAGCCCGTTCCCGGCCGTCTGTCCCGCGAGGGGTCAGCGTGACACCGGTCGGGCCGGTTCACGGTCGGTGCCCTGGCCGTCCCCGGTCGTGCGCCGCAGGGCCCTGACGCCCGTCGCGTACAGCGCCATCCCCACCGCGAGGCCCGTACCCGCGCCGAAGCACGCCGGCGGGATCACCTCCCACGGTTTCGCGTGGGCTCCCCAGTAGGCCCACCACCGGGACGCCCGCTGCACCGCGCCCGCCGCCGCGCACCCGCCGATCACCGCCGCCGCCAGCCACCGGTCGGCCCACGACAGCACCGGCAGCGCCGACACCGCCGGCGAACCGGCGGACGCCCGCCGCAGCGCGACCGCCACGAACACCGCGATCACGACGGCCGCGACGGCAGAACTCCCGTACTGCAGATACGTGTACCGCGGCGTACCGGCCATCGGCCGCGTCAGCCCGGGCAACAGCCGTACCCCCCACCGGCCGATGTGCGTGAACGCGTCCCACACCACATGCGTCAGGGCACCCAGCACCGCGGAGACGTACCACCGGGCCGCGAGTGCGAACGAGACCTTGCGCAGCGGTGCACCGCAGCGCACCAGCGCGGCCACCCGCCCCTGCGCCGTCGGCGGCAGCAGCGCCACCAGCGGCTCCCGCAGTACCAGCCACACCCCCACCAGCGCCCACGCAATGAGGACATCGACGGTGAACACCCCGGTGAAGGAGTGCGTGACCGTACCGAACTCCATGCCCCCGGACACCACGCTCGCCGCGAAGTAGGTCATGTCGGGCGCGAACGATCCCGCGATGAGAACGGCGGGTACCAGCCGCCCGCGTCCGGACCCGTCCCCGCGCACGGCCGGCAGGACGGCCGCGGCATGGCTGAGGGTGAACGGCACGACGCCTCCCGCCGCAGATGTTGACCGAGCACAACCACCCGGCGATCACGGACGTCCAGTATGAGGGACGCATGAGAAAGGTGAGGCGACCCGCCCTGGCTTTTGCGTCCAGCCCAAGAGGTCATGACCAACTGGTGAAAACCGGGCACCAACCGGTGTCGACGCGACGCAAGTTGTCGTAGGGTCACTTGGTCGCCGCGCACGGATGCGTGGTCGAACACACGGACACAACAGAGCAGCACACACCAGGTCGTCGACGGGAGGGGTTCACTCAATGGCGGCGCGTTTCGGCAGGAGGCTGCGCAAGGGGGCGGCAACCACCGCTGTGGCCGCGGCCGCGGTCGCGGCTCTGGCGGCATCCCAGGCTCCGGGGTCCACCACGGACGACCAGGGCAGACAGGCCACCGGCGCGCAGTCCACGCCCGAGACGACCGGCAACGTGAGTGGCGATGACACCGCCACCGGCAACGGCCGCTACTACACGGACCTGCCCCCGCTCAACAGCCCCACCGAGTCGCCCGGCCCCAGCGCCACGCCCACCACGGGCCCTTCCGGCGCGGGACAGGCCGGCATACCCGCCACCGTCCTCGACGCCTACAAGAAGGCCGCGGCGGAACTCCAGAGCTCCAAGCCCGGCTGCAATCTGCCGTGGCAACTCCTCGCCGCCATCGGTCAGGTGGAGTCCGGCCAGGCCGAGGGCGGCCGGGTCGACGCGGACGGCACCACGTACACGAAGATCCTCGGCCCGGTCCTGAACGGCAACGGCTTCGCCAGCATCAAGGACACCGACAACGGCGCCTACGACGGCGACAGTACGTATGACCGCGCGGTCGGGCCCATGCAGTTCATCCCGTCCACCTGGGCGTGGGCGGGCCGCGACGGCAACGGCGACGGCGTCAAGGACCCCAACAACGTCTACGACGCCGCTCTGGCCGCCGCTCACTACCTGTGCCGCGCGGACCGTGACCTGTCGGTGCAGGCCGACATGAACGCCGCGATACTCAGCTACAACAACTCGCAGGACTACCTGAACACCGTTCTGTCCTGGTACGAGTACTACCGCAAGGGCACCCATTCGATCCCGGACGGCACCGGCACCCTGCCCTCGCACCGCAGCGACCAGAACTCCGGTGCGAGCCCCGACCCGAAGCCGAGGAAGACGAGCAGGCCCGGCAGCTCAAAGCCCGGGCGCGGCACCACCGGCCCCACCCCCAACCCTCCGTCGCCGGGCAAGCCCACCACCCCGACGCCGCCCGCCCCCACCCCCACCGACACGGTGGACCACCTGGCCGACGGCGGCACCGGACAGCTCTCCGCGAAGACGGGCGACACCTTCGACCGGAAGGTCGTGGTGAAGGCCGTCACGAAGGCCGGGAAGGCCGTGCCGAAGGTCCGCGTGCGGTTCTCGGTCATGGGCGACACGGACGCCGCCTTCACCGGTGGGGAGACCGTCGCGACCGTCGTCACCGACAGCTCGGGCAAGGCCACCGCGCCCGCGCTCGTCGCCGGCCAGAAGACCGGCGGTTTCACGGTCCGCGCCCTGGTCGTCGGCCGCACGGTCACCGGTCTCGACTACTCGGCCACCGTCCTCGAACGTCAGGCCGACACCATCGTCCGCACCAGCGACACCGAGCTGACCTGCACGCCGGGCGGCGAGTTCGCGGACCAGGTCGAGGTGAAGGCCACGTACAAGGGCGCCGTCGCGGACGGTGTCGCGGCCACGGCGACCCTCGTCAAGTCGCCCGACGATCCGGCTGAGAACGACAAGGGCCCCTACTTCAAGGACGCGAGCGGCAAGACCGTACGCACCCTCACGGGCCTCAAGACCGACGCGAACGGCCTGCTGAAACTGCCGAAGCTGTACGCCGACGACACGACCGGCACATTCCTGCTCCGCATCACCACCGCGGGCGGGGCCGCTTTGACGGTGGAGCTGAAGGTCGCGGCGGCCGACTCGTCCCCCAGCCCGAGCCCCAGCCCGAGCCCGAGCCCCAGCTCGTAAGGTCGACGGGAACGCACGAACGGCGGCGCCCCTCCACCACGGAGGGGCGCCGCCGCCTTTCGTACGCCCTGTTCTCATCTCACGCGCCCGTTGCTACGGTGCCGTACCTGACAGTCCATCAGTTTCCGCGTGCCGGCTGCTGTTCCGGGGAGGCCCGTATGCGTGCCCTCGTCGCCGCCGCGATCGGTCTGGCCGCGGCGTTCGTCCTGGTCCTCGGCCTGACGATCCTGGGTTCGTCGTCCGGCACGACGTCCCCGAAACCACTGCTGACGACGGTCCCCAGCCGTCCGTGACGCGCGCACAGGGAGGACGCAGATGCGCCGCAAGGCCGGCCTGATCCTGCTCGGTCATGCCCGTCAAGGGCATCACCCCCGAATCGGTCGCGAAGACCGGGACCACTCGCTGGTACACCACGGTCCGCAAGTTCTGGGTCGAACCCCTGGCCGGCGCGCCCGTCTACGGCGAGGAGATCCACAAGGAGGAACTGAGGGGCGGCACGCTCCTCGGGGGGCGTGAAAGGGTCACGGTCTTCGCGGGGCACGTGAAGATGCGCGAGGACTACATCGCCTCGACGGTCGCCCTGGTCAAGCACAACCGCCTGCTGATCCTGCTGCTGACGTCCTCCCTGCCGTGGGGCTTCCTGATCCTCGGCGCCGCGCTGCTCTCGCTGTCCCTCTACCTGGAGGCGCGCGGCCGTCGTCCGGGGGACCCGGCATCCGCCGCGGCCGTGGAGCCCGAGCCGGTCACCGCTTGAGCCGCGCGTTCGTGTGCCGGGTCGGCTCCGCGCTGGCCGGGTCCTCCGGCCAGGGGTGCTTGGGGTAGCGGCCGCGCAGCTCCGCCCGTACGGCCCTGTAGCCGTCCCGCCAGAAGGAGGCGAGGTCGGCGGTGACGGCCGCGGGCCGCCCGGCGGGGGAGAGCAGATGCACGACGACGGGCACACCGGCGATCTCGGGCGAGGACTGCAGCCCGAACATCTCCTGCAGCTTCACGGCGAGGACGGGCCGCTCGGGGTCGGCGTAGTCGATCCGAATCGTGGACCCGCTCGGGACGGTGATCCGCTCCGGGGCGAGTTCGTCGAGCCGGGCGGCCTGGCCGGTGGACCAGGGCAGCAGCCGGGCCAGGGCCTGCCCCGCGTCGATCCGGGCGAGGTCGGCCCGCCGCCGGGCACGGCTGAGCTCGGGCTCCAGCCACTCGTCCACGCGCGCGTGGAGCGCGTCATCGCGCACGTCCGGCCACGGCTCTCCCAGATGCAGTCGGAGAAAGGCGAGCCGCTGCCGCAGCAGATGAGCCTGAGGGGACCACCGCAGCAGACCGAAGCCCTCCTGCCGCAGCCCTTCCACCAGGGCCTGACGTACGAGGGCGGGTTCCGGATCCCGCAGCGGCCGCGCCACCAGCTCGACGGCCCCCAGCCGCTCGACACTCCGGGCGACGACATCCCCGTCGGCCCAGTGCACCTCCTCGCCCGTGGAGTGCAGCGCCGCGGCCGCCCGCCGCGCCATGTCCTCGTCGACCACGGCGGCCAGCCCCACGCGCGCGTGCCCGGCACCGACGGGCCGGTCCGCCACGGCCACCGCCAGCCACGGGGCACCGCGCAGCCCCGACCCCTCCCTCAGCTCGGCGCGGGTGCCGTTCACCATGAGGCAGGAGCCGCCGTCGGCCCGGGCGAGCCGCTCCGGGAAGGCGAGCGCGGCGACAAGTCCCACCGCCAGGTCGTCGCCGACCTCCGCGGCACCGGCAGGCGCGTCGCCCGCCGCGGCCCGCAGCCGGCGCGCCTCCTCCCTCCAGCGCGTCGCGTACGCGTCGCCCCCGCGCCGGGCCGCCCGCCACACCGCCGCCAGGTCGTCGCCGTACTCCCGCGGCGCCTCCTCGCTCAGCAGAGCCACCGCCTCCGCGGCCCGCTCCGCGCCGACCCGCGGGGCCGCGTCCAGCAGCGCCCGCGCCAGCCGCGGATGCAGTCCCAGCCGGGACATCCGCACGCCCCGCTCCGTGGCCCGCCCCGCCGCGTCCACCGCGCCGACCGCCGTCAGCACCGACCGCGCCGCCGCCATCGCCCCGGGCGGCGGTGCGTCGAGGAGCGCCAGCCCGGACGCGTCCGGGTCGCCCCAGCACGCCGCCTGCAGGGCGAACGCCGTCAGATCGGCCAGCCGGATCTCCGGCGCCGGGAAACGCGGCAGCCGCGCGTCCTCCGCCTCGGACCAGCAGCGGTACACCCGGCCCGGCGCCTCACGCCCCGCCCGGCCCGCCCGCTGCCGACCCGCCGCCTGCGAGGCCCGCACCGTCGTCAGCGCGCTCAGCCCCCGCGCATGATCGACCCGCGGCTCGCGCGCGAGACCGGAGTCGACGACCACCCGCACCCCCGGCACGGTCAGGGACGACTCCGCCACGGCCGTCGCCAGCACCACACGCCGCGCCGAGCCCGGCGACAGCACGGCCTCCTGCACGGCCGCCGGCGCCCTCCCGTGGACCTGGAGCACCTCGGTGCCGCCCGGATCCCCCAGATGACCCGCCACGCGCGCGATCTCCCCGACTCCGGGCAGGAAGCACAGCACGTCCCCCTCGCACTCGGCCAGCGCCCGCCGCACCACCGACGCCACATGCGCGAGCAGCGCCGGATCCACCCGCGTCCCGTGCGGCGGCCGCACAGGACGCGTGGGAGGTGCCCACACCACCTCCACGGGGTACGACACGCCCTCGGCCTCGACGACCGGTGCCCCGCCCAGCAGCCGTGCCCAGCCCTCCGCGTCCGTCGTCGCGGAGGCAGCCACCAATTCCAGTTCCGGCCGCAGCGTCTGACGCACGTCGAGCAGGAAGGCGGCGACCGTGTCGGCGTCCAGGTGCCGCTCGTGGACCTCGTCGAGCACGACCACGTCGACGCCCGCCAGCTCCTGGTCCCGCTGCAGCCGCTGCAACAGCACACCGGTGGTGACGACCTCCACGCGCGCGTGCCGCCCGACCACCCGCTCCCCACGCACGGTGTAGCCGACGCTCTCACCGGTCTTCTCGCCCAGCAACCACGCCATCCGCCGGGCCGCCGCGCGTGCCGCGATCCGCCGCGGCTCGGCCACCACCACCCGCCGAGCGGGACCGGCGTCCAGCAGTCCCGCCAGCGCGAGCGGCACCAGCGTCGTCTTTCCGGTGCCCGGCGGCGCGCAGAGCACCGCCGTACCGTGCTCCCCCAGAGCGGCCGCCAGGGCGGGGACGGCGGAACGGACGGGCAGGCGGTCGAGAGCGTCGCGGCGGATCACCGCACCAGTGTTCCAGGCGGCCGCGTCACGGAAGAAAGACGTGTCGGCAGCGCAGGCAGAACAGCTTCCTGCGCCAGTCGGCCCGCTGCCGCGCCACCTGCGCGACGCTGCCGCGCAGGGACATCAGCCACAGGCCCCCGCCGGCCAGCCCGACGAACCCCAGCCACACCTCCGACACGAGCAGGGCGCAACCCACGGTCAGGAGCCCGAACGGCGCCGCCCAGCGCTCGTCGTCCAGTGCGGGACGCGCGAGGTGCGGTGCCCCGGCGCGCGCCTCGGGCGACAGCGTCCTCCAGTACGTGCGGAGCCGGGTGGTCCTGTCCCCTCGCCGGCAGACCGGACAGACGTGCATGCGCGTACCCCCCACCGCCTGGCACCGCGGAGCGCGGCCTTGAGGGTGATATGTCAACTCATCGTTTGTGCCCTGCCGGGGCGACCGGCATACACGCACGGCCGCCACCCCCGCAGATTGGCCGGAACCGCTCCCTCGGCGCCTCAGTCCCGTTCGCACACGAAGATCGCCGTCCCCGGGATCAGCGCGCCGCGCAGCGGCGACCACCCGCCCCACTCGGACGAGTTCCAGGCCGGCCACTCCGGCTCGACCAGGTCGACCAGCCGGAAGCCGGACGTCACGATGTCCCGCACGCGGTCGCCGAGCGTGCGGTGGTGCTCCACGTACACCGCCAGGCCCTCCTCGTCCTGCTCCACGTACGGCGTGCGGTCGAAGTAGGAGGCCGAGACCGCGAGACCCTCCGGCCCCGGCTCGTCCGGGAACGCCCAGCGGATCGGGTGGGTCACCGAGAACACGAAACGGCCGCCGGGGCGCAGCACCCGGTGCACCTCGCGCAGCACCAGCCGCGGGTCCGCCACGAAGGGCAGCGCCCCGTACGCCGAGCACGCCAGGTCGAAGGAGGCGCCCCGGAAGGGCAGGACACAGGCGTCCGCCTGCACCAGGGGGAAGCCGGCGCCGATGCGCAGGGCGTGCTGGAGCTGGCGGTGGGACAGGTCGAGGGCCACCGGGCGGGCGCCCTGCCCGGCGAGCCAGCGGGAGCACTGCGCCGCACCGGCACCGATCTCCAGGACGTCCTTGCCCTTCAGGTCCTCGGGCGGGCCGAGCAGTTCGGCCTCGACCTCGTCCAGGCCCTCGGGCCCCCAGACGAAGCGGTCGTCGCCGAGGAACGTGCCGTGTTCGATCTGGTACTCGTCCGCGTTCCGGTCCCACCAGCCCCGGTTGGCCCGGGAACTCTCCGTGACGCCCGCCGTGCGTCGGGTGGCTTCCGGTTCGAACTGTTCGGGCTCTTGGATGATGGGCTCCCTCGTCGTACTCTTCCGTCCAGCCTGACGCGGCGGTGTCACGGAAACAGGGTCGTGTGGCCTGCACGGTCTCGTGGCATCGGCCGGGTGCGGCCGTGTCGCACGGTGACTTGTGCCGGGAATGCGGCGATCTGCCCCGGGTGTGCGCGTTCGCGCATTGACCCTGTCCGGCTGCCCCCGTATGCTACAAGTTGCGCTGCGGGCCTGCGCACCTCAGACGTAGCAGGCTGCGCTCGCATCTGTTGTATGTCCCCTCGGTTGTCGAGGCGCCATCACCAGTCGGCTGGTGGGGCGCTTCCTTGGCTGTCCGGCTTCTGCAGAGCGAAACGGGCTCCAGCGTGAGCAGTACCTACGACTTCAATGTCCGTACCGGAGCCCTTTTCCACATGACGAGCAGCACCGAGACCACCGCCACCACCCCGCAGGTAGCGGTCAACGACATCGGTAACGAGGAAGCGTTCCTCGCAGCGATCGACGAGACGATCAAGTACTTCAACGACGGCGACATCGTCGACGGCGTCATCGTGAAGGTCGACCGGGACGAGGTCCTGCTCGACATCGGTTACAAGACCGAAGGTGTCATCCCGAGCCGCGAGCTCTCGATCAAGCACGACGTCGACCCGAACGAGGTCGTCGCCGTGGGCGACGAGATCGAGGCCCTGGTCCTCCAGAAGGAGGACAAGGAAGGCCGCCTGATCCTCTCGAAGAAGCGCGCCCAGTACGAGCGTGCCTGGGGCACCATCGAGAAGATCAAGGAAGAGGACGGCATCGTCACCGGCACCGTCATCGAGGTCGTCAAGGGTGGTCTCATCCTCGACATCGGCCTCCGTGGCTTCCTGCCGGCCTCCCTGGTCGAGATGCGCCGCGTCCGCGACCTGCAGCCGTACGTCGGCAAGGAGCTCGAGGCCAAGATCATCGAGCTGGACAAGAACCGCAACAACGTGGTCCTGTCCCGCCGCGCCTGGCTCGAGCAGACCCAGTCCGAGGTCCGCCAGACCTTCCTCACGACCCTGCAGAAGGGTCAGGTCCGCTCCGGTGTCGTCTCCTCGATCGTCAACTTCGGTGCCTTCGTGGACCTGGGTGGCGTCGACGGTCTGGTCCACGTCTCCGAGCTGTCCTGGAAGCACATCGACCACCCGTCCGAGGTCGTCGAGGTGGGCCAGGAGGTCACCGTCGAGGTTCTCGACGTCGACATGGACCGCGAGCGTGTCTCCCTGTCGCTGAAGGCGACCCAGGAAGACCCGTGGCAGCAGTTCGCCCGCACCCACCAGATCGGCCAGGTCGTGCCCGGCAAGGTCACGAAGCTGGTTCCGTTCGGTGCGTTCGTCCGCGTGGACGAGGGCATCGAGGGTCTGGTCCACATCTCCGAGCTGGCCGAGCGCCACGTGGAGATCCCGGAGCAGGTCGTCCAGGTCAACGACGAGATCTTCGTCAAGGTCATCGACATCGACCTCGAGCGTCGCCGGATCTCGCTGTCCCTGAAGCAGGCCAACGAGTCCTTCGGTGCCGACCCGACCGCCGTCGAGTTCGACCCGACCCTGTACGGCATGGCCGCGTCCTACGACGACCAGGGCAACTACATCTACCCCGAGGGCTTCGACCCGGAGACCAACGACTGGCTGCCGGGCTACGAGAAGCAGCGCGAGGAGTGGGAGCGCCAGTACGCCGAGGCGCAGGCCCGCTTCGAGCAGCACCAGCAGCAGGTCATCAAGTCCCGCGAGGCGGACGCCGCTGCCGCCGCCGAGGGTGGCGAGGCCGCCGCTCCGGCCGCGACCGGCGGTTCGTACTCCTCCGAGGGCGGCGACAACTCCGGCGCCCTGGCGTCGGACGAGGCGCTGGCGGCCCTGCGCGAGAAGCTGGCCGGCGGCCAGAGCTGAACGCTCGACGCTAGGCGTTAGCCGATGACTGAGGGCCCGCCCCCTGTGGGGGCGGGCCCTCAACGCGTTTCGGGGCCAGACGCCGCCCCTCGAGGCCGTCGGCCCTGACTGCCCGCCCTCCACGCGCGCGTACTCTCCGCATGGGCATCGGCAGACATCGAACAGACGGCCGCTCAAAAGCGTGGAGTTGGGGCGCGGACCGGGAATGACAGTGTTCCGGCCCGCGTTGTCCCGTACGAACACGAGGAGGAGCGGTCTACAGTGCTTGATCCGCAGGGTTTGTACGCATGGGAGCCGAAGGGCCTCGCCGTCGTCGACATGGCGCTCGCCCAGGAATCGGCCGGACTGGTCATGCTCTACCACTTCGACGGATACATCGACGCGGGTGAGACCGGCGACCTGATCGTCGACGGGCTCCTCGACGCGCTGCCCCAGCAGGTGGTGGCCCGCTTCGACCACGACCGGCTGGTGGACTACCGCGCCCGCCGTCCCCTCCTCACCTTCCGGCGCGACCGCTGGACCGACTACGACGTCCCCAAGATCGAGGTGCGTCTCCTCCAGGACGCCACCGGAGCGCCCTTCCTGCTGCTGTCGGGACCCGAGCCCGACGTGGAGTGGGAGCGCTTCGCCGCGGCCGTGGGGCAGATCGTGGAGCGGCTCGGCGTGCGTCTGTCCGTGAACTTCCACGGCATCCCCATGGGCGTGCCGCACACCCGGCCGGTGGGCCTGACCCCGCACGGCAACCGCACCGACCTGGTACCCGGCCACCGCAGCCCCTTCGAGGAGGCGCAGGTACCGGGCAGCGCCGAGTCCCTGATCGAGTACCGGCTCGCTGAGGCCGGGCACGACGTTCTGGGTGTCGCCGCGCACGTCCCCCACTACATCGCCCGCTCCCCGTATCCGGACGCCGCGCTCACCGTCCTGGAGGCCATCACGGCCGCCACCGGACTCGTCCTGCCGGGCATCGCGCACTCCCTGCGCAATGACGCGCACCGCACGCAGACGGAGATCGAGCGGCAGATCCGGGAGGGTGACGAGGATCTGGTGCGGCTCGTCCAGGGCCTCGAGCACCAGTACGACGCCGCGGCGGGCGCCGAGACACGCGGCAACATGCTCGCCGAGCCCCTGGAGATCCCGTCCGCGGACGAGATCGGGCAGGAATTCGAGCGCTTCCTGGCGGAGCGCGAGGGCGACGGCTGAGCCCGCGGCGGACAGCTCGACCCACGGCCTGCCATCGGTACCGTCAGTGGCAGGCCGTAAGCTTCCCGGCATGCTGAAGGTGGGCCTGACCGGCGGTATCGGCGCCGGCAAGAGCGAGGTGTCGCGGCTGCTCGTGGAGTGCGGGGCCGTACTGATCGACGCGGACCGCATCGCGCGCGAGGTCGTCGCTCCGGGCACCCCGGGGCTCGCGGCGGTCGTGGAGGCGTTCGGCGAGGACATCCTCACCGCGGACGGCAGCCTGGACCGCCCCAGGCTGGGCTCCATCGTCTTCGCCGACCCGGACAAACTCGCGGTCCTGAACTCGATCGTGCACCCCTTGGTGGGCGTCCGCTCCCGCGAACTGGAGACCACCGCTCCCGACGACGCCGTGGTCGTCCACGACGTCCCCCTCCTCGCCGAGAACGGGCTGGCCCCGCTCTACGACGTCGTGGTCGTCGTCGACGCGAGCCCCGCCACCCAGCTCGACCGGCTGGTCCGCCTGCGCGGTATGACCGAGGAGGACGCGCGCGCCCGTATGGCCGCCCAGGCCCCACGCGAGAAGCGCCTGGAAGTCGCCGACATCGTGATCGACAACGATGTGCCCCTGGAACAGCTGCAGCAGCGCGTAAGGGACGTATGGGAGGAACTCGTCCGCAGAGCACACCGTTCGCAGGAATAGCGTCCGCCCGCGGGGGCGTTGAACCGGTGCAGCAAGGGAAGGACTCTGCCGTGCCCGAGACCAGCGGTTCCACCGGACCCACTCCGGAAACGCATGTCATCGACTTCCGCGCCGCGGAGCAACTCCTCGCCGCACGGGACCCGCGGGGCGCGGTCAAGCTG
Organism: Streptomyces sp. Ru72; assembly: GCF_002920635.1. Taxonomy (GTDB): domain Bacteria; phylum Actinomycetota; class Actinomycetes; order Streptomycetales; family Streptomycetaceae; genus Streptomyces. Next base: position 17,747 of record NZ_PQSR01000022.1, on the reverse strand, counting down.
CTCGACGGTGTGATCGCCGCCCACCCCGAGAACACCGCCGCCCGGCTGCTTCGCGCGCGTGCCTTCTTCGCCGCCGCGCAACTCAGACCGGCCGAGCTGGAGTTCAGCATCGTGCTGGAACGCGAGCCGGACAACGCGTACGCGCACTTCGCACTCGCCCGCACCTACGAGCGCCAAGCCCGGCACGACGAGGCGAAGCGGCATTTCCGGCTGGCCGCCGCACTGGATCCGAACCCTCAGTACCTGAAGGCGGCACGCTTCGAGTCCTAGGGCCTGCCTTCCGGATCGGCTCGGCATGGCGGAGCCTGGCACGCGCATTACTGCCGGCACCGCCGACATGATCTCTCAGTGGCTACCGGCCGTGGTGTTCCGGCGGTGAGTACGGCGGGACCTCGCGGCCCGGCTGCCAGTGAGGGCCCTGACGGATGTGCCGCACGATCACGGTCATGTCCGCGGCCACGACCAGCCACAGCACACCGCACGCGGCCGCCCAGCCAGGCCGGCCGAGGAGCGCGAACACGACGGTGCCGAAGGTGGCCCACACCAGGCCCCACAGGCTCAGCCAGAAGCGGGCCCGCAGCGCACTGCGCGCCGTCGTCGGTTCACTGCCCGTACGCATCGCCCTCACGGCTCCTCAAGGCACCAGTACCCTTCGTGGTGCACGTTCACCATGGGACGGCGACCGGATCAGGGCGTCCGCGAACTGCGGCGGGGCCGGTCGGTGCGGGGAGGCGACGGTGCTGCTGGAGACGTTGCGGGCGGACGCGCGGCTCGCCGAGTGGCTGAGGGACCTGGACAGCGAGGGTGACACGCGCGTCCAGGCCGCACTGCCCGACGCGGACGGGCTGCCCGACCTCCTGCTCGACCTGTCGGTGCCCCACGAGGACATCAACGAACTCGTCGCCCAGCGCGCCCGGCTCGCCCAGGACCCGGATGCGACGACGCTGCTGGAGCGGTGCGTCGCCCGCCTGGTACGGGACATGGGGGAGATCGGCAAGGCCTGGGAGCCGCCGCAGTTCCCCGCGTCGGCGGGGCCGCTCGGACGGCTCTTCCCCGTGTACGTCTTCGTCGCCGCGCTGCCGTACGTGCGGGCGTACCACCGCGAGCGCGGCATCCCGGAAGAGGTGTCCCGGCGCACGCTCGCCGACCTCGGCCGGCACATGGCGGTGCACCGCCGGCGCCGTGGCACGGGCGGACTGCTCTTCCCCTGGTGGATCGCCCTCCACTTTCACGGTGAGCTGTTCCAACTGGGACGGTTGCAGTTCCAGCGGGCGCGGCTCGGACAGCGCACGGGCCGGGCCGTCGCGGCGACGGGCCGCGCGACCGGGCCCGGTGACCTCTGTCTGAGCCTGCACATACCCGACTTCAGCGGCCCGCTGTCGCCGTCCGCCTGCGAGCGGTCCCTGACGCTGGCACGGGCATTCTTCGCCCGGCACTACCCCGACGAGCGCCATGAGATCGCCGTGTGCCACTCCTGGCTGCTCGATCCCCAGCTCAAGCGGTACCTCCCGGCGGATTCCAACATCGTCCGCTTCCAGGACCGCTTCGAACTCGCCTACCAGGACACGACACCGGACGACGGGATACCGGTCGGCTTCGTCTTCGGCGACCCGGAGCTGCCGGTCGGAGAGCTGCCCCGGAGGAGCAGTGTGGAGCGGGCGGTGGGGGACCATCTGCGGGCGGGCGGGCACTGGTACGGGGGCCACGGCTGGTTCGCGCTGTGACGCGGTTCGACCTTCGAACGTTTCACCCCATCGGGTGACAGCGGACCGGGAACGGGACAATCCCGGCGGTCCGTTGGACGGGCATGAAGCCGAAGACGCGTACCGGTTACAGGGGCACGGGCCCCGGCGTGATCACCCCCGACGGCTGTGCGGTCGAGCTGTACTCACGATTACCGCCCGGGGACGAGCCCGACATCGTCGCCGCGGCCGTACCGGCGGGCGCTCACATCCTGGAACTGGGCAGCGGCGTGGGGAGGATGACGCATCCGCTGCTGGAGCGCGGTTTCACCGTCACCGCGGTGGACGAGTCACCGGAGATGCTGGAGCGGGTGCGCGGCGCACGCACGATATGCACGCCGATCGAGGCCCTGGACCTGGGTGAGACGTTCGACGTGGTGCTGCTCGCGTCGTTCCTCGTGCACGCCGGGGACACCGCGGTGCGCAGAGGTCTGCTGCGGACCTGCGCCCGGCATGTGGCCGACGGCGGCTGCGTGCTGATCCAGAGGGAGGGCGAGGACTACCACACGAACCTGCCACGTGAACGGGTCGACCCGAGCGGCTTCACGGTGCGGATCGTGTCCGCGGAGCCGGTGGGGGACGGGGTGGACTCGGTGCGCGCGGAGTACGAATTTCCGGACGCGACCTGGACGCAGACGTTCCTCTCCCGGCCCCTGAGCAGGCAGCAGTTCGAGGAGGCGCTGGTGGAGGCGGGACTGCGCGTGGACAGGTACCTGACGGACGACCGGATATGGGTGAGGGCGGTGCGGACGCGGTAGCTCAACTCCCGCCCTTGTTCCGGCTCCGGCCGCCGGGCCGGCCCTGTGTGCCCAGGCCGCTCGCGAAGCCGCTGCCCCCCGCCGCGGCCAGGCCGCGCAGGCGCTCCATCTCGCGGCGGTCGCGCTTGGTGGGCCGGCCCGTGCCCCGGTCGCGGACACCTGCCGGGGCGATCGCCTCGCGGGGCGGCGGGGGCGGGCTGTTGTCGATGTAGCACTGCACGGCCACCGGGGCACCGACGCGCTTGCGGATCAGACGCTTCACGACGACAACCCGCTCCCGGCCCTCGTGCTTGAGGCGCACCTCGTCGCCGATGCGCACGTTGTACGCGGGCTTCACGCGCTCGCCGTTCACCCGCACGTGCCCGCCCCGGCAGGCGGCGGCGCCGATCGAGCGGGTCTTGACGAGCCGTACGGACCAGATCCAGCTGTCGATGCGGACGCTTTCGCCGTTTCCCGGGCCGGCCGCCTCGGCGGCCGCCACCGCCGCGGCGATCTTCGGGTCCACGGCGGTCGAATCGGTGTCCGCCGGCTCCGGGGAGGGGTTCGCGTCGGTGGCTCGGACGTCCGTGCCCGTCCCGGAGTCCCGTCGGTCCGCCTCGTCACCGCGGCGCACCCCGGAGTCCCGGCCTGTGTCAGCAGCGCGGGTCCCTTCGGTCCCGCCGGTCGTCTCGCGGTCCGCACCTTCAGAAGCCATGCCCCCGACCTTAGCTCGCCGAGCCGGGTGGACCGGGCGCCATTTCCGCGGTGCGAGCCAGGCAGTGCCGGATGCCGCTCCGGGTCGCGCCCGACCGGCCCTACCGTGGAGGCATGGACAGCAGCAGCCTCGCCCGGCTGGACGAGCGGATCACGGGATGCCGTGCCTGCCCGCGCCTGGTCGCATGGCGCGAGGAGGTGGCCGCGACCAAGCGGGCCGCGTTCGCAGACTGGACGTACTGGGGGCGGCCGGTGCCCGGCTTCGGGCCGCGGGACGCCCGGCTGCTCGTGATCGGCCTCGCCCCCGCGGCCCACGGCGGAAACCGGACCGGACGGATGTTCACCGGAGACCGTTCCGGGGACGTGCTGTACGCGGCGCTGCACGACGTGGGTCTGGCGTCGCAGCCCACGTCGGTGTCCGCCGACGACGGCCTGGAGCTGTACGGCGTGCGCGTCACCGCGCCCGTGCACTGCGCCCCGCCCGCCAACAAGCCGACGCCCGAGGAACGGGACACCTGCCGGCCGTGGCTCGTGCAGGAGTTGCGGCTGCTGCGTCCGTCGCTGCGCTGCGTGGTCGCGCTCGGGTCCTTCGGCTGGCAGGCCGCGCTGACCGCGCTCGGTGAGGCCGGCTGGTCGGTACCCCGGCCGCGGCCCGTCTTCGGGCACGGGGCCCGGGTGTCACTGGAGGGACTGGAACTGTTCGGCTGCTTCCACGTCAGCCAGCGCAACACCTTCACGGGTCGGCTCACGCCTCGGATGCTGCGGGACGTACTGCGCACGGCGGCCGACACGGCCGGGCTGCCGGTCAGGCCGTAGACGACACGGCCGGGCTAGGGCAGCTCTGCGTCTGCGAACAGGTGCCGCACCGTGGAGCGGTAGTTGGCGCGCACATGGGCGAGGGCGTGGGCGCGGGCGCGGTCCGGGTCGCCGGAGGCGATCGCCTCGTACAGCTCACGGTGTTCGGTCAGCAGCTGGGGCCACTCCTCGTTCTGGCGGGTGAGCCAGCGCAGTCGTCCGTCGACCGGTTCCATGACCGAGATCAGCAGGCTGTTGCCGGCCATGGCGAGGATCCGGTCGTGGAAACGGGTGTTGACGTCTGTGATCGTCTCGGCGTCGCCGGCGGCGGTCGCGGCCGCCGCCTGGTCCAACAGTTCCGCCAGTTCCGCCAGGTCCTTCTCATCGGCCCGTGCGGAGGCGAGCCCGGCCGCGTAGACCTCGAGGGCCTCGCGCAGTTCGAAGAGCTCCTTCACGTCGGTCGGGGTCAGCCGGCGCACGACGGTTCTGCGCGGTGTCTCGAAGAGCACGAACCCCTCGGCTACCAGGGCGCGGATCGCCTCCCGGACCGGGACGCGGGAGACCCCGAAACGCTCGGCGAGCTCACGCTCGACCAGGCGGTCGCCCGGGCGCAGCCGCCCGGCGATGATCTCCTGCCGCAGCGTGGCCAGCACCCGCTCGCGCACCGCACCCAGAGGTTCGATCTTCGTCATGGGGTCATCTTCGCGGACTCGGAGAGGCTTTTACGGAGCCGTAACGGGGCGGACATCGGTCGGAACGGTTGACGGCGAGACCATGACCGCAGTTTGGTATACCAAAGCCCTGCTACTCGAGAAGCACCCGCATGCGGACTCCAGCCGGACCACACCGGCACCCCGGCCCCCACCCGGACGTCCCTCCCCGCCATCGGCCCCGCACCGGACCGTACTGAAAGGCCCCTCCGTCCCCTCGCCCATGGAGGCCCCGTGTCCCTCGCCGACCGCGCCGAAGCCACCGGCGTCCCAGCGTTCGTCCCCGACCCCCGCCTCACCAACGAAGATCTCGCACCCGCCGCCGAACGTAAGTGGAAGGTCTTCGACCTGTTCGCCATGTGGATGTCCGACGTCCACAACCTCGGCAACTACACCTTCGCCGCCGGGCTGCTGGTCCTCGGCATGAACGTCTGGCAGATCTTCACCTCCCTGCTCGTCGGCTTCGTCCTCATCTACCTCGGCATGAACATGATGGGCAGGATCGGCCAGCGGCACGGGGTCCCGTTCCCGGTCGTCAGCCGGATCAGCTTCGGCGTCTGGGGCGCCAACATCCCCGCCCTGATCAGGGCCGTGATCGCCATCATGTGGTACGGCATCCAGACCTACCTCGCGTCCGTCGCCGTCAACGTCATGCTGCTCGCGGCCTGGCCGGGCCTGACGTCCTGGACCCACCACTCCTTCCTCGGCCTCAACGCGCTCGGCTGGACGTCGTTCGTCGCGCTGTGGCTGATCCAGGCGCTGATCATCAGCCAGGGCATGGAGTCGGTACGGAAGTTCCAGGACTTCTGCGGTCCCGCCATCTGGCTGGTGATGATCGCCCTGGCGGTCTGGATCCTCGCGAAGGCCGACTGGAGCATCTCGCTCACCTCCACGCCTCACCCGGTCTCCGTGGGCGAGCAGTGGCGGCAGTGGTTCGGCGCCGTCGGGCTCATCCTGGCCACCTACGGCACCCTGATGCTCAACTTCTGCGACTTCTCCCGCTTCGCCCCCGGCTACACCACCGTCAAGCGCGGCAACTTCTGGGGTCTGCCGGTCAACTCGACGGCCTTCGTGATCGTGTCGGTCATCGTCACGGCCGGCTCCATCAAGGTGTTCGGCGAGGCCATCACCGACCCGGCGATGCTCGTCGCGAAGATCGGCAACACCTGGGTGCTGGTCCTGGCGGCCTTCACCTTCGCCGTCGCCACCATGGGCGTCAACATCGTCGCCAACTTCGTCTCACCCGCCTACGACCTGGCCAACGTCTGGCCGCAGAAGATCAGCTTCAAGGTCGGCGGCATGATCAGCACGGTCGCCGCGCTGGTCGTCACCCCGTGGAACCTCTTCTCCAACCCCACCGTCGTCAACTACTTCCTCGGTGGCCTCGGCGCCTTCCTCGGCCCGCTGTTCGGTGTGATCATGCTCGACTACTACTGGGTGAAGCGCGGCCGCATCGACGTCGACCAGCTCTTCAGCGCCGAACCCGGGTCCCGCTACTACTACCGCAAGGGCGTCAACCCCAAGGCGCTGTGGGCGTTCCTGCCCTCGGCGGCGGTCGCGGCGGTGCTTGCGCTGGTCAAGGACTTCAGCGCCGTGGCTCCGTACTCCTGGTTCATCGGGACCGCGCTGTCCGCGGCGCTGTACCTGGTGCTGTGCCGATCCGAGCGCACGGCTCCGGCCGTCGCCCCGGCAGCAGCCGTCGTGGAGGGCTGAGCGTGCGGATCATCGTCACCAACTGCAACACCACGCAGGAGATGACCGAGGAGATCCTCCGCGGTGCCCGGGCCGCCGCCGGCCCGGGCACCGCCGTGACCGGACTGACCCCCGGGTGGGGGCCGGAGTCCGCGGAGGGCTGGCTCGACAGCTATCTCTCGGCCGCCGCCGTCCTCGACGCACTGCGCACCTACGAGGGTCCGTACGACGCCGTGGTCATGGCGGGCTTCGGAGAGCACGGCCGCGAGGGCGCGCGGGAACTGCTGGACGTGCCGGTCGTCGACATCACCGAAGCCGCGGCCCACCTGGCGTGCCTGCTCGGGCGCCGGTTCGGGGTCGTCACCACCCTCGAACGCTCATGCGGCCAGATCGAGGACAGCCTGTACACGGCGGGCGTCCTGCAGAACTGCGCCGCCGTTGTCGGCACCGGCCTCGGCGTCCTCGACCTCGGCGACACGGCCCGCACCGAGGATGCCTTCGTGACCGCCGCCGAACGGGCCCGCGCGGCTGGCGCCGAGGTCCTCGTCCTGGGCTGCGCCGGGATGACCGGGCTGCAGCGGGCGGTGGGGGGGAAGCTGGGGCTTCCGGTCGTCGACGGGGTGGCCGCGGCGGTGAAGCTGGCGGAGTCACTGGTCGCCCTCGGCCTGACGACGAGCCGGGCGGGCAGCTGGGCGAAGCCACTGCCGAAACGGAGGGCGTGGGGGCGGGGGTGAGGCGGGGCGGCCCCGCCGACGCAACCGCTCGAAATCCCGGCGAACGTACCGCTCACGGGGGCTACCGTGGGCGTCGTACCTGCGATGAAGGGGGCCAGGTGGACGAGAACGCCTCGGTGACGCAGGCGGTGACCGGGGACGACGACATGTTCCTCGACGCCGTGGCGGACCGCCTGGCCGCCCTCCCCGCGGTCCGTGCCGTCGCCCTCGGCGGCTCCCGCGCCCAGGGCACCCACACCCCGGCCAGCGACTGGGATCTGGCCGTCTACTACCGGGGCCCGTTCGACCCCGACGACCTTCGGTCCGTCGGCTGGGAGGGCGAGGTCTCGGAGATCGGCGGCTGGGGCGGCGGCGTCTTCAACGGCGGCGCCTGGCTGACGATCGAGGGCCATCGCGTGGACATCCATTACCGGGACCTGGACGTCGTCGACCAGGTCCTCGCGGAGGCGGAAGAAGGGCGGTTCCAGGTCGAGCCTCTGCTGTTCCATCTGGCCGGAATCCCGACGTACCTGCTCGTCGCCGAACTGGCCGTCAACCGCGTCCTGCGCGGAGCGGTCCCACGCCCCGCCCGCTACCCGGAGAAACTGCGCACGAGCGCGTACACGCGATGGCTCGGAACGGCACGAGCGACGCTCGCATACGCCAAGGCCAACCACGCTCCGGCCGGGCGGCGGACGGAGGTCGCCGGTGCCGTCGCGGTGGCGACCGCCCAAGCGGCACATGCCGTTCTCGCTGCACCGCGGGGAATGGGTGACCAACGAAAAACGACTGGTGGAGCGTGCGGGGCTCAGAGCGGCTGACGACATCATCGCGGGCCTGGGGCCGGACCCGGAGTCGCTGACCCGGTCGGTCGCTGCGGCAGAGGCACTCATCCGGGTGTGAGCGACGACGTGGGCGGTCGGGGTTGCGTTCATAAAGAACACGCCTTCCGCTCGCTCTTTCACACCGCCGAAACGTTCAAGTCCCCTTCGCTCCGAGAACACGCCCTACCGTGGAGCCCACACCGCCCGGCCACCGTCGCCCGAAGGCACACCCCGCCCTCGTCCGGACAGGAGCCCTGTGTCGCGTCCCGTGTTCGCCCTGCCTCCCTGGCTCGCCCACGCCCTGCGTGCCCAGCGCGGCCCCGTGCCCTGGAGTGCCGTCGTCCGGGGCGCGCTCGCCGCGGGGCCGCTGCTCCTGTCCGCCCTGGCCCTCGGGCGTACGTCGGCCGGTGTCCTCGCCGCCCTCGGGGCCATGCTCGCCGGGATCAACGACCGGCCCGGCAGCCGGCGGGCCTCCGTGCAGCGGCTCGGAGCGCCCGCGCTCGCGGGGGCCGGCGGGCTGCTCGCCGGTACGTATGCCGGGCAGCACACCGAAGCCCTCCTCCTCACTCTCGCGCTCACCGCCCTCGGACTCCTGGCCGGAGCCGTCAGCGCCGTAGGGCCGGTCGCCTCCGGGGCCGGTACGCAACTCCTCGTCGGCGCTGCCATCGGTGCCGGGATGCCGCTGCCCGAGAGCGGCTGGCAGCGGGCCCTCGCCTTCCTCGCCGGCGCCGGCTGGCTGCTCGCGCTGCGCCTGGTGCTGCCCACGCCCGGCTCGACCACCGGCGACTACCGGTTCGACGGGGAACGCGACGCCGTCGCCGGAGTGTACGACGCCGTCGCCGACCTGCTCCTCGCCACCGGCACTCCGGACGCCACCGCGCGGAGGGCGGCCCTGACCGCCGCCCTCGACCACGCCCAGGACGCCCTCGCCGGGCCCCGGCTGCGGCGGTACGCGTCCTCCTCCGCCGAACGGCGCCTGCACGCGCAGTACGCCGCCGCTCTGCCTCTCGCCGAGGCCGCCACCGCGCTCGCCTGGGCCGGGGACGCCGTTCCCGCGCGGGCAGCGCAGGGGCCGCGCCGACTCGCTGCGGCCGTGCGCGGCAACACACACACCGGACCGCTGCCCGCACCGACCCGCAACGCCCCCGCGCTGCGCGCCCTCGACGACGCCCTCCTGCACGCCGCCGACACCTTCGACCGCGGCGGCGACGGACACGGCCTGCACGCCCGGCGCCGTACCGCCTCCTCCGTGCTGCGCACCGTCCTGGGCGCCGGGGGACGCGAGTACGGGCTCCGCGTCGCCCTCAGCTTCGGCGCGAGCGCCGGCATCGCGCAGGCCCTGCACCGCACCCACTGGTACGGGTCCCACACCCACTGGTACTGGCTGCCCGCCACCGCCGTCTTCCTCGTCAAGCCCGACCTCGGGCCGCTGGTCTCCCGTGTGCTGTGCCGGGCGGCCGGGACGGTGCTGGGTGCCCTCGTCTTCGCCGCCCTCGCCGTCGTCGTGCCCCGGCCCGCGGGGCTCGTCACGATCGTGGCGCTGTGCGGGGCGCTCATCCCGGTCGCCACACGGCACTTCGCCGCGCAGACCGCCGTCGTCACCGTCCTCGTCCTCGCCCTGGTCATGGTCGGCGGCGAGTCGCAGGCATCTTGGAGCCGCATCGGGGAGACGCTGCTGGCCTGCGGGATCGTACTGCTCGTCGGGCATCTGCCGATGCCGGGGCAGCGGGGCGGCACCGTACGGGCCCGGCTGGTACGCGCGGTGGACGCCGCACACGCCTACCTCGCACACGTCCTGACCCGGGAGGACGACCGCGCCGGGCGCTGGGCGCTGCGCCGCGAGGCCTACCGCGCGCTCGCCGAGGCCCGTCTCGCGATCGACCTCGCCGCCGCTGAGCACCCCGCACTCGCCCGCCACACCGAGGGCACGGACGAGGTGGCCGCCACGCTCGAACGACTCGTCGACACCACCACCGCCTGCGCCGTGCACCTGGACGACAGCGGACGTCTCACGCCCCGACACCGCCGGCGGCTCGCCGAACTGCTCGACGAACTCGCCGAGCGCCGCGCGCATGCGGGACTGGGTGCGGAGGACACCCCGCGGCTTCCCCTCGCCGTGTAGTGCAAGCCGTCACGGATTCAGGGTGACCAACCGGCACCTGGCACTTGCAGCTCCGCGGTCGCGGCCGTGGGACCCCGCGGTCGCGACGGTCGTGCGGTAGGTCCGAGCCTCCGGCTAATCGGGCTGTTCCGGTTAATTCACCCCGATTTCGCATTGACCACGTGTCAAATGCGTCTCAGTAGCGTCACTTGCCGCGCCGTTCACCCGGGGGCATGCGTTTAACTCTAGGAGTCGACCGTGATCGGCTCGCCGAGACACGGCGTGGCAAGGAGGTGCAGGGTGAACGGGCGAACAGTGCTGGCGCGCTTTCCCGCCGGCGGGCCGCGGGGCTCGTGGCCAGCGGAGGAGTTCGCGCAGGCGCGGCGCCTGGAGGGGCAGCCCGCGGAGGTCGTGATGGACCTCATGACGGACGCGTTCCTGGTGGTCGTGCGGGGGGCCGACGCCGCCGAGTGACCGCACCGGCCGGATTCCGCAGGGGCGCGTACGCGAAGTCACGGGCGGAACGCCGCAGCGCTCGGGGGCACGCCCGCAGTCGCCAGGAACACGCCTGCAGTCGACAGTGACGCGCTTGGAAACCGCCGGAGGCACCCGCGTGTATTTCCGCAAGGCACGCGTGCGTGCGGCGTGCCGTTACGCGCGCGGCCCCATGTCATGGGGCGGTCGTACGGTCACGCGCTGATCGGGCGTGCCCATGCCGGAGTGGTGCCCGTGACTCCGCACAGCGCCAGATAGAGGGGAATCGGCGGGGTGTACGGCACGCTGCCGGCCGCCCGGCGGATGAGCTCGGGGACGCTCTCCGCGTCGGGGACGAGCGCGCCGCGGGCATAGCGGGCAGGCGCCGGCCACTCCAGGGCGACGTCGGAGTCGGACGGCACGATCCACCACCAGTCGGCCCGGTCGGCGTACACGCAGCCCAGCCGCGGCAGTCTCGGCAGCACCAGGGGCCCGTAGCGGGCGGGCGCGGCCACCGCGTCACAGCCGAGCGGGACGGTCATGCCGTCGGGCAGAGGGAGCCGGCTGGACGTCCGCCGCGCCCGGTCGAGACGGGCCAGCGAGTCCAGGGTCAGGACCCGGGTGACCCCAGGGCCCGCGGTCTGCGCCCCCCTCACACCCATGCGGTCTCCGTCCCCAGGGACGGCTCCGTTTTGCAACCCGGACCGTTGGCAGGGAGCCGCTCGGCGCTCCAGCCGAGATCGAAGTGCGCACCGCCGTCCGCGGGCGGCTTCTTGGCGCTCCAGCCCGGGTCGGACCGCGCGATGGCGCCTTCCCTGCTGGGATCGGGTCGCGTCGTCTCCTCCCGCGCCCGGGACCTGCCGCCGGAACACGACAGGTCCCGGGACGACTGCGTCGGGCGGGGGAGCCGGGCGGGCGCCGACCGGTCGGCCTCGTGTGCCAGTTCCGCCCAGACCAGCAGCCCGGGCCCCGCCTCCTGGGCTCCCCAGGCGCGGCACAGAGCCGCGACGAGGAGCAGTCCCCTCCCGTGCTCCTCATCGGGGCGCTGCCGCGCGGGCCGCGGCTCGCCGGGAGCGCAGCCCTCGTCGCGCACGGCTATGCGCACCAGGTCGTCCTCGGCGTGGAGTTCACACACGACGTGCTCCCCGGCGGTGTGCACGATCGCGTTGGTGACCAGTTCGGAGACGACCAGGACGGCCGTGTCGCACGTGTCTTCGCACACCGCCCAGCCGGCCAGCCGGGCACGCGTGAGCTGCCGGGCCCGTGCCACGGCACCCGGGTGCGCGGCCAGCTCGAAGTGGAAACGGCGTTCGGCGGCCGCGACGGGGCGCGGTCCTGAGGCGCCACCCAGGCCGGACGGGTCTGCGGAGGCGTCTGTTCCTAACGACGCGGGCGGAATCACGCCTGCCACTATCGCCGTGACAGGAACACTTGGCAAGACTCACTCTGAAAATTGCAGAGTGCTGTGTGACTCCGAGAAGGGGCATGGCACACTTCTCGCAACGGCGCGCCGGGCGAGGCCAGTTGGGGCCTGAGGTACGGACGTACGAGTCCGGAACCCGCGTCGAAAGTCCGTGAACCGTAATCGAACGTATGCGGATGGCCCACGGAAAGAGTTCGAACGGTGCCGCCCGGACAGTCAGTGTCACAAGGACAGGAGGAGGTGCGAGGTGAGCGAGCCGCGCTCGGCGCCGACGGTCGGTCAGGTGGTCCTCGGCCGGCGCCTGCTGGACCTGCGCGAACGCGCGGGCCTCAAGCGGGAGGAGGCCGCCCGCATCCTGCGCGTCGCACCCGCCACCGTCCGTCGTATGGAGACCGCCGAGGTCGCCCTCAAAATCCCCTACCTGCAACTCCTGCTGAAGGCGTACGGGGTGAGCGACGAGGAGGCCGAGGCCTTCGTCCAACTGGCCGAGGAGGCCAACAGGCCGGGCTGGTGGCAGCGGTTTCACGACATTCTCCCGGGCTGGTTCTCGATGTATGTCAGCCTGGAGGGCGCGGCAGCACTCATCCGCCAGTACGAGCCCCACTTCGTACCCGGCATCATGCAGACCGAGGAGTACGCCCGAGGCGTGCTGAAGTCGGGCGCCATCGGGCAGACCAGACCCGAGGACATCGAGCGTCACGTGGCGTTGCGCATGCAGCGTCAGGAACTGCTCACCCGTGACGACGCGCCCCGTATCTGGGCCTTGATGGACGAGACCGCGCTGCGCCGCCCGGTCGGCGGCCGCGCGGTCATGCGGGCCCAGGTCGAACGGCTGCTGGAGGTCACGCGACTGCCCCATGTGACGCTGCAGGTGCTGGAGTTCTCCTCGGGCCCGCACCCAGGCACCTACGGGCCTTTCGTCCTGTTCCGGTTCGCCATGTCAGAACTGCCGGACATGGTCTACAGCGAGTACCTGACCGGCGCCGTCTACCTGGACGCGCGCACCGAGGTGGCGACCCACCTCGAGGTCATGGACCGCATGGCGGCCCAGGCCGCCCCTGCACAACGCACGAAGGAGATCCTCGAGGATCTCCGCAAGGAGCTGTGAATGGATCGCATCACGCCGCGCAAACGCGTCTACAACGGCATGCCGGCGCGTGAACTGGGCAGCGAGGGCTGGCACAAGCCGTGGAGCGGAGGCAACGGCGGCAACTGCCTGGAGGCGATGAAGCTCCCCGACGGCCGGATCGCCGTCCGCCAGTCCACGGACCCGGACGGGCCCGCGCTGATCTACACCTCCGACGAGATGACCGCGTTCATCGAGGGGGCCAAGGCGGGGGAGGCGGACTTCCTGCTGTCCTGACCACTTGTCGTCCCCATGTTCTCGTCCTCATCACCGACTTGGCGCTCAGCTGACCACTGAGTTCCCCAGACACTCACGGAGATCCTCATGACCGGGCAGGACCCCGCCCAGGACGCCGTCGTCATCGATACGAGCAAGCCGCACCCCGCGCGGATGTACGACTGGTACCTCGGCGGGAAGGACAACTACCCCGTCGACGAGGAGATGGGCCGGCAGATGCTCGCCCTCGACCCGAGGGTGCCGGTGATGGCACGCGTCAACCGCGCGTTCATGCACCGCGCCACCCGCTGGCTGGCCCACAACGGCGTGCGGCAGTTCCTGGACATCGGTACGGGCATTCCGACCGAACCGAACCTGCACCAGATAGCCCAGCGGATCACGCCCGATGCACGCGTCGTCTACTGCGACAACGACCCGATCGTGCTGGCACACGCGGCTGCCCTGCTGCGCAGCACGCCCGAGGGCGTCACCGAGTACCTGCAGGCCGACGTGCGGGACCCCGCCACCATCGTCGAGGGAGCCAGGAAGGTCCTGGACTTCTCCCGGCCCGTGGCGCTCTCCCTTGTCGCGCTGCTGCACTTCGTCACCGACGAGGACGGCGCCCACGACCTGGTCGGCGGCCTGCTGTCCGAACTGCCCTCCGGCAGCTACCTGGTGATGACCCACGCCACGGCCGACTTCACACCCAAGGAGTCGGCAGCGGCCACGGAGAAGCTCAAGGCGGCCGGGGTCACGCTGGCGCTCCGCTCGCGCGAGGAGTTCGCCCGCTTCTTCGACGGCCTCGACCTCGTCGACCCCGGCGTCGAGGTGGTCCACAAATGGCACCCGGAACTCGGCGAACCGGTCCCGGGCCAGGACGACGGAGTCATTCCGGGGTACGGGGCGGTGGGGCGCAAGGGATAGCCCGACGGCAGGCCGGGCATGAAGGGTGCGCGTCGCAGCGGCCGTGACCGGTGGGGACCCGGCGGATCCATGGCCGGGTCCAGCCGGGACCCGTCCCGCTCATGCCGTCATCGGGCGGTCGTACGGCCCGATCGGAGTCGGCAGGCGTGACGTCCCGCCGGACAGCCGCCGGTCCACCGCCGCCGCCACGGCCCGCCCCTCCGCGATCGCCCAGACGATCAGCGACTGCCCGCGCGCCGCGTCCCCGGCGGCGTACACGCCGGGGACGCTCGTCTCGAAGTCCTCGTTCCGCGCGATCGTGCCGCGAGCGTCGAGTGCGAGTCCGAGCTGCTCGATGATCCCGTCCTTCCGGTCGGGCCCCGAGAAGCCCAGCGCGAGCAGCACGAGGTCGGCGGGCAGCGTCCGATCCGAGCCCGGCAGCGGTCGGCGCCGCTCGTCGACCTCCACCAGGTGCAGCTCCCGAACGTGCCCGCCCGCGTCTCCCGTGAAGCGGAGCGTGGACGCCGCGAACAGCCGCGCGTCCGCGTCCGCCGCCGGCGCGGTACGCAGATCGCGCGCCTCCTCGTGCGCCGCGGACAGCCGGTAGATCTTCGGATAGGTCGGCCAAGGCTCGGCGTCCTGGTTGCGCTCCGGTTCCGGCTGCGGATAGATGTCGAGCTGGGTCACGGACGCGGCCCGTTCGCGCACCGCCGTCCCCAGACAGTCAGCCCCGGTGTCCCCACCTCCCACGATCACCACGTGCTTCCCAGCCGCCGACAGGGGCGAGACGTCCAGATCCCCCTCGCACACCCGGTCGGCCAGCGGCAGATACTCCATGGCCTGATGGATCCCGGTCAGCTCGCGTCCCGGTACGTCCAGCTCACGCCATGCCGTCGCGCCGGTCGCGATCACCACGGCGTCATACCGCGACCGCAACTCCGCCGCCCCGATGTCCTCCCCTATGACCGTGGACGTGCGGAACTTCGTCCCCTCCGCCCTCATCTGCTCCAGCCGGCGGTCGAGATGCCGCTTCTCCATCTTGAACGCCGGTATCCCGTATCGCAGCAGCCCACCGATCCGGTCCGCCCGCTCGTAGACAGCCACGGTGTGTCCGGCCCGGGTGAGCTGCTGGGCCGCGGCGAGGCCCGCGGGTCCGGATCCGACAACCGCGACGGTGCGCCCCGACAGCCGCTCCGGCGGACGCGGTGGTGCGAACCCCTCTTCCCAGGCCCGGTCGGCGATGGCCACTTCCACGTTCTTGATGGTGACCGCGGGCTGGTTGATGGCGAGCACGCAGCCCGCTTCGCAGGGAGCCGGGCACAACCGCCCCGTGAACTCGGGGAAGTTGTTCGTGGCATGCAGCCGGTCGCTCGCCGCCCGCCAGTCCTCGCGCGAGACGAGGTCGTTCCACTCGGGAATCAGGTTTCCGAGCGGGCAGGCGTCGTGGCAGAAGGGGATCCCGCAGTCCATGCACCGGTTCGCCTGGCGACTGATGATCGGCAGCAGCGCACCCGGGACGTACACCTCGTTCCAGTCCCGCACCCGCTCCTCGACCGGCCTGCGGGGCCATTCCTCGCGAGGTGTGGTCATGAAACCCTTGGGATCGGCCATCGCCGTCCCCCTTGCGTCCATTCGGATCGTCTTGTGCCACGATACGACGCAGGGTCCCGTGCGCGCACTGCCGTCGGGGACTCGCGACGGCTGATGCCTCAGGTGAGGGCCAGGACGTACGACACCGCGGCGCCGGCCGCGGCGACCACCCGGACGTGGTTCCACAACGTCCACTCCCTGAGGTACGCGCGCCAGTACACGGCCGTCTCGGGCGAGCCGGGGTCCATCCGCAGCAGCGTGTCGTTGCGGGGGACGTTCGCCATGGCAGTGACTCCCAAGACGCCTATGAGATACAAGGCACTGCCCACCAGCAGCGCCGCCTTTCCGTCGTCCGGCCAGAGCACGACAGTCACCACGGCGAGCACGGCAGACAGCGCCGCCGCCCCCAGGAAAACGATCATGAACGCCGGTGTCATCGCGGCCCTGTTGATCGCGTTCATCGCGGCGACCCCCTGCGCCGGAGGCAGTGAGCCGAGTCCCCTCATCACGAAGGTGGAGAACGCGCAGCACACCCCCGCCACCAGCCCGGCTGCGAGCACCCCGATCGTGATCAGCACGAAGTAAGGCCCATCGATCATGTCAACTCCCCGTATGCTTCCCCCGGAACCCGGACGGCCCGGATCACGCCGCCTCCCGCAAACTCCACTCCCGCAAGACCGCCTCCGCACGTCCCGCGATGCGCCGTCGCGCCTCGGGCCGCGCCACGCCGTCCATCAGCAGCTGGTCGTACGGCGTCTCCAGGTGCCGTACGGACGCCCGCACCGCTGCCGTGACCGCTTCCGGTGACAGGGCCCGTCCCGCCGCGCTGCGCCCGACCCGTCCGCTGCCGCGCACCGACGCATGTCCCGCGATCGCCCGCGCCCGCTCGGCCGGGCATCCGGGAAACAGTCGCCGGATCTCCGCTGCGAACGCCTCCGCGAACCTCTCGTCCTCCTCCGCCCGCCGTCGCGCGTCCCGCGCCCGCCGCCTGCGCCGCGTCTCCGCGTCCGCCAGGCACCGCTCCTCGGCCAGGGCGAGCGCAGCCTCCTCGACGAGCACCCCCTGGCGCTCGTACCGGGCGCGGCGCCGGTTGAACCGCACCACCACCGCCGACAGGCCGCTCGCCTCCCGCGCCCGCCGGGTCAGCGCCGTATCACCCCGCGGCAGGAACACCAGATGCCCGAGATCGGCGCACTCCAGGCACCACGGCTTCCCCTCCTCCAGGACCAGCAACGGCAACGGTCCCCTCCGGCACTCGGCACAGTGTCGCCGCTTGACCGGCTGGAAGACGAGAAGTGCGCCGTACGGCGGGGGAGTTGGGGGCGGTGCCATACCCGTCTCCTTCCCCCTCCATCCCGGCGCCGACCGCACAGGCGCCGTTCGCCCTCTGGCCCTCTCCCGGCCGGTGGCTCGGGTGACGTCGACGGCCCCTGCCCCTGCTTCAACGCTCCGCTCCCGACCGAGCGCGGTACCGCCCACCCGAGAGGGGCCGTGACGTGGGTTTGCCGGTGTGGCGCGGCATCATGGGCCCTGTGCGACTCGAAGCGATCACCTGGGAACGGCTCGGCGACACCCTCGCCGACCGGCTGCTCGACCTGAAGCCGGGCGACGGCAGCCCCTGGCCGCGCATCGCCTTCGACGGAGCCCCGGCCGCACGTCCCGGTGACCTCGCCCAGCGTGTGTCCGACGCCCTGCGCATACGTGGGCGGCCCTCGCTCGTCGTCGCTGCGGAGGGCTTTCTGCGGCCCGCGTCGGTCCGCCTCGAGCACGGCCATCGGGACCTGGACTCCTACTATGACGGCTGGCTCGACACCGGCGCCCTGTGGCGCGAGGTCTTCGGCCCCCTCGAGCCCGGTGGTGACGGCCGTGTCCTGCCCGACCTCTGGGACCCGGTCACCGACCGCGCGACCCGCAGTCCCTACGTCCACCTTCCGCCCGGTGGCCTGCTGTTGCTCCACGGCCCCCTCCTCCTTCGGCACTGGTTCCC
>NZ_PQSR01000021.1 GCF_002920635.1 Streptomyces sp. Ru72 | reverse complement strand
CCTGTCCAACGCCCGATGAACTGCCCTCCCAGTGGAGACGGTGTTGACTGAGCGACCGAACGGACAACGCCCGACACTCGAGGACGTAGCGCGCAGGGCAGGGGTTTCGAAGTCCACCGTGTCGCGTGTGATCAACGGTGAGCCAAGGGTGCGAGCCGCGGTCGCCGAACGCGTCCGAACAGTGGTCGCCGAACTCGGCTACGTACCCAACCAAGCCGCCCGCAGCCTGGTCACCCGCCGCAACAACGCTGTCGCCGTTGTGGTCACCGAACCTCAGAACCGGCTCTTCGTGGACCCCTATTTCGACTGCCATCTCCGTGGCATCCGGCAGGAACTCGTCCAGCAAGGAGCGCAGCCGGTGCTGCTGTTCATCGAGGAGCCGGACGACTATCCGCGCGTGGGCAACTTCCTGGGCGGCGGCCACGTGGATGGCGCGCTGCTGTTCTCGCTGCGAGCCGACGACCCATTGCCGGGCATGGTCGAGCAGATGGGCCTTCCCGCCGTCTTCGGCGGCCGCCCGGTCATCGGCTCGGGACACCGCAGCCACGGCTACACCTACGTCGACGCCGACAACCGCGGCGGAGCCAGGGAAGCCGTCCGATACCTCACGTCACGGGGCCGCCGACACATCGGATCCATCACCGGGCCTCTCAACCAGGCTTCCGCGATCGACCGTCTGGAGGGCTACCGCGATGTGCTCCCGGACGCCCCGCCCCGGCTGATCGCAGAGGGCGACTTCACGCTGCAGGGCGGAGCCGACGCCATGACCCTGCTTCTCGATCGGTGCCCGGATCTGGACGCGGTCTTCGTCGCCTCGGACCTCATGGCATCCGGTGCCCTGCGGGTGCTGCGGGAACGGGGCCGCAGTGTGCCGGCGGATGTGGCCGTCGTCGGCTTCGACGACCTGGCGCCCATCGCCGAAGCGACGTCGCCGCCCCTGACCACCGTGCACCAGGACATCGAGGGCATGGGACGCCTGATGGCACGGGTGCTGTTCAACCGCGCGCCGGAGAAGTCCCCGTCGGGAGACAGCGGCCACTCGCTGTCCTCCATGGTCACCCCGACTCGCCTTGTCGTACGGGCATCCGCCTGATTGGTGAACGGTCCCCCACTGGGCCGGACTTGAGCGCTCGACCACCCAGCGGTGCCGCCCAAGCCGCTGGGACGAGTCGATGCCCATGCGGGCAATCCGGTGGCGGACGCCTCGTTTTGCGGAGCCATCTCCGCAGGTGGTCGTAGTCATAACCCTTGTCCGCGTGGAGCTTGGCGGGCCGTCGGACCCGAGGCCCACGGCGGGAGCGGCTGGGAGGGATCACGGACGACGATGAGGCCGTGGCCGTAGTGGTGGTGGCGCCGCCACTACGGCGCGATCCGGGTGCGCGAATTGTACGAGTGCTGGGCGCATCCTTTATGCCCGCTGCACGGGCCCTGACCGGTGGTTCGCGAGTCTGGAGTCACTCCCGAAGAGAGGGAGAAACCCACAAACCCCAGCTCGAGCGCACTGGAGAAGCGATGACCCGTAAGACCCGCATACGCGTCGGCCTCGCCACCGCCACCGCCGTCGTCACCACCCTCACCGTGGCCGGCGTCAGCGCGGCCGGCCCCCGCCACCCGGACGCAAGGCCCACCAAGGCGGAGATCACCGCCCTCTTCGAGGGCTGGAACGCCGCGTTGAAGACCGGCGACCCGAAGAAGGTGGCCGACCGCTACGCGAACGACGCCGTCCTGCTGCCCACCGTCTCCAACAAGATCCGCACCAGCCACGCCGAGATCGAGGACTACTTCCAGCACTTCCTGCGCAAGAAGCCGGTCGGCAAGAAGATCAGAACCATCGTCAAGGTCCTCGATGGGAACTCCGCCATCGACACCGGCGTCTACCAGTTCACGGTCGTCGACCCGAAGACGGGCACGAAGAGGACCGTCGAGGCCCGCTACACCTACGAGTACGAGAAGCAGCCCAACGGCAATTGGCTGATCGTCAACCACCACTCCTCGGCGATGCCCGAAGGCTGATCACCACGCACAGCCCGCCTCCGGGCGCGTCCCGCAGGACCACCGTGCCGCCGTCGTCCGTCACCAACTGCTTGACGACGGAGAGGCCGAGGCCCGAGCCGGAGCGCCCGGTGAGGCCCTGACCGCGCCAGAAACGGTCGAACGCCCGGGACTTCTCCGCATCCGTCATGCCCGGTCCCTCGTCCAGCACCGACAGCACCACCTCGTCGCCCCCGGACTCCACCCGGAAGGTGATCGTGCCGCCGTCCGGTGAGACCTCCAGGGCGTTGGAGAGCACGTTGTCCAGCACCTGGTCCAGATTGCCCGGGCCGGCCAGCACCAGCAGCCGGTCGTCGACACTTCCCCCGAGCGCGATGGTGACTCCGCGTTCGTCGGCGGCCGGCCTCCACACAGCGAGGCGTTCGGCGATGATCTCCTTCAGCGCCAGCGGCTCCGCCGCCGCGACCTTCGCCTCCGCCCGCGCCAGCACCAGCAGACCGTTCACCAGCCGGCTCATCCGCACCACCTCGGCCGTCGCCTGCTCCACGTCCTCCTTCACGAACTCGTCGTCCACGCCGTCCGCGATGTTGTCCAGCGACAGTCTCAGCGCGGTGAGCGGGGTCCTGAGCTGGTGGGAGGCGTCCGCCACGAAGATGCGCTGGGAGGCGATCAACGTGTCAAGCCGCTCCCCGGCCTGGTTCAGCGTGCGGGCCAAGGTCTGGGTCTCCTGGGGGCCGGTCACAGGGGACCTGGCCGTCAGGTCGCCGTCACTGAACCTGCTCGCCATGTCGTTGAGCTGGCGCAGCGGCCGGGTCAGACGGCGGGCCACCACGGCGCCGATCAGCGCCGCCACCCCGAGGACGGCGACCGCGAGGGCCGCCCTGAAACCCCAGATCTGCCAGAGCCGACGGGTGAGGTCGCGGGTCGGGTACGTGATCCGGACGGCGCCCACCAGGTGCCCGTCGGCCGCCTTCGCCGGGACCGTCACCTGCAACGCGCCGCTGCCCCAGTGGTCGGTGGTACCGGTGGGCGCCGCCGAGGAGGGCAGCACGTCGACCCGGCCGGGTGTCTGGCGCGCATAGGCCGCCGCGATGCGGTCCAGGGCCACCCGAGCGTCGTCGCCCCCGTCAGCCAGGAGCAGCGCCATGGTCTTCGCCTCGCGCCGTACGGACTCCTCGGTGTCCCCGCGCAGCTGCGCGGTCAGTGTGAAGGCCACCGGCACGGTGAACGCGGCGAGAGCGACGGCCACCAGCAGGACGTAACTGACGATCAGCTGGCGGATCATGGCGCGGTGTCGCCCTCAGGGATCACCAGACGGAACCCGACGCCCCTCACCGCCTCGATCACGATCGCACCCGCCAGCTTGCGTCTGAGCGCCGCCACATGCACGTCGAGCGTCTTGGTCGGGCCGAACCAGTTGGCGTCCCAGACCGCTTCCATGATCTGCTCACGCGACATCAGGGCTCCCGGCTCCTCGGTGAGGAAGGCCAGCAGGTCGTACTCCTTGGGAGCGAGTGCCACCTCCTCGCCGTCCAGGTGGACGCGGGCAGCCCTGCGGTCGACGGTCAGCCGGAGGCCGTACCGCTCCGGACCGGTCTCCGCCGCGGAGGTACGCGGCTGCAGACGGCGCATCACCGCGCGTATGCGCGCTATGACCTCCCGGACGCCGAAGGGCTTGGAGACGTAGTCGTCGGCGCCCAGTTCCAGCCCCACCACGCGGTCCGTCTCCTCGCTGCGGGCGCTGATCACGATGATCGGCACGTCGCCGCGGGCACGAAGCGCCTTGCAGACGTCGAGGCCGTCGGTGTCCGGCAGCCCGAGATCAAGGAGTACGACGTCGTAGGGGCCCGAGTGGGCCAGCGCCGCCGCGCCCGTGGTGACCCACTCCACGTCATAGCCGTACCGTTTGAGCCCGCGCCGGAGCGACTCGGCGACCGGCTCGTCGTCTTCCACCAGGAGTACACGCACGGTCGCACCCTAATGCTTGAATCTTGATTAACAGGTGCCCGGTTGTACCAGGACCGTCAGGGTCACGGATGCGGCACCGGGCACGCCAGGGTCAGCCGCGACAACCGGGACAGCGACGGCTCCTTCACTGCACCGCGGACAGGTAATGGAGGTCGGCATCATGGGGACCATGCCGGCCGCGTGGCTACGGTTGCCGCCGGTCAGCGACACCGCGAGCGAGATGCCCTGGCCATCGGTGAGGACGTGGTGCTTGCTGCCCGGCCGTGCGCGGTCGACCGGGGCTGGGCCCGCTTTTGGGCCCCGCCGGGCCGCCCGCAGGTGAAAGGAGTCGATCACCGCCCGCGATCAGTCGAACTGCGTCGCGATCGCTTTCCAACGAGGCGTTCACTGGCCGGAGCCGGACTTCCACCGATCCACGGCTCTGCGCGGCGAGCGTGGACCGCCTCACGTTCAACGCCACCTTTATCGAGACCGGAACCGAGTCCTACCGCCTCGCCCGCACGAAGGCGCAGAAGAACGACGCCGCGAAGGACACCGTCACGACGCCACGGAGTAGCTGAGATCCGTCGCGGTGAGCGAGGCAGGCACCAAACGCAGCCACATCGTGCCTCGTTCGCCGGGATCATCGTGCAGGTAGTGCACGAAACGCTCGTCCCACAAAGCCTCGTCCGCACCCAAATAGCGGGCGAGCTTGCGCCGCCCCCTCGGCACGTCAAAGGGCACAAGCTCGGCCTGGCCCCGAGCGATCACCTGTCGGACACACCCCGTCGCGAGATCGCACTCGTCCACCACGAGGGCGACGTTCGGGTCGTCCTTCACGCGGTCGAACAACCGGGCCCAAGGGCCTGTCAAGGTCCAGAAGGCTCCCTCTTCCCAGAGGAACCAGACAGGACGCACCGCCGGCCCGCTCGTCGCGATACGAGCGGTGAGCGGCTGCTGCAGGAAGGCGTCCACATCAAAACGAGAAGATTCCACATCACCGATCTTCCTTTGCTGCCGATCACTTCACCACCGAGCTGCGACCTACGACCAAAGCCTCAGGCGCCCCGAGCCCCCGAAGGAAAAGGGCAAGCCCCCTCACGTGGTCCCGGCGCGAACCAATACCCGGGGTCACTTGAAGACGTCCAGGAGACACAAAGAATCTTCATCAACTGGGGCCGCTGAAAGACGTCACACCGGGGCCGCTGGACAACGTCACAGCCACCGCAAGTGGCTTCAGCGGCTCGTGGAAGCCGTGACGAGAGGAACAAAGGGTCCCGTCCAAGTCCAGCGTCACGCCACGGCCCGAAGGTGGGTCACGTCGTGCCGCGGACGGTCAAGCTCGGTGTCAGGACGATAGGGGGTGGCAGTTCGCCTGCGAGGAGTCGTTCGACTTGGTGGATGGCCAGCTCGCCCAGCCGTCGCTTGTCGAGGTGGAGGGTGGTCAGTGGCGGGTCGACCAGATCGACGACGCTCAGCCCGTCGTAGCCGACCAATGCGCAGTCGTCCGGTACGTGGACGCCGAGCCGGCGGGCGGCCCGGAGCGCGCCGATCGCAACCAGGTCGTTGAAGGCGACCACGGCAGTGAGATCCGGGCGCGCGGCGTACAGCGCCTCGAACGCGGCGGCGCCCCCGGCCGGGGACTGCTCACCCATGACAATCCAGCCCTCGTCGACGGGCAGCGCATGTTCGCGGGCGACTTCGAGGAAGGTGCGGCGCCGGACCATCGGGGCGCTCAAGCACTCGCAGTCGATCATGCCGATCCGGCGGTGACCCCGGTCGACGAGGTGTTGCAGCCCGGCCCGGATCCCGGCCGCGGTGTCGATGTGGACCAACGCGTGGTTCGACGAATCCAGCCCGCGATCGACCACGACCAGCGGCACGGTGCCCACGTACGGCTCGAGCTGCGCATCGGCATGGCTGATGTAGCCGACCAGAGCGTCAACCTGCTGGCCGAGTGAGCGGACCAGGGCCAGCTCCCGGGACCGGTCGTTCTCGGTGCTGGCCACGAGCACCTGCCAGTCGCGTTCGTCCGCGGCCGCGATCACTCCTGCCACGAACTCCGGGAAGAAAGGGTTGACCACGTCGGGGACGATGAGCCCGACGGATATGACGTCCGGGCGGACCAGCCCCCGGCCGAACCGGCTGGGCCGGTACCGCAACTGCCTTGCGACTTCGAGCACGCGTTGCTGAGTCCCCGGGTCGATCTCCCCCTTGCCGTTGATCGCCCGGGAGACGGTCTGATGGGACACGCCTGCCGCCTGAGCGACGTCGCGGAGCGTGACGCGCTTGGCAGTTCTCACACCCCGCGCCCGCTGGTCTTCCGTTTCCCGCTGTCCGGCCACGCTGCCCACTCACTTCTGTTCCTGTGCCGCCCTGTGTCCAAGTCAATCAGGTTCACCGGCCTGCCGCGCCATCGCCAGCCCGGCACCGACACGAGAGCAAGGCAGCGACAGGAACGCCACCGGCGGGTCGTGAGCCGTCCGGCGGCGGGCGTTGACGGAATCCGCTCCCTGAGCAAGAATCACGTTAGCGTTCACGTTAACGGTAACGGACTAGCCAAAGGAGATCGCAGTGGCTTCTCGATGGGGCCCTCTACCGCACGAACCCCACCCGACGTTCCGTGGCGTGCTCAGCAGCTGGCAGGCAAAGGCCGGCGTCTTTTCGGCGCTGCCGGACGCCCCTGTGGAGCCGGATGATCCGCGGCCCTGGTGGCACCGACTGAGAGTTCGGCTGCAGAAGCCGAGCAGCGGTGCATCTCCGCTCATTCGCTCCACGGCGCGTCCCCGCGGCTGTCCTGCTCCCAGTGGGGATGGCCGGAGCTGACGCCCGGGAACGGCGCACCAACGCCCGCCTCGCCCGCTCGAGCTGGGCGTTCTCCTTGCTCGGGGCCACCAGCTCGGCGCGCTCGTCGGTGGTCGGCCGGACGTCCTGCTCGCCGAGGTCGACAGCGAGCTTCTCGATCTGCGGGGGTGGGAGGCCCGGTACATCCGCACCGCACGATCACGCCCCGCTGTGTCGTGGCGAACGGTCCGCAAGGCGGTGGACTCGGCCTGGCGGAGCCACGGAAGAGGCTGCCGCCGCGGCCCACAGCGCTGGATCCCTACAAGCCGGTGATCGACGGGATTCGCCTACGACATCCTCCACTCCATCGGCGGTCTGAAGGACTCTCCACCGACCCTGCGCGAGGCCCAGCCCGCGGCCAGCTCACCCCCGCCGAGCTGATCGACCGCCACCCGATCGCCAACGGCGCGGTCCGCACGTGCTCGTCCACTACATCGCCGAGTGATCCGCAGTCTGGACTACGGCTCCCTGGTCAATCACGCCCAGATGCTGGCCGACCTGTTCTGGGGCGACCTGCAACGCCACCATCCCGCGATCTCCTCGCTCAATCTGCCTGACGAGGTGGCCCAGGCATGGAAGCAACGCGTCCGGGTCCTGCCCGACGGGCGACCGCGCCGCACCGCCCACGCCGTGTTCCTGGCCGTCCGCACCTTCTACCTGGACCTCTCACAGTGGGCGATGGAAGACCCTGCCCGCTGGGCGACCTGGGCCGCACCCTGCCCGATCAGCGAGGCGGACATCCGCGGCTACATCAAGGAAACCCGGCACCGGCAGGCACGGATGCAGCAGCGCACCCGCACTCTGGTCCCCGTCCTGCCGCAGCTCGTCCACGCCACTGAGCGAGACCTGGCCCGCCGCCTTCGTCCTAGGCGACCGCTTTCCCCGCTCGCCGTCAAGCTGAGGTGCTGGCAGGGGAAGCGGACCCGAGGGCGCGGAGCTCGACCCAGTAGGACAGGCTTGGGCGCTCCGCAGGCACGGCAAGCACCCGCCGTGCACCGACCGATTGAAGTGCAGAGGAGCGTCTTCGCCTCTTGCGGCCAGGAAGCCTTCTTCGAAGGGCACGTCCACGCGCTGCAGTCGCTGGGCGGCGTCCCGCGGAGCAAGGTGCGCTATGACTGTGAAGATGATCGGGCGCCGCTCCGAGCGGTGGCCTGACTCGCGCTATGACTGGCCTCGTGCCTTGGAATTTGATCTGTCGGTCACTCATTCGGAGCGGCGCTTGCTGCCGCCGGGCCGGGGACGTGTCCCGATAGGGGCCTTCGCGACAGGCACCGTCACAGTCTCGACCGCCCCGGCCCGGCGACGGCCACCAGTACCCGAGGCGATCAGGAGACCGGCGACTCCCCCGCGCCAGGCTGCGCTCCAGACTGGCGGGGAACCCCGTCAGCTCGGGCTCTCTGTACGCCGACTCCCGGAACGTGCCGAGCACCACGGCGGCCGCCTCTACCGCGGCCAGCCCTCTGCCCTGCACGTCACCCGCCATCACGCGGATTACGCCGTCACCCGCCGACCAGCCCGGAAAACGCCGGCCCGAGGGAGATCAGCCGCTTTTGGCCACGTACGGGCGAACCAACCTCACATTGCGGCAGGTGGCGCCGCTATTCGGGATCTCCAAGTCCGCAGCCGACCGCATCGTCGACCACCTGGCACCGCTGCTGGCGATCTCGCCGCCCGTCGGCCGCGTAAGGACACCGCCTACATCGTCGACCGCACCCCGCTGTACGAGCCGCACGGCGGTCAGGCCCAGGGGCTCACCGGTGTGAAGTAACTGTCGGCGCGGAAGGTGGCGTTGTCCTGGTAGGTGTCAAGGCGCAGTTCGTAGTTGTAGTGGCGGATGTAGCGGCCGGGGTAGTTGTACGATTCCAGGCTGACCGAGCCGGTGGCCGAACCGGGCCGGGCGCAGTAGGTGGCGTCCTTGTTGAAGAGCGCCGTGCCGTTGCTCGCGTCGGCGCGGATCCGGAAGTCCTTGTGGCGCAGATAGCGACCGGAGGAGTCACGGAACGAGTAGCAGCTTCCGTCGGCCAGGCCGGGGACGACGGTGAAGGTGGCGCTCTGCTTGACCGCCGTGGTGCTGGAGGACGTCACCGGGTCGAGGTAGCCGAGGCTGTCCGAGCGCACGACGGCGTAACGACCGGGGAAGTTGACGGACCGGAGCGAGCGGGTGGTGTTCGTGGGCAGGGTGGTGCCGTCCGAGACGGGGTCGATGCTGCTCAGGGTGGGGACGACCTTCTTGATCAGGCCGTCGGTGTCGAACGTGAGCTTGTCGATGGTGGTTTCTCGGTGGGTGCCGTCACCGCCGGGGATGGCGAAGCGGTGGTAGGCGATGTACCAGTCGTCGGTGCCCGGCACCTGCACCACGGAGTGGTGGCCGGTGCCCTTGATACCGAGCGAAAGGTCCTTCTCCAGGATCACGCCCCGCTTGGTCCAGGGCCCGGTGGGCGAAGTGCCGGTGGCGTAGGCGACCCGGTAGTTCTCGTCGCGCGTGTCGTTCTCCGACCACATGAGGTAGTAGGTGCCCTTGCGCTTGATGACGAAGGAGCCCTCGTTGTAGCCGCTGGGAGTGATCTCGGTGACCTTCGAGGCGTCGAACGAGACCATGTCGTCGTTCAGCGGGACCACGTAGGCGTGACCGTTTCCGAAGTAGAGGTAGGACTGGCCGTCGTCGTCGGTGAAGACGTCCGGGTCGATCATCTGGCCGGCATAGGCGCCGCGGGCGATCAGCGGCTTTCCCAGGGGGTCCTTGAAGGGACCGGTGGGCGAGTCGGAGACCGCGACACCGATGCTGGTGTCGGCGGAGTAGTAGAGGTAGTACTTCCCGTTCTTCGCGGTCGCCGTCGGGGCCCAGGCCCGGCTGTCGGCCCAGCCGATGTCGGGACCGAGGTCGAGGATGACGCCGTGGTCAGTCCAGTGGACCAGGTCCTTGGACGAGTACGCCTTGAACTGCGTACCGCTCCAGCCCGCGAAGCCGTCCGTGGTCGGGTAGATGTAGTACGTGTCGCCGAAGCGGACGATGTTCGGGTCGGCGGTGAGCCCCGGCAGGACCGGGCTCCTCATGATCTGCGCGGAGACCGTCCAGGTGCGCTTCGTCCCGTCGGAGCCGGTCACCTGGTACGTCACGGGGTTGGTGAAGTCGCGCGGGGTGCCGGAGGCCGGGCTGATCGACGAGCCCTGGGCGAGGGTGAACTGCGGGGCGAGCGCGGTGAGGTCGATGCCCTCCTTCATCGGCAGGGTGATCCTGCTGTCGGCGTCGTCGATGAGGGCGGCGATCTTCAGTGAGGGGTCGGTGACCGTGGCGATGCCCGTGGTGTTCCCGCTGACCATGAGGACCTCGGCGGGCGTCAGCGCGCGGTTGTAGACGCGGAAGTCGCGCATCTTGCCCTTGAAGAGCTTGTCATTGGTGAAGAGGGACTTGCCGATGTAGTCGGCCGTGGTGGTACCGGACCCGATGGAACCGGGGGTGAGGGTGACCGACGTGTTGCGGGCCACCTCCACGCCGTCCCTGTAGAGGACTCCCGTGGTGCCGGTCTGGGTGTAGGTGACGTGCTTCCAGACCGAGCGCGGCAGCGCGGTGGAGGTCCGGGTGTTCTGCTCGGTGGACGGGGCCCCGGAGGTGATGGCGGTCCGGAAGGTGTCGCCGGTGGTGAAGAGGTACCCGTTGCCGGCGCCGTTGCTGGTGTTGCCGAAGCCATAGAGGAAGTAGGGCGTGGCCTGGGCGGCGTCGATCTGCACATCCATCGAGACGGTGATGGAGTTCATGCCGCTCATGATGTTGTCCGGCACCTTGATGTAGGTGTCGGAGCCGTTGAACGTCAGTCCCTCCCCTGTGCCCGACCAGCCCGCGGTGCCGTTGACGGTTCCGTTGCGGCCGTTGCCCGAGGAGTCCACTGCCACGGTGCCCGAGGTCGCGTCGAGTTTGTACCAGAGCGCCAGACCGTCGGTGACATCCGCTGCCTGGGCGGGAGCTGACAGACCGACCGTACCCGCCAGGAGCGCGGCGGCGACCACGACGGCGGCGGCGCCCCGCCGGAATCTTCGGCGGTTCTGAGGTCTCACGCTGTGCATGGGTTCACATCCCCGTGATGAAGACATGCCTGAGAGGGCGGCTCGCGGTCTTGGCCGAGGTGCTGACGTGCCGCCGAATGACATTGCGCTGCGTGAGTGTGAATTGGGATACGAGTCGGCGTCAATACCTTTCGGACGACATCCGATATACCGAACACCAATGACCTGCGCGGACGTTTTACCTGACGGTCGACCACCCCGACGTCTTGACACTCTTTTTGCCAGCCCTATAGCGTCTGGACGATTTTCCGAAGGGCTTTCTAAATATCGAACGATGGGTCATCGGTTCCCTTCTGCCACGGCTGAACCCCCTCGATTGAGGCACCTGCAGAAAGACAGGAAACGTAGATGCGCACGCTTCTCTCCCGGCTGGCGGCGATACTCGTCGCCGCCTGCCTGCTCTGCACAGGGCAAGTCCTGACCACACCGGAACGCGCGGCCGCCGCTGATCCGGGCTACCTGATGGTGCACTTCACCGGGGAGGGGGCGACCAATCAGCAGATGTACCTCTCGCACAGCACGGACGGCCTGCACTGGAACGACCTCAACGGCGGCGGCATGGTCCTGCGCTCCACGGTCGGTACACAAGGGGTGCGCGACCCCGCGTTCGTGAGATCCCCCGACGGCAGCAAGTACTGGATCATCGCCACCGACCTGTGCATCAGCTGCGGGCAGAACTGGGACACCGCCATCAACAACGGCAGCCGCAACCTGGTGGTGTGGGAGTCCACGGACCTCGTCACCTGGTCGAAGCCGTGGCTGCTCAACGTCGCCGGCGCGATCCCCGACGGCCGCAACGCCTGGGCGCCCGAGGCGATCTGGGACCCCGAGACCAACGGCTACATCCTGTACTGGGCGACGAACGTGCCCTTCAACGGCGCGACGAAGCACCGCATCTTCTACGCCCGCACCAGCGACTTCCGCACCATCACCTCCCCGCAGATCTACATCGACCGCCCCGGCACCCAGGAGATCATCGACACCCAGATCATCGAGGTGCCCTCCGGAGTGGGCAACTACCGCTACGTGCGGGCCTCCGGCGACGGGCAGATCACCCTCGAGGGCAGCAACTCCATCCTGGGGACCTGGACCCGGCTCGGTGACCTCTCCGGCATCGGCCTGACCGGCTCCCAGGTCGAGGGCCCGATGTGGATGAAGTTCAACGGCACCAACAAGTGGGGCCTCTACCTCGACCAGTACGCCACCAACGGCGGCTACATGCCGGTCGTGACGACCGACCCGTCCAACCCCGCCGCCTACCAGAAGCCGGCGTCCACCAGCTACAACATGGGCGGCACCAAGAAGCGCCACGGCTGGATCATGAACCTGACGGCCGCCGAGGAGAGCCGCGTGCTCGCCCGCTGGCCCAACACCCCGGCCAACCGGCTCCAGTCGTACAACTTCCAGGACCGGTACGTACGGCACACCAACTTCGACGTGCGCATCGACCAGAACGTCACCAGCGACGACGCCAAGTTCCGGCTGAGGACCGGCCTGGCGGGCTCCGGCACCGTCTCCTTCGAGTCGGTGAACTACCCCGGATACTTCCTGCGCCACACCAACTACGACTTCGAGCTGGCCTACAACGACGGCAGCAGTCAGTTCGCCGCGGACGCCACCTTCCGTCAGGTCCCCGGACTCGCCGACTCGACCTGGTCGTCGTTCCAGTCCTACAACTACCCCGACCGGTACATCCGCCACTACGCCTACTACCTGAAGCTCGACCCGATCACCACCGCCACGGCCCGCAGCGATGCGACCTTCCGCGTGACGAACTGAACTGGAACCGGGGTGCCGGCGCTCTCCCTGGGAGAGCGCCGGCACCCCTTCATCAGCTCGGCTTCAGCAGCACCGCCTGGCCGCCCGAGGGGGCCATGGCACGCTGAGCACGGTCGCCGAGGTGACGGTCCGGGTGCTCACCACGACCGGGGTCTGGTAGGCGTAGGTGCCGGGTGTGCCGTCGGCGTAGACCGTCGCCGTCCAGATGCCGCTGCCGAGGAAGGACAGCGGGAGCGACAGCGTCCGGGCCGACTCGTTGGTCATCGCGCCCAGGTACCAGGTGGCGCCCTTGCGGCGGGCGACCGCGACGTACTGGCCGATCGCCCCGTCGAGGGTCCGGCTCTCGTCCCAGGTGGCGGGGATGGCGTCGAACCACGGCAGGCCGGGCCGGTTGGCGGTGTTGGAGAACTTCGCTCGGGCCCTGAACCAACGTCCCTGACCGGTGGGTCGGGCTCCGCACTCTCTGTAGTCCGGCCGGTGGCGACTCTCCTGGCCTGAAGCAGTGCCGGCGGCCCTCTGACACCCGGGCGAGCCCGGAAGACGTGCGTCCGTCCGCCCACCTCTTGCTGTCACGTCATTGTGGCGGCCCGGTGTTACCAGGCGGGCATCATCGGCGCGGGGTAGCGGTCGCCGGCCGCGCCGTTCGGCAGGAGCGAGCCGATCAGATCCAGCCCTTCGGGGGTGAAGGTGAGGTGCGTGGCGGCGACGTTCTCGGCCACGCGCTGTGCACTGCGGGTGCCCGGGATCGGCACGATGTCCTTGCCTTGGGCCAGCAGCCAGCCGAGCGCCACCTGGGCCACTGTGCAGCCCTTCCACTCGGCGATCGCTCCCAGGTCACGGACCAGTGCCTGGTTGGTTTCGTAGTTGCCGGGCTGCCAGCGCGCGTCGTGGGCGCGCATGTCGTTCGGCGGGTAGTCGGCGGCAGGCGTTGCTGTCCCGGTCAGGAAGCCGCGGCCGAGCGGGGAGCAGGCGACGAAGCCGATGCCCAGCTCGCGGACTGTCGGCAGCACCTCGGCCTCGACGGAGCGTTCGAACAGCGAGTACTCGGTCTGCAGGACGGACACCGGGTGGACGGCGTGGGCGCGGCGGATGGTGTCCGGGCCGGCTTCGGACAGGCCGAAGAAGCGCACCTTGCCTTCGGCCACGAGCTCGCCGACGGTGCCGGCGACGTCCTCGATCGGCACGTTCGGGTCGACCCGGTGTTGGTAGAGGACATCGATGTGGTCAGTGCTCAGGTGCCGCAGGCTTGCCTCTACGACCGCGCGGATGCGCTCGGGTCGGCTGTCGAAGGCGCGGCCGAAGCGGCTCATGTCGGTGAGGTCGTAGCCGAACTTGGTGGCCAGGACCACCTCGTCGCGGAAGTCCTTGACCGCCCGCCCGAGCAGTTGCTCGCTCGTGCCGCTGCCCAGCCCGTACAGTTCGGCGGTGTCGAAGTGAGTGACGCCGAGCTCGAAAGCGCGGCGGATGGCGGCGATCCCGCCATCAGGGTCGGCCGGGCCGTATCCCATGGTCATGCCCATCGTGCCCAGGCCCAGCGCTGAAGAGGTCAAGCCCTGCGAACCGAGCGAGCGGACCGGCATGGCGTGCTCTGTATCGTGCTGTGCGTTCATGCCCCTGACGCTAGGGGTCCACGTATCCGCAGGTCATTGGGCAACAATCGCGTATGATTGCCTGATCGTCTCACCATGGGCAGCGTGTGGAACGCGGACTGAGCAGTCGAGGGAACCGTATGCTGGACCGTCTCGCGCAGGCGATCACCGACCACCGCGACGGCCCGTGGACCACCACCGCAGTGCCCCGGCTGTCGCTGGTCGCGACCGACGAGTTGCTGCCGCCCAGCCGTCTGCTCTATGAGCCGATGGTGAGCTTCATCGCCGCCGGCGCCAAGCACACCGTCGCCGGCTCGCAAAGCTGGAGCGTGCCCGGCGGCCAGGTGCTGCTGAATACTGTGCAACTGCCGGTCACCGCCATCTTTGAACAGGTGCCCTACCGCTCGGCGGTCCTGGCCCTGGACAATCAGATCCTTACCGAACTGCTGCTGGAACTCGGTCCCGCCGCGCCGCCCCCGGCTGCCGAGCCCGCCTGGCGGGTCACGGCCGACATGCCCGCTGAATTGATCGACGCCGTGACCCGCCTGGTGCGCCTGCTGGATGCCCCCGCTGACATTCCGGCCCTGGCGCCGCGCGTCGAAAGCGAGATCATCTACCGGCTGCTGACCGGCCCGCTCGGTCCGGCGCTGCGCCAGGCCGCGGCAGCCCCGAGCACTCGGATCCGCGGCGTCATCACCTGGCTCGGCGACCGCTTTGCCGAACCGGTGAGCATCGACCAGCTCGCCGCCGAGGCCGGTATGAGCCCGGCGACCCTGCACCGCCGTTTCAAGGCTGCCACCGGTATGAGCCCGCTGCGCTATCAGAAACATCTGCGGCTGCTATCGGCCAGGCGCCGACTGCTGGCCGGCGACGCCACCGCCGCCCAGGTCGCCCACACCGTGGGATACACCAGCGCGACCCAGTTCAGCCGCGAATACCGGGCCTTCTACGGACTGCCACCCGTCCAGGACATCACCCGCCTGCGCGCCGGTACCACATTCCGCGATCATGTGGCAGTGGGTCGCCTCGTCGGCGACAGTGACTGATCAGGGCTCTGGCCTGGTGCGCCTGGCGCCGTGGCGCACGGGCGATCGCGGCCGTGACCCAGACGGCGCGACTCAGGACGGTCGCGGCGAGCAGCCCACGGATTGCCGCAGTCGACGGCGGCAGGACAACTGACGTCAGGACCAGCGGCTCGTGACGGTGACCAGGCCGCGTCCGTCACCGCCGCCAAGCGGTACCAGGCGCCGAGCAAGGCGACGGCGATCGGTTAACGGTCCCCCTCGTCCCGGTGAGTCATGGAGCGCATTCATGCACCACAAGTGCTGCACCCGCTATGGTCGTCCAGACCGCTTCTGAGCTGTGTCAAGTCGAACCGCACGCTCGCGGTGCCCCGGAGAACTTCTGCCCGTCGGGCAAGATCACCCGAACTTCCGGCGGGGGCGGCTCAGCCGAAGGCACGAAGACCCACTAGCTCTCGGACCGGTGACCGCCGTCCGAGCTGGTCTCGACGACGCGCCCCCGCTCCCACGCCATCAGCACCCGCTCGCCCTCGGAGTCCTCGGTGAGCCGGATGACGACCTCCTCGTCGCTGCCGTACAGCCCGACCCAGTCGCGCCAGGTACGGCGGGCGGTCGCCCCATCGGCCCACTCCCCGGTGACCGCCTGGCCGTCGGCCTCGAACCGGAGGCGGACCAGGTGCGTCGTCACGGCATCCGTTCCAGGGCGCGGGCCTGACGGCGCAGCTCCACCCGTGCCGCCGGCATACGGCCCGGGCCGGACCAGTACGGGTGGAACAGCAGCCGGCCGGACAGGGCCTGCAGGCGGCGGCGCAGTGCCGTGGTGTGTACCGGGCGCGGCACGGCAAGCGCCGCGTACGTGCGCTGCCAGTCCACCTGGAGCTCGATCAGATCGCGGGCAGAGAGGGCATGTTCCATGCCCCAAATTAGGCCACTTGCTCGATTTTCTGGCCAAGCCGACGCGACGGAGCCGCCTCATGGCGGCCACTGAGTGCTTCAGTTGGCCAGCCTGCATCTCAGTTGGCCCCTCTGGCACTCAACGTATGGTTCAACGACTTGCCGCACGCCGGTGTGTTACGAGTTGGCACTGCCCGCCTGGCCTCCGCGGGCCCCGTTGGTCAGCTCTCCTCGAGCACGCGTGCGCAGCGTCCGTATGCTCCGGGCATGAGATTCTTCTGGCCGCGCGGCCGAAACGACGTCGGGCGGAGGACGAGATCGCCCTTGCCACCGGTCATGGCCCTGTACGAAGCCGGGCGCTATGCCGAGGCGGAGGCCGAAGCCCGCGCCGTGGCCGCGGCCCGGTCCCGGCCTCGCGACGACCCGCACGCGCCGTTGGCGCTGAGCATCGCCGCTCTCGCGGCGAGCGCCCAGGGCCGCCACGCCGAGGCCCTCGCCACATACGACGCAGTTCTGCCGGTCTTCGGCAGGGTCTTCGGCGCCGAACACCCGCTGACGCTGAAACTGCGCTCGGACCGCGCCCAGACGGCGCTGAGCGCGCTTGACCAGCACGCCGAATGTGAGGCGGAGTGTGCGGCCGTTGCCCGGGCCGCGATGCGCGGCACGGGGCCGGAGATGCCGCTCATAGCGGCGGCCGCCCACAACGGACTGATCTACGCCCTCAACGCGCAGGGCCGCCACCGGGAGGCTGAAACGCTCGCCCGCGAGGCGCTCACCGCCCCTGGCGTACCGGCGCGGTTCACCCTGGTCCTGCGGCTCGGCCTGGCCCGCAGCCTCAACGGACAGGACCGCTACGAGGAGGCTCTCGCCGAGGCTGAGCGCGCCGACGAGCAGCATCGCAGCCTGCCCGAGGGGCAGCGCCGGCCGGAGACCGGCGCGGTGGAGCTGGCCGTGGCCACCGCCTTCCTGGGGCTGGGGCGCGGTACCGAGGCCCGCACCCGGGCCGCGGCTGCGCACGACGCCTGCCTGGCCGCCTTCGGCCGGGACCACCGCCGCACCGCGGAGGCGCGAGCGCTGCTCGACCGCATCATCAACGGCACTTGACCGAACGTGCCGCGCCGGCACAGACGGAGCTGGGGACACGTTGTGCCTGAGCGTTCTATCTGGCCGCTGAGCGTGTACTTGGCCAGTTGAGCGCAGGGAGTCGTGTGGCCGGACTACCGAGGGCTTCTCAGCGGCTTTTCCGTGACCGGCCGGGCCGCCTGTCCGGGAATCGGCGGCTCGGGCACAGTCGGGAGCCGTGCCCACGACTGCTGATCCCGCCGTCCTGTACCCCGACGTCGCGGCCTGCGACAGCCTCGCCGCAGCGCTCCGGGCAGAGGGCCGGCTCGGTGCTGTCCCCGTAACGCCCTTGGATTCCGCCCCGCTGCTCCACGCGACCGTCGCAAGCACCCTGCCGCACCGCGAGCCGCTGCGATCAGCGCGTGGCGGCACGAGCGGCGGTGGTCGATCCGGGGCACGGAGCCCTTCCAGGGCATGCCCCTCATCGACGGCGTGACGGACGAACTGGCTCAGGCCGCCAGGGCCGCCCGGGCGTGGCACGACGGGGCGGCGCTGGACGACATCCGCCGGGTGTTCACCCGTCGTGCACCTGACCGGGCGGTTCGAGGTTCCCGACAACGATCCCGCGGGGTTGACGGAATCCGAGTGGCAGAGCATGCGCCAGGAGGCAGGCGAACTGGAGTACGCCTGGCAGAAGACGTACCAGGCCCTGATCGAGGCGGCGCACGCCGAGCCGGCGCTGCGGGCCCTCTACTCGTTTACGAGCCACTGGGCGCTGCGCTTCTCGACCACCACCCGCCCGCGCCTGACCGTCGTCGGACCATGCCTGCTCGCGAACAGCGACGGCACGTACGCGGTCGGCAGGAGCCTCGCCAGCGACGACCTCGGCCGGTTCGCTACGGCGCACGAGGCCGTGGCAATCGCCGTGCGCCATCTGCCGCCGGGCCCGGGCCCGGTCGCGCTCGGCGAACGACCCTTCAGGATTCCGGGTGGGGTGGCATGCGACGACGACACCAGGACGTCTCCGACCGGGCCGCCGCCCTGCATCGTGAGATCGGCTGTCGACGGCGCCTTGCCCAGCGTCCCCGCTTACGCCTTGAGCCAGGTGGCCCAGGTCGGCATGGCCTTGAGCATCATGGCCATCGCCTTCACCGACTCCCTGAGTGTCTGAGCGAATCCGGCCTGGTACTCCGGACTCCCGCCCCGGTGGCCGCAGGCCATCCACAGCTGCCAGGCCGCCGCTCCCACGCGTCCGGCGAACATGCCGGTGAACGCCGACTCATCGACCGCCCCGACCGCCCCTCCCGCAGCGACATACCCGGACAGGCAGGCTTCGACGATACGGCGCTCGGGCACTTCCAACCGCCGGCCGAAGCCGGCGAGATGGAAAGCGGTGAAGACCAGCTCCCACCACGGGTCCTGCGCCCCGGCGGCATCGAAGTCCAACAGCACCGGTCCACCGGAGCCGGTCAGAATGTTCTGGTGCCGGATGTCGCGGTGCATGACCACCTTGGATCGCCACAAGTCCTGCTGATCTTCGATCATGGCCTCGGCCTTCTCCAGCGAAAGCTTGAGGATGCGGACATGCTCGGCGCTGAGGACCTCGAGGCGTTCGGCCTGAGCGAACCATTCCTCCCACTCTTCCTGGGAGTTCGACCGGTAGTCGCCGTGGACTGTCGGGTCGGCTGGAATCGCGCACCGTGCAAGGTCTGCGACGAGCCCGCCGGCCCATGCCGCCAACGGTTCGGACGTCGGCGCGGTGGGATGCGCGCCCTCGACGAAGCGCACCGCACGGGCGTAGGCACCGTCCCCGATCGGTCGCCACAGACCCGCTTCTCCCAGAGTCGTCGATTGCGGCTCGGGCATCGCGACACCGCTCTCCCACGCGGCGGCTTCAAGCGCCCCTGCCTGGGCAGCCATGGGCAGCCAGAAGTCACCCCAGGGCTGGGCGATCTTCACCACCCATGAGCCGGAGTCAGTAACGGCCTTCCACACCGGGCTCTGCTCGTCATCCTTGAGCAGCAGCGGGGCATCCAGCAACTGCCCCAACCCGAGCCGCTCGGCCGCCTGTGTCAGGTTCATAGCCGTCACTCAACCCGTCCGCCACCCCAGCGGCAAGCGAATTAGTCGTCCTGCCCGACACGGTCCTGAAGATCAGGGATCAGCACACCGCGATCAAGCTCGCAAGCGACGTCTTCAACAAGGGCAACACCCCACTCGTCGATAAACTGTCGAGGTTTACGTCGCCCCCGGCCCGCCCGGCGAGCGGAATTCACAGTGAAGTCGCGCGATCCCGATGGAGCCGAGGACAGATGGACGCCTTGACCCTCGCGCGACAAGCCGTTACTGAGTGCCGTGCATTCTTCGAAAGCATCACCTGAACAAGACCCCCGTAACCACTCATGCCACGGCTCTGACCGCACCGTGTCCTCGGCAGAGGCTCCCCGCGCCTACCGCCCCGCCCCGAGCGGTCGCATCTGAACACACTGACTTGACAGGGAAAGTAGCGGTACATCTGCCCGGCGGTGATCAGCTGGATATCCATCACGGAGACCACGCCACACGGCTCTGACCTGCGGTGAAAGGACGATCAGCCGCACGTCCCGCCAGGCGGGAAGCGGCTCCGGCCGACGAGCCAGTGTCATCGCTCTCCGGCAACACCCGGACAACCACCCGACCGACACCAATGAGCACCACACACCGGCCTATACGGACGACCACCCATCAGCCCCCGGCACGCGCCGGGGGCTTCGGTCGTGCTGCCCGGAGGACACCGTGCCCCCGTACGAGACACTCCCTCGCTTCACCGTCGACCTCCAGCACCTCACCCCCGCCCAGCGCCGCCGCTTCCGCCGCGTCGTCCTGGACTCGTTCGTCCCCGACCTGCGCACCAGGCGCATCCGCTGTGGTCTGCGCGAAGACCACCGTGGGGCAGCACTGCAGGACATCCGCAACGCCCTTCCACCCACTCCTCAAGCCCGCAGTGCGGCAAGGCAGCCAAGTAGCGGAGTAAGCACGGTTCGGGGGGGGCTGAATGTGGTGAGTTTCGGCAACACCTTGGGGCGCCGAAGGCAGCCCCGGCGCCTCGGAACTGACGATCTCGCGTCATCGCAGTCGCGCATCCCTCAATGAGTGAGGGTCTGCAGTCACGGCATGTGGCCACAGCGGGCTTTGAGGGGCTCCGCTGTTGTGCGGCGGGCGCTCAGGCCACTGGCCGGATCCGGTCACTGGTTGCCTGGCGCAGTGCGGCCTGGAGGCGGTCCCGGACCGCGGTCTGGGCGGCGATGCGTTCGTTGAGGACCGCCAGTCGCTCCACTGCGACCCGGATGCCCTTGTCGGACGGCGGCGCCGTGGTCACGTCTGCGTTTAGACATGGCAGGAAGACCTGCGCGTCGTCCAGGGTGAGCCCGGCGGCCAGGAGGTAGCGAATGTTGCGGACCCGCACCACCGCCCGCTCGTCATAGACGCGGTAACCGTTGGGGGCCCGCTCCGAAGAGATCAACCCCGCCTGCTCGTAGTGCCGCAGCGCACGGGCGGTCGCCCCGGTTGCCTTGGCCAGCTCACCGATCTGCACGTGCTCCACCCTCCCGGGTACAACTCCTATCACGCCACGACCGCCCCACCGTCGACCGGGAGTACTACCCCGGTGACGAACGACGCGGCTGGTGCGGCAAGCTGGGTGATCGCCCAGGCCACCTCCTCAGGTCGGCCGATCCGGCCCAGCGGCGTGTGCGCCAGCTGCCACTCCCGTACTGCGGCCATCCGCTCCGGTGTCAGTCCCTGATGCTCGCCGATCGGGGTGTCGATCGCGCCGGGCGCGACCGCCACCACTCGGACCCTGCGCGGTGCCAGCTCGACCGCCCAACTGCGCGTCAGCAGCTCCAGCGCGGTCTTGGTCGCTGCGTAGACCGAGCTGCCCGGCCAGGCCCGCTGCCCCACCGACGTACTCACGTTGACGATCACTCCGCCGGACGCCTCCAGGGACGGCAGCGCGGCCTGGGCCAGCAGGATGGGTGCGGTTAGGTTGGTGGCAAGCTGGGACGTGATCATCTCCGGCGTGAGTGCGCCGAGGGCGCCACTGTGCACGATGCCGGCATTGTTGACCAGCACGTCCAACCGGCCGTGCATCTCCAGCGCGGTCCGGACGATCAGCTCGGGCCCGCCGTCGGCAGTGATGTCGGCAGCCAACGGGGTGATTCGGTCGTGCCCGGCGGCGGTCTCGCTGAGCGGTTCGGCCCGTCGGCCGATGGCGAGGACGTGGGCGCCCTCCGCGGCGAAGGCCCGGGCGGTCGCCCGGCCGATCCCGGTGCCGGCCCCGGTGACGGCGACGATCCTGCTGATGTGAGGTGCGGTGCTGCTGTCCATGCCGGTCATCGTTCAACCCTGCCGCCAGCGGCAAGGTCAAGCGGCGCCCCCTCCCGCTGCAGAGGCGAGCACGCTCCTTCCGTTGCCCGCGGCGAGGATGTCGCGGTACCGGGCGTTCTGATTACGCCAGCGCAGGTAGGTCTGCAGGACCCGGGTCCGGGTGGCGTGGTTGCGGTGGCTCGAGTCGGCGACGATGAACTGCCGCCGGATCCGAAGGGGGCCTCGATCGGGTTGGCGCACGATCCCCTGTAACTGCTGCCCTTCCTGGTCCGTGCGCCTGCGGATTCTGACCGGCTCTGCCATCGTCCCCTTCCGGGTTGAACGCCTCACGACATCCAGCCGGCCGAGGGTGCGTCGGCACCAACGTGGTAGACCGATGTGGTCACAGCGTTAGGAGGCGTCCTCGACGGTGCCGGAGAAGCGGTAGGCGGTGGAGGTGTCGACGCCGAGGGCGGCAAGCAGGTCGAGGGCGGCGGTGAGGGGCGGGGCTCCGGCCAGGCGAGCGGCGGCAAGGTGGGCGGGCAGGCGGCCGGCGGTGATCAGGGCTGTCCACTGGGTGCCGGAGAGGGCGAGGTAGCGCAGGCCGGGGAGATCGGCCAGCAACGCCAAGTCCGGCGTGGGGCAACGGGACAGGTCGAGAGAGCGCAGCGCAGGGAGGGTGCGCAGCGGAGCGAGGTCGATCGGGGTCTCGGAGCCGACGGCGAGCGAGGCGAGGTGCGGGTGACCGGCGAGCGGGATGAGGTCGGCCTCGGGAGCGAGGTCGATGGCCAGGTCCTCGACGGGGAGTAGTGCCACGGGTGACAGGTCGGTGGTGGCGCATCGGTTGAGATGCAGGCGCCGCAGGCGCGGGGTGGCGGAGAGCGGGCCGAGGTCGACGGGCGACGGGGCGTCATTGAGATGGATCGCCTGGACACCCGGCGCAAGCCGCTCGTCCAGGGCTGAGACCACCAACTGGCGAGGGCCGTCGCCGGACTCCTGCGGGGCGTGTGGATCGGGCCGGCCCAGAGCCTGGCCGAGCCAGGCGGTGACCGAGGAAGCGACATAGCGCGGGCCGTCGTTGAAGTCGCGGCCGACCTCGATCACCTGGCCGGGGCGGCCGTCTGCGGCAGGCGCGAGGTCTACGGCAAGGAAGTTGCCGTCGAACCAAGTGGCGAACGGAAGCCAGCCCGGATGCCCCGAGCAACGGCGCACGGTGTTCGGCGGGTCGGCGTCGAAGATCACCTGACGCCAGCCGAGCTTCCAGCCGAACCAGGTCGGCACTCCGATGTAGTCGTCGCGCTCGGCCATGGCCCCGTCGAGCGGCAGCCAGCAGTATCCGGCCAGCGCCTCGCTGCCGCCATCCCCGTCTGTCTCCAGGTAGAGCGCCCGCAGGTCCGCGGGCAGCGGTCGGCCGAGGTGGCGCTCGGCGGCGACGAGCTGAGCCTCGGTGACGGGCGGTGGCATCTCCGTTTTTACGCCGAAGCGTTCGGCCTGCTGCCGGAGTACGGCCCGCAACCGCTCGACCGCCTCCGCCGGGTCCCCGGCCTGGCGCAGCTCGGACGGTTCTGCGCCGTCGGCCGCGCCCGGTTCGGACGGTTGGAAGCCGGGATCGATGGTCAGTGTCCAGCCGTCCTCGGGGCCGCCCCCGGGCTGCAGCGTGTCCCTGAACACCACCAGCTCGAAGGCGCCCGACGGGCGGCAGGTCAACTCCAGGACGATGGCCTCCCAGCCGTGGGTGTCACGGAACCAGGACGCCAGTGAGGCGAGGCTCTGGTGCGGGAACGGCATCCCGGAGAAGAAGCCCGGACGG
Organism: Streptomyces sp. Ru72; assembly: GCF_002920635.1. Taxonomy (GTDB): domain Bacteria; phylum Actinomycetota; class Actinomycetes; order Streptomycetales; family Streptomycetaceae; genus Streptomyces. Next base: position 76,793 of record NZ_PQSR01000021.1, on the reverse strand, counting down.
CTCGGCACCACGTACCCGCCGCCGGACAGGCCGACGCCCCTCCGGCTCGCGTGCCCCCGCAGCACGCACTCCGTCCAGCCCTCCGGCGCCTGGGCGGCGACCTCCGCCGTGATCTGCCGTGCCACCTGGTCCACCGTCAGGTCCATACCCGCCCTCGCGTCCGCACTGTTCGGACGATCATGTCAGCAGGCTGCGACAAAGCGACCGGCACCCGGCGCCGACGAGTCAGCGCCAACGCCGGTTCCACAACGACGCCTTGGCCCTGCTTGCCAAGGACGCCGCCGACGACGCATGACAGCAGGCGAAGTTCTGACTAGCGCGTCAAGACTCCGCCAACCGCATGGTCCAATGATCGCCGATGGGAGGGGAATGAACGAGCAGAGGCTGTCCGAAACAAGCGCATCGAAGTACCTGATCTCGACCCTCACGACGCTCGCCGCAGATGCCGAGGATCAGATCGCGTGGCTCGACAGGTACCGCCTCGAAACCGACGACCTGGCCTTGGACTATGAAAACGCCAGGGGAGCGATCCTGGTGCTTACCGAGACCGGCCGTATCGGTGCCGTCATGGCGTCGCGCCTCTCACACATTGACGCGATCCTCGACGCGATGAGCGGGCCTGAGCACGCCGCCAGGTGGACGTATGAGGCGCTGACGACCGACGCAGGATGGCTCGCAGTCCGCCAGTTGGCACGCGAGGCCCTCGGAGAACTGGCCGGTACGTGGCAGCAGCCAATGCCCACTCTGAGGACCTACAGCGCCCCTGACGACCCATGACAGCGCTTGACTCGCCCATTGAGACTCCACCGAGTGCGTGTTCGGCACCCACAGCCAAAATCGAGCAGCGGCCTGAGCTCCTGACCGAACAGCGCGTGGCGCGCGGGCCCACGACACCGCCCAGTGGGAAGGCGAGTGCCTAACTGCGTGACAACGCCCACACACAGCGGACAACCACGAACGCCCGTGGGCTGTCGCCGCAGGTGAGAAGCGCACTCGTCCAAGATCGAGCGCCCAGCCAAGTTGCTTTGGGACGAAGGGCTCAGGGGTTCAAAACCTCACGACCCAGCGCGGTTTTCAGCTGGAACAGGCAATGACCTGCCCCACGACGGAGAAACGCTGCTCGCACTCCGGACAGGTAGCCTCGCCGAAGGCATAAGTCAAGGCGCGCGCCACTTCCTGGTGACCGTCTGCCAGGGCAAGGTCGTAGAGGCGCCGGCCGAGACCTTCCAGGGCGCGGGGGTCGGCCGGATGGAGAGGGAAGGTCTCGACGTCGTCGGTGAGGGCGTAATCTTCCGCCGCGCTGAAGAAGCCCCGCTCTCCGATGATCATCCACAGCGACGCGCACCCGTCAGGAGCGGGGCACTCGAGCTCGTACTCCTCGCTGACGAGGCCCCAAATCAGGTCCTCCGCCCAGTGGATGTCGCCTTCCAGGTTCAGGACCGCCTCAATCAGATAGCAGTAGTCGTTCCGGTCGGCGGTGAGCGGTCGCCACCGGTTTGCGGCGCCCAGGAGGCGTGCGACTTCCGGCGCGTATTGGTGCCGCAGCTTCCGGGTCTCGTACCGCTGGTCGGCCTGGACGAGAAGGGCACCGGCTAGGTGCAGGGCAGTAGCGGCCGTGTCGGCTCTGTCGGCCTGCGCCATGTCGGCCAGCGTGCGAAGAACTAGCGGATGGGCGACATCCAGAGAGCCGTTGTGGAAGAGCTCCGTCCAGAGGTCGCTCCAGGCCTGACTGTCCCGGCCCGTGGCAGCACGTTCCAGGAGGGCCCTCAGGCGGTCGGAATCGGCGTCGTCTGTGCGGGGCACAGGAGAACTCGTCGTCATCCCCCGTATCCAAGCAGAGTGCCGCAAGCGCGCTTTCACCGATCAGTCGGTTCCTGTCGGTGTGTGCCGGTCGGCATGTCCGGTGACAGCAGGCCGACCGGCCGGGCGAGCCGCTGCAGGATATCTACTCGAGGGACTTCGAGCCTTGGTGGACGGCCTCCTCGCTGCCAGCGGCGGCGTCCGCAGCCTCCGCCGTACAGGCGGCCTCCCGGCCCGCCAAGGCGGCGAGGCGTTCCAGGCTCGCGATCGATTTGGCAGAGGCAGTTCAGCGCCACCAGGACAGGTCGTCCCAGACGATTCCGTCCTCTAGCACCCACCTCGCCGCCCAGCGGTCAGCCTCGTCCCGGGACAGCCGACTCGCGAACAAGCTCAACGAAGCGATCTTCGATCTCATCAAGAGTTGGCTGGCCGCTGACATCCATGCCCCGACCGTACCGTCAGGGCAAACGTTGCCTGATGCGGGACTAGCACATCTCATGCGCCAGTAGCTCCGTCGATCTGTTCTCTGATGAGATCGGCATGACCGTTGTGACGTGCGTACTCCTCGATCATGTGCACCATGATCCAGCGCAGGGAGACTCCCTGGTCGCCGATGTGACCCGCTTCCTGTTCGGGCAGGCGCCCGTCGTCGTCCAGCGATGCGTCGGCAATCAGTTCGCGGCCCCGGGCGATCTCCGATTGCCAGGCATTCATCGCCTCATCCAGTCCTCGTTCCGGCTGAAGCCTGAAACCGTCGAGGTTGCTCTCCTCGAAAACCGGCGCCACATCCTGACCTGCGAATACACGCTGGAACCAGTTGCGCTCCACTTCAGCCATGTGCTGAACGAGCCCGAGCAGCGTCATCGACGAGGGTGACGCTGCAGCAATCCGTAATTGATCGTCTTTGAGGCCCGAACACTTCAGGGCGAGCGTCGCACGGTGAAAGTCCAGCCATGCTTCCAGCATGGCGCGCTCGTCGGCATGCGCGGGCGGGATAGGTCGTCCATCCGGTGTCGTATTCATGCACATACCCTCGCAGCCGCAGGCATGGCCCACGGTCGTCTTCGCTGGCGACGAACACAGTCCCATCCATCTGCAAGGCGAGCCAGCGACGCGCACCACCATGTCTCATGTCTCACGTCTCACGACACACGTCAAAGTCTGGAGAACGAAGGCTTCAGGGCGCTGCTCTCCGTCGACGCGGGTCGGGTCGCGCTGCGCTCCAGGTGCGGCACCGAGATGGCAGCGTCGATTCCCGAGATCGTGGCTGGGACCGTGAGCTACCGGACGCGACCGCGCTGGACGGTGTTGTGCGACCTGTACGGGTGTCTCAGACCCAGAGCGTCTCAGGCAGCGCGCCTCCGTAGACAAGAGGCGTTCGTCGCCGATGGTTCGGAGAGCCGAAAAGGAATAAGGCCGAGCGGCCGTCGGTGCGGCACGGATAACCTGCGCGGATGGAGCGGATTCAGCGGGCCGCTGGCGCCGTCGTCGGCTCAGCGGTGGGTGACGCCCTGGGCGGCCCCTTCGAGTTCGGTCCCCAGGGAGCGTTCTCCGCGCGGTTTCCCGCGCCTGGTGCCGGTGGCGAGATGTGCGGAGGCGGTGGCTGGGACCCCGGCGAGGCCACTGACGACACGCAGATGGCCGTCCTGGTCGCGGAGTCGCTCCTGGAGCGGGGCGGACTGGATCTGCCGGACATTTTCGCCCGCTTCCAGCGGTGGGCAGCCTCAGAACCGAAGGACATCGGCTTGCAGACCGAAGACGTCCTGACCAACGGCATGCCCTGGGACCTCGCCGCCGCAATCCATTTCCAGGTCAACCAACGAGCAGCGGGAAACGGCTCCTTGATGCGGGCATCGACCTCCGCGGTCCACTTCGCGGCCGCCGGCCAAGAAGCCACCATGGACGCGGCCCGCCGCATCGCCGCCCTCACCCACGGTGACCGCACGGCCTGGGAAGGCACCGCGATCTTCCACGAACTCATCCGCGTCACGTTCGAGGACACCGATCCCCTCGCCGCGCTCCCGGACATCCTGGCCCTCGTCCACCCCGACCACCGCGGCCGCTACGCCACCGTCCTCGCGCCCGACTGGCACCCCGATCAGGCGACCGAGTTCAACGGTGCCGTCTGGCCCTGCCTGGGCTCCGCCGTCTGGGCCCTGCGCACCACCACCAGCTTCGAAGACGCGATACGCGCGGCGATCGACCTCGGCGGTGACACGGACACCGTCGCCGCCGTGACCGGAGGCCTCGCGGGGGCGTACTACGGGCTGGATGCAATCCCCGCCCACTGGACCCAGCCGCTCCATGTTCCTCTCCCAGGATTCGACGGACGGGTGCTGCGCCTGGCAGATCTGCTCCACCTTGCACACCGCCTCGAAGAGGGCCGTTGAAGACAGGCGTGGTCGCCCGCATGAACGGCGAGCCGGTGGTGTGGGAGCGGGACCGGCCGGCGTTCGAGCAGCCGCGGCAATCGTCTGTCATCCTTTGCGTGCGGCATCCGGGTGCCAGACCCGGCGCGCGTAATCCGCTCCGCGTGAAGGGCGAGCCCTGTCCGTGGATCTCGTCGCCGGGTCGGACAGGGACCCATCGGCGAGGCATTGCGGAATCACGGCTCGTCCTCCCACTCGTACTCGGGGGACGGCAGCGGATCGGTGACCCAGCCGGCCGCCAGCACCAGCCGCGTGTGGCGGTGCAGGGCAAGGAAGCCGAAGGGCCGGTCGAAGGCGGCGCTGATCCTGGTGGTGACGTAGCGGAGGTCGGGCACGCCCCCGCCCACTGCGCCGAACGCCGTCACCGCGGCGGCCTCGAAACCCAACGCGCCGAACTTCGCCCTCGTGCTCTGCTCGGCCGACCCGATGGCGAGCGGGAAGCCGCTGACGCCGGGGAAGTGCCCGCGAGAGGCGTCCCGCGCCGTGGTGAGCCCGAACAACCGGTGCAGCTTCAGCAGATCGTGGCCCGCCGCCATGTCGTACGCCACGGTTGTCACGTCCAGCGACGGCGGCTCTGGCCGCGTGCAGCGCACCTTCTCCGCCCGCAGGCCGGGTCCCACGTTCCCGTAGGGCAACTGCGGCCCTGGAACGACCGCGTGCCGGCCGGCGAGGATGTCGACCCCCGCCCCGAGAACCCGCCCCGGCGTCATGCCCTCCTCGCCGAGCAACAGGTGCACGTCCAGGGCGTTGTTCCCCAGCACCTTCAGCTCGGTGACGTGTCCGCCGGGCGTGTCCGCCACCCCGATACGGTCCAGCACGGCACTGGAGCGCCACAGACCCAGCCGCGGCTCGGTGGCCCAGGGCTCGTACGCCGTCTCCAACTCCACCTCATGGAATGGGCTCAGCCACTTCGTACGTAGGGCCAGCGCGCTCGCCAGCACCATCTCGGTGTTCTCGTCCAGCGTGACCGGCATTCGGTCGATCAGCCCGCCGGTTCGCTTCACGGTCCAGGCGTCCAGCGCCCGGTGGTCGGCCGCAGGGTCCCCGGTGAGTACCCCGTGAGCGTCGGCCGGCAGGCCCGCCTCCCACTCGTCCCGCAGCTTGAGCGTGCGCTTCGTCCACAGCCCCAGGGCCGTGTCCAGTCCCCCCATGGCGCTCATTGCGGCGAGCAATGCGCGTGCGGCCCCCGCCGCTTGCCCGGCGGGCAACCCGAGAGCCTCCGCCAGCTCGGCCCGCGCCGCACCCTCAGCCCCGTCGGCCAGGTGGGCCAGCAGCGGCCACACCCCCGCCGCCGAGAACGCCGTGCCGCCCTCCAAGACACCCGCCCACCGCGCGGTCAGCCCGTTCACCGCACGGACCGTCGCCCTCGCGACCCCCATTCCGCCCCCATCGTCAGCGCGCCTACGATGCGCCCAGCCGTACGTCAGTCAGCGTTCGCCGCCGCCGCCCGGCCCATCGTCCCGCCCAGATCGTCCAGGGAAACCAAGATGGAGGCAATCTGCTTTCGCTGAGGTTGCCAGGGACGCGACGCCGCCACCGGCAAGGCGTGGCCGCCTTCCTCACGAATGATCCGCGTGGTCAGGCGGTCAGTTCCGTCTGGGCCGGTGCCGCAGTCATGGGAGCGTGACGGATGTACCACTCGGTGGCGAACAGCCGCTCCCGCGCATCCGGCGGAAGGCTGGCAATCACCCCAGGCAGGGCTCCCCGTTCCACCTGGGAGCGATGCGCCAGCACCGCGGCAATCTTCTTCTCCAGCCAAGAGCGGACATCGACAGTTGCGGTGACCTGTTCGTCCCGAACGCTGTACACCGCCCTGCGCGCGCCGATCACGTCTCTCAGCGCCGGCACGGCCGAGTGCGGGTGCGTGGCCAGGTAGAGGGCACGCGGCTGCCAGGGGGCACCGGCCTCCGGGTAGAGCTGTCCAAGTCCAGCCGCTTGCGCTGCGAGCATGGTCACCCGGTGGGTGTGCACGTGATCTGGGTGACCGGGCAGCCCGCCGTATGCGTCATGGGTGACCATGATGTCCGGGCGGAAGTCACGGACGTGCGCCACCAACCGGCGCACCACCTCGTCGAGTGGCGCATCGCAGAACCGCGCGCAGCCCGGGGCCGACTCGGGTACACGTGCATCGGCGTAGCCGAGCATCCGTGGCGTGCCGGCGCCGAGGATCCGCAGTGCCTCGGCGAGCTCCGCAGCCCGCGGGGTGTCCGCGGCCCAGGTGGCCGTGACGACAGCGGTCCGCGCCCCCGCAGCTGCGTGGCGGGCGAGCACTCCCCCGGCCGACAACGACTCGTCGTCCGGATGAGCGAAAACCGCGAGCAGGCTCGGCACGGGCATGAACAAACCACCCTCTCGCTCGAAGGGAGCCTGATCGTATGTCACCGGGAACGACGCCCGGGCGGCACCGGGGCCGGCCGCCCTTGCCCCGCACCGGCGGGACCGCTCAGGGTACCGTGGCGGTGGCCATGTCAACGGCGATGACGCCACCCAGGCTGTGCGTCACGATACGCACCGGTCGGGCGGAGCTACGCCCGAGTTCGGGGTGTACTTCGTCGATGACCTGCCGTACGCGGGCGTGAACATCCCGACGGCGTCGTGGTGGGCGCGTGCGGTGGTGGAGTCGATGCCGACCAGGGACAGATCCGCCTCGTCCCGCTTCGCCGTCTCCGCGATCAGGTCCTCCAGCAGGGCATCGAACACGCCGACGTCACGCCACTGGCGGAAGCGGTTGAGACGCCGAACTCGCTCGGTATCTCCCGCCACTGCCCGCCGGTCCGGAACCGCCCGGTCACGCCCTCGAACTGCTGCCGCAGGGTCTTGGGGTGCGGGCCGTACTCCCTGATCGGCAGGTGCGGCTCGATGAACTCGCATTCTTCGTCCGTCAGTTGCGCGCGCGTCACGCACGACGGCTTACCGGGCCAGGGCCTGGAACGGGGGAACCCACGGATTGATCACGACCCGATCCGCGCCCTAGGCGGGCTGCGGGGCGGGTGTTGCCGGAGCAGCCGCGACCTTGCGGGTCTCGCGCATCATCAGCAGGCCGTTGACCACCCTCTGTGTCGCGGTCAGGGCGTGGGCGCCGAGCGAGTGGCCACGGAGCCGTGGTGGGCCGGCACGGTGGCCATGCTCCTTGCCCTCGGCCAGCGCGACCAGGGGGAATCCGCCTTCGTGTGCTCGACGGGGGTGTACCCGGCTGTCCTCAGGCGGGTGGTACCAGGGAGAAGACCACTCGCTTCCCGGTGGTGGTGTTCTCCCGCTCGTTGAGCCCCCACAGGCGTCCGGACGACGGGGCGTAGGAGAGGTTCTGGGTCAGCGGCGGGGCATGGGTGAGGACGTGCGGCGCGGCGCCCGGCAGCGCCCGGTGGATGCAGTACGGCACGTCGGAGTCGGTGGTGCCCGCCGTCTCGGGGCACTCTCCGCTGAAGTAGTAATAGGTGCCGTCCGTGGCGGCTCCCTGCACCTTCCAGATCGGCACGGTGTAGGCACCGATGGCCGTGACGGTCCCGGTGTAGTCGTTCGCGGTGTCGGTGTCCGGGAGCGCCGTGCTCGCGTTCAGCGGCCAACGGATCAGCGGCCCACCGCCCTTGGTGGCGATCTGCGAGGTGACCAGGGCGTCCGGTGAAGATGTGCGGTCCAGGCTGAGCGAGGTCAGGCACGGCCGCGTGGCGTCGCAGGGGTCACCCGTGTTGCCGGTGAAGTAGATGCCGACCATGGGCAGCGCCCAGTTGTGGTAGCGGGCCGAGGACTTGCCGTTGCCCAGGATGCCGACCTGGTCGGTGGAGGTGTCGCTCATCTTCCACAGGTGCCGCAGGTCGTAGACCTGCATCTGGTGCCCGGTGGCGACGAAGAGCTTGTTGCCGTACCAGGTGACACCGTCCGCATGGCCGCTCAGCACGTCCATCCCGGACCGGTCGCCGGCCCCGCCCACCGGGCGGAAGGTGTGGCCGCTGCCGGTGGAGTACGGGTCGACCAGCAACACGTGCTGGTAGGTGACCGAGGTGCCGGTCGACTCAGCGATGGTGATCCGCGCATAGTCGTTGTCGGTGTAGTGCCAGGAGGCGATGTAGAGATAGTGCCCGTTCCAGGTGCCGCTCGGCTGGGCGTCGTGCGAACCGGTCAGTCCCTGGGGCGTCCAGACGGCGGAGGTGTCGTCGGCCTGGTCCCAGCAGAAACCGTCGTACTTCAGTGAGCCGTCGAGGTTGGTGTCGTGGCACAGTGCCGCCCGACCGGCGTGACCGCCGTCGGCGAGCACCTGGTCGGGCGAGGTGCGCACGGAGACGCTCCCCGACGCCTCGATCTGCTGGATCGCGGCGCCGCGGTTCGTGAAGTCTCCCGCCCGCATCGTGAACCCGCTGGGGTCGATCGGGGCCAGGACGGAGGCGGCCGCCGCCGGATGAGCCACGGAGAGGGTGACCGCCGAGAGCAGCAGGGCCAGAAACGCGCCGACCGCCCCGATCCACCGGGGGTTTGTCCCGTACATGATTCTGTTCATGAGCGCTGACGCTACATCAGCAACCACAGGAAACAGACAGAGCGGGGACGAGTGTGCCCGCTCCTTCCTGGCGGCCCGGGTTGCGGAACCGGGGCCCGGCTGCTGCAGCAACTGCGTGGCGCGACACGGCTGTTTCTGCCGGCCGGTCTACACGTTCACGTCCACGACCGTACCCAGGACGTCTCCACAGCCTCGAGCCCGTAACACCGACCGTCCCGGAGATCCGCCATCTACTCTCCGCCGCCTTCCACCCCTCGCAGTCCGGAGAAGGATGGTTACCGGGGACTTGTGTGCCGTAGATGAGGAAGTAGCGCTGGGGGTCTCCAGTGCCCAGGTACGCATCACGCGGTGGCCGTTCCTGCTGCGGGCGGACAGCGTTTACTCGTCGTAGTACTCACAGTCGTCGCCCTGGACGCGCGCCCCCAGCGCCCCGGCTATCTCCCGCATCGTCTTGAGAAGAAGTTCATCCGGGTGCTTCACCACGATCTGCCCCTCTCCCCAGTCCAACCAGGCGCCGTGAGGGTCCCGTTCTGGGTGGTGACCATCTGGGCCAGCCACTCATGCCGGTATTCCAACACCGCGTCCTGGCCTCGCGGGGAAACCCGGGCCACCTGAACCATCTCCAGTTCCGGGTCGGCAGCGACCACCGCCGCCCACTCCTGCGTCGTGATCTGCTCGCCCTCATCCTCCCACCACGGCGTACGCCTGGTGATGTGCACGTCATAGCCCATGCCCGTCACAGTAAGGGGCGCCTCTGACACCATCGCCGCGATCACGAAGCCACACTGGAGTACTAGATGATCGATTCCAGGGGGTGGCAGAAAATGAGTGGCCCCCGCGTGCAGAGGTCCGTACCGTCGCGCGCATGAAGCTGCTCTCCGTCAATGTCGGCAAGCCTCGACCCAACCCTTGGAAGGGCCTCAGCGCGACAGGCATCGACAAGCGGCCTGTTGATGGTCCGGTCGCCGTCATCGCCCCCGGTCCCAAGGGCACCGGCGAGGTCGGTCTCGTAGGCGACCGCGTCTACGACGTGAAGCACCATGGCGGTTCCGATCAGGCTGTCTACGCCTATGGCCGCGAGGATCTCGACGAGTGGGAGGCCGAGCTGGGGAGGCCGCTTGCCAACGGCGTCTTCGGGGAGAACCTCACGACCCTCGGCCTCGATGTCAACGGCGCACTGATCGGGGAGCGTTGGCGCATCGGGCCGGATGTGGTCCTGGAGGTGTCGTGCGCGAGGATCCCATGTGCGACGTTCCAGGGATGGCTGGAGCGAGAGGGTTGGATCAAGCGGTTTACCCAGGCCGCGGTGCCGGGCGCCTATCTGCGCGTGATCGAGCCGGGAGACATCCGGGCTTCCGACCCCGTCGAGATCGTGTACCGGCCCGACCACGACGTGACCGTCGCGCTCGTCTTCCGCGCGATGACACTCGAGCCGGACCTACTGCCACGGCTGCTGGTCGCTGACGCGCTGCCCGAGGGGGAAAGGGAACTGGCTCGCAGGCGCTCGACCACGTGAGTGATCGATTTCTTCAGAAGATCGTCTGCCCGCATGAGACGAGGGAGTGCAACGTCGGTGTGTGAAGACAGAGCTGGACTCCCTCGCGACCGCACTTCACGTAACTGATCGTTTCACATGATCTACAAAGTCGTCGGAAGCAGATGATCGAGCAGGCGAGCTCGAGCAGGCCCTGGTGGAGGTCGGCCCGGCACTCGTAGCGGGTACGTAGTCGCCTGAACTGGTGCAGCCAGGCGAAGGCACGCTCGACCACCCAACGCACTTCGCCAAGACCGGCCCCGTGTGCGATGCCGCGGCGGGCGATCACGGGCTTGATGCCGCGCTTCCACAGCAGACGGCGGTACTTGTCGAAGTCGTAGCCTCGGTCAGCGTAGAGGCAGCGAGGCTTGCGACGGGGGCGTCCGCGCCGTCCCCGGATGGGCGGGACGGCGTCCAGCCGTGGCAGGAACTGGGTGACGTCGTGTCGGTTGCCGCCGGTGAGAGTGACGGCAAGCGGGGTTCCGTGTCCGTCGGTGATCAGACATCCTTGCCGGATGCCCGGGTCACCGGTGCGGCTCCGGCGTAGGACTTGAGGGCCCGGGCGTCGGCAAAGCGGGATCGGTCGTCTCCGATCTCGGCGAGCACACGGGCGCCGGTGAGGGAGCCAAGTCCTGGAAAGCTGGTGATGACGTCGGCGTCCGGGTGTGCCTCAAAAGCCGCCACTGCGGCTTCGGCGAGCTCGTCCGCGCTGGTCGGCCTCGATCCTGCGTTGGCGTCCGGCTTCTTCAGTGCGGCCCGCAGCTGGGTCTTGGTCAGTCGGGCCGCTCGGGCCGGGGTGGGGGCGGCTGCCAGCAGCGCGCGGGCGACGGATGAGCATAGGCCACCGAGCAGCGGCTGGACGACGGCGAGATAGCCGGGGAAGTATTCGCGCAGGTGGGACCGCAGTTTGTTGGCAGCCTGTGTGCGATCCCAGACCGCGTCCTGCTGGGCGCGTGCCAAGACGGCGATGGCCTGGGCGAGTTCGGTGTCGGCAGGCAGCGTCCGGTGTGCCGCGGCGTCGGTGCGCAAAATGTTGGCGAGGACCATGGCATCGAGGTGGTCTGACTTCTTGCGTGCGATGGTGTGGCGTTCACGGTATCGGGACGCTGCCATCGGGTTGATCGCATAGACGGGGCGGCCGGTGGCTCGCAGGCAGGCCACCACCAATCCTCGGGACGTCTCGATGGCGGCTGGTATGCGGGTTTCGGGGGTGTCCCCGTGTTCGGCCAGAAGATCCAGCAGTTGTTGAAGGCCGGTGGCGTCGTCAGCGATCCTGGCCCGGGCCACCAGCGTGCCGTCGGCATCGATGAGGGCGATGTCGTGGTGGTCGCTGGCCCCGTCGATACCGCAGAAGATCTTCATGGGGTTGTCTCGCGTCCTTCCTCCGATTGCACCTCTCGCTTGCTGGTCACAGCCGTGGAGGCACGCGACTCCCTAATGGAAGGGCTCTGACGGCCCAGCATCCGATTAGCCGTTCGTGACTCCAGCTACCCGCGAGGTCCTCAGTCTTTTCCGGAGCTTGAAGGCTCCCGGTGATCTGGGAGGTGTTCCTCGCGAGCGGCTCAGACCACGAACATCCTCGACTCGATCGCGTTCGCGCCGCCGCCACGACACGAGGCTGGCGAACCCGTCTGATCAAAGGGCTCCGGTCCCGGGGGTGCTTCAGGCTTCACCAGCCTCGTAACTCCCCATTAGGTGGTGCTTGGAGCCGGGCCGAGAGCGGTCGACGGGCGAAGGGCAGACGTGATCCCCCCTTTGAGGGCCCTGACGTGCGATCCGTCCACGGCGCAGTCGTCTAGGGCCAGCAGATCAGCGCGGCGCAACTCGGTGAGCAGGGCCGTGTGCAGCCATGGCCAGACGCCCGCATCAGGCCCGTCCCGCAGTCGGCGCCAGGCCCTCACCCGGAGCAACCCGGTTCTGGCTGTCCGACCTGCCCGAGGACACCCCGGTCGCGGACCTCGTCCGCCTGGCAGAGATCCGCTGGCGCATCGAGCAGGACTACCGCGAACTCAAGCACGGCCTGGGCCCGGACCACCTCGAAGGCCGGGCACTCTTCGCCGGGTCGCGCAACAGTAGGCGCAGCGTAGCGAACTCAGCCCCAGAGGGCTCGCCACCTTCTTCCTCATCGGGTCGCACGCACCCAGAACCGCGCTGACGTGCTGCGGGAGGACCGGGACGGCGAGGTCCCCAGCGGCTGCGGCATCTGTTGCGCTTGATGTTGCGCTGAAGGTTGCGGTAGATGCTGCGCGGGCCTCATGTCAACCGGGTCAAGATGCTCAAGCGCCAGATGTTCGCGCGGGATTGGAACTCCTCCGCAAGCGCGTCCTGCTCGCCGAGCAACCGTGTCAGCGGGCCTGGTCAGCCTGCCTGTGGTCGTCATCGATCCTGCGGGGCCTCACGCCGAGGATCAGATTTTCGAGGGCGTGCGGCATTGGCCCGAAGCTGGCGGCCCAGGTCTCGACAAGGCAGATCTCACTGCCCTCATCGATGCCGAGAAAGAATCGGCCGTGATCGAGCTCGCCGAGCGGGAAGAGACGCCTTCCCAAGGAGTCGCTCCACTCGGAGAACCGGTCATCCTCTCCCCAAGCCAGCTCCGGGTCCAGTGCGAATGGTTCGCGGGCGCAGCTGATTCCCGGGCCACCGATGCTCACGGTCAGCCCCCCGAACTCCTGGAGGAACGTCTCAGCAGCATCGTGCATGACGATGCCGACCCCTTCGAACATGGACCGCCAGCCAGTCGTGTCGACCCGCCTGCCCGTCGTCCACCCGGAAGCCTCCAAGACCTCAAGCACCTCCGGCGACCATTCACTCATGACAGACCCAGCTCCCGCCAACTGAAGTATGAGGGCGATCATCTCAGCGGCCGGGCCGAGAGAGACAGCGTGTGACCGCTCCACAAAATGGACCAGAGCCTGAGAGCGCATCACTTGTCGATCACATGGCCGTGAGATGTCGTTGAGATCTGACACCACCGGGCATGCGTCTGGCAGCCACTGACCCCGGCGGCACAGGTACCGTGCCATCGTGTCAGTTGATCACTTTGGTGCCGGTCACCTCGATCGGTCCTCCGGTGCCAGCGGAACCGGGATCGGAACCCACAGGCCGCTGCGGCTGGAGCCCGAAGTAATCGATGGCTTGTTCAGCAACGGCCCCTGGTGACGCATGCGTGTTGTTGATCCGTAGGAAGTCGGCGCGATGGTCGAACGCTCCGCCCGAGCTGAGTCGGAGCTGGCCGTCCAACTCCAGCAGGAGGCGCCGTGATCTCTCGACGTCCCGCTTGGACGGCTTCTCCTCGAGCCGGGAGGCGCCCTCATTGCGTTGCAGGCGCGCCTCTTGGTCTGCCTCCAGTTCAAGGTAGATCACTCGACCACCGCGCTGGTGGAACGGCTGTGCGTACTCCTCAAGCGTGCGCTGATCGTCCGGGTCGTCGAAGGCCCATACGAATGTGAAGATCAGGCCAGGCAGATCGCTCGCGGCGACCTCTTCGATCAGATTCCGCCGGAACTCACCGACGAGCCTCCGGAACGGTGGGCTGCCGAAGTCGAAGAACCGCAGGACCGGCTCGATGGCCATGTGGTTGTGGAACAAGCGAAGCCCCGTGCGGCCGGCGATCTCCTGGCCGACGGTCATCTTGCCCACGGCAGGCGGCCCGACGATGTAGAGAAGGGTGGGAACAGCGGGAACGGCAACGGATTCTTCGGCCATCACCCGAAGCTACGCGGACGGTGCACTGTGTGGCCACCGACTTATCCGTGGTGCCGGGCCATGCCCACCCACTCAGTGAGTGGGCGGCAGGAGGTGGCCATAGGTGCTGCGATCCGGGGTCGCCTACCGCGCCGCTTCAAGTGCTCTTACTTCTCACCGATATCCCCGCGCTCTCCGGACGACGAGTTATGCCGGAACCCACCAACATGTGCTCTCGCTCAGAGACAGTGCAGATAGTCGTTCGCTAAAAGGCGTCCCATGAATGTTCGACGGTAACTGGTAGTTGCCGGCAGAGGTAAGCAAACCCGCCCGGGTCGCGTGATGCGGTATCCGTCGTAGAAGCAACGAGCGGTGATCGCCGCGCACGGCCGGATCTCGAAGATCTGCCAGGGCTACAACCGGCTAGCGCGCGAGAAGCGGAAGAACGGGGGTTGCCGCGCACACTGGCCCGTGTAGCCCGCGCATGGCTGACGCCGTTCCCCCGCTGGCCCGGCCGGCATGGGCTACGGCACGGGGCCGAGGCCGCCCTCCAGGGTGGTGCGGGTGATCAAGGGGCGGTCCCAGCGGGCAAGGATCTCGTTGGCGAGGTCCACGACCGGCAGGGGATCGACGTCGTTGCGCACCTCGATGCCGGCGGCCAGCAGGCTGCGCGGGACCATGTCGGCGTCCAGGAGCACACGCCAGTCCTGCGGGCAGAGCGCCAGGAACTCCAGGCCGGTGAGCCGGGAGATCTCCAGCGGGTCGGCGAGCGTGCCCGGGTAGGCGCTAAGGGTCCGCAGACGCGGCAGGTCCACGACGGGCTCCAGGCTGAGCGGTTCGCCCTCCCAAACGCCGATGCTCAGGACTTCCAGCGCGGGGTGCGCGGCTGCCTCGACGCTCTTCAGGCCGCGGATGTTGACCCGGGCCGCGGCAGGCGGTTCCTCCGTCCGCGGGGCGGCGCGGCGCTGCACGGGCAGGCGGAGCATCAGTTCTGTGAGGGAGCCGGCGACCAGGCCCGCGCCGACGCTCTCCTCGTGGCTGAGCACGATGATCTGCCCCGTGTGCCCGGCTGGCCCCGGCGTCAGGTCGACCGCGAGCCGGTCGCCGTCGCTGTCGCCGAAGACGATCCAGCCCGGCGATCCGACCAGCCCCTGCACCGCGGCACCCGGCGGCGTACCGACCGTCTCCATCGCCGCGAACCGCCACGGGGAGTGCCGGGAGGGCGCGTCGGCGACGTACAGCTCGTCCAGGGGGAGCAGTTCGCAGGTCACCGTCTCCATGAGGTGCCACATCGCTTCGTCGTCGGCCGGGTCGTCCCACCGGGCCCGCGTCACCCGGTAGAGCGCCTTGAGCTCGTCGGGCAGCGGTATCCCGAGGCGCGCCTCCGCCGTGGCGATCTCCTCCTCGGTCGCGCCGATGGCGTCGGGGAGGCGTTCGCGCAGGAAGCTCTCCAGTGCTGCCGGATCCGCGGCCGGCGAGGGCTTCGCGTCGGGCACCGGATCGGGCAGCCGGCGCCAGGGCTCGGGTACAGCGCCTTCGACCAGTATGAGCGCACCCGGGAGCGGCCCGCTGACCTCGGGCTCCACGGCTGGCCCGAAGTCGAGCAAGTGCAGTACGGCCGGGCCGTCCGGGGACATCCGGGCCACGAAGGAGGCGCCGTCGGCGTCGGTCTCCACCAGCGCGCCCTGCACCCGCTGCACGGCGTCGAACTCGGGTCGTCTGGCCGCCGCGCCGGACGCCTGCCCGTGCATGGTGAACATCGTGCCCCGTGGCATCGGCATGCTGTACGCGTGGGTGCCGATCCGTCCGGCGACGTGACCGCCCAGAGCGCCCGGCGTCGCGGTGTGAGCGGATCGCAGGATGTGCAGCAGAGGCTCCCAGGTCGTGAACTCATGGAGTGTGGACAACAGGTGCCTCCGATCGGCGCGGTAACGTGGCGAGGCGATTATCACGGGAGGCACTGACAGCCTCCTTCCCCAACGGCGCTCGGCCTCGCCGACCATGTGGCCTTGAACGGCGAGAAACCTGCGGAAGCCGCCGACCACGGCCCGCTGGACCCTCCGGATCCGGCGTGCTGCCGCTGCACCACTGCCCGAGTCGTCTGGGGCAACGGTCGAAGTGCTGACGGTGCGCGACGTTCAGAGGTGCGCGGCGGTCGTGGCCGGCGGTTCGGGCGTTCGTCCCGGCCGGCGGCTGTCTGATCGCTGCGCCGTGCAGTCCGGCGGATCAGCTCGTGCGGCACCCCGGTACCTGGGCGACGACCGCCACCTGGTGGCGGTCGGCCAGCGATGCAACCGGCAGAAATCCGATCAGGACGGTTTCCCAGGGTGATGGCATGGCATGCTGCACCCGTGCGGCGCGCCGGTTGTCGTGCCTGCCTCGATGTGTAACGGAGACCGCGTTGGACCGCTTCCTGCAGCCGCTGATGTCGACTCGTGCCGTCGGGGTGCAACCACGTGTACTGGGCCGTGACGAGGAGCTCGCCTTCCTCAGTGCACGTTTCGATGCGCTGGCCGAAGGCCGTGGCGGCATCGTGTGCATCGAAGGTCCCCCCGGGAGCGGCAAGACGCGTCTGCTCGCGGAAGTGCAGCGCATGGCGGTCGACCGCAGGCTGCGCCTGTTCCGGGGAGGCGCGGATCCCGACGGCCAGTTCGTGCCGCTCGGACCGCTGCTCGAGGGGCTGTCGACGGGCTCCGGTTCGTTGTTCGACGTGGACCGACTGCGGCATCTGGCCGCGGCACCCGAACAGCGTTTCTGGCTGCTGCAGGAGCTGCAGGACCGGCTCGAGCAAGTGGCGCTGGACACGCCACTGGTGGTCACGATGGACGATGTCCAATGGCTGGACGACGTGACACTGCTGGCGCTGCGGACCCTGTCGGCCCGGTTGTCGTCGCACGCGATCCTGTGGGTGGTGACCGTGCGCAGCGCCGCGGTCGCGCCGGGCGTCCGTACGTTGATCGATCACCTGGAGAGCATCGGGGGGCATCGGCTCCCGCTCGGTCCGCTGCCGGAGACCGCAGTCGCGGGGATCGCCGAGGATGTGCTGGGAGCCGTGCCCGATGAGGCCACCTTGGGTGTGGTGCGGCGCGCCGGTGGCGTGCCCTTGTTGGTGGTGGAGCTGTTGCGCAGCATGCGCGAGGAGCAGGCTGTGACCGTCACGGACGGCTTGGCGGTGCTGACGGGGCCGGCCCTGCCGACGGGTTTCCGGAGTTCGGTGCGTCGGCACCTCGATCAGCTCTCTCCTTCGGCCAGGGAGGTCGTACGGGCCGCCGCCGCGGTGGGCCGTACGGTCACCGTCGGTCTTCTGGCCGAGTTGCTCGGCACGCCGACCGCGGCACTGATCGAGCCGGTTCAGGAAGCGCTGGACGCGTCGCTGTTCGTCGAAGAGGGCGAGCGACTGCTGTTCCGTCACGACCTGTTCCGTGAAGCTGTCGAGGCCGGTCTTCCGGTGGCGGTGCGCAAAGCGGTGCGGCGGCATGCGGCCGACGCCCTGATGCAGCGTGGCGCGCCGGTGACCGAGGTGGCCGCCCTGCTCGCGGACAGTGCCGAGGCAGGCGACTGGGCAGCTGTGAAGCTGCTGCGGCAGGCCGCTGCGGAATTGTCGGCGTCTGCTGCGTCGTCGGCCCTGGAACTCAGCCGCCGCGCCCTGGAACTCACGGTCGGGTCGGCCGCTGAGCGTCCCCTGATCATCGCGGAGACGGTACTGCTGTCCTGGCAGGCCGGCCAGGCAGCTCAGGGCCGGGAACTCGCCGCCGCCGCGCTGCCCGGAACCATGTTGCCGGAGGCCGAGGCACAAGTCCGTCTGGGGCTCGCCCGGGTGTCCAGCCAGTACGACTTCACCGAGGCCGTCCGGCAGGCGCGTGCCGGAGCCTCGCTGCCCGGCGTGGCACCCACGTTGCGGGCCCAACTGCTGGCTCTGGAGTGCCTGAACCTCTCGATGGTCGGGGACTTCCAGGCGACCGCCGACGCGGTGGCCGAGGCCCTGGACGCCGCCGCTGAGGCCGGGGACCGGGTTGCCCGGGCGACTGCGGTCGCGGTCGATTCGGTCGTGTGGTTCTACCGGATGGACTGGGACAGGGCCTTCGGCCTCGCCGAGGAGGCGGCTTCCCTGGCCGCCGACGTGGGTATCGCGAACTCGTTGTGGGTGCCGGAGGCCCTGTGGAAGGCGTTCTTGCTGAACGCGGCGGGCCGCGTGGAGGAGGCACTGGAGGAGTCCGCTTCCGGCATCCGCGAGACGCGGCGGCAGGGACAGGCCGCAGCGATGAGCCTGTGGCTGAGCAACCGGTGCCGGGTCCTTCTGGACGCCGGCCGGCTGGAGGACGCACGGGCAGAAGCCGAAGCGACCGCGGCCATGGCCCAGGACCTCGGCCTGGGCAACTTCGCCGATGCGACCGTCCTCTACACGCTCCTGCGTGTCGCCCTGCACACCGACGACCACGAGGCGGTCCGGGCCCATGCCGCCCAGGTGCGACACCGCATGATCGCCGATCCGGCTCTCCTGGTGCGCAATGTGGGCTCTTGGCTGCTGGCGCTGGTCGCGGACTACGAGGGCCGTCCCGATCAGGCCATGGAAGTCCTGTCCGAGGCGGTCAGCACGTTCGGCGTGGTGGGTCCCTCGTTGGCGAGTCCCGACGATCCCGCCGACACGGTCGTCTTCGTCCGCATGGCACTGCGGGCAGGCGCGACCGAGCCCGCCGCCGAAGCGGTACGGGCAGCCGAGCTCCGGGCGGAGCGCAATCCCCGCTTCCCGATCCTGGCTGCTGCCGCCACGCACGCCCGCGGGTTGCTCGACAACGACCTCGCCGCCCTGTTGCGCGCTGTCGAGCTGTACGAGGGCATTTCCCGGCTGCTGCCCAAAGCCTCCGCGCTCGAAGACGCGGGCCGAAAGCTCGCCTCGCGGCACACCGCCGAGGCCGTCCCGCACCTGGACGCCGCGCTCAACCTCTACACGCGAGCGGGCGCAGAGCGGGATGCCGCGCGCGTCCGCCGCCGCCTGCGTGCCATCGGAGCCCCTCGGCGCCGTACATCGTCCCAGAGGCTCGCCGCCGCCTGGCCCGAACTGACCGCTTCGGAGGTGGCGGTGGTCCGTCTGGTGGCCCAAGGACTGACGAACGGCCGGACCGCCGAACACCTGGGCATCTCCCCGCACACGGTCAGTTCGCACCTGCGGCACGCCTTCAACAAGCTCGGCATCACGTCGCGCGTCGAACTCGCTCAACTGGCCGACCAGCGGGAACACGCTCAGTAATCGCTTCGTATCCCACAACCGCTTCCTCAATCAGTGCGGATCGTGTGAAGCCCACGGTATGCGCGTGTCGTGAAGATCGTCTGAAAGGAAAGGAGACGACTTCATGCCTCTGCTTCCGTCTGTCCCTCACACGCGCGACGGCGCGGACAGCTTCTACACCACCGACGCCCTGCCGCCCGGTGCGGAGCGGCATTGCTACTGGCGCGACGCCTGGTCCCGGACCTTCGGAACCGTGGATCTCTCCGTCCCGGACGTGGCGTACTCGGGCACGCTCCGCGCCACACCGCTCGGACCCCTGCGAACTGTCACCGTGACCGGCGACCGACTGTCCGTACGGCGCAGCTCCCGGCACATCGCCACCGTGGTGGAACAGGAGCACGTGGTCGTCAACGTGCTGGTGACCGGTGTGGCCAGGGTCGAGCAGGACGGCCGGAGCAACACGTTCGGGCCGGGAGACGTCGTCGTCTACGACACGGCGCGCCCGCTCCGCCTGGACATCCCGCAGTCGTTCCAGGCTCGTTCTCTCGTCCTGCGCCGACGTGATCTGGGACTGAGCGAGCAGCAGACAGCCGACATCACAGCCACCACCCTCGGCCCCGGCACACCGGTGGGGACACTGATGTCTCCATTCATCACCAGGCTCGTCGACAAGGCCGGCACGCTTTCCTCGCGCACCCGGGAGCAGGTGGCCCACACCACGCTGAACCTGCTCGCCACGCTCATGGACGAACGGCTCGGCAGCGCACCCGCGGGACCTCCGGGCGGGGGCAGCCGTGCCCTGCTGGGACGCATCCAGACGTTCATCGACGAGCACCTCACCGATCCCGCGCTCTGCCCTGCGATGATCGCCCGCGCCCATCACATCTCGCCGCGCTACCTTCACAAGCTCTTCGAAGGCGAAAGCACCACGGTGAGCGGCTTCATCCGGCAGCGCCGGCTGGAGGCGAGCCGACGCGACATGACCCGCCACAAGAACAGGACGATCGCCGTCGTGGCACATCAGTACGGTTTCGCCAGCGCCTCTCACTTCAGCAGAGCGTTCCGCGTTCAGTACGGCGTCTCCCCCACCGAGTGGCGCACCTCCCGACAGCTGTAGCCCACTGCGATCGGGATCATGAGGAACGTCCATGCTGCGCACGATGGTGACGCTCCTAGCCGCCCGCCAGGAACCGATCGGTGCGCGGACAGAGCATCGGCAGCGCCGTCAGATCCCAGCCTGAAGTCGCCGCAGCGAGGCGGCCGCGCCTGTCGGCTCCCCATCAACGGGGCAGCGGCACGCCTCACTGTCTGCGCTGCGCCCGCCGGTCGCCGCTGAACCTTGACCACCCGGAAAGCCCGGACTCGCCGCCCGCCGGTCATGCCACCTGCAGGTGCTGTTCCCCCCACCCACGCCAAGGAGTGACGTGGTCACGACTCCTACCGCCCTTCTTCTCCACGGGGCCTTCACCGACGCGAGCATCTGGTTCCGCGTCATCGCACATCTGCAGCACCATGCCATCCCGGTGATAGCCGCTGCCAACCCCCTCAGGGGCCTGGCAGCCGATGCCTCGTACATCTCCTCCGTCGCCACGCAGATCGACGGCCCCGTCGTCCTCGTCGGCCACGCGTACGGCGGCACCGTCATCTCCGCCGCCGGCACGGCGCCGAACGTGGTCGGACTGGTTTACATCGCGGCATACGCCCCGGACGAAGGAGAAAGCGTGCGCGACCTGCAAAGGCGCTTCCCCACCTCCTCCACCCTGGCCGACCACCTCGAAGAGATCTCCCACCCGCTCTGCACAGGCCGGCCCTCAACCGAACTCACCATCAGCACCGAAGCGTTCCAAGCCGTCTTCGCGGACCTCCCCGCCGCCCTCACCCAGGTCATGGCCGTGGCCCAGCGTCCCGTGGCCGCCACGGCCTGCACCGAGTCCGCACCGGCCGCAGCATGGAAAACGCGACCGTCCTGGATGCTGCTGGCCGGCGCCGACCCGGCCATCAGCCCCGAAGCCGTGCGCTTCTGCGCCAGACGAGCCGAAGCGACACTCCTCGCAATCGGTGACGCCGCACACGCCGTCCCCCTCTCCCACCCCACAGACGTCGCCGAACTCATCCGCGACGCGGTACGGGCGACGACCTGAACGACTGGGAACGTCTGCTCCAGCAGGTCCGGGCCGCGGCCGACGAGGCGGGCGAGATCGACTGGGACGTCCCGGTTGACTCCACCATCGTCCGCGCGCACCGACATGCGGCCGGCGCCCGTACTGATCCACCGCCGGCACCCGCACCAAAGGGGGCCGAAGAGAGGGAACTCCAGGGCGAGACACCGTGGCAGAGCCCGGTCGCCCGCCTGGTGGGAGGTGGTGCTGGAGATGAGGGCCTGGACCGTCCGGAGCCGCGAAGAACTCGACGATGATGCTCGCCCCGGCATCATGCCGGACCGCCCACGACTGTGATCGGCCGGACAGCTGCTAGTTGCGTACCGCGTCCGAGATCGGCTTGGCGCCGCCGTGCGCGGTGAGGCCGCCGTCCACGGGGATCTCGGCTCCGGTGATGAAGGACGACTCGTCGGAGAGAAGGAAGCTGACGAGCGGGGTGACGTCGTCGACGGTTCCGGTGCGGCCGAGTGGTGTCCCGGCGATGTTGGCCTCGCGGAAGGCGGGCGCGGCTGAGGCGGTCATCTCGGTCTCGATGAAGCCGGGGTGGACGGTGTTCACGCGGATGCCGCGTGGCCCCAGTTCCATGGCGGCGGTGGCCGACAGGCCGCGCAGTGCCCATTTGCTGGCGGTGTAGGCGACCGGGTAGTGGGCGGTCAGTGCCGCCGAGGAGCCGACGTTCACGATGGATGCCCCCGTGCGCATCAGCGGTGCCAGGTGCTGGATGCCCAGGAGCGGTCCGGTGACGTTGACCGCGTGGACGCGGGCCATGTCCTCGGGGCGTACGGCGTCGAGGCGGACACGCCAGGTGACACCGGCGTTGTTGACCAGGCCGTGCACCTGTCCGTACGACTCCCCGAGTTCGGCGGCGAGTTCGGCCCAGTCCTTCTCGCTGGTGACGTCGAGCCGACGGCAGCCAGGTGCCTCGGTCACGTCGGTGGCGATGACCCGGGCGCCCTCGCGGGTCAGCGCCTCGGCCTCGGCGGCGCCCTGGCCGCGGGCGGCGCCGGTGACCACGACGATCTTGCCGAGGAGCCTCTTGGGGCGGAGGTCGGTCACGGCCGCTCCCAGGAGCGGCGGCGGCCGGTCGGCAGCGGGATCGGGGCGGCTCCGGCGACGACCGTGTTGGAGACGCTGCCGATGCCCTCGACGGTGAGGGTGACCGTGTCGCCGGGCTTCAGCGGGGGTGGGTCCTGCCGGCCGCGTACGCCCCACAGTTCGGCGAGGCAGCCGCCGTTGCCGCAGGTGCCGGAGCCTAGGACGTCGCCGGGGCGGACGACGGTCCCACGCGAGGCGTAGGCGACCATCTCCTCGAACGTCCAGCTCATGTGGGAGAGAAGGTCCGTGCCGACGGTCTCGCCGTTGACGGAGGCGGTGAGCCCGAGCCGCAGGAAGCCGTCCTCGTCCCGGTACTTCTCCAGTTCGTCCGCGGTGACCAGGTACGGGCCCAGTGTGGTGGCGGTGTCCTTGCCCTTGCACGGGCCGAGGCCCACTCTCATCTCGGCGGACTGCAGGTCGCGTGCCGACCAGTCGTTGAGGACCGTGTAGCCGATGATGTGGTCGCGGGCCTGCTCGGGCGTGAGGTCGCGGCCCTCCTTGCCGATCACGGCGGCCACTTCGAGTTCGAAGTCGAGCACGGTCGAGCCGGGCGGCACGGGGATGTCGTCGTGCGGGCCGTACACCGCGTAGGGGTTGGTGAAGTAGAAGGTCGGGGCCGCGTACCACTGCTCCGGTACGCCTGCGGTGCCGTCCACCGACCGTCGTACACCCTCGACGTGCTCCTCGAAGGTGACGAAGTCCCGCACGGTGGGCGGCTGGAGCGGGGGCAGCAGCCGTACCTCGGAGACATGGGGGCCGGCCGGGATGTCCAGCGTGACGGAGCCCGCCTCCAGCAGCTCGGGCAGGCCGCCGCCCTGGGCCAGCAGGCCGGTCAGGGAGCCGACACCGGGGAGTGGGTAGAGCGTGCCGTCCTCTTCGACGACGGCCACGTGGCGGCGGTCTCGGTACTCGTACGCGGCGAAACGCATGGCGGTTTCCTGTCGGCTGTCGGCTGTCCGCTGGTGGTGTGAGGGGGTGGGTACGAAGGCCGGGGGCGCGGCGTGGGAGTCAGGGCGTTGACAGGGCCACCGCGCCCCCGGGGTCTGAGGGCTTCGCCGGTCAGACCGGCGGGGCGACGAACACTCCGCGGTCGACGTCGTTGAAGGATTCCTTGGTGACCAGTTCGTTCATGGGGTTGGCGGTGCCCCACTGGTCGGTGACCTCGGGCTTGGAGAAGTCGTAGACGTGCGGGTGCCAGGTGTCCTCGTCCAGCAGCTCCAACTCCGTCGTGTACTCGACGGTGTTGCCGTGCGGGTCGAGGAAGTAGGTGAAGGTGTTGTCGCCGGCCATGTGCCGGCCCGGCCCCCAGATCTTCTTGAAGCCGGCGCGCATCACGCGCCCGGAGCCGCGCATGTACTCGTCGATGCCGCGCATCTCGAAGGAGATGTGGTGCAGCGAGGTGTGCGGTCCCCTGGCGATGGCCATGGAGTGGTGCTGGTTGCTGATCCGCATGAAGTGCATGACGTCGCCGATGTGCGGATGGCCGAGTGTGTCGGACAGCCGGAAGCCGAGGTGCTCCTCGTACCACGCCTTGGTCCTGTCCAGATTCGGGGAGTTCAGCACGACGTGCGACAGCTTGACCGGGATCGACTCCTTCTCCTCGATCTTGCGGTGCTGCCGTACCTCGACGTCGGCGGAGACCTCGAGGGTGCGCCCGTCGACGTCGAAGAAGCGGAAGCCGTAACCGCCGCCGGGCGTCTCCACCTTTCCCGGCTGGGAGATCAACCGCACTCCGCCCGCGAGGAGTCGTTCGGCGAGCGTGTCCACGTCGGCGGTGCTCGCGGCGCCGTAGGAGACGAGGTCGAGGCGCTTCTCCTCGGCCTTGCGCAGCCGGACGACGTACTGCTCAGGGCTGCCCTCGGCGGCCAGGAAGGAGATGCCGGAGTCCTCGGCGACCTTGCTCAGGCCCCAGACGCCGGAGTAGAAGTCGAGCTGCTTGTCGTAGTCGGGCACGGCGAGGTCGACGTGCCGCAGGTGGGTGAGCAAGCGGTTGGGCATGTGGGGGCCTCCTCAGGCGAGGTCGAGAAGCGCGGCCGCGTTCGCGCCGCGTATGGCGTGGAAGTCCGGGTCGGGCAGCCGGGCGGCGCGCAGGGCGGCGACGGGGTCGTCGGTGCCCATGTCGAAGGCGTAGTCGGAACCGAGCAGGACGCGGTCGGCGCCCGCGGCCCGGACGAGTTCCCGCAGGACGTGCGGGTCGTGGACGAGGGAGTCGAAGTACAGGCGCCCCAGGTAGCTGCTGGGCGGATGGGCGCAGCCGGCGCCCGCGTCCGACCGGGCGGACCACGCGTGGTCGGAGCGGCCGATGTGGGTGGGCAGGTAGCCGCCGCCGTGGGCGGCGATCAGCTTCAGCCCCGGATGCCGGTCCAGTACGCCGGAGAAGATCAGGTGCGACAGCGCGACCGCGTTCTCCACCGGCTGGCCGACGACGTTGGACAGGTACCAGCGGTCCAGGCGCTCGTCGAGCGTGCAGCCGAAGGGGTGCAGGAAGAGGACGGCGCCCGTCTCCTCGGCGCGTGACCAGAAGGGCGCGTACGCCGGGTCCGAGAGCTCGCGGCCGGGGGCGTGGCTGGAGATCTCGACGCCCAACAGCCCTTGTTCCAGGGCATGTTCGAGGGCGCGCACGGCCTGCTCGGGGTGTTGCAGGGGGACGAGGCCGAGTCCGTGCAGCCGTCCGGGAGCCTGGGCGCAGTGGGCGGCCGTCGCCTCGTTGGCGCGCCGGAAGACCTTCTCGGCCGTCTCCTCGTCCGCCCAGTAGTGGTAGTGCGAGGGGGACGGGCTGACCAGCTGCACGTCCACCCCCTGGGCGTCCATCGCGGCCAGCCGTGCGGTGACGTCGGTCATCCTCGGGGCGCGCTCGCGGACCATGGGACCGTTGACGGCGAGGGCCGCCGGGCCGTTGCGGCGGGCGTCGAGGGCACGGGCCCCGGCCAGTCCCGGCAGGTCCGCCACCAGGGCGTCGACCTCGGGCAGCAGGACATGCGCGTGCACGTCCACGGTAGGTACTGTCACGGCAATTCCTTGAGGAGGTTCATCGTGCGGCCGATCAGCCCGGGGAGATCGGCGTCCCGCACACCGTCCAGCTGCCACTGGCCGATCTGCACGGACGCCTCGACGACGGTCCGCACTCGATGAATGCGGCGTTCGTAGTAGCTCTGGAGCAGCTCGCCGTCCCAGTCCCGTCCGCTGGTGAGCAGTTCGGCGAGGACGAGGGCGTCCTCCAGGGACATGGCGGCGCCCTGGGCCATGGTGGGCGGGCAGCAGTGGGCTGCGTCGCCGATCAGCACGACCCTGCCGCGATGCCAGGAGCCCTCCACCAGCAGCCGGTGGAACCAGGTGTAGTTGACCTTCGCCGGGTCGGTGATGTGCTGGGTGATCTCCGGCCAGGCTCCGCCGTAGGCCTGCGCCAGGCGGCGCATCTCGTCGGCGTAGGTGGCCGGGTCGATGGAGGTGCGTTCGCGGCATCCCTCGACGACGAAGGCGTAGATGGTCTTCTCGCTGGTGGGGGTGTAGCCGGCGATGTAGGCCGGGCCGCCGTAGGCGAGGTCGCTGCGCTCCACGCCCTCGGGGCGCGGGGCGGCGACGCGCCAGATGGCCATGCCCGTAGGCTCGGGCCTGTCGGCGATGCCGATCGCGGTACGGGTGGCGGAGTTGAGGCCGTCGGCGCCGATCACCAGGTCGTAGCGGCCTTCGGTGCCGTCGCTGAAGCGCACCGAGACACCGTCGGTGTCCTGTTTCAACGTCTCGGCGGTGGTGCCCAGGCGCACGGTGGCGCCGGAGGCGCGGACCGCGTCGATGGCTATCTGCTGGAGCCGGGGGCGCTGCATACCGAGGGTGGCGGGCAGGTCGTCGCCCCCGGTCCTGATGTCCTCGGCGAGGTGCAGCAGGGTGCCGTCCGGGGTGGTGATGCCCAGCGTGCCGAAGGCGAAGCCGGATGCGCTCACCTGCTCCCAGACGCCCAGTTCGCGCAGCACGCGCAGGGCGTTGCCCTGGAGGGTGATGCCGGAGCCGGTGGTGGCGTTCCAGTCGGGCTTGGCCTCGATCAGGTCGACGGTGATGCCGGCCCGGCGCAGCAGAACGGTCACGGCGTTGCCGGAGGCGCCGCCGCCGATGACGAGGACTCTGCGTGTAGGGCTGTCTGCCATGTCGGGGATACCTCCCGAGGTTGGGCCGCGCGGCTTCGGGCGGCGGGGCGGCTCGCCCGCCGGGAGGGCGGGCCAGGGGCTGTGGTGCTCCACCCGTCGGCGGGTGGAGCGGGCGGGGCCGGATGCGCCGCTGCTGTCCGGGGAGGACGTGTCCGGCCGGTTCTGCGGCTATTTGACGGCGATCGGGTTGACGGGTGAGCCGACGGCGCCGGTGATGGGCAGGGGCGCGGCGGTGAGCCAGAACTCGTACACGCCGTCGTCCGCGCAGTCCGTGGCGAGGGCGTCGAGGTCCCACATCTCGCCGATCAACAGGCCCATGTTGGGGATGGCGACCTGGTGCAATGGCTGGAAGGCGTGGTGGAACTCGTTGGGCCGTACCTCGAAGCCCCAGGTGTCGGTGGCGATGGCGGCTATCTCGGTGCGATGCAGCCAGCCGGCCGTGGTGAAGGACAGGCCGGGCGCGGGCCCGCCGGCGTAGTCGCCCCAGCCCTCGCGCCTGGAGCGGGCGAGCTGCCCGGTGCGGACGAGGACGATGTCCCCGCGTCCGACGCTCACCCTGTGGGCTCCGGCCGTTGCCGTCAGGTGGTCCTCGGTGATCGCGAACGCGTCCGGCAGCTCGCCGTCCGTGCCGAGGACTCGGCCCACATCCAGCAGCACCCCCCGTCCGGCGACGTACGGCGCCATGTGCTCGATGCCGGTGACGAGGTCGCCGTCGGAGGTGACGACCTTCTCCGCCGCCCGCCCGTTCCACGCCTTGCCGTGATCGAAGATGTGCCCGAGCCCGTCCCACTGCGTGGAGCACTGCAACGGCATCGCGATCATGTCGTCGGCGCCGCCGATGCCATGCGGGAAGCCCTGGTTGCCCAGGGCCGCGTCGGTGCCGGTGTCGAGCATGGTGTGCACGGGGTTGGTGCGGCGGCGCCAGCCCTTCTGCGGCCCGTTCATGTCGAACCGCTGCGAGAGCGAGAAACTCACGCCCCGGCGCACGAGCGCCGCGCCCTCGCGCCGCTTGGCCTCGTCAAGGAAGTTGAGGGTGCCGAGGACGTCGTCCTCACCCCAGCGGCCCCAGTTGGAGTACTTCTTGGCGGCCTCGGCGACCGCGCCCTCGGGATCCGTACGGTCGATCACGCGTCTGCCTCCTCGGCGACACAGCGGGTGCGCTGGACGCCCAGCCCCGTGATCGAGCCCTCCATGACATCCCCGTCACGCAGCAGCCGCCCCCAGTGGATGCCGTTGCCGGCCGGGGAGCCCGTGAGTACCAGATCCCCCGGCAGCAGCCGGGCGGTCTGCGAGATGTACGACACCAGCCGGGCGATGCCGAAGAGCATGTCCTTGGTCGACTCGTCCTGCATGGTCCTGTCGTTGAGCTTCAGCGTCACCCGGAGTTCACCCGGGTCCGCGATCGACCCGGCGGGGACGATCCACGGGCCGAGCGGCGTGAAGCCGGGGGCGTTCTTGCTGCGCAGCCAGTCCGTGCCGATGGCCTTCATGTCCCGGCGGAAGACGGTGGCCCGGTCGGTGAGGTCGTTGGCGATCGTGTACCCGGCGACGTACTCCAGGGCCTCCCCCACGGAAACCCGGTAGGCGGGCTTGGCGATGACGGCTGCCAACTCCAGTTCCCAGTCCGGCTGTTCGGCACAGACGGGCAGGACGACGTCGTCGTACGGTCCGGTGATCGCGCTCGGCAGGCCGATGAAGACGTACGGCAGGTCCTCTGCCGCCCGCCGGTCCATCACCGCGGCGATCTCCTGTCGCGCCTCCTCGACCGTGCGCGGGTCGTCCGGGGAGCGGTGGGCCACCTCGAGGTCGATGACGTGCTGTCGGTAGTTGGCGCCGGACTGGAAGATCTGCCGGGGCTCCACCGGGGCATGCACCCTCAGACTGTCGATCCGCTGCCACTCCAGGGCGGCTTCGCCCGCGAGGGTGTGCAGAACGGGAAGGGTCTCCTCCCACCGTTCCAGCACGGAACGCACATCGGCAGGCTCCCAGGCCAGAACCTGGCTCAGGTCCAGCACCCGGTCCTGGACCACCAGACCGGGGAACCGTTTCCCGTCAGGCGCGGAGAGCGTGCCGAGCGCGAAGGGGCCGGCGGGTTGCGCGAGCGTTGCCATGAGATTTCCTCCCGCTGAGTTGCGGTCTACTCTGACCTGGATCCTCAGATCGCGGAAATGAATCCTGTGGATGACGCGCATCCACGCCACGAATACCTCTCTCCGTCCAGGTGGTGCCCGGTGAACCTGTCCCGACTCGACCTCAACCTGGTCGTCGCCCTCCGCGCGCTACTGGAGGAACGCAACGTCACCCGGGCCGGCGAGCGCATCGGACTCAGCCAGCCCGCGATGAGCGCGGCGCTGTCCCGGCTGCGCCGCCATTTCGACGACGAATTGCTCGCCCGGACCGGAAACTCCTACGAACTGACCCCCCTCGGCGCCGCCCTGCGCGACCGCAGCGCCACCGCGTGCGACCTGCTGGAGCGGGTCTTCGCCAGCCAGGCCGACTTCGATCCGACGGCCGAGGCCCGCGAGTTCACACTGCTCGCCTCGGACTACGGCGCAGCCGTGTTCGGGGCCGCCCTCGCCCGCGCCCTGCACCGCGAGGCACCCGGGATCCGGCTCGCCTTCCAGCACCCGGCGCCCTCCGTCGTGGAGAACACCGCGACCGTACTGAGCACCGTCGACGGACTGCTGATGCCGCACGGCGTCATCGACGGTCTGCCCGCGGTCGACCTCTTCAGCGACCGCTGGCTGTGTCTGATCGCCGACGACCACCCCGAGGTCGGCGACGAGCTCACCCTCGACCATCTGGCCCGGCTGCCCTGGGCCGTCTACCAGCGTCCCTACGACGCCCCGGCCGCGCGCCAACTCAGCATGATCGGCATCAGCCCTCGGGTCGAGGTCTCCGTACAGACCTTCCAGCTGCTGCCCCACATGATCGAGGGCACCAACCGGATCGCGATGATCCAGGAACGCCTCGCCCGCAAAGCGGTCCGCGCCGCCGCGGTACGCGTCCTGCCCTGCCCGTTCGAGGCCGTACCGGTGCAGGAGGCGATGTGGTGGCACCCCGTGCACGCCCAGGACGCGGCCCACATCTGGCTGCGGCAGAAGGCGGCGGAGGTGGGGGCGACGTTGACGGCCGACGGCGACGGCGACGCCTCCAAGGGGCGCGGGGACGAGTCGCATGCGACTCCGCCGCGCTGACACGACTGGCCACGATGGCGCGGCGGCCGCGGTCCGGCACATCGTGGCAGTCCCGATGGAGCGTACGTCCGTCAGGCCGTCCGCTCCGGCAGCGGCCGGGAGTCGACGGCACCGACGTGGCGGCGGACCGCGAAGAGACCCGCCGCAAGGAGGGCGGCGGCCAGCCCCAGCACGGCCACCGCTCCGGCCAGACTTCCGACCGCCGACTCCACGGCCAGCAGTACGAGCGGGCAGAGGAACTCACCGCCGAAGAAGGCCGCCATCCACAGTCCCGTGCCGCGGCCGCGGTCCTCGAACGCCAGCCGGGACATGGCACTGGTGAGAAGGGCGGGCAGCAGCATGCCGGTGCCCACGCAGTTGATCACGGCCCCGACGACCAGCAGCGGGGCGTTGCCCGCCAGGAACATCACCCCGAAGCCGGCCGCACAGAGCGCGAGGACGGCGGGCAACATCGGAGCCGGGGAGCGCCTCAGCCGGGCGAAGGTGACGGCTCCTCCCACGGTGGCGGCGCTCGAGACCGCGGTGGCCAGGCCGATGACACCGGAGTTCTCCACCCCGAGATCGTCGAGCAGGTACGACATCTCCACCGGGACGGTGTAGAAGACGATGGCTCCGAAGACGGTGAGGGCGCAGATGCCCGCCATTCGCCGCCACAGGAACGGGCGGCGGGTCTCCGCCCCTACCGGGACCTCGTCGGCGGTCGCGCGGGCCGTCGGGTTGGGCAGAGCGGTCGCCATCAGCGGGGCGAGCAGCAGGCTCACGGCGTAGGCCCAGAAGGGCACCCGCCAGCCCGCCGACCCGGCGGCCCCACCGACCACGAAGAAGACGGTGGCCGACGCCGAGGCGCACATGGTCTGCAGGGCGAGGTACTTCACCCGCCGCGGACCGCTGTAGTAGTCGCCGATCAGCGTGGTGCAGCACGTCATGATGGCGGCCTCGGCGACGCCGACCAGGGCGCGGCTGGCGATGATGGCGCCGAGGGAGTTCAGATAGAGCGGTGCCGTCCCGAACACGGCGTACAGGAGAGTCGTCACGATCAGCAGGCGCTTGCGGCCCAGCCGGTCGACGATCACCCCGGCGAACGGGGCCAGCACCGCCAGCGCCAGCGCCGGGACGGTCAGCGCGAGGGGAACCAGCGCCTTGGCCCCCGGGGACGACTCGAAGTGGTCCTGCATCTTCGGCAGCACCGGTGCGATCAGCACCGCCCCGAGGATCGGCAGACAGCTGCCCGCCATCAGCAGGGTCACGCGCAGTAGATGGGCCGGGCCGGAGACAGCGACGGGCGACGACGCGGCATCGTCGACCGCGGTGGCAGACGGCGGGACGGAACCAGGCATGGCGACTCCATGGGACGGCGTACGAAAGCACGCATGCCTGTATGGGCGCTGCAGCGCACGGCATGCTGGAGATGGCCTCACGTCGGCCGCTGATGTGGACAGCCGCGTGCGGATCGGGACGACTATGGGCTGCCCGGCGCCCCGCTGCCATCCCTCGAGCGATCCGAATCTCGTATCCGGCTCATCCACACCGTGGATGATCGTGAGGACAGCACTGTTCCGGACATGCGCAGACAGCGGTGTCCCGGGAAGCCTCCGACCGGACCAGGGGCACCGCACAGTCCGCCCATGGTGACCCAGGGGGTTCGCAACAAGCCTCAGGGGACTCGCTGCAGTCGCTGTCGGCGGCGGCCTGTCGACACCGCCGTCCGCCGACCCCGCGGGGCGGATCTACGAGACCGTCTGACCTGCCTCGGGCCGTTCGCACAGTCGCAGTAGACGAATCCGCCACGACCGGGCCCGTGCACCGGTTGACGCTGCCACCGTCAAGTGCAGCGAACATCGACCACCGGAGCCGGCACGTTCCACACGGCGCCGTCCGGCTCCCCCGGGGGAGCCGCATCCGCCGCCGCTTCCGCTTCCACGGGCTCGACCTGTGGCTGCCGTCTCACAGGGCCCTCCCAGTTTCAGGTCGTCCGGCCGGACGTCGGCTGGGGCAGGGCGCCTTTTCCCTCGAACGCCTCTCACCAGGAGCACAGCATGTCCCGCACCACCCCCGACCTCACCGGCAAGAAGGCCGCATCATGGGTGGCACCAGCGGCATGGGCCTGGCCATCGCCCGGCACGTCC
The DNA here is from genome assembly GCF_002920635.1 of Streptomyces sp. Ru72. GTDB lineage: Bacteria > Actinomycetota > Actinomycetes > Streptomycetales > Streptomycetaceae > Streptomyces. Next base: position 44,908 of record NZ_PQSR01000021.1, on the reverse strand, counting down.
TCGACGCCGCCGGCAGCGTCGTCGTCACCGGCCGGACCCCCTCCGGCGCCGAGGACGCCACGGCCGCTCTGGCGGACTCCGGCCGTGTCACCGCGCTGGCCGCCGATCTCAACGACGCCGACGCCGTCGAGCGGCTGCGCGCCGACCTGGCCAAGGACCACGCCGACGCCGCCCTCCTGGTCAACGCGGCCGGCGTGTTCGCCCCGAAGCCCTTCGTGGACCACCCGTACGCCGACTACGACCGCTACCAGGCCCTCAACGGGCCTTCTCCTTCCTCACCCAGACCGTCGCCGGCAACATGATCGCCCGCGGCATCAAGGGATCCATCGTCAACATCGGCTCCATGTGGGCCCACCAGGCCATCGCCGCCACCCCGTCCTCGGCGTACTCGATGGCCAAGGCGGCACTGCACTCCCTCACCGAGCACCTGCCATGGAACTCGCCCCGCACGGCATCCGGGTCAACGCGGTCGCTCCCGTTGTCGTCCGTACGCCCATCTACGAGGAGGCCATCCCCAAGTCCGACGTCGACTCCGCGCTCGACGGCTTCAACAAAGATCCACTTTGGCAACAGACCCTAGGGGGTGGTGTCCTCGCAACCGCCACGTCACCGAGCAGGGATACCCTGATGCTCAACGGACGCCGGAGCGGACCCCAGAAGGTCGGCGGATCAGCGCAGTCCGGCGAAGAGGTCGTTCTCGGGCACGGCCGCACCGGTGGTGTCCTGGACCCGTACGAAGGTCTCGACGCCCATCAGCTCGGTGAACCTCTTCTGGCCCATCTTGAGGAAGAAGATGTTCTCGCCCTGGCTGGCGTGCGCGGCCAACGCGTCGAACTTCTGACCGCCGAACGCGGTGGTGTCCACCCAGGTGGTGATCTCCTCGTCGGGAAGTCCGATCTCGGCCAGCGCGGCGGCCTCGGCGGGATCCGCCTCCTGCCAGTCCGCACCGAACTCGCGCATGACCTCCCCGAACCGCTGCATCATCGAGCGGGGCGCCGTCGTCCAGTACACCTTCGGTATCGGCGCGGTCATCGCCAGCGCAGCCATCGTGATGCGGTGTGCCTGGATGTGGTCGGGGTGACCGTAGAAGCCGTTCTCGTCGTAGGTGACGACCACATCGGGTTGGTGGCGGCGCAAGAGTTCCGCGAGTCGGGCAGCCCCCTCCTCCACGGGTGTCCGCCAGAAGGATCCGGGGGCGTCGTTGGCCGGCCAGCCCATCATCCCGGAGTCGGCGTAGTCCAGCATCTCCAGGTGACCGACCTTCAGAATATCGCAGCTGGACTCGAGTTCTTGACGCCGCATCAAGGCGACGGCTGCCGGATCGTGCCCGGGCTCGCCCGGCTTGACACCGCCCGGTCCGTCACCGCACCTGCCGTCGGTACACGTCACCAGGACCGTGCGGATGCCCTCCGCCGCGTACCGCGCGAGGACACCTCCCGTTCCAGTGGCCTCATCGTCGGGGTGAGCGTGCACGGCCATCAGCGTCAAGGGCCGGTCATTCATGAAACAGTCCTCCTGTGAAATCGCCGCATTCTCAATCTGCGCCGGTTGTATAAGCGGTCGCCCCGATATCGGATGACCGGGTGCACAACGGACTTGAGGGCACGCGCGGCGCCGGTCCCCCGAGCGGTGCAACAGCGCTGGCCGGATCGGCTGTTCCCGCCGGCACGGGAACACTACTGGGCGATGGTGCCGTCGGCGTTCACTACGCTGAGCACGGGCGTGCCTTCCGACCCGCGCGGCAACGCGGGCCTACTCGACAGCAGAGGCGTGGCTGCGTCCGTCCCGCCAGGAGACCGGCAGGTGGTCCAGGCCTTCCTCACCGCGGCTCCGACGGCCGATTCGAGCAGCTGCTGCAGGTTCTCCACCCCGAAGTGAAGTTCACCGTCCACACCCCGAACGGCACGTTCATCACTCTCGGGGCCACCGAAGTCGCCACCCGCGCGCGAGTGGCCGGCAGCGCAGCACGAGGACGTGCGGCGACCGTCAACGGCCGCCCCGCCGTCATCTCCTGGAGCGGGGACGGCACCCCGCCTTCCCTCCTGGCCTTCACTGTCTCCGACGGCCACATCACCGAGATCACCGCCGTGGTCGACCCGGCCAAACTCGCGCTCATGGACCTGCCGGACCCCGGTGTGACTCCCTACCGGCGAAGGCCGCGCAAACTCGTCGGCGGGGAAGGCATCACCGCACGACCTGGTCGTTGCCCGAGCCGATGCCCACCGTGGCCGTGGACAGCCCTGCGCTTTCCACGAATTGGGCCGCGGAGCCGAGGTGGGATGGTTCTCCGGACACTCGCAATGTGTCTCATCGAGTGACTTCTCGGCGGCTCCCGCACGTGTCTGGTCGGCCGCCCGTTACGAGGATGTCGGGTTCCTTGAGCACTGGGGTTCGCTCAGCCGTCGCCTGTCAGCGGCCGAGTACCCCGGGATGGTGACGGCGCGCTCCGAGCCGACGGCGCCGTGGTACTGGCCCCCACCGCCAGCGGCGTCTTTCGCGTGATCGAATTCCACGATCCCGCGCTGGTCGCGACGTTCGGCTTCCCCGACGCGCTCGCGCACTGACCCGCAACGGGTACGGCCTTGACGGCACGCCCCGCATCCCAGGCCGGAGGAACCTGGAGCTGCGGCACTGGGGGCGTTCCGCAGAACGTCACGGAGCGTGCCGAAACGTCATCGCGGAGCTCGCCGCCAACGCCGTCCACCCCGGCGGCATGCCGGGCCGGGGTTTCCGACCCCGGCTCGTCTACGACCCGTCGACCGGGCGTCTGCGCGTGGACGTCACCGACGCCGTGGCGCCTCTACCCGCCGATCTCCCGGGCCGCGGAAGCTGAACCCGATCCGTCATGGTCGGCATCACGGACATCGGATGACGCCTGCGGTGCATGGGCTGCGGACGGATACGGACGGGCGGCAAGCTAACATTTAGTGGAGTTTGCCTGATTTGCGGGGATTCCCGTCGCTGCATGTGCAGGCCCGTGACCCAAGAGTGAGCAGGAGACGAGTTGGCACCTGCGGCAGCCAGAGCCGGGAGTCACCCACAGCAGTCAGGGCTGGGCTTTCGGGCCGCCTCGTACAAAGCACTGCGAGGCGCTGAGACGCTGACGCTGGCCCTCAAGGCCACGGAGTGTCTGGAAGGCCGCGGCGCGTTCCTGCACTGGTGCGATCCTGCGGCCGGCCGACTGCATCTGGTTGCGGCCAGCGGGTTGGCTGCGGAGAGCGCCGAGGCGTGGGCGGATCTCTCCGATCGGCAGGACGTGGCGCCCGCACGTGCCATACGCAGCGGTGAGTACGTCTGGGTGGGCGGCGACAGCCTGGGCATGCAGGCAACCGGCACGGCAGCGGTGCCCCTTCTCGGTGCCGACGGGCCGATAGGCGTGCTCTCCGTGATCATGGGAGGGGCCGGCGAGCCGGATGAGGTGCAGCGATCCTTTCTGAATTCTGTGGCGCAATGGGCCGCTGCATGCCTGGAGGACCTGCCTGGCAGGCTGCCCGTCCGCGGTTCGGCGGCCGGCTCCGAGCAGACGGTGCGGATGGGCAAGCTGACCTCGGCACTCGCCGAGGCGCTCACCTCGCGGGAAGTCGTACAGGCCGTCGCGGCGCACGTCCTGCCCCCATTCGGCGCGGACGGCCTCATATTCTGGGTCTTCGAAGGCGGCCGACAGCGTGTGGTCGGCTCCTCCGGATACACGCAGGAATTCCTCAGCATGCTCGACGGGATCCCCGTAGCCGACTACCCCGTGGCCACCGACGTGCTGGGGACCCGTACTCCCCGGTTCATCGAATCAGCCGCAGAGTACTGCCGGCGTTATCCCACGCTGGCGCACATCCCGTCGGCGGCCAAGAAGAACGCGTGGGCGTTCCTCCCCATGATCGCGTCCGGACGCCCCATCGGCATGTGTCTGGTGTCTTTCGCCCAGCCGCGTTCCTTCAGCGACGAGGAGCGCACGCTGCTGACCGCGCTGAGCGGTCTGGCCGGCCAGTCGCTGGGGCGCGCCCGGTTGTACGACGTGGAGCACGCCCGGGCGCAGGGGCTGCAGCGTGGCCTGCTTCCCCGGACACTGCCCCGCCTGCCTGCCGCCTGCGCCGCCGCCCGCTACCTGCCCGCGGGCCGGGGCGAACAGGTCGGTGGCGACTGGTACGACGTGATCCCGCTGTCCGCGGACAGGGTCGCCATGGTGATCGGCGACGTCATGGGACACGGCATTCCGGAAGCGGCCACCATGGGCCAGCTGCGCACCGCGGTGCGCACCCTCGCCGACCTGGACATTCCCCCCGACGAGCTACTCAGCCGGCTCAACGACCTGGTCAGTGACCTGGGCGAGGACTCCTACGCCACGTGCCTCTACGCCGTCTTCGACCCGATCACCCGGATATGCACGTTCTCCCTGGCCGGTCATCCCCCGCCGGTCGTCGTCCGTCCCGATGGCACCGTCCACAGGCCCGACCTGGCCGCCGACCCGCCACTCGGGGCCGCCGAGCCACCGTTCGAAACGCACGAACTGCTTCTGCCTGAGGAGAGCCTGCTCGTCCTGTGCACCGACGGGCTCGTCGAATCCGCTTCCCAGGGCGTCGACCGAGGACTGGCCCGACTGCAACAGATCCTCGCCCGGCATGCGGTGCCCACCTTCATGGCACGGGACGAGGCCGACGACGTCCAGCACCTCGACGACCTGTGCGACACGGTGGTCTCGGCCCTGCTGCCCGACCATGCCCGGACGAACGACGACGCAGCACTGCTGATCGCCCACACCCGGGCCATCGACGCCGGTGATGTCGCCTCCTGCACCCTCCCGGAGGATCCCCGCGCGGCCGGCCAGGCCCGCGAATTCGTCCGCACGAAACTGGCCGCCTGGGGACTGGACGATCTCGCGATCACGACCGAGCTGCTGGTCAGCGAGCTGATCGGCAACGTGATCCGGCACGCCAAGGGCCCCATCCACCTGCGCCTGCTGCGCAGCCGCTGCCTGACCTGCGAGGTATACGACGGCAGCCTCAGCACCCCGCGCATCCGCCACGCCGCCTACACAGACGAGGGCGGCCGCGGCCTTCAACTCGTCGCCGCCCTCTCCAAACGCTGGGGCGCCCGCTACCTCCGGGACGGCAAATGCATCTGGACCGAGCAAGACATCCCCGTCCCGCGTGAAAGTTCCGGTGATGTTCCAGCGCCCGCCGCCACGTCCAGGTCGACGCGGTAGGCCACGCCCAGGTTGGGCTCCATGCGGTCGGCCCGCTCGGTGCCGCGCTGCGGGAGCCGGGCCTGGCAGGCGAGGACCAGCACTTCCCTGCTCATCGGCGCACCGGCACTGCCCTTCATATCCGGTTCCATCGTGTCCTGGACGCAACTCGTGGTCCGCGAACGACGGCCTGACCCTGTGCATCGATCCGGTGCAAGGGGCCTGCACCGTCGAGTGGTTCCTGAGCCGCGGGAACGCGGGCCTCAAGGCTCGCCTCCCCGACGCGATGCAGGAGCAGGGCCTTCCTCGGTCGTCGCTGCTTATGCCAGCAATCGGGAAGCACGCCACACCAGCCACAACACGCAACCGTGCGTCACAGCGATTCACGTGCCTGCCGCCAATGGCTATGGCGCCACTGGTGCTGAGCGACATGCACCGGTGGTCAGCCGGTCCCGGACGGCCGTGGCGTGCGGTGTTCCCCAGGGAGGGGTATGACTGGCAAGGAGACCCGCGGATGGGCCACGATTCCGGCGCTGCCGCCGGAAGGAGCGGCTGGTATGCCTGAGCGAGAGTCCCGGACCGGGAAGGACTGGGGGGACGGCATGGCTGCGCCCGGCGGGCTGCTGGATCTGTTGCGAGTCTCCGCCGTGGTCGTGGACAGTGACGGGCGGATCGCTCTGTGGAGCCCCGAGGCCGAGCGGTTGCTGGGCTTCTCCGCTGCTGAAGCACTGGGGCGGAACGCGGGCGGGCTGCTGCTGGCACCGGAGAACCGGGCACGGGCGCGCGAGCTGTTCGAGCGCGTGCGTGCGGGTGGGAGCTGGGCGGGAGTCTTTCCGGTGCGGCACAAGGATGGCTCGACGCGCATGGTGGAGTTTCGCACCATGCAGTTGCGCGATGCCGGCGGTGATGTTTACGCCCTGGGCCTCGGCACCGACGCCGACACCGTACGGAACGTGGAGTGGGACCTGGCCCTGTCCCACATCCTGGTCCGCCAGTCGCCGGTGGGTATCGCGGTGTTCGACACCGACCTGCGTTGGGTGCGCGTCAATCCGTCACTGGAGCGGATCAATGGTGTGCCCGAGGAGGCGGTGCTTGGCCGCCGCGTCGGCGAGGTTCTCCCGGCGCTGGATGTCGAAGCCATCGAGTCGCGGATGCGGCGGGTCCTTCAGACCGGTGAGCCGCTGCTGGATCAGCAGACGATCGGCCGGACGGCTGCGGACAGCGAGGATCACACCTACTCGGAGTCGTACCACCGGCTCGAGGATGCGAACGGGCGGGTACTGGGCCTGGCGATCGCGGTGCTGGATGTCTCCGAGCGGCAGCGGACTGCGGCCGAGATCGCCAAAGCGCGAGAGAGGCTGGCGGTGATAGCCGACGCCGGTATGTGCATCGGCACCACGCTGGACCTGCGTCAGACTGCGCGTGAACTGGCGGGGACGGCTGTGCCGGAGCTCGCCGACCTCGCGGCCGTCGACGTACTCGACTCGGTGGCCGGTCTGGGCGGCACCACGGCCGCACTGCAGGTCGAGGGCTCGCTCGTATTCCGGGCGCTCGCCGTCGCGGCGGGCTATCCCACCGATGCGATCGGGGCCGCTGATCCGGTCGGCGAGCTGGCGTCATACAGTGCGTCACGGGTGATCACCCAGAGTGTGCAAGAGAGGCGGCCGATCCTGCTGCAGCGGGTGAGCGGCTCGACGATGCGGCGTATCGCCCGGGACGATTCCGCCGCCGAGACGCTCCGGCAAGCCGGGGTCCACTCCTATCTGTCCGCCCCCCTGATGGCCCGTGGCGAGGTACTGGGCACACTCAGCCTCTACCGCACGGTGAACGCCCGGCCGTTCGACGACCAAGACCTCACGCTCGCCACCGAACTGGCCGCGCGCGCCGCCGTCTGTATCGACAACGCCAGGCTGTACGGGCGCGAGCGCAGCACCGCGCTCACCCTCCAGCGCAGTCTGCTCCCCCAGGAGCCACCTGACTACGACGGCATCGAGGTCGCCTGCCGATACCTGCCCGCGGTCAGCGAGGTCGGCGGCGACTGGTTCGACGTGCTGCCACTGAGACGCGGCAAGCTCGGCCTCGTCGTCGGGGATGTCATGGGCAAAGGGGTGCACGCCGCGGCGATCATGGGCCAGCTCCGTACAGCCACCCGCGCCCTCGCCCGACTCGACCTGCCCCCGGCCGAACTGCTGTACCACCTCGACGACATCACAGCCTCACTCGGCGACTCCGACTCGATGGCCACCTGCCTCTACGTGGTCTGCGACCCACGGCACGGCCGATGCGAGCTCTCCCTCGCAGGCCATCTGCCGCCGGTGCTGGTGGACCCGGCCGGGAGAGCCGAATTCCCTGACATATCCAGCGGGGTGCCGCTCGGGGTGGGCGGCGTGCCGTTCAGCACCGAGGAGCGGGAACTGGCGGAGGGAACGCTGCTCGCGCTGTTCACGGACGGTTTGGTGGAACGGCGCGAAGTATCCATCGACGTCGGACTTCAGGACCTGCTCGGGCTGTTGGGCGGCACCCGGCTCCCCCTGGAGGAGACCTGCGACGTCCTACTCGACGCCTTGAACCGGGAACCGGACGACGACGTTGCGCTGCTCCTCGCCCGGCGAGGGAACGGGTAAGACATCGGCGTGATGCCGTCGCCCGGCCGCTGTCGCACAGGAGATCCAGCCCAACGCCGTCCAGGCCCTCATCCCCAACGAGCGACTCTTTGTTGACGTGGGTGACCAGCGTCGGGCGATCATGGTGTATGACCCGCGCTTTGTCGACGCCGCCCGTCATCGCCTGCGGCTTGCTCGGCAGTTCCCCCCAACCCGTGCTCCCCACCACCGGGGGGTTGTTGCTTCGCCCCTGGGAAGAAGCCGACGCGCCAGCGTTCCTTTCTGCTTACCACGACGATGAAGTCCGCCGCTGGCACACACGTCGGCCCGCCACCGAGTCCCAGGTGCGCGAATGGTTCGACGCATACCGCCAGGACTGGAAGCACGAGAGGGGCGGCCACTGGGCGATCACCCGCGATGGCGTCGAGGTGCTCGGCCGGATCGCCCTCCGCGGTCTGGACTTCGACGACGGCACAGCCGGCACGGCCTACTGGGTGCTCCCGGCCGCCCGCGGTGCTGGTGTGGCCACGCGCGCCCTCTTGGCGCTTACCACCTGGGCCCTCGACGAAGTCGGCTTCCACCGGCTGGAGCTGGACCACTCGACCCGCAACCAAGCCTCATGCGGAGTCGCCACCAAGTCCGGCTACCTCCTGGAAGGCACCAGGCGCAGCGCCGCCGTGCATGACGATGGCCGACACGACATGCATCTGCACGCCCGCGTCCGTGGCGACTGAGCCTGGCTGATTCGCCGTATCGCTGCCGAACCGTATCGTACCGGCTCACCTTGACCCGATCCCGCCCGCACCCGGCTCCGCGGGTAGCAGCGGGATCGCCGCGTACTCCGAGGAGTGTCGACGTCGCCCCAGACGTACACCCTCGACCAGACCGTCCACCGCCGCGTCCCCTACTCCCGGCTGTCCACGGGGATACGCAGCGAATGGACGTTCCGGGCGGGATACGCCGAAGGCAAAGAGCTCCCCTTGATCGACACCGAGGTGAGGGTCTCCGGGCTCGATGCGGCGGGTCGCGCCGCCGCCGGGCCGGTCCGGATCGACGCAAGCGTCACCACCCGCAACGCGGACGCGGCGCAGACGAACACCAGGACTTCGGGCCTGGCTTACTCCACGGACGACGGCGCGACCTGGACCGATCTGCCCGTCGCCGTCGACGGCTCGGCGACGCTGGACGTTCCCGCCACTGCCTCCTTCGTCACCCTGCGCGTCACTGCCGTCGACGACCTGGGCGGCAGCCTCAGCCGCACCGTCGAGCGGGCGTTCGCAGGGCCGGTTCCGCAGGGCGACGAGGTGGTGGGCTCGACCCGCATCTCCAACATCGTGGTGAACGGCGGCAAGCCGGTGGAGCTGTCCGACCAGCCGCTCCAGGAATTCAAGGCGAAGTTCACCGCCACCGACCCGTCGGGAATCGCCGGCGGCGACATGTACCTGTACCGGGGCTCGTACGCCACCCCCGACGCCGTTCTCTACAGCCCCTGGCGAGCGACCTGCACCAAGGTCAACGCGACCACGGCCACCTGCGAGGCCCAGTTCGCCTACATCCACCCGCGCTGGACCCTCGGCCGCAACTCCCTCGCCGACACCTGGAAGTTCGCTGCCTGGGCCGAGTCGGCGGACGGCACCGGACACATCGATCTGCATGCCGCCAAGACGCTACCCGTGCTGCGCGACGCGCTCCTGACGGCCAACGCGACTCCCGAGCCGGTGACAAGGGGCAAGCCGCTCACCGTCACGGGCAAGCTCTCCCGTACGGACTGGGAGACGCTCGGCGGCTATCACGGATACGCCGGCCAGAAGGCGCAGTTGCAGTTCCGCAAGGCGGGGGCGTCCACGTACACGACCGTGAAGACGGTCGCGACGGACAGCTACGGAAATCTGAAGACCGCCGTGACGGCATCGGAGGACGGCTACTGGCGCTACACCTTCGCGGGCACCTCCACCGCTGCTCCCGCCACCGCCGGGGGCGACTTCGTCGACGTCCGCTGACACGCGATCGGCGGCGGCCCTGCGGAAGCGCTCGTCGGTCCGTCCTGCGTGAGGCGGGCCGACGAGCATGGTGGGCCGCTGCGATTCCGGGGCTGCCGGCCGTGGGCGCTTCCTGCGGCCGCGGCGTCCCGGGCGCAGGTTCTCGCAGCTCGCGACCAGCGCATGGACTGCGGGCGCCGGGGTGTCGCACCTTTCGGGCCTGACTGCTCCCCCGGCCTGCCGTGAGGGCAGCAAAGGGCCGATGACGTCACGGTTCGGCAAGACCTCAGACACGCCTGGCCCTGGACCAAGGCTTCTGCGGCCCGCCGCCGAGCGATGATTTCCGAGCCCGCCCGAAAACCGTGGCCCGCTCAGAAGTCGTAGCAGACGTAGGCCCCGTCAGGCTCGCGGGCGATCCGGTCCGAGCCCCAGCAGTGGAGCATCGGCCCAACGCGGTACAGGGCTGCGCCACCGGCCAGCAGGACGAGGACGGCGAGCGCGGCGGTCACGGCCCGCATGGCCGTCATCCGCCGTACGAGCCACCAAGCCCCGGCGACGGCGAGCGCGCCCAGCCCCAGCATGACGGCCGACATCGGGGCGGTGTTGTTGTGCAGCCCGGGGAAACGGTCCGGGTGCGCGGCCTGGTGGACGGCGGCGAAGGCGAAGAAGAACAGCAGCAGTCCCAGCAGCAACAGCCCAACGGAGCCGACCCCGCGGCCGACGGCCCGGCCCCGGCTCCGCGGAGTTCCGGGCGCCTCGCCGGCGTCCACGCGCATGAGCCGCCGGTCGAGGACCGCCCGGAGCCGGTCCACCTCCTCCCGATCCGCCACGGCACGCTTGGGCAGGACGACGAAGCCGACGGTGGACTTGTCGGCGGTGAGGAGCACGAACAGCTCCGGCGTCTCGACATAGCGCGAGTAGAGGTGCCAGTCGCGGCTGGCCGAGCTGTGCGCGGTGGTGAGCCGGATCCCGGTGTCGTCGACTGCCCCGCAGATGTCCCCCTGCCGTTCGGCGAGCCGGTGGAGGCGGCGGGCCTGCAACCACGGCACCGCAGCCATGAAGGCGACGAAGACCGCCACCCCCGCATACAGCAGCCACGGTGTGTCCCGGTGACCGGAGCCGGCCGACGACAGCAGGGCGCCGACGATCGTGACCGCCACCGTCCAGACCAGCAGCCCGCGCTGAAAGCGTCCCGCGCCGGTGCTCCTCGCGCGTGCCCGCAGCGCGGACGCCAATTCGCCGACGGTCGGCCGGTATGCCAACTCCACCGGCCTCTCGGCGACCGCTCCCGTTTCCCGGCCCTCGGTCATGTCCCCTCCCCAGTAAGGTGATCAACCGGATCCTAGAGGCCTTCCGAGCCGCTCCGGTGACCTGCGGTGACCGACCCTTGGGGGCCGCACCGCTCCCCGGGCGAGCGCCGGCAGCCCCCGTCCCGACGGGCGCCGCAAAAGCACGTCCCGGCGCCGAGCGGGCCGCCATCCGAGCCATGGCCGACACCGTCCTTGAGGCCCAGCAACGCCATAAGCATCGCCCCGCCTTACAAGTCATCCCGATCGGCCGGGCCAACAGACGTCCGACGTCGCCGCTTGATCGTAAACCGTCATCGAGACAGACTGCCCTCCATAGGAACAGTGGGCAGGGCTACCGCGGTGCAGATCGGCAAGCGGCGATGAGCACCAGCCTGCCCTTCTTCCGGTACCACCCAGACCCTGTCGCAAGTGGGTCCATCCGCGCCTCCGCCGAGACGTGCGCTTGCTGCGGGCGCGACACCGGCTGGATCTACACGGCCACCTTCTACACCGCGCACGATGTCGACGGACGTTTCTGCCCGTGGTGCATCGCGGATGGAAGCGCGGCTGAACGCTTCGCGGGTGAATTCACCGACTCCTACGGGCTTGACGGCGTCAGCGAGGATGTCTTGCACGAGGTCACCCGCCGCACCCCTGGCTTCCACGCCTGGCAGGATCCGCACTGGCTCGTCCACTGCCAGGACGCGGCCGCGTTCGTGGGCGAAGTCGGCTACGGCGAGTTGGCGGCGCATCCGGAAGCCCTCGACCAGCTGCGCGTCGACATGCGCATCGACGGTTTGCGCGACGAGCACCAGCTTGAGAACTTCCTGACGCACCTGGGCGAGGGGGCGACCGCCATGCTTTTCCGCTGCACCATCTGCGGCGACCATCTCGCCTACGCCGACGCCTCCTAGAAGTCGTCGCCCTGGGTGAGCCTGCGACAGCAGATGAGGGTGCAGGCGATGCCGGCGAAGGCCAGGAAAGGGCCGGCCCCGCGTTCTTGGCACCGGCGCAGGCGTCAGCATCCGGCGAGCCAGGCCGTGGTGCGTTCGATGGTCCAGCGGTGCGGGCCCGACGCTGGCTGAAGTCTGCACCCTCGCGGGCGATTCGGGGCGATCACACCCGAGACAGTCCCTCGGCGAGCCGGATCACGTTCCAGGACAGCGGTTCGAGGACAGCGCTGAGGGTGCCGTCGCTCAGGGTGGTCCCGGAGACCTGGTGCGGGGTCACGCGTTGCGGATGGGTGAGGGTGTTGCGGGCGTCGGGGTCGGCGTCCGCGAGGGCGCTGTGCTCGACGACCGACGTCAACCCGAGGCCGTTCAAGGTGACTTGCAGGGGAAGGGATTGGGTGCGGCTGCGGTTGACGGCGAACACGGTGACCGAGCCGTCCTCGGCGCGCACGGCCGTGGCGTGCAAAAGGTCTGCCTCGCCGTACTTCTCCGTCTCGTACGTCGGCGAGTCCACCCGCACGTCGAGGACCTGCCCGCGGCCGTACTTCGATGCCTGCGCGAAGGGGAAGAACGTCGTCTGCCGCCAGGCCGGGCCACCCGGCTCGGTCATGATCGGGGCGATCACATTGACGAGCTGAGCGAGGCAGGCGACGGTCACCCGGTCCGCGTGGCGGAGCAGCGCGATCAGCAGGGAGCCGAAGACGACGGCGTCCAGGACGCTGTAGTTGTTCTCCAGCAGACGGGGTGCCTGCGCCCAGTCCCGCGAGTCGGAGTTCTCTATCCCGTGCCACTCCGCGGCGTACCAGACGTTCCACTCGTCGAAGGACAGATTGATCTTCTTCTTCGACTTCAGCCTCGCACCCACGTGGTCGCAGGTGGCGACGACGTTCTCGATGAAGGACTCCATGTCGACGGCGGAGGCGAGGAAGGACTCGAGATCGCCGTCCCGGGGCTCGTAGTAGGCGTGCAGGGAGATGTAGTCCACGAGGTCGTACGTCTCCTGCAGCACCGTCGCCTCCCACGCGGCGAAGGTGGACATCCACTGGCCGGAGGAGCCGCAGGCGACCAGTTCCACGGACGGGTCGATCTGGCGCATGGCGCGGGCCGTCTCGGCGGCGATGCGACCGTATTCCGCGGCGGTCTTGTGGCCCGTCTGCCAGGGGCCGTCCATCTCGTTGCCGAGGCACCACAGCCGGATGCCGAAGGGGTCCTTGTCGCCGTGCGCTCTGCGCAGGTCCGACAGGGCCGTGCCCTCCGGATGGTTGGCGTACTCCTGGAGTTCCAGGGCCTCGGCGACGCCGCGCGTGCCGAGGTTGATCGCCATCATGGGCTCGGCCTGGGGGCCGATCTTCTTCAGGAAGGCGATGTACTCGGACAGGCCGAAGCGGTTGGTCTCGGTCGACCGCCAGGCGAGGTCGAGGCGGCGTGGGCGGTCCTCGACCGGGCCGACCGAGTCCTCCCACTTGTAGCCGGAGACGAAGTTGCCGCCGGGGTAACGGATCGTGGTGACGCCGAGCTCGCGGATCAGCTCCAGTACGTCCGTACGGATGCCCGCCTCGTCGGCCGAGGGATGGTCCGGCTCGAAGATTCCGGTGTAGACGCAGCGGCCGAGGTGTTCGACGAAGGAACCGAAGAGACGGGGGTCGACCTCGCCGACGGTGAAGGAGGGGTCGAGGGTGAAGCGGGCCGGGCGGGTGGGAACAGCATCGGCGGTACGGGGGCTCATGGAGGTCCTTTCCACAGAGCGCGTGAGCGTGGGCCAGGCGTTGCACATCGGTGTTTCCCGTGCTGTCGGCGTACGGGCCCGTCAGGGACGTGGTCCTGCCGACTCTGATCTTCCCAGGTGGAGTTCCTTCGGCGCAGGGACGTCCTGGGAGGCGAACAGGTAGGAGTGGAGGCGTGCTTGACCCCGGGCGCGCAATCAGCGTACGAGGGCCCCCGGTGGGGAACGCGGGTTACCTGATGCCTGAGGTGGAGATGCCGGCGATGAAGGTGTGCGGCGGTACGCGCCGCGGCCGGCGCGGAAGCCGGCCTCCCCCCAGGGCGGATCCCGCACGCTCGGGGGCAGCCCGGTTGATCAGTGCCTTACGGCTGACGCCAGTCCCCCTTCCGCATCACCGGTGCCCAGACGCACGGTGAGGGTCGCCGAGTGGGGGTGGAGGCGGTGCTGGGGCAGGGCGTCCGGGCCGCAGGAGGCGCTTCCGAGTCCGTGGTGGGCCAGGTCGAGGGTGAGCCAGAGTGTGCCGTCCGGGACGAGGTCGCTGCTGTGCCGTGCCGCGTCCATGGCCTCGGCCGTCCACGGCCGCAGGGACAGGTCGACGCCGGTGGGGGCGGAGAGGTGCAGCACCTGGCCGTCGGCCCAGCGGATCTCCGCTTCGCGTACGCCGCTGCGGTTGCCGTTCTCCTGGGGCCGCACGTAGGGGGTCTGCAGTTCCTCCACGGTGGCGTGGAACCTGCCGAGGCGGACGGCCTGCCTGCTGTCGCGGTAGGACTCGCCGGGCCCGTACCCGTACCAGTCGAGGCTCGCCGCGCCACCCGGAAGGCCGAGCCGGATCCCGAGTTTCGGCAGGGTGGCCGACCGCTGCGGCCCGGCTCCGTGACGCGGATCCCCGAGGCCGGTGTCGAGCCGGCCGACCGGGGTCAGGTCCAGCTTCAGCTCCAAGGCACCGGAGGCGTACGCGGTCCACGTCCAGCGTCCCTGTATGCCTCCGTCCTGACCGGCGGCCCGGCTGACGGTGTCGACGACCAGCCGCTCGCCGTCGACGGCGCAGCCGATGGTGCGGTGCACGAGCCGGTGCAGGCCCAGTTCTCTCCACACCCGTGCCTGTCCGTTGCCGCCGCGGTCGTTGTCCGTGGGGGCTCGCCACAGGTCGAGTCGGGGGCCGACCAGTGCCAGGTCGCCGAGCTGGACGAGTGCACCGAGGGCGTTGAAGGTCGCCTCGCCCAGTGTCCATCCTCCCGTCGTGCGCTGCGGGCGCAGGGCGACCGGCTCGCGGCGCGGTTCCTCGGGCGTCGTAAGGATCAGCTGCGTGAAGGCGATCTCGTGTCCGGCCGGGACGCCTCCGTAGTCCTTGGCCAGTACGGCGCGCACCGTCAGGACCTGCTCGCCGCCGGCCTGCGGGTCCGTGGTGACGGTTTCGTCGAGGACCACCTCATGGCTCGCGCGGGCCGGGACCGGTGGCAGGTCCAGGACGCCGTCCGCCAGCGGGACGCCGTCGGCTTCCATGCGCCAGTCGAAGGCGAGGAGCGAGGTGTCGAGGAAGTCGAAGTCGTTGCGGATCAGCAGGGTCAGCCGGTTCGACGTGTGCTGCAGTCGCATGCGGACGGGGGCGATGACGGCCTTGTACGCGACGAGGCCCGGCGAGGGCGTGCGGTCGGGGAAGAGCAGGCCGTCCGCGATGAAGTTGCCGTCGTGGACCACCTCGCCGAAGTCGCCCCCGTAAGCGTAGAAGGGCCGGCCGGCGTTCGGGCCCTCGGTGGTCTTCTGGAGGATGCCGTGGTCGATCCACTCCCATACGAAGCCGCCGTGCAGCCGGGGATACCGGTCGAACAGCTCCTCGTACTCGGACAGGCCGCCGGGGCCGTTGCCCATCGCGTGCGCGTACTCGCAGAGGATGAACGGCAGCCGCCGGCGGTGCGAGTCGGCCGCGGCGTCGGCGGTGCGGGGCTCGGCGTGCATCCCGATGAGGGCGACCTCGTCGGGGCTCGCGTACATCCTGCTGTACACGTCCACGTAGGGGCTGTCGTAGTCGCCCTCGTAGTGGATGAGCCGGTCCGGGTCGCGGCGGCGGGTCCACTCGGCCATCGCCCGGATGTTGTCCCCTTCGCCGGCTTCGTTGCCCATCGACCACATGACGACGCTGGGATGGTTCTTGTCGCGTTCGACCATCCGCTGGACCCGGTCCAGGAAGGCGTCGCGCCAGCGGTCGTCGGCGGAGGGGTTGTCCTTCCAGCCGAGCGGGCCGAAGCCGTGCGTCTCCAGGTCGCATTCGTCGATCACCCACAGGCCGTACTCGTCGCACAGGTCGAGGAACCGGGCGTCGGGCGGGTAGTGGCTGGTACGGACCGCGTTGATGTTGTGCCGCTTCATCAGCAGAACGTCGGCTCGCATGGTCTCCGGATCGAGGGTGCGGCCGGTCTTCGGGTGCCATTCGTGCCGGTTGACGCCCCGGAAGCGGATGGGCGAGCCGTTGACGGTGATGGTCCCGTCGACGACCCGGACGGTGCGGAATCCGACGGCGAGGGTGAGCGTCTCCCCCTCGGACCGGAGCGTGCCCGCGTACAGCCGGGGCGTCTCGGCCGTCCAGGGCTCGACGTGGGCGATCCTCTGCGGTTCGCCGGTGGGCAGGCTTATGACGCCGAGTTCGGGGATGTCCACCACGGCGGGAACGTCGCACTCGACCAGGAGCAGGCCCTCGCCGGTGCGGTGGTCGAAGTCCGCGTGCACGAAGTGGTCGCCGATCGCTCCCGCGGGCCGCTCGATCAGCTGGACGGAGCGGAAGATGCCGGAGAGCCACCACATGTCCTGGTCTTCGAGGTAGCTGCCGGCGGACCACTGGTGGACCCGGACGGCAAGAACGTTTCGGCCCGGCTGAAGCGCCTCGGTCGCGTCGAACTCGGCGGGCAGCCGGCTGCCGGTCGCCCAGCCGAGCTCCGTGCCGTTCAGCCAGACCGTGAAGTGCGAGTCCACCCCCTCGAACCGCAGCACCCAGCGCGGCCCGGGAGCGACGGAGTCGACGACGAACTCCCGGCGGTACTCGCCGGTGGGGTTGTCCTCCGGCGGGTGCGGCGGATCCACCGGGAAGGGATAGACCACGTTGGTGTAGGCGGGCAGGCCGAAGCGCCCTCGGCCCGCGTCCAGGAGGTCTCCGTTCTCGTCACGCAGGCCTTCCATCTGCCACATGCCGGGAACACGCACGTGGTCCCACACCGAGTCGTCGAACCCTGACTCCTGGAAGCCTTGGGTCATCTCGCCCAGTGACGGACTGAGCCGGAACCGCCAGCGACCGTCCAGATCGATCGTCCGGGCGTCGCTGCGGGCGCTCGCCCTCGGGGTCAGACGGCCCTCGCCCGGGCTGAACAAGGCAAGCCGCCTGCTCGTCGGGGTGTTCGGGGTCATGGAACGCCCTCCGTAGCGGGATTGCAGGGGTCGGGGTGGGAGTGTGCGCGCGTGCGCGCCTTCGGATCACGCGTCGTGCTTGACGTCGCCGTAGAGTTCGACCTCGGAGAGGTTGCCGTACCAGCTCGAGGCGTTGTAGATCCGCAGGTACCGGTAGTGGTCTCCGCCCGAGGTGGGCTGGTCGCTCCAGGCGTTCGCGGCGGCCCCGGTGAGTGGCTTGGTGAGGTCGGTCCAGGTCTGGGCGTCGTTCGACCCCTGCACGACGGTGCCGTTGGCCCGCTGCGGGTGGCTGGCCCGAGGCAGGATCAGAACCTCCTCGGGCCGTACGGTCGCGTGCGCGCCGAAGTCGATGACGTAGTACGCGCCTGCTCCGCTGTTCAGGTCGCCGTACGTGTCGGCAGCGCGGTCGAAGAGCAGGTAGCCGACCTCGTCGGCGCCCAGTCCGTTGCCCGGCCACTGTTTGTCGGAGGCGGTGACGGTGGCCAGCTTGGCCACGTCGATGAAGTGCGCGGGGTCGCCCGCGATGTAGAGCTTCGATCCGTCTGTGGTGCCGTAGGCGGTCGGCCCGGCCTTGCCGTCGGCGTCGAGGTAGTCGACCGCGACCTGGATGTCGCCCGGTGGCACGTTGTCGAGTTCGACCGATGCGGTCCAGTTGACGCCGTCCGCCGTGTTCGCCTTCGCCGTCACGCCTTGGACGGTGACGGTGACCTGTTGGATCGGCTTCTTCGCGGTGACCGAGACGTCGACTGTGTCACCCGTCATGATCTTGCCCGCGATGGCCTGGGGCGAGGCGATCGAGGTCGCCTCGACCAGGTTGCCGCTCTCGTGCCGTTCGCCGTAGATGTGGAACTCGGTCATCTCGAACACGTTGCGGACGATGCCGTAGAGCACGTCGGGCAGGGGTTTGAGCATCTGGACCTTGAGGTAGCGGAATTGCGCGTTGCGCAGAGCCGGGTCGACGGCGAGCGTGTTGAAGTCCTGGGTGAACTGGGTCACGCCCGGGGTCAGCCGGGTCCAGTTCTTGCCGTCGTCCGAGCCGTAGACGGTGGAGTTCGCGAGCCGGTCGGCGAAGATGTTGCTCTGGAATCCGAAGCGGGTCGCCGACACCCGGAAGTCGGGCCCGAAGTCGAAGGTGTGGGAGAGGTTGACCGCCTGGCTGTACACGGTTCCCGACTGGTTGTCGCCGTCGACGAGGTTGCCGATGTTGGCCCCGGCCGTGGAGGCGACCACGAGCGAGGGGTAGTCGAGACTGCCGTCCACGGCCGTGTGCGGGGAGACGAGGGTGAGACCGTCGACCGCCGTCACGAGGTGGGCCAGCGCCGCGAGGTACTCGTCGTCGCTTCCCTTCGTGCGCAAGGCCTCGGCAGCGGTGAGCGCCTGGTCGTAGGCGGTCCTGGTGTCGGAGACGTACTCGGCGTCGGCGTCGTGGCCTTGCTGCGCGAGCGTGAGCGCGTCGGAGCGGTTGTGGGCGGCGGCGAGTACGACGTGGTGGCTCGCCACCGTAGTGCCGTCGGAGACAGTCACGGTGACGACGGTGGAGCCGGCTGCGGTGGGCGTCCAGGTCAGTTGGCCGGTGGAGGCGTCGAGGGTCGCCCCGGTGGGCAGTCCCCGGGCCGTGTAGGCGAGATTGCCGGTGCCGTTGTAGTGCGCGGAGAGGTCGGCGGTGGCGGTCGCGCCCTTCCAGTCGACGATGCGCGCGGTGGAGGTGTCGTCGAAGGTCGGGGGTGTCAGTTCGGCGGCGGCGTTGGTGTCGATGTGATCGATGTCGATGGTCCCGTTGCCGGTGGCCTGGATGAACAGGATGTCGCCGATGGAGTGGGGGTACATGACGTACCGCCATGCGCCGCCGGTGTTCGGCACAAGGATCGTGCGGTCGTCGTGGCGGTCGAGGCGCAGCCGGACTTCGCCGTCGGTGCGGACCCGGAAGGCGAGGAGCTGCTTCTTGCTCGAGCCGCTGAGGTAGGCGATCTCGGAGCCGTGGCCTGAGGTCGACATCCGCACGTAGCCGGTGTCGCCGTCGGTTCTCTTCTCGACGTCGCCGGAAAGGCGGGTGTACTTGTTCTCGACCTCCAGAATCGTCGGGCTGTCGGGCAGCGGCGGGACGGTTTGCCCGGCCGCCGAGGCCGGCGCGAAGAGCCACGAGTCGCCGCCGCCGTCCACGTTGTCCCACGCGTTGTTGAGGCCGCCGCCGTAGTAGTAGAGGGGGCCGTTGCGCTTGGCGTACGCCTCGGCGAAGTACGGCGCGAGTTTCTTGACGTCCTCGCCGCGGGTGAACGCGTAGTAGTAGTAGATGTCCCAGAAGCTCGCGGTGTTGTAGCGCCCGCGGTAGCCGTACGAGATGTGGTTGTAGGTGTCGCGGATGGTGCCGTCGGGCGAAATGGCGTAGGCCATCGGAGTCCACGGGGTGTCGTAGCCGAGCATGTATCGCCAGAAGTAGTCGGCGGCGGCGAGGATCCGGTTGTCGAGGAACTCGTAGGGGCCGACTGCGTTCGGGGCCTCGGAGACGGTGCCGGCGACGGGGTCGACCTTGGTCCCCTGTGCCAGGAGCATGCGGGAGATGATCGCCGCGTTGGTGAGGTCGCCGCCGCCGTGGGCCTGGTCGCGTCCCATCTCGGCGTGCTGGACGTGCGGGTCCTTGATCGGCTTTCCGGTGGCGTCGTCGGTGTCGACCCATCGGAACAGCCGCGCGATCGAGCCGTTGAAGCCCTGGTCCTTCGCGGTGGCGTTGACGGTGAACCATTCGACCGACCGCTTGTAGAGGGCGGTGTCGTCCATGAAGATCGAGCCGGCCATCGCGCCCATGAGCGGGTAGGTGTGCTGGTTCATGAAGTGGTTGTTGTCGTTCTGAAAGGTCTCGATGACCGGGACGACAAGGTTGTCGGTGAACGCCCGCGTGTCCGCGTCGGTCCAGGGGTACGCCTCGTCGGCGCACGAGGTGTAGCGCAGCAGCTCGGCGGCGGAGACCATGCGGTTGAGGGGTATGCCGGTGTGGATGTGCGAGTCGGTGAAGTACTCGTACTTGGCGGGGTCCATCTGCTCCCAGATGCGGATGATGGCGAGGGCGTTCTTGCGGTAGACCTCCTCACCGGTGAGCACGTAGAGGATCGCCTGCGTGTAGGACTTCAGGCCGTCGGCGATGAAGCGGCCGTTGAAGCCCTGGCTGTTGAACGCGTCCGAGGCGGGCTTGGTCGGGTCGGCGCTGCTCCGGTTGGACGACGTCACCCCGGTCCCGGCCGCCGCCGACCGGCGCATCGCCCGCAAGGACGAGGTCCAGGGTTCCGCGCCCGCGGCGATCTGCCGACGGGCGTTCTCCAGGATCGGCTCGGTCAGGCCGACGCCGGGGTGGACGAACCCCTGCGCGCTGACAGTGGACCGGAACGTCACGGTGCACGTGCCGGGCTCCTGGGCGGCGGCCGGACGGGACACCGCGATGAGGAGTCCGGTGACGAGCAGGAGCGCTGCTGCGAACGCGCCGAGTCTTCGGACGCGAGCGCCTGCGGCGGCTGGAGTCGGATTCACAGAGAGCACCTTCTTCCTTGGGTCAAGGATTCAAAGGAGAAGTTCGGTGCGAGCAGGAGCCCTGCGGCGAGCGCGCGCGTGTCGACGCGTGGGACGAACGCGTCGGCACGTGCTGCGGCGAATCAGGCAATGGGTCGACCCTTACGAAGGGGATGTCCTGCCGTTCGGGGCATGGGTACTGGATGCAGCCGGTCCGGCGAGGTCGGACAGGACACCGGAGGATCCGCGCGCGGCCGGCCTTTCAACCACCGGTCGTCGAACCCTTCTCCGCTCGAAGGAGCGAGTGCCGTCGAGACGATCAGGTCGTAGCCGGCCCGGGCGGACTCGGGGTCACTTGAGGCTGCCGAGCGTGACTCCCGAACGCCAGTAGCGCTGCATCGAGACCATGAGGATCACCATCGGGATCAGCGAGATGATCGATCCGACCACGACCATGCCGGTGAGGTCGACCGAGCTGTCCGTCTTCACCTTCAGCCAGGAATACAGGCCGAGCATGACCGTCCACTTGGTGCTGCTGCGCAGGAAGACCAGTGGCCCGAAGAACGAGTTCCACATGCCGACGAAGCCGAGGATGAAGATGGTCGCCCCGCCGGTGGACATCAGGCGGGCGCCGATCGTGAAGAAGATCCGGTACTCCCCCGCGCCGTCGATACGTGCCGCCTCCAGCAGCTCGGGCGGGATGGCTCCCTCCGCGTACACCTTGGCGAGGTAGACGGAAAAGGCGTTGAAGAAGCTCGGGAGAATGATGGCCGACGAGGTGTCGACGAGGTTCAGGTCGGTGAAGAGCAGGAACGAGGGAATGGTCAGCAGGGCACCCGGGATCAGGAACGACCCGATGATGCAGCCCATCAGGAATCCGCGGCCCTTGAACTCGTACATGGCGAGGGCGTAGCCGCAGGCCACACAGATCAGGGTCATACCTGCGGTGCCCAGGAACCCGTAGATCAGCGTGTTCCGCATCCAGGTGAGGAAGATGCCGTCCTGGTAGGTGAACAGCTGCCGCAGGTTGGTCCAGAGGTGGATGCTCGAGAACCACAGGCCGTTGGTGGTGTAGAGGTCCCGCTGGCTCTTGGTCGCCGAGACGATCAGCCACCAGACAGGGGCAAGCGAGTAGATCAGGAAGAGAACCAGGCCGGTGATGACGAGTGCTTTGGTACGGGTGGCCTGGTGGGGCTGACCGACCTCGCTGCGCCGCCGGACTGGCCCTCTGCCGGCCGGCTTCGGTGCGACGGCACGGTCGTTCGTCCTGTGCATGGTCGTTGTCATGAGGTGGGCGCCTTGTTCGTGAGCCGGTAGAAGATCGCCGAGGCGGTGCCGACGACGACCGCGAGGATGATCGACAGGGCGGCTGCGTAGTTGAACTCGCCCTGGCTGAAGGCCCAGTCGTAGATGTCCATGATCGGGGTGAAGTCACGGGTGACTGTTTCAGGCGTCATCGACCGGAACAGCACGGGATCGCTGAATATCTGCAAGGTTCCGATGATGCTGAGCACACTGGTCAGCACCAGGGATCTGCGGATCAGCGGCACCTTGATCGACCACGCGATACGCCACTCCGATGCCCCGTCGATGCGGGCGCTGTCATAGATCTCGGCCGGCAGCGCCCGCAGCGCGGAGTACACGATGAGCATGTTGAAGCCGATGCTGCTCCATGCGATCAGATTGCCGATGGAGATCCAGATCATGGAACCGCTGTAGAAGTCGGCGCTGATTCCGAGGTGTTTGAAGAATGGTGTCAGGGGCCCTACAGCCGGGCTGTAGATGTAGATCCAGATGAGCGTCGCGACGATGCCCGGGATCATGTAGGGGATGAGGAGGGCGATCCGGAATCGGTTGGCGACTCGTTGCGCCGCCGCGTCGAGGAGCAGCGCGAGTCCGACGGCGGCCAGTTGGATCAGCGGGATGCTGATCGCCCCGAAGAGGGCGACCCTGCCCATGGCGCCCCAGAAGTGCGAGTCCTGGAGCCCCTTGGTGAAGTTGTCGAGTCCGACGAACTCGACGGTCTTGCCCCCGAATCCCAGTCCTGAGCTCTGCTCCTGGTACAGGCTCTTCCTGAGCGCCATGACGATCGGCGTCACGGTGAAGAGCCCGAACCCGAGGAAGAACGGCACGGTGAGGGAGGCGCCCTTGAGCGCCATCACTCTGCGCCAATGCAGACGCGGCGTGCGGGGCGGCTGCTGCTCGACGACGGTCATGCTGTCAGCCTTCGACGTTGATGTGCTTGGACTTCAGGTCGGCAACGGTGTACGTCTGCATGTGCTCGAGCGCCTGCTGGACTGTGATCTTCTTGGTGACGATCTTCGCCCACTGGTCCTGGAGTTCGGCGAACACGCCGGTGTAGTTCGGCCCGACCACCCAGGAGTCCTTGGCGCTGGCGACCGCCTTGAGGATCACGGGCTTCGCCTTGGACCGGTACGGCCCGAAGAGCTTGGGGGGGACGACGGAGTCCACCCACGGCGACGGGTCCGGAATCGCGCCGGGCCAGGTGTACTGCTTGGTGTCCTTCCGGTACGAGGCGTTGATCGCGTCCTTGGAGGTGTTCAGCCAGACACCTGCCTCCGTGGCCTCCTTCAGGTGGGCACAGCCCTTCGGCACGAGCAGGCCGCTGTTGGCGTTGTGCGCCTGTGTGGTGAACGATGTCGCGTCGGAGAACTGCGGGAGGTCGATCGGCTCCCAGTCCCCCAGCGTCTTCTTGTAGTTCAGTTCGTACTTGGTCAGCTGCCAGGTCTGGGTCGGCAGGGAGACCATCTTGCCGGAGTCGAAGTAGCTGATGAGTGCCGGCCGGTCGGTGTACGTCTGGTTGGCGACTATGCCGTTGTCCACCAGTTGCTGGATGATGTTCCCGGCCTTGAGAGACTCAGGGGACAGGAAGTTCACCTTCCACTTGTCTCCGTCCTGCTTGTACCAGGAGCCGCCGGCCTGCTGGACCAGGTTGACCAGGGTCGACGGGTCTTCGCCGGCCAGGTTCATCACGTAGATGCCGTGCTTCTTGAATTCCTTGCCGGCCGCGATCACGTCGTCCCAGGTCTTGGGGGGCTTGATGCCGTACCGGTCGTAGACCTTCCGGTTGATCACCATGAACGAGGGGTTGAAGCCGGTCGGGATCGCGTAGTCCCTGCCCCCGGCCTGGACGGCGGGAACCGCTGCCGGGATGAAGAGCCCCTGCTTGACGTAAGGCTCCAGGTACTGGGTGATGTCGGCGAGCAGTCCCTCACCGACCAGGCCCGGGACCTCCGCGCCGTTCTTGACCAGGCACGGGACGTCCTTGCCCGAGGCGACGGCGTTGCGGAGGTTGGCCATCGCTCCCGGGTTGTCGACCTGGCTGACCACCTGGATCTTGATGTCCTTGTGGGTCGCGTTGAACTTGGCGGCAACCGGCTCGGTGGTCAGCGCCTCGTCCCAGGTCCACCACTTGATGGTGACCGGGCCCTTTGCGCCGGAGTCGCTACCGCCATCGCCTCCACCGCCACAGGCGACCAGGGCCACGGACAACGCCATCGCGGTGGCGGAGGCCAGCACGACCTTCTTGCGGTTCATGAAAACCCTCCCAGGAGTGCGGGCATGAATGACGGCCCGATCGGCTGTCCGGCCGTGCGCGCCGGAACATCGTAGAAATCGCTCTCTACGGAAGCTAGGTGCTCGCCGCCTGCCGAAGCAAGATGTCAGTCGCGAAAATTCTCAGTTAAGAGGCACCATCTGCCCGCATCGGACCCGGTCCGCATCTGCAAAGACCGGGTCCGGAGCAAGCTGCTGTAGAGATCGTTTTCTGCAAACCCACACCGGACTCGGCACGCCTTGCGCAGGCCGGGCGGGTCATCGTCCGGAGGTCCGGGTCGAGTCCTGGACGACGACTTGTGCGCCGAGGACCTGGTGCCGGCTCTCGGCGAACTCCCCGGCGTGCAGGGCCAGGCGTACCGCGGCACGGCCGAGCTCCTCGTGCGGAACGTGGACCGTGGTGAGTGCCGGGTACATGTCGAGCGTCGTCGTGATGTCGTCGTGGCCCGCGACGGCCACGTCGTGGGGCACCTGGACGCCCTCCTCAGGCAGCGCCTGTATCGCGTCCGGCCGCAACGATGCCGGTGGGCGCGAACACCGCGTCGAACTCTGCGTGGGAGACGAGCAGCCTGCGCACCACGTGACAGCCCGAACTGCGGGAGAGCACGAACCTGATCGACTCGATGGAGGCGACGTTCCTCCATGACGACACCCGCTACCGCAAACAGCACACCACCCGCTGATCGGCTCGCTCGCCCCGTACATCGTCACCGGCGACCGGGAAACTCGCTCGCTCCTGCGCCGCACCACCGGCAACTCCCCCGTGAGCAGGTGCCGGACCGCTACCCGCAGATCGGTCTCGGGGCCATGCAGATGGACTGCCAGATCGCCGGATGCCCGGCCTCGCCCCCATGGTGTTCGTAGCGCAGCCGGGCCCCGACCGCGGCGTCGGCATACCGTTCGCCCGAGGTCCCGACCCGGCCGTGAACTGCGGCCTCCATCTCGACGAGCGGGAGCGCTGCACGGCTCTCGGTCGCCCCGTTCAGGCCGAGCGGACGCACGTGCCCCTCGGGAGATGTCCCGAAGTCAGGCTCAGCGCGCCGTACCCAATATCTCGATCATCGCCTGCCTCTTCTTCAGTCGTCGGCGGCGTCACTCGGCCGCCGCTACCGCAGCGCCCGCTGTGTGCGGGTGCTCCGGGTTCGCGAAGTCCTCACCGCGTGCGAACCTGATCACCTCGTCGACCACGTGCTCTCCCATCCGGCGCAGTTCGTTGCCGACGGAACCGGCCATGTGCGGAGTGAGGAAGACGTTGTCGAGGTCGTAGATCGGGTGGTCGGCGGGCAGTACCTCGGGGTGGGTGACATCGAGGATCGCGTTGAGGCGCCCTGCGGCGAGTTCGGCGAGCAGCGCGTCCTGGTCGATCACCGCCCCCCGCGCACTGTTGATCACCGTCGCACCGTCCGGCAGCAGCGCCAGCAGTTCGGCCGTGATCATGCCTCTCGTCTCGGGCAGCAGCGGAGCATGCACCGAGACGACGTCGACCGACCGCATGAGTTCGTGGATGCCGACCAGGTGGACGCCGAGACGTGCGGCCTCCTCGACAGACAGGTACGGGTCCGCCACGAGGATCCTGAGGTCGGTGCTCTGCCGCAGGCGCTCGATGACGAGCCGGCCGACGCGTGAGGCGCCGATCAGCCCCACCGTCCGTAGGTAGTTGCCCGCGTCGGGGAAGACCGCCTCGCGGTCGATGAAGTCCCTGCGCGCGCGGTACAGCCGGGCGGATTCGAAGATCCGCTTTCCGGCCAGCAGGATCATGGCAACGCTGTACTCGGCTACCGGAACAGCGTTGGCGGCACCGGCGTTGGCGAACCGCAGCCGTTTGGTGAGCACCGGATCGACATTCGGCATCGGCAGGGCGGATCCTGCAGCGCTGACCACCGCAGCGAGCCGAGGGGCACAGGCGAGGGCGTCGGCGTCCAGCGGGGGGCACCCCCACCCGGTGAGCAGGACGTCGGTGTCGGCGAGTTCGGCACGCGAGGACGGGGACGCGAACTCGGTGAGGATCTGCGGGGACACCTTCACGGCCTCCTCCAGGCGGCGCCGGACGGCATCGGGAAAGAGATGGTCCGCCAGGCCGGGGGGTGACATCGCGAGGGTGCAGCGGATGTCCGAGGTGGCTCGACGGCGTTGCTGCAGGATCATAGGTAACGTTTTCCCTCAGTAGATGGGGGTGACGGAGAGGCGCAGGATGGTAAACGATTGCTACGTCCGAGACTATGGAACCCGGAACGAGCTGGCAAGCATGCAGCCGATTCCCCCGGACAGCCGTCACCCGCCGTCCGGCGCCGGCGACCGCCGCCCTCAGAGCGGACCCCCGCCCCCGGCCGGATTGCGGCCGTACTGATCGAGGTGGAGCTCGCTGTGCAGTACGTTCAGAGTGTGACGAAGACAAACGGCGACCGCGAGCGGGCCGACAGGACGGTCCGCGGCGGCAAAGGCGCGAAGAAATCGTTTCCCGGGACGAACGAGGGACCGCAGCGCCGCGCGACCCTGCGCGACGTCGCGCAGATGGCGGGCGTGTCGAACGCCACCGTCTCGCGTGTCCTCGCCGGCAACTACCCGGTCTCCGTGACCACGAAGAACCGGGTGATGCGCGCGGTCCGCCAGCTCGACTACGTCGTCAACGCCCAGGCCAGGGCCCTGCAGGCGGGTGCCAGCCGCACCATCGCCTTCGTCCTGCACGACATCACGGGGCCGTCCTTCGCCGAGGCCGCGGCCGGAGTCGAGGAGGAGGCCGCCCGCCACGGCCGGCTGTGCGTCGTCTGCACCACGAATGGCAGCCAGGAGCGCCAGTCGCAGGTCATCGACCTCATGCGTGCGCAGGGTGCCGAGGCGGTGATCCTCATCGGCGGGACCGACAACGACGAAGAGACGCACGACCGACTGGTGACCTACGCCCGATCCCTTGCCGCGGCCGGCTCCCGACTGGTGCTGTGCGGCTGCCCACCGCCCAGGGAGCCGCTGCCGGTGACCGTCATCGACTACGACAACGAGGCGGGCGCCTACGCGGCCACCGCCCATCTCCTCTCGCAGGGCCACCGGCGGATTCTCTTCGTCGGCAAGGGAGAGGGATACACCACCTCGGAGGCACGGTTCGCCGGGTACCTGCGGGCGCTGACCTCCTTCGGCATCGAACCGGACCCCGCGTTGCAGGTGGTCGTCGACTTCAGCCGCGCGGCAAGCGTGCGCGCGATGCGGGAGGTCCTCGCCCGCCAGGTCGCGTTCACCGCCGTCTTCGCCGCCTCCGACATGACCGCGGCAGGGTGCATGCAGGTCCTGCGCGAGCAGGGCAGGAGGGTTCCCGAGGACGTCTCCGTGGTCGGCTACGACGACATCCCGATGGCGATCGATCTGACCCCCCGGCTGACCACCGTGCACGTTCCCTACCGGGAGCTCGGCCGGGCCGCCGTCCGACACGTCATGGAACTGGACCCCGCGGCGCGCCAGGACATCGACCACGTCGTGCTGGGAACCCATCTCATGGTGCGGGAGTCGGTCGCACCGCCGGCTGTC
Organism: Streptomyces sp. Ru72; assembly: GCF_002920635.1. Classification (GTDB taxonomy): domain Bacteria; phylum Actinomycetota; class Actinomycetes; order Streptomycetales; family Streptomycetaceae; genus Streptomyces. The sequence continues at coordinate 17,202 of NZ_PQSR01000021.1, read as the reverse complement.
GAGTCGGCCTGAGACACGGTCAACCGGCGAGCATTCCACCGCGAAGGACGTCGGTCCTGCAGCGAGCCGATGGGCGTACCGTACGCCGGGCCCGCGGGAAACGCTGCCGATGCGGTGCGAGTGGTGCCGCGCTCCAGGCACGGCATGGAACCGGCGCCATTGTTCCCGGAGCAGGCACGGCATGGAACCGGCGCCGTTGTTCCCGGACGTGGTGTCCGCGAGCGGGCATTCTCTGGGGGTTCTCTGAGCGTGGTGTGACGTCGTACGCCCTGCCCTCGTTGGGGGAGCACCCCGTAGGGATCCACGACCAGGTCGCGTGGGCATGACTCGCGTGGGCTGTCGTACTCGATCCGTAGCCGGCGACCTCGCCGCACTGCGCCGATCAGCGAAGCCGGAGTCGTGCCGGAGGCTGGTGCCTGATGCCAGGGACGGCTGTCCACGTGCACTACGTCGCTGAGCGGCAGGAGCTCATGAACTCGACGTGGCTGTGTGGCGGCGATCTTGGAGAACGCGCCGGCTTTCGACCGATGCGCTGAGCTCCGCACGTTGCTTCTCATCCAGCCCGGTGAGCGACAGATGGTCACGCTCGCCCGGTGTGAGTCGCGTGAGGTCGAGCCCGGACCCGGGAAGCATGGTCACGCCTCCGAGGCGGCCCGGGTGTGCGGTCACCAGCAGTCCGCACCGATCTTTTCAGGAATTGCGACACGATGCGGCGCATATCCCGGTCAGGCTGGTGGATGCGTGCCTACGAGCTGCCTGTTCGCCGTGGGTGCGCGCACGCACACCCCGATCCAGAAAGGTGCTCGCGATGAGTGCCAACACGACCGACGCCGAATCACCGGTGGCGTACCACCCAGGGTCTGCCGAGTACGACGAGCACCGTGCCGGCTTCCAGTTGCGGGAGCAACATCAGCCAGCCCACGTGGTGGCGGCACGGGCCGCCGGCGACGTCGTGGCGGCCGTCCGGCACGCCGCGGAGTCATGTATGCCGATCGCGGTCCAGGCCACAGGACATGGACTCGCCAACCCGCTCGCCGGTGAAGGTGTATTGGTGTCGACGCGTGGGATGGACAGCGTCGATGTCGACCCCGGTGCCGGCACCGCATGGGTGGGCGCTGGAGCGCGGTGGCGCGACGTGATCGAGGCCGCCGCACGCTACGATCTGGCACCGCTGTCCGGGAGCATGCCCGGTGTCGGCGCCGTCTCCTACACGCTCGGCGGCGGCATCGGGCTGATGGCTCGTCGCTACGGCTTCGCCGCGGACCATGTCACGCGCTTGGAGCTGGTCACCGTCGACGGCTCCCTGCTGACGGTTTCGGAACACGAGGAGCCGGATCTGTTCTGGGCGCTCCGCGGCGGTGGCGGGAGCTTCGGCATCGTGACCGCGCTGGAGATGGCTTTGATGCCGGTCGCCAGGCTGGTCGGGGGCGGTCTGATGTTCGACCTGGGCGAGACGCCGGACGTGGTCTCAACCTGGTTGCACTGGACCGCGACAATGCCCTCGGAGATGACCTCGGCGATGACCACGCTTGAAGTTTCCAAGCGGCACATGGCCCATGTCCAGATCGCTTACCTGGGTTCGGCTGCGGAGGCAGACGAGTTGGTGGCCCCGTTGCGGGCGTTGAAACCTGCGTATGACGGATTGCAGGAGATCCCGTACCCGCGGTCCGACATTGTCTTCAGCGAACCGGATCAGCCGCATGCGTATGTCGGCGACAACGTCTTGTTGCGGGCGGTCGACGAGGAACGCCTCCGCGACGCCATCGCCGCGTCGGCGCCAGGCCGGTCGGTTCGCTCCATCATTTCGGTTCGTCATCTCGGTGGGGCGCTGTCCACTCCGCCGAGGGTGCCGAACGCAGTCAGCCACCGCGAGGCGATGTACCTGCTGTGTGTGGTGGGTGTGGTAGACCCGACAACCAAGTCGGACGTGGCAGGTGCGCGGGCGCTGCAGGATGAACTGTTGGCCGGCTGGTCCGGGACCGCCGTAGGCAGCTCGCCGAACTTCACTTTCGGACGACCCGACCAACGCACCGCCGCAGAACCGTTCGACGCCGAGCGTCGTGACCGATTGCTGCAGCTTGCCCGTAAGTACGACCCCGCCGGACTGTTGCACCCCAGCTTCGTCATCGCCTGAGCACCTCCTACGAAAGGTTGACAGATGCGTCTGGTCCGTGCTCAGCTTGCCAAGCATCGAAGGTGGTTCGCAGGTGTGATCGTCTTCCAGTTGGTCAGCGTCACCGCCACCTTGTATCTGCCGACGATCAATGCGGATCTGATCGACAACGGCCTCCTGCGCACGGACGTCGGGCGCATCTGGACGGCCGGCGGGTGGATGGTGGTCGTCAGTATCGTCCAGCTGCTGGCAGCGGTGGTCTCGTCCTATGCTGGAACGCGCGCAGCCACAAACGCTGCGCACGACCTGCGGTCAGACGTCTACGACAAGATCGCCACGTTCTCCAGCCGGGAACATCAGGACTTCGGCACGCCGACGCTGATCACTCGCAGCACCGACGACGTGCAGCAGATACAGGCGCTCCTGCTCACCTTCGGCACAGTGGTGGTCGCCGCACCGATCACGATGCTGGGCGGGGCCTATATGGCGTTGCGTGCGGATGCCGGCCTGTCCTTTCTGATCGTCGTGGCAGTTGTCATACTGGGTGCCGCGTTGGCGGTGATCCTTCGCTGGATGACACGGGTGTCGCGCCGGATGCAGGACCGCCTGGATGCGATCAACCGGGTCTTGCGTGAGCAGCTGATGGGTCTCACGGTGATTCGCGCGTTCACCCGCGAGCGCTTCGAGGCCGAGCGGTTCGGGCAGGTGAACAACGAGCTGACGGTGGCAACCCGGTCGATGGGGCGGCTGAGAGGGACGTTCGTTCCGGCCGTCATGCTGATCACTGATCTGTCGATCGTGGCCGTGGTGTGGTTCGGTGGCCACCGGGTCGAGTCGGGACATCTGCTGATCGGCGGTCTGACCGCCTACGTCACTTACCTGGGCCTGATCCTTGGGGCAGCCATGATGGCCGCCTCGGGGGTGATGATGTTGCCAAGCGTGATGGTCGCGGCGGAACGTATTCAGGCGGTGCTCAACTCCACCCCCATGCTCCGGCCGTCGGGCGTACCCGCCAGCCCGTTCCCGATGCGCGGTGAATTGGAGCTGCGCGGCGTTGCGCTGCGGTACCCAGGCGCCGATGCTGACGTCCTGTCCGGCATCGACCTACGGGTTGAGCCCGGCAGCACGGTGGCGATCGTCGGATCGATGGGTGCCGGCAAGACGACCCTGCTGTCGATCGTCGCGAGACTTCAGGACGCAACATCCGGATCCGTCCGGCTGGACGGCGTTGACCTGCGCACCATCGATCCCACTGTGCTGCGCAGCCAGCTCGCGATCGTTCCGCAACGTTCGCTGCTTTTCAGAGGTACGGTCGCAAGCAATCTGCGGCTGGCCAGGCCGGACGCCACTGACGCCGAGCTCTGCCTCGGTACCCTGGCGGGATTCTCCCAGCAGAATATCCAGTACAGTGCGATCGCTCGTACCATGCAGACTCTGCGTTACGACGTCGAGGAGAAGCTGAATCGGCTGCCGGTCCGCTACCTCAACGGCTCTTCGCGCGGCGAGCTACTGTCACGGATGACCAACGACATCGATAACATCGCGACCTCGCTTAGAGGTCCTAACAGAAGTTGTTGATCAAGTAACTGTCGGCTTGTCTGCTCGTTGGTTGGGTCGTGGGGAAGCGTCAGTCACGGCCGTGGATTGTGTCGGACGAACTGTGGTCGCTCATCGAGCCGTTGCTGCCCAAGCCGGGGCCGAAGCTGGTGGCGGGCCGACCGCGGGTGCCGGACCGGCAGGCGTTGTGCGGGATCCTGTTCGTGCTGCACACCGGGATCCAGTGGGAGTACCTGCCCCAGGAGCTGGGCTTCGGCTCGGGCATGACCTGCTGGAGGCGCCTGGCCGAGTGGAACGAGGCGGGTGTGTGGGACCAGTTGCATGTGGTGCTGCTGAAGAAGCTGCGGTCGGCGAAGAAGCTGGACTGGTCGCGGGCGGTGATCGACTCCTCCCACGTCCGGGCGGCCCGCAGGGGCCCAAAAGCGGTCCCAGCCCGGTCGACCGAGCACGTCCGGGCAGCAAGCACCACATTCTTGTCGACGGGCAGGGCATCCCGCTCGCGGTGTCGCTGACCGGCGGCAACCGCAACGACGTCACCCAGCTGCTGCCACTGCTGGACAAGATCCCGGCCGTGGCTGGCGTCGTGGGCCGGCCCAGACGACGGCCCGACATGCTGTTCGCCGACCGCGGCTACGACCACGACAAGTACCGGCGACTGCTCTGGCAGCGAGGCATCCGTCCAGTGATCGCCGAACGCGGCCAACCGCACGGCTCCGGCCTGGGCGTCTTCCGCTGGGTGGTCGAACGCACCATCTCCTGGTTCCACGGCTTCCGTCGCCTGCGCATCCGATGGGAACGGCGAGACGACATCCACGAAGCCTTCCTCGGCCTCGCGACCTGCCTCATCACTTACCGCCACGTCCAACACCTTTGTTAGGACCTCTTAGCCAGACGCTGACCGCGTTGCTCTTCGCCCTGCTCACCGTCGTCGGCGTACTGGCCATGATGCTGATCATCTCACCACTGCTGACACTGCTTGCGTTGATCTCGATACCGCTGACCCTCGCCGTCGGGACCGCGGTGGCGAAGCGAAGCCAACGGCTATTCGGCGACCAGTGGCGACTGACCGGAGAACTCAACGCGCATATCGAGGAGTCCTACTCCGGCCACGAACTCGTCACCGTGTTTGACCGCGAAGGCGCGTTCCGCGAGACGTTCGCGAACAGGAACGCCGAGTTGAAGAAGGCGAGCCATCTCGCGCAGGTCGTGTCCGGCCTCATCGCCCCGCTGGTGCTGTTCATCGGCAACCTGAGTTACGTCCTGCTCTGCGTCGTCGGTGCCTTCAGTGTGATCAGCGGGCAGCTGACCCTGGGCGGAGTCGTTGCGTTCGTCCAGTACTCGAGGCAGTACTCACAGCCACTCGGAACGCTCGCCTCGATGTCCAACCTAATCCAGTCGGGTATCGCGTCGGCTGCCCGCGTGTTTGCCCTACTCGACGAGCCGGAGGAGGACCCTGGTAGCCAGGGACGGCTGCCGGTCGTTCGGCCGCGCCGGATCACGTTCGAGCACGTATCGTTCGGCTACGACCGCGAGCTGACCATCAAGGACCTCGACCTGGTCGTCGAGCCGGGGCGGACCGCGGCGATCGTCGGCGCGTCGGGCGCCGGGAAGACGACCCTGATGAACCTGCTGATGCGGTTCTACGACGTTGGCAGTGGACACATTCTCGTCGACGGCACAGACATCACCTCGGCGTCACGGGACGCTTTGCGCTCCGAGATCGGGCTTGTTCCTCAAGAGCCGTGGCTGTTCGGCGGAACCATTCGCGACAACATCGCCTACGGGCGGCCGGATGCCACACTCGAGCAGGTCGAGCAGGCCGCTCAGGTCTGTGGTGTCAGCCACATCGTGAACGCTCTTCCACAGGGCTACGACACGGTGGTCGACAGTGCGGACGGATGCCTGAGCGAGGGCGAGCGACAGCTGATCTGCATCGCGCGCGCGTTCATCGCTGACCCAGCCGTGCTGATCCTGGATGAGGCCACCAGTGCGGTTGATGCCCGCACCGAGCTCCTCCTGCAACGGGCGACCTCGCGGCTGCGGCATGGCCGCACATGCCTGGTGATCGCCCATCGGCTCTCCACCATCCGCGACGCCGACGTCATCGTCGTACTGCAGGACGGCCGGATCGTGGAGAAGGGAACGCACACGCAGCTACTGCGAGCCGGCGGTGAGTATCACCGGCTCAGTCAGTACCAGTTTCACGAGCCGAGCACCTTGCCGGCTCTGGACCCCGACCAGCGTTCGTCGCGATGAAGAGTTCGAAGGGAGACTCGACCTGCCGATGACGCCGCACCGGGCGCGCCTTGTCCATTTCGGAGGAGACAAAGCGATCGCGTCGCGTCTCCCAATCAGCTGTTGCGGGTCAGGACGTTGGTGACGGCGCATAGTGGTGGGCAAGGTTGGTGGCGAGGTCGCGGAGGTGAGCCCTGGCTTCGGTGGGGGTGGGCGGTCAGGCGTCGGGGGTGACTTCGGGGTGCGTGAACCGCACGGGCTTGCCCAGCGACCGGGCGTAGGCGATTTCGGCTCGGGTGCTGTCTCCGATGTAGTCGCCGACTACGAGCACCTCATCAGCGAGCCGGATCTTCGCCCGGTGCAGATCGTCGAGTCGGACCTTCAGCGCCTCGGCCTCGACAGGATCAGACCAAAGTTCGTGCGGCGACTTCATATCGCAACCCGGCTTGACGACAATCTTTCCGGCTTTGGTCTCCCGCAGATCTGCCTCGGTCATCTCGGTCATGAAACGGGTAGAGCCGCAGATCACGACGATACGCGGGAGGCTCAGCTGCTTCTTCGCGGCGGCGAGCTTCTCCTCGGGGGTGAGCGGTTGCGGGTATGACACTGGTTCCTCCTGGTGGTGTGGCCCAAGGGGTGCCTGCGGAGACGAGAACGAGGGCGTCCAAGATCGTCTTGTGGCGAACGACGTGGACACCCTCGCCATGATGCGGACCGCCCGGGCGACCGCCCATCCGACCGCCCCAGCCGCCAACCCGGCGAACCTTCCCGGTCACAGCACCAGCGAGAGCGATCTCGTCCGAGTCGTCTCCGAGCTCCCGGAACACGCGCACCCCGGTGGTCGAAGGACGACCGGTACCCGGCTCGACGTCCATGCCGACGCTCCCCCTTGGCCGTAGCGCACACAAGACCTGTGAGGAGCGTACGGCCGGACGATGCGGCCGGGCGACGCCTGCCTCGGCGTCGACTGCGGTGCCGGTTCACGGGCTTGGCGTGCTGACCCAAACCGTTAAGCTCCGTCAGGTGACAAAGGCTGATCGCTTTACCATACGTCGTGCGTTGCGCTCGCTCAGGTCCGCTGCGTTCGGCGCGATACTGCTCGCCGGTCTGTGCGCGGGCGGCGCAGGGACGGCGTACGCCGCCACCCCCATAGCTCCCGTCGACTCGGCCGCCGTCGCGCAGTTGAAGCTGCACTACCTTCCTGACAGCAGCAGTTCCATCGCCGCCATGTCTTCCGATCCGGCCTACAGGTCGGTCAAGCCGTGGTGCAGTGGGACTGCAACGGCCACTCGGGTGAGGACTGGTACTGGAACGGCTCTGAGATCCGCAACTTCCAGAGCGACCGCTGTCTGACCATCTACGGTGCCAGCACATCCAACGGAGCCAACGCCACACAGTGGGTGTGCAACGGCAGCACCGCACAGCAGTGGACTCGGGTGACCGGGGCCGCCGGCGGCGGTTCGATGCTCGTCAACGGCAACAGCGGTCTGTGCCTGACGATCTACGGCGGCAGCTTGGACAACGGAGCCGACTCCACCCAGTGGACCTGTGACTCCTCCACCCCGGCTCACTCCTGGGTGGGATACACGCCCTGACCCGCCTGGTACTGCAACGCGGGCCACCTCCTGAAAACTGCCCAGCACTCAGAAGAAACGCCGTTGCAGTACCAGAAGCACGTTTCAGAGGTGACCCTTCTGCGGTACAGGCGCTCGTTCGTGGGTGCCGATGACGACGAAGCATGACGGCTCGGCGGACGAACAGTCGGTTGCCTATGGGCGATGGTCGTGGATCCAATGACCGACATGATCACCCGGGCGCGCCCGCCGCAGCGAGACGTGACGAACGCGAACCGCCGGCCCCGGGCCGGCGCGCGATCCGGCGAAGTGCGACCGCATCGTCCCAAGGGAGACGCCAGCCGATGAACATGCCACCTTCGCCATCCGCAGCCGAGCACATGGATGAGTCGTCCGTCCGTCTGGGCGCTCTCGTGCCGCTGACGCGGCCCGGCTGGGTCGAGGCGGGCCGACACCTGCTCGCAGGACTCGACCTGGCCGTTCGCGAGGTCAACGACGAGGGCGGAATCGACGGCAGACCACTGGAGCTGGTGGTCCGGGACACCGCGGCCGACCCGGAGCGGGCCGCGGCGGCCGTGGAGGAACTGGCCGCCCTGGGCGTGACCGCCGTGGCGGGCGAATACCACAGCGTCGTCGCCCGCGCCGCCGCCGCCCGGGCCGACGCCCTCGGCGTGCCGTTCCTCTGCTCGTCCGCGGTGCTCGACTCGCTCACCGAGGAGCCGACGGAGTGGGTCGCGCGCCTGGCCCCAGCCCAGTCCCACGGCTGGCGGATCTACGCGGACTTCCTCCTCGGCGCGGGCCGGAGTCGGATCGCCGTGGCGACCCAGCCGAGTGTCTACTGGGCGTCCGGGACCCGCGTCCTGCGGGACCACCTCGCTCCCCGCGGCGGCACCGTCGTCGAACTCGACACGAACGCGCTCACCCCCGAGGCCCTGTGCGACGCTCTCGTCGACCACGGCGCGACGGTGCTCCTCCTGCTGGTCGGCCATCCGGAGCCGGCGGTGCCGATCGTCAGGGCCCTCCGGGGCGACCGGCGGCTCGCGGAGATCCTGATCGGCGCTCCGGCCGGACAACCAGAGTTCCCCGCATGGGCCGCGGCGCTGGGCGAGGACGGCGCCGGGATCCCGTTCCTGCGCTACCTGCCCAAGCGCCTCGGTCCGCTCGGCGAACGCGTCGGGAAGGAGCTCCGCGAGCGGCTGGGCGAAGCGCCCTCCTTCGTCGCCTTCGAGGGCTGGGACGCCGTCACCGTCCTCGCCGAGGTGCTGCGTTCCCACGGCACGGACCGGGCGGCCATCGCCGAGTCATGGCCGCGCGTGGCGGTCGAGGGCACCCGCGGGCCGATCCGGTTCTCCCGCACGCCGGGCAGCAATGTGTGGCAACAGGCTTGGACACCGATCCAAGTCGTTGATCGGGACCCGGCGGAACCCGATCGTTTTCGTATCCTCCACGTCGGCTGAGAAAGCACGGAAGACCGACGGCCCAGATCTGTCCGACCTCCAGCTGTCAACGCTCCCATACGGGCTCCGGCTTCGCGGCGGGAGCCACGACCGCGATCTCGGACCATCGCGCGACAATCGGAGTCAGGGCGCGTTCCACCGTGCTGGTCACAGCGACTCGTTGCTGGCCGCGGCCAGCACGGTCGCCTCGTAACGGACGGCGAGTTTGCCGCACCTCGTCGCCACCGCGCGGTGGCGCTTGAGGCGACTTGTTCCGCGCTCCACCGCGTCCTGACGGCTGCGGACTGCTGCCTACGGTATCGGCCTCCTTGTCACGTACGGTCGCCGCACTTGAGTTGCGCATCGAGCTGTGCAGCCGTCTTGGGACCGTCGTACGTCCAGTACTGCTCTTCGGGGATGTGCGCGGATTCGACCCTGGGGACGTTGAATGTGTCTCCTGCCCCGTCCTTGGTGCCGGTGTACGTGACGGAGATGTCGAGGTTCGTCGGCAGGGTCTTGGGCTGTGCCTTTGGCCCCGCCTTCGAGAAATCGTCTGCCTTCCAGAGCGTGACCGCTCCTTGTTCGTCCTCTGGTGTCTTCGGTCCGCTTGCCCGCCACAGCAGCTTGTCGGAGTCACTGTCGTACACCTCGACGGTCCCGACCTTGTCCGTGGGGCAGGTGGGTGCCTTGACCGAGATGCGGGATCCGTCGACGCGGATACCGACGAGGAGGGGCGTCTGAGGGTCGGACATGTTGCGGACCCCGTACACCCGGACACCGACAGCGCTGAGAAGAGCCAGGCCGAGTACCGACCCGAGCAGCACGAAGGGAATCCACTTCGGTAGTGGCCGGGACCGGTTCAGCAGTTGTGCCCCTCCCCCCGGTCCCTCCATCCGGCGCGGCGTTCCCAACGGTTGTGGCATGGATTGCTTCCTGCTCCGAGGCACATGTAGGCGAACCGGTCTCCGTAGCGCATCCACTGCTGCTTGTGCCTACGTTCGTGGCGCATGCGGCTGCGGGATGTGGAGCGATTGCTGCTGGTGAAGCAGGTGGTGTCGAGCGTGATGCCGCGGCCGGCATTCACGCCCGAGCCTCCGGCGCAGACGCGCGTACCGTAGCGGTACCGGCGCAGGTAGCCCAGACAGCGGGTCCCGACATACGCGAGGCCGACTCCCACGATCCGCGCCTGCTGACGGTGCCTCCACCGGTTGCAACCGGCATTGACCATGGCTTCTTCGCAGGCGGGCGGTGTCGGCGACGACGTAGCGTCGCGGGCGTCGAGCTTGGCCTCGCCCCGGTAGGCGGCGCACATGCGGTTGCCGTCCGGCGGCCTGTACGCGAACGACTTGTCGACCGTGGTCGGCGAGCAGGGCCGGCGGCAGGGCGGGCGCGGTGCCGGCTTCGGCGACCGCGCGCCGACGGCCGAACCGACGGGCATCGTCGTCCTGTTGGGGACCGTACGCGATCTCCAACACCTTTCCATAACCGTTCCTGTTCGCCCCGTTGACACCCCGCACACCCCCTCTTAGTGTCCAGCCAACATTCCGAACATCTGTCGATATCCCGAACGATTGAAAGGCAAGTGTCCTGCGTATCACTGGAATAAGCACACACGCGACTGATGCGCGGTGGCGCAGCCTGACGTGCGTACAGGTGCACACCGGCAAAGCAATCACGAGCCTCGGAGAGGCCCGGACGCAGGGCCGCACCGACACACTGATCGGCGATCTGTGGGACACCGAGGTGTCCGAGCAGCAGCTCAAGCAACGCGCCGGGTTACCTGACCTGCCATCATGGCTCCGCGACCCGCCGGTTGTTCACGCGGCAGCTACGTAAGGATCTTCGAGGTCGCCGAGCTGATCGAGCCACGGCGCACCGCTCTGTCTGAGATTCGGCCTGTCCAGGGCGTCCAGGTGGTGTCTACCCGTACAGCACCATCTGCGGGACCGGAATCTTGACACCGCGCGGAAGCAGGTTCGGCCCGACTGAGGCGCTCTCGACCTGCTCGCCGGCTGCCCGTCCCCCGCTCCATCGTCTCCCCACCGGCATCCGATAACGCCGTCATCCTCCGCAACGACCAGAAGAACAAGGAACGATCCCCATGCACAACCGAAGAGCCGCCCTCGCCGCCATCGCCGGAGCCGCCTCCCTCGCCCTCACCTTGTCCGCCTGCGGCTCCGGCCAGACCAGCGAGGGCAGCCCCAAGGGCGGCACCATCGGCATCGCCATGCCGACCCAGTCCTCCGAGCGCTGGATCATCGACGGCAAGAGCATGGTCGAAGACCTGAAGGCCAAGGGGTACGAGAGCAAGCTGGTCTACGGCGAGAACGACCCGGACACCCAGGTCTCACAGATCGAGAACCTGATCAAGCAGGGCGTCGATGCGCTCATCATCGCGGCCATCGACAACAAATCGCTGAACGGCGTGCTCCAACAGGCTGCCGACGCGCACATCCCGGTGATCTCCTACGACCGGCTCATCCTCGGAACCAAGAACGTCGACTACTACGTCTCCTTCGACAACGATCAGGTCGGCCGGCTCCAGGCCTCCTACATCATCAACAAACTCGACCTGGATCACGGCAAGGGCCCGTACAACATCGAGCTGTTCGCCGGCTCTCCCGACGACAACAACACCAAATACTTCTTCGACGGCGCGATGCACCTCCTGCAGCCGTACCTGGACAACAAGCAGTTGGTCGTCCAGTCCGGCCAGACCGCGCTCAACCAGGTCACCACCCTGCGCTGGGACGGGCCGACCGCGCAGAAGCGCATGAACGGCATCCTCACCAGGTCGTACAGGAGCAAGAAGGTCGACGCGGTCCTGTCGCCGTACGACGGCATCTCCATCGGCATCCTGTCCGCGCTGAAGTCGGACGGCTACGGTTCCGGCAGCAAGCCCTTCCCGGTCATCACCGGTCAGGACGCCGAACTGCCCTCGGTGAAGTCGATCATCGCGGGTCAGCAGTCGCAGACCGTTTACAAGGACGTCCGCCAGCTCGCCCAGGCCGCCTCAGACATGGTCGTCGACATACTCAACAAGAAGCCGCTGCAGATAAACAACAGATACGGCTACAACAACGGTGTCAAGACCGTGCCCGCCTACTTGCTGCAGCCGACGAGCGTCGACAAGGCCAACTACAAGCTTGTTCTCGTCGTGAGCGGCTTCTACACCGCCGCCGAGCTCAAGTAGCGGCACGGCCACGGCGGAACCCTCCGGCCCCGAGCGCGACCCCGGTGATCAGGGTGCTGACGCACACGGGGACGTCGGCCCGTGGATACGCGACGGTTCTCCTCAGCGGCTGAACCGCCCCGTCCCGAGGGAACTCGCCCGCCCGTGTCCATCAGCGTCAGCGCGGGGGACGACGGCTACGGCACCGTATACCCGGCCTCCTCCCCCGCACGTCACGGCGGTCGTCGGCACCTCGCTCGTCCGCTCGGGCACCTCCCGGGGCTGGAGCGAGCCGGCATGGTGCACCGACAGCACCGGCGGCACGGCATCGGGTGCTCCGCCGGCGAGGCCAAGTCTTCCCGGCAGTCGGACACGGGCTGCTCCCACCGCACCGTCGCGGACGTGTCGCCGGTCGCCGGCCCGGCCACCGGCGTCGCGGTCCACGACACCTGCGGCGCTTCCGGCTGGGGCGACCACGGCGGCACCAACGCCTCCTCACCCGTCGTGGCGGCACCTAGGCCCTCGCGGGCACCGACCGCGAAATGCGTCACGGACGCATCACGTCTGCCGGTCCGATAGTGGAGTGAGTGATCTTCTGAACGAGCCAGGGCCAGCCGTCCGTCTGCGCTTGGCGGCCGAGGAAAAGAACGTCTGGCTGTGCACCGTGCGTCCGGATGGCTCTGCCCACGTCACGCCTGTCTGGTTCGTCTACCAGAACTCCCGGTGGTGGATCGGTTTGGTTCACGGCTCCGTCAAGGTCAGAAACATCGGCAAGGAGCCCCGCGTGTCCCTGGCTTTGGAGGACGGCCGGTTCCCGGTCGTCGCCGAAGGAGGCTTGATTCGACGGTGGCAGATGAGGGCTGCGGCGATGCCGACGAAGGCCAGGAAGTGTTCGGCATTGCGCCGTAACGTCGGTGGAGGCGGCGGCAGCACCGCCAGAAGAGGGGGGTCAGCAGCAGGGCGAGATCAGCCGTTTGCTTCCCGGGCCACGCGCTCCAGTCGGTTCCGGTGGTCCTCCCACCATGCCTGATCCCCTGGTGACATGTTGTCCTTGCCTTGCGAATATCCGACGGATCCGTCGATGAGCTCTCGCACGATGTCGGCGTGGCCGGCGTGTCGCTGAGTATCGGAGATCACGCGTACCAGGACGTGGTGCAGTGTCACCTCTCGTCGTTCCTCCGGCCACCACGGGACGTGACCCATCGCGTCAAGCGGCAGCGTCGCGATTGTGCTGTCGGAGTGCTCCCACGCCTGCCGATACAGCCCGACGATCTGTTCCCGTGACTCCTCTGCAGTGGCCCACATGTCCGAGTTGGATTCCGGCTCCTCGGTATACCACCAGGGCGGCGGCTCCTCGTCGAAGAACGGCCGTCCGAACGTGTCGCCGAAGTACGCCAGTTCCACGCCGGCCACATGCTTGACCAGCCCCAACAGGTTCGTGCCCGTGGGGGTCAGCGGACGGCGGATGTCGTACTCGGAGAGCCCATCGAGCTTCCAGACCAGGGCATCACGCCCCTCTTGCAGGTATCGGAGAAGGTCCGCTTTCGGGTTCGGTTCGATCATGCCCGCCAGTCTTCCACCCGGCACTGACAGTGGGGAGTGACATCCGAAGTCACTGACATCGATCTTGTCTGACGCAGTGAAACGTCTCCCCGGGTCGACTCGGAACGGCTCCCCGGAAAGTGGCACAGCCACCACGGTGAAGACCACAAGGTGGGTGGGCCTCCCGCTTGCCGAAGGAACACCACAGTCCACAGACGGCGTCGTACACAGTCCACCGGACCCTTGCGCACCTCGAGGACGTGGCGGAACGGTTCGCGGCGATCCTGACGCCGTCGGACGGCAACGGGCTAATCGGCTTCGGGAGTGTCCTCCAATGCCGGATCTCGTGCCGGGACTGCCGCCGAGATACCGTGCACGGCCGGTCACGAATGTGAGTACTTACCCGAGAAACTGGGTTCTGGCTCGGGTATGACGTGCGGGCGTCGGCTGCCGGGCTGGCGCGCAGTGCATCGCGCAGAGGGAAAACCCTGGAAGAGGCGGGCGTGCTCTTGTCGCGACCGCTCCAAGGCGCTTCACTGGCGCTGCTCCACCCCCCACAGGAGAACACCCCGTCCCATCGGTAGAAGGGTTTCTCTTGACCGCCCTACGTGCGTCCGCCGTCACCGCCGCAGCCTGTGCCGCCGTGCTGGCCACCGCTCTGCCGTCGTCGGCCATCAACTCCTATAACGCGACACCCGCACCCGAGCGCACCGAGGTCGGCGCGCTGGTCGCGACCTGGGACGACGACGGCGACCCCACGACACCCGACCGGGTCGACTGGGTCTGCTCCGGAACCATGATCGACGCGGACACGTTCCTGACTGCCGCGCACTGCACCACCGACTGGCCCGACAACGTGAAGTTCTACGTCTCCCTGGACCAGGACGTGCAGGCCGGCCTCGACGCCGCCGCAAAGAAGTATCCAGGCGATCCGGCCGCGCAGGCGGGCGCCATCGCCATCCAGGGCACCGCCCACAGCCATCCCGACTACCCCGGGCCCGCCTCCGACCCGCACGACATCGCGGTGATCGAGCTGCCCGCGGCCAAAGTCAAGGCCCGCTGGTCCTTCACTCCGGCCACGCTGCCCACCGCCAACCAGCTCGGCGCGCTCGGCCCGCAGGCGCTGAACTCCACCGACTGGTTCGTCGCCGGATACGGCACCCAGGAGGCCCAGCGCGGCCCCGGCGGCCAGACCCACCCCGGCGGCGGCGTCCGGATGAAGGCGCCTGTCACCTTCGACGCCCTCAACGACGCATGGGTCCGCCTGGCGATGACCGCACCCCAGGGCAACGGCGGCGCTTGCTACGGCGACTCCGGCGGCCCCAACTTCGCCGTGATCGGCGGCCGGAGTGTGCTCGCGGCCACCACGATCACCGGCGACGGCCCGTGCTACGCGACGAACGTGTCATACCGCCTGGACACCCCGGGCGCCCGCGCCTTCCTGGCGCCGTTCGTGAAGCTGCCGTAGCGCCCGCCAGGCACGGTCCGCCAGCTCCGCAGCACTTTCACCGCGCTGCCGGGCCCGCCGTCGACTGCGGCGCAGCCGTCGGCGGCGGGCCCGTCCGGCGACCGGAGCGGACGCCTTCCGGCGGTGCGCTGCCCCGGTCCCCGACTGGCGGCGCCGCCTCTCCCGCCCATCCGGCCCGTCATCCGCCCCTCGTGGAAGAGGCCCTGGGCAAGCTCGGGTGACCGGAAGATCCGGAAGACGGGTGCCGCGTCCCCAATCCTGCCCTGAACTGCCACTACGATCAGCGCAGATCATGGTTTCCGGGGGGTACGGATGGCTTTCGAGATAGACCTGCCGCTCGCTGAAGACGCCGAGGCCGCTCGGCTCGCTTCCGAGCTCACCGAACTCGGCAACGAGCGCTTCCTGCGGGCTGTGCTCCGCGACCAGGCGCGCTTCCACCACCGCAGCACCGATCGCCTTGTCGGCTGGTCCACCGACGCTTCGAAGACCAGGGAGCCCACCTCCAGCCTCCTGCTGCGCGCCGTCCACCTGTGCTTCAAGGCTCACCTGCCACTGAGCCTCTCCCCCGACCTGTTCTGGTACGCCGTCGTGCACGAGGTAGCCGTCCACGTCCGTCTCAACTCCGCCACATACGCGGGACTCTTCACTGAAACGCCGGGACACCGGCAGACCATCGCCGTCCGCGACGACCTGGCCCCGCTGGATTGGGAGCGCTCGATCAACCTGGTCCAACAGCCCCTGCGTGCCCGCATCGGCGACGATGTAGCCGATCTGTTCCAGCCCGCCTTCTCGACCACCACCTCCGCCGACGCCACGGCCGCACTCGTGGCGCTGATGGACGTGGTCAGCCCGTACTACCGCTTCCGATGGACCTCGCTCTGCGGCATTCCCCGGATCCGGCTGGAGGGCACGGACCGAGACTGGCGCCTGCTGGCGGGTCGGGTGCGGGAGCTGGAAGGATGGTTCGAAGCCCTGCGGCCGTGGTTCGCCGCCTTGCACCCGGTGCTGGACTCGATCGGCGCGACGGCCTCGGGGTGGGGTGTCGACCAGGAGTTCTGGCGTTCGCTCTACAAGTGGGAGTCGGCGTCCGGCGGCGATAAAGTCACTGGCTGGATCAATGCTTTCTTCGCCCACCGATACACCGACGATGGACCGTCTCCCAAGCAGTCGTTCGGCCCGGGAACCACCGACGAGAGGGACTTCCCTTCGCACATCTCCCGCGTCCCGTTCCGCTGGGAGACGCCCACCGGCACACTCGAGATGGCCTTCCTCGGCGGTGTGCTCGGCACAGAACGCGACGGTGAGTGGATCCGGCCACGCCTCGGCCATGCCGTAGTGGAACTGCTCCCCGCTACCGAGCCCCGCGACGAGCGGCTCCCCGAACCCTGGACCATGGCTGACATTCAGCGCGTCACCGGCTGCCCACAAGCCCAGTTTCTCACCACCCTCGGCACCGTCACCCTGCACGGCGAACCTCTCCAAGCCGACTGCGCGATCAATGTGGAGGGGCTCTGCGCGGTGCGGGCAGACAACGGCGACTGGTATCTCGGTGACCTTGTGTCCGACACCGGTGATATCCAGTGCTGGGGCAACTACGGCCCTGACCTCGGCTACGCTCTTCGGTCGCTCTAGTACTCCAGCCGTAGATCGTGATCTTCATAGTCGGGCGGCCGCTTGCCGTCGATAGTGAGAGTCACGGGCGCGGGCCTGGTGTTGCCGCCGCCAGTGTGACCAGAGGAGTCGGTGCGCGAGGTCGTGGACGGGGCTGATCAGCGCGCTGAAGAGGTGCTGGACCTCGTTGCTGGTCAAGGGGATCAGGTCGTCGGGCGTGGGATGGTTACGGCGTCCAGCGGCTGCGGTGACGGCCAGGAAGGCATGGGCGAGCATCGCGAGGGTGACCCAGCGGTGCCAGGACGCCCAGCGGCGGACTTGATGCTCATCCAGTCCGACCAGGCCCTTTCCGGCCTGGAACGTCTCCTCCACCGTCCAGCGCCGCCCGGCCACACGGACCAGGTCGCACAGCGGCACCGGACGCGGTGAGAAGCAGCGGTAGAAAGCGAGTTCGCCGCTTCTCCGGTTGCGGTCGGATCAGCAGCCGGCAATGT
>NZ_PQSR01000020.1 GCF_002920635.1 Streptomyces sp. Ru72 | reverse complement strand
TTTCATTCTCACGTCTGTGACGTCCGGGAGGAATCCGCGCTTTTCTCGAAACGTCTCATCATGCGAACGTGCTCTTACCCCCTGCCGCGGCATCTCGTTCAATGGCTCTTCCGCCGGCTTCCGTCAGCGAGAGGAGACGCGCCGTGGGGGAACATGTTCACGTGCGCATCGGACACGGTCTGAGTGTGAGCGAGGACGGCGAACTGATCGAGTCGTCCCGCTGCCGCTGTGGCGCCACCTGGACCAGGACATACCGGGTGGACGGGGACGCGCCCGAGGAGTGACGGGAACGCGGGACCGGCTGTTCGCTCACGCGACGACGGTGCCCACCCCGGGCACGGGCAGGCCCAGGCGGGACAGCGCACCGCTCAGCCAGGCCGTCAGCGCGGCGGCCGCCGGCACGGGCGCGACGTCCCCGGGCGCCTCCACTCCGGCGTCCTCGCCTCCGGCGGGCAGCCACCCCGCATCGGCCAGGCGCTGCGAGAGCGGCTTCAGCGTCCCGTGGAGGAGCGTGGCGGTCGCGATGGACGCCACAGTGGTGCCCCAGCCGACGGGGCCGAGCGGAGTGGAACCGAAGAACCGGCTGATGCCCGGGGTCTGGACGATGCCGACGAGCACGGCGGCCGAACCGAGGGTGGCGGCGAGCACCTGGAGGTCCGCGCCGCCGCTGGTGAGGGTCTGGGCGAGCTGGGTGCCGACCACCGCGACCAGCGCCACCGTGGCGGCGCGGCGGCGCGTGCCGGTGAACCGGGCGGCCGTCCATGCCAGTCCCGCGCCGAGCGCCGTGGTGAGCCCGCGCTGCACCATCTCCTGGGTGAGCGAGGTGCCCAGCGACTGGTGCGGTCCCTCCCGCAGCAGCTGCTCCCCGGTGCTCTCGGCCGGCGTGCGGACGGCGATGGACAGCGCGGGGGCGAGGTCGGTGAGGAGGTTCACCAGCATGATCTGACGGGCGCTGAGCGGTGAGCTGCCCGCCACGGCCGAGGCGATCACGCTGAAGGTGACCTCCCCGAGGTTGCCGCCAATCAGGATGGCCAGCGCGGTCCTGACCGAGGTCCACATCGCGCGGCCCTCGGTGAGCGCGGCGACGATCGTCTCCAGGCGGTCGTCCCCGATGACGAGATCGGCCGCGGCCGTCGCCGCGGGCGTGCCGCGCCGCCCCAGGGCGATGCCGACGTCGGCGAGCCGGATGGCCGGGGCGTCGTTGGCGCCGTCGCCGGTCATCGCCACCACGCGGCCGAGCCGCTGGAACGCCTCGACGATACGGACCTTGTGGTGCGGGGTGCACCGCGCGATCACGTCCACCGTGGGCAGCAGCGCGTCGAGTTCGTCGTCGTCGAGCGCGTCCAACTCCGGCCCCGTGCAGACCTTCTGGTGCGGCTCACCGGTGACGGAGGCCGCGATGGCCTCCGCGGTGGCGGCGTGGTCCCCGGTGAGCAGGACGGTGTGGACGCCCGCCGCGCGCAGCCGGGCGGTGGCCGGCGCGGCTGAAGGGCGTACCGGGTCGGCGAGGACGACGAAGCCGACGAAGGCCAGGTCCCGCACCGCGTCGTCGGTCAGCTCCTCGCCGTGCCCCAGGGTGCGCTCGGCCACGGCGAGGACGCGGCGGCCCGCGCCGGCGAGCTCCTCCGTGGCCCGGGCGAGTGCCCTGCGACCGGCGTGGTCGAGCGCGCTCTCGGCCCCGTTCCGGCGTCTGCGCCCGCAGCGGGCCAGTACGGTCTCCGGGGCGCCCTTGACGCTCAGCAGGGTGGAGCCGGCGGTACTGCCCACCGTGGCGTGGTAGGCCCGGGACGGGTCGAAGGGCAGGGTGCCGGTGCGCCGCCAGCCGGGCGCGCCGCGGCCCACCGACACCCGTGCCCGCCGGGCCCCGGCGTCCACCGCCCGGTCGGTCTGGTGGGCCATCGGCTCGGACTGCCGGGCGGCGGGGGTGGCCCGGAGCGCCGCGGACAGGATCGCCTTGTGCCGCGCGCCCAGCCGGTCCACGGACACGTTCCGCTCCCCGTCGCTGACCGCGACGAGCTGGAGGTCGCCCTCGGTGAGGGTGCCGGTCTTGTCGAAGCAGAGCACATCGGCCCGGCCGAGCGCCTCGATGGTGCGCGGGTTGCGGACGAGGGCGCCCTGCTCGGCCAGGCGGCGCGCGGAGGCCAGTTGGGCGGCGTTGACGAGGAACGGCAGCCCTTCGGGGACCGAGGCGACGGCCAGGTTCACCGCGGAGGCGAGACTCTGGGCGAGCGGGCGCCCGTGCAGCAGTCCCGCCCCGGCCACCGCGACCGCGGACGCCGTCGCCACGGGCAGGCTGGCCTTGGTCAGCGACGACAGCCGCGCCTCGACGCCGGTGACCGGTGCGGCCTCCCGCGCGGTGACCATGGTGCGCCCGACCTCGGTGGCCGCGTCGGTGGCCACCACCACGGCGACCGCCTCTCCGGCGGAGACGGTGCTGCCCTCGTAGAGCATCGAGGAGCGCTCGCCGAGCTGAGCGGCGACCACGGGGGCCGGGGTCTTGGCGACGGGCAGGGACTCGCCGGTCAGTGACGACTCGTCGACCTCCAGACCCTCGGCGCACAGCAGCCGGCAGTCGGCGGGCACCACGTCCTCCGGCCTCAGCACGACGACGTCCCCCGGGACCAGCTCTTCGGCGGTGACCAGCCGCTCGACGCCCCCGCGCCGCACCCGGGCCCCGACCGCGGAGCGGGCGGTCAACTCGGCGAGGGCACGCTCGGTGCGGACCCGCTGCACGCCGCCGACCAGCGCCGACGTGGCGGTGACCGCGGCGACGAGTGCGGCGTCCGCACCGGACCCGACGGCGGCGGCCAGGGCGGCCCCGCCGGCGAGCACCGGTGTCAGCGGGTTGGCCAGTTCCTCGACGAACGCGGACAGCAGGGTGGTGTGCGGCGCGGCGCCCGTCGCCGAGGGGCCCTTGGCCCGCGCCGCGGCCTCCTCCGGGCAGAGCCCGTCGGCGGACGTCCGCAACCTCTCGAGGACGCGCGCGGGCGGCATCAGGTGCCAGGGGACGGTCGCCACGGAGGGGGTGACGGGGCGGGAGCAGAGCTGCCGGGCGCGCCAGACGCCCAGGCAGAAGGCGATCGCCCCGGCCGTGTTGCACGCCGACTGCCCGCGCGAGCACGCCTCGGCGGCCGGTGCCCGCAACGCCGCCACCGCGCCGATGCCGCTGCCGCCGGTGGACAGCACGGCGCTGTCCCGGTCGACCCGGCGGGCCACGCCGACGCCGGACAGGATCAGCGCCACCGACTCCAGATCGGTGCCGACCAGCAGGTCGGCGCCCCAGGCCGGCGGCTCCCCGTCCCGGTGCACGCCGATGCCGCAGTCCGACGCCGCGAGCGCACGGCGGTCGGCCGACACCAGCAGCACCACCGCGCCGTCCGCCTGCAGGGCCCGCACCGACGCCACCAGGTGACGCCCTGAGGGCACCGTCGCGTCGACGAAGCCGAGCCCCGGGTCGGTCCGGTCGCCGGCGAGAACCACCCGGATCTGGGAGCGTCGGGCGGCCGCGGCCAGGGCCTGCGCGCCCGGAAGGGTCTGCGTCGCCACACCGGCGACGGCCATCAGGCGGCGCCGCAGGGCGAGCCCCAGCACCTGTTCGCTGCCCCGGGACCGCAGCCGCTCGGCGGCCGGGTGCCCGGTGCGGCCGGTCAGCTCCAGGTCCTGAAGCGGGCCGAGCACCCAGCCTTCGCCGTCGCGCCGGACCCGGGTCGGCGCGGCCGGGTCGAAGAGGCCGAAGAGCCGGTCGGAGCACTGTTCGGTGTCGGCGCCGTCGAGCGGCACCAGGTCGGTCAGCTCGTACCGCCCGCCGCGCAGCACGTCCACGTCCAGCACCACGGTGTCCACCTGGCCCAGGCGGCGCAGCGCACCGCGGTCCATGGCCACGACGCCGCGCAGCGCCAGGAACCGGCCGAGGCTGGTGGCGAAGCCCTCGCGCCCGGCCTCGGGAGCCTTCGGCATGCCGGCCAGCGCCACCGCGAGCGCGCGCCGCGGTCCCGCGTACGGCGCGGCCAGGCAACCCACCGCGGCGCCCGCCCCCAGGGCCCGTTCGGCGTAACGTGCCGTCACGTCGCGGTGCGCTCGCGGCCGTTCCACGACGACCGGCTCGGCCTGCGCGTGTTCCGGTCCCCGCACCAGCCGCGGCTCCGCGTCGGCCCACGCCTCGAGGGTCGCGTTGGCCTCCCGCCACTGCGCGATGCGCTGCGCGGCGTCGAGCATCAGTCCTCCGCCACGGGTGGCCAGGCCCTGGACGAGCGCGTTGAGCGTCGGAACCACCGATTCGGGGCGTTCCAGTTCCGTGAGGCCGAAGGTGACCAGCCTGCGCAGCCGGGGGTGGCACTGGACGGCGGTGGCCAGCGCCCCGACCTCCGCAGGCAGCGGTGTCCACGGCGACAGGCGGGTGGCGGCCGAGAGGAGCAGGCCCGCGATGTCCGCGGCGAGGACCGGGAGTGCGGGCCGGCTGCGGGCCGCCTCGCAGGGGTGGTGCGGTCCGGGACACCATTCGTCGTGCTCGCCGGTCTCCGCGGTGGCGGTGGCCCCGTGGGACTCGGCGTGGGCGACGATCCGGAGCAGCTCCTGCCGTGACGGCGGCGGCGAGGCCAGTTCCACGACGACCCGTTCCGCCGGTGCGTTCACGCGCGCCCACAGCACCCCGGGATGCTCCTCCAGAGCGCGCTCCACCATCCGGCCCACCCGCATACCGCCGGGACCGTGCACACCGCGGAGCTGGATGTGGCAGCGGCCGGGGCGGGACCACACGTCCCGCCGGCCGAGGCCGAGCAACGTCACGGCCGCCTCTGCGGCGCCCCGGGCACCGGCGGCCAGGCCGTCGGCCAGCGGGCCCGGCAGTGGCAGGCGCGTCCCTGACAGCAGCGACATCCGTGCCACCTCCCGAGCGGACCGGTCCTGGTACGGATCCGATCATCGCGCGCACCGTAAGCACCCGCCCGGCGGGCTGATCCGAACGGATTCCCGGCTCGCAGGCCCCTTTCCCCGCCGGTACCGTCTGCCTCGGTGGGGGGCGATGTCCCGGACCCACGAACGGATGTGAACCGTGACCACGCCGAAGACCGCGCGAAAGTCCACGCAGAAGCGCCCGGTGAAGACCGCTCAGAGACGCACGGTGACGAGCACGACGAAGGCGGGGCAGCCCGCCGCCGCGGCGCGCAGGAGGCAGCGATCCGACGCCTCGTCGGCCGCGCGACGGCCGGTCGCCGGGCAGCCGGACGCGACACAGCCGACCACAGGACGGCCGACCACGAGACAGCCGGCGACAAGGCAGGCGACGACAAGGCAGGCGTCCGCGACACCGCCGACGGCGAGCCAGGCGAAGACGAGGTCGTCCGCGCGACAGTCGTCCGCGAAACGGCCGACCACGAGGCAGCCCGCCACCAGACAGCCCGCAGCGAGACAGGCGACCACGAGACAGGCGACCGTGAGGCAGGCCGTGGCGACTCGGCCGGTCGTGCGGCAGTCGGCCGTGAGACGGCCGGAGAGGAAACCGCCCGCCGCCCGCGGTGGGCGCACGATCACACTGACCGTCCCCTCGCTCGGCGAGGCCGCCACCTGGGCGGTCGACGCCGTCACGGTTCCCGTGGCCGCCGCGCGCCGGGTCCTGCCCGACGCCCACGGCCTGCCCCTGTACGTGGGTCTCGGCGCGCTGGCCGTCGCGGGCGCTCTCGAGGTGCCGGTGGCCCTGGGGCTCGGCATCGGCTACGCCGTGCTCCGGCACAGGGGCCCGCTCGCCCGGTTCTCCGGTTCGAGGTGACGATGGCTGGTGGCCACCTGGTCGCGTACGGCGCGCCGGTGGCCCTGGCCACGGCCACCGTGATCGGCTACCGGTCCTGACGGTCCGGCCGCCACTGCTCCCGGGCGCCTCGGTCCTCGCGGCCCTGGTCCGGCGCAAGGTGCTGTGACCCGGGGGAACCCGTTCGGGGTTCACGGCGGTCCGCCCGTGCCGTCCAACGTTTGTCCCCGCGCCCCCCGATCACCCGTCATGCATCGGCGGGGCGCCCAAGGAGCGGGAGGATGATCGCGGAGCGGGCCGTGAAACTGATCCGGCAGGCCGTGCACCACATGTGGGACCGGCTGAAGACGTACGACCTGGTCCGGCGCGGCCGTGAACTGGAGCTGATGCACCGCGCCCTCGGCTTCGCCACTCTGGCTCTGGTGACGCTGGCGCCCCTGCTCATCGTGGTGGCGGCCGCCGACCCTCTGGCGCACGGGGGCTTCACGACGTGGCTGGTCGACGGCATGGGGCTGTCCGGCCGGTCCGCGCAGGTGGTCACCGACATCACCACCGCGCCGCGCAAGGTGATCAGCGCGACCAGCGTGTGGGGCGGGATTCTGCTCGCCGTGTTCGGGGTGTCCTTCGGCGGGAGCGTCCAGAACGGGTACGAGCGGATCTGGAACCTGCCTCCCGGCCCGTGGCACCGCATCTGGCGCCAGGCCACCTGGCTGATCGTGCTCACCGCCTACCTCTACCAGGAGGTGCAGACACGTCTGGCGTTGCACGGATGGCTGCGGGTCGTGGCGTCCCTGGCGACCGGCGTGCTGTTCTTCTGGTGGGGCCAGCGCTTCCTCCTGGGCGGCCAGGTCCGCTGGCGGGACCTGCTGCCGGGCGCGCTCGCCACCATGGTCGGGCTGATCGGTCTGCGGGTCTTCTCCTATCTCGTCTTCACACCGCTCATCGTCAGCAACGCGGTCAGCTACGGACCGCTCGGGGTGGTCCTCGTACTGGAGTCCTGGCTGACCGGTGTCGGGTTCGTGGTCTACGGCGGTGCGCTGTTCGGCCGCTGGTTCTGCGAACACCACTGGCGGCCGCGCGTCACGCACTGACCGGCCCGACCTCACCGGCCGCGCGTCACGCAGGCGCCCGAACCGCCCGCACCGGCCACACGTGCGAGCAGTGACCGGCCCGGGGCGCACGCACCACGGCTCAGCGGCGCACCGCACGGACCCCGGCTGCCGAGAGGACGGCCACCACCGCGGCCACCACCGCGACCCGCCGTGCCCGTTCCCGCCAGGGCGGAGCCGGCCTGCGGGCGGCACCGCGCTCGGGCCGCCGCGTGATGGCATGGGCGCCCTTGTCGCGGGCGATCTTCATCACCTCGGCCACGTGCAGGGCCTGCCGTCCCGTGCGCGCGTCCTTGATCTGGGTGGTGCAGGAGAAACCGTCGGCGACGACCAGGCAGTCCTTGTCGGCGTCGCGGACCGCGGGCAGCAGGGCCTGTTCGCCGCACTCCATGGAGATCTGGTACTTGCCGGACTCGAAGCCCCAGGATCCGGCGAGCCCGCAGCACCCGCCCTGGAGGTTCTCCACCTCCAGGCCCATCTTCTCCAGCAGCTCCTGCTCGGGGCCCATGCCGCCGGTGGCGCGCTGGTGGCAGTGCCCCCACAGCAGCGCCTTGCCCTTGAGGGAGGGAGGGTCGATGTCGAACGTCCGGAAGAACTCCGGGAAGTGGTAGGCGTTGCGTGTGAGCCGTTTCGCGTCGTCGTCGTGCGGGAGCAGCTTGGGCAGTTCGTCCTTGAAGACGGCCAGGCAGCTCGGTTCCATGCCGACGATCGGTGTGCCGGCCCTGAGATGGGGCCGCAGGACGTCCAGGACCCGGTGGAGATAGCGTTCGGCGGTGTCCAGGAAGCCGTAGTCGTACAGGGGCCGTCCGCAGCAGAGGTGCTGCTCGGGCATGATCACCCGCCAGCCCGCGGCCTCGATCGCCTCGACACACGCCACCCCTACGTCTGTGTGGAAGTGGTTGTTGAACGTGTCGGGGAAGAGGACCACGGGGCGCCCGTTCGGGTTGGCGGTGCCGCCGCGGCGGGTGAACCACTCCTGCAGCGTCATGGGCGCGAAGCGGGGCAGCGGCCGGCGGCGGTCGATGCCCGCGACCAGCTTGGCGAGGTGGGACAGTCCGGGGGTGTGGGTGACGAGGTTGACCACTTCCGGAGCGCGCGAGGCGATCCGGGCGGCCTGGTCGATGAACCCGAAGGCGTAGGCGTAGCGGGGCCGCCGGCGGCGGGGTGACTTGTAGTGGTGGTACAGGAACTCCGCCTTGTAGGTGGGCATGTCCACGTTGACGGGACAGTCGTTGGTGCAGCCCTTGCAGGCCAGGCACAGGTCGAGCGCCTCGGCGACCTCCTTGGACTGCCAGCCGTCGGTGATCACCTCGCCCTGCAGCATCTCGAACAACAGCCGGGCCCGGCCGCGGGTGGTGTGCTTCTCCTCCCGGGTGACCTGGTAGCTCGGGCACATCGTCGTCTCGGCCTGCGGCACGCGGCACTTGCCGATCCCGACGCACCGCAGCGTCGCGTGGGCGAAGTCCCCGCCGTCCTCTTCGTAGGCGAACTTGGTCGGGTGCCGGGGCGGATTGTAGTCGGTGCCCAGTTTCAGGTTCTCGTCCATCCGGTAGGGATCGACGACCTTGCCGGGGTTCATCTTCCCCTGCGGGTCCCAGATCGCCTTGAACTCCCGCATGGCCTGGACGAGTTCGGTCCCGTACTGCTTCTCCAGCAACTCGCCGCGCTGCTGGCCGTCACCGTGCTCCCCGGAGACCGAGCCCCCCATGGAGACGACCAGGTCGGCGGCCTCCTCCATGAACGCCCGGTAAGTCGCCAGGCCGTCGGCGGTGCGCAGGTCGAAGCTGAGCCGGCAGTGGATGCAGCCCTGCCCGAAGTGGCCGTACATGGCGCCCGTGATGCCGTGCCGGTCCATCACCTTGCGCAGCTCGCGCACGTACTCGCCGATCCGGTCCGGCGGGACGGCCGAGTCCTCCCAGCCCGGCCAGTGGTCCTTCCCGTCCGGCGGGAACGCGGTCGAGCCGAGACCGCTCTCCCGGATCGCCCACAGGTGCTCGCTGGTGCCGCCCTCCTGCTTGCTCTTGGCGATACGGACGCGGTCCCGGTCATACCCCTTGTCCTCGGTGAGCCACCGCAGGAACCGGTGCGCCTGGTCGACGGACTCCTCGGCGGAGTCCGCGCCGAACTGGACGAGCAGCCAGGCCCCTCCGCCGAGGCGCGGAAGCTCCTGGATGTCCTCCACGTTCATGTTCTGCACCTGCTGGTCGCGGATCAGCTCGTCGTCCAGCGCCTCCAGACCGATCGGCCGGAACCGCTCGACGATCTCCGTGCAGTGCTCGGCCGCGTCGGCCAGGTCGTCGTACTCCACCACGACGAGGGTGCGCTGCAGAAGGGCGGGGGTGAGCATGAGGACGGCCCGCAGGGCGGTGGCGCAGGTGCTCTCGGTGCCGACGAGGGCACGGGCGACGTTGAAGCCGCGCTCGGGGAGGAGTTCGTCGAGGTTGTAACCGGACACCCGGCGCGGCACGTCCTCCGCGGAGCGGAAGCCGGCCCGGATGGCGTCGGCGTACTTGTCCCGCAGATCCCGCAGCGCGGCGTAGATCTCCCCCTTGCGGCCCCCCTCGGCGATGATGCGGTCGAGGTCCTTCTCCTCCTGCACACCCACCCAGAAGCGCGCTCCGTCGTAGGTGACGATCTCCAGCGCGTGGACGTTGTCGCTCGTGCGGGGCCCGGGGCCGTACAGCTGCGCCTGCACGGAGTGGATACCGCAGGAGTTGTTGCCGATGTTGCCGCCGATGACGCACCGGGAGTGGGAGGACGGGTCAGGTCCGAAGACCAGGTTCCACCGGCCGGTGTGCCGATTCAGTTCCTCGTTGATGACACCCGGCTCGCACGTGACCAGGCGCCGGTCCACGTCGAGCTCTCCGATGTCGGTGAGGTATTTCGAGTGGTCGATCACCACCGCTTCGTTGACCGTCTCACCCGACAGGCTCGTGCCCCCACCACGGTTGAGGATCGGTGCACCGAAGCGGTGGCAGATCCTGTGGACCGCGACCACGTCGTCGAGGGTGCGCGGAACGACCACGCCGATGGGGACCTGACGGAAGTTCGACGCGTCCTGCGCGTACAACCCCTGGGAGGCGGTGTCGAAGCGGACCTCGCCCTCCACCGCCTTGCGCAGAGCCCGCTCCAGCCTGCCCACGTCGAGGGTCATCCGGGCCCGCGGCGGGCCCGCGATCTCAGGGTGTGTTCTGGTCGGCACCTCGCGCTTCGCCCTGCGTGCTGCCTTCGCCATCGGATCCTCACCTCTCCTTCGCGACCTGGTCAGGCCGACCGCAGCCCGTAGACGCGGTACGGCTCGGCGTCGGCCCACTTGACGTCCAGCCCGAGTCCCGGACGGCCGGTGTCCGGTCGCAGGGCACCGCCCATCGGCGACAGAGTGCCGTCGAACAGCAGGTCCTCGACCCGTACGTGATCGTGGAAGTACTCCAGGTGCCGTAGGCGTCGTACGGCGCAGAAGGCGTGCGCGGACACCGCCGGGGCGCAGTGCGCCGACAGGTCGAGGTCATGGCCCGCCGCGAGGCCGGCCACCTCGAGGACGCCGGTGATGCCGCCGCAGCGGGTGACGTCCGCCTGGAGGCAGTCCACGGCGGGACGCTCCACGAGGTTGACGAAGTCCCGCATCGTGTAGGCGTACTCGCCCGCGGCGATCTCGAGTCGTTCCGGTCCGCGCTCGCGCAGCAGGCGCAGTCCTTCGAGGTCGGCGGAGCTGACGGGTTCCTCGAACCAGCGCACGTCCCACTCGTCGTGGAAGCGGCGCGCCCAGTAGAGCGCCTCCTTGCGGCCGAGCGCCCCGTTGGCGTCGGTGAACAGCTCCGGCTCGTCGCCGACCGCCTTGCGCACCGCGGTCAGCCGCAGCGGGTCGCGCTCGGGTTCCCGCGAGGTCTTCAGCTTGACGCGGGGAATGCCCTGTTCGACCCATCCGGTGAGCTGGTCGGTGAGGCGGGCCGGCGAGTAGTTCGTGAAGCCGCCGCTGCCGTAGACGGGGACGCGGTCGTGGTAGACGGGGAGCAGCCGGACCAGGGGGAGCCCCAGCAGCCTCGCCTTGAGGTCCCACAGCGCCACGTCGACGGCGGACACCGCCATGGCTCCGACGCCCGGGCGCCCGGCGTTGCGGATTTGCACGCCCATCCGCTGCCACAGGGCCGGCGGCGAGGTCACGTCCTGGCCCTTGATCGCCGGCGCCAGCTTGGACTCGACGAACGAGGCGGCCGACACGTCCCCGTAGGTGTACCCCAGTCCGGTCCGTCCGCCGGCGTGGACCCGGACCAGCACGACCGTGGTGGACTCCCAGTCCAGCGTTCCGTCCTGCTCCTTGCCGTCCGGACCGTCGGTCGGCACCTCGAAGGCGTGCACGTCGACCGCGTCGATGCGGCACTCGTCCGGCGCCGGACCGGCGGCCCCGACGGACCCCGGGTCAGTTCCCATGGTGGCGCCCGGGGAGGCGCTCGGCGTATTCGGTGAGCTTCTGGCGCACGCCCTTGGTGGCGATGCCCACCCTCTCGGGGTCGTGCACGGCGGCCTTGGCGGCCTTCTTCCCCTGCTCGGTCATGATGTGCGGCGGGATCGGCGCGATCTCCTGGTCCACCTTGAACTCCAGCACCACCGGCCTGTCACTGGACAGTGCCTCGTCCCAGGCCGCGCCGATCTTCTTCGGCTTGTCGCAGTACACGCCCTTCAGGCCCAGGAGCTCGGCGTACTTCGCGTACGGGACGTCCGGAATGTACTGCGAACCCGGGAACTTGGGATCCCCGGCCATGGCCCGCTGCTCCCACGTGACCTGGTTGAGGTCCTGGTTGTTGAACACGCAGAAGACGAACGGCGCTGGCCCGGACAACCGGTCCAGGTATCGCTTGATGGTGATCATCTCGTTCATGCCGTTCATCTGGAACGCGCCGTCGCCGACGAACGCGATCACCGGCCGGTCCGGATAGGCGAACCGCGCGGCGATCGCGTACGGCGTCCCCGGCCCCATCGTGGCCAGCGTGCCCGACAAGGACGCCTGCATCCCCTTGCGCAGCTTCAGGTGACGCGCCCACCAGTTCGTCCCCGAACCCGAGTCGGCCGTCAGAATGCAGTCGTCCGGCAGCCGGGGCGACAGCTCCGCCGCCACGGCCTGGGGATTGATCCGCCCACCGAAGTGCTGGTCGGACCACTTCTCACAGACGGCGTTCCATTCCCGTACGTCCTTCTCGATCTGTTGGCGCCAACTGCGGTCCTCCTTGCGCTTGAGCAGTGGCAGAAGAGCCTTGAGCGTCTCCTTGGAGTCCCCGACGAGATGGGCGTCCATCGGGTAGCGGATGCCGATCATCCGACCGTCGATGTCGATCTCCACACCGCGGGCCTGGCCCTCGTCGGGCAGCCACTCGGAGTACGGGAAGCTGCTGCCGATCATGAACAGCGTGTCGCAGTTCTGGATCATGTTGTCGCTGGCCTTGCTGCCGAGCAGACCGATGGGACCGGTCACGAACGGCAGGTCGTCCGGCAGCACCTCACGTCCCAGCAGCGCCTTGGCGACCCCGGCACCCAGCAGTTCGGCCGCCTGAACGACCTCGCTCTCCGCGTGGGCGGCTCCCTGGCCGATGAGCATGGCGACCTTCGAGCCCTCGTTGAGAATGTCCGCGGCCTTGCGCAGCTCATCGGGATCGGGCAGAACCCGCGGCCGGCTCCAGCCGACACTCGAGAAGACCGAGCCGTGCGTCTTGGGCGGCGACGGCTGGGCATCCGCCTCTTGTACGTCCTCCGGAATGATGATCGTCGCGACGCCCCGAGTGGTCAGCGCCGTCTTGAACGCCCGGTCGACGACGTGCCGCGCCTGACCCGGATGCACCACCATCTGGCAGAACTCCGAGACATCCGCGAACAGCTGCTCGAGGGCGATCTCCTGCTGGTAGTGCGAGCCGAGGCAGAGCCGCTTCTGCTGACCCACCACCGCGACCACCGGCTGGTGGTCGAGCTTGGCGTCGTACAACCCGTTGAGCAGGTGCACCGCGCCGGGACCGGAGGTGGCCGTGCAACAGCCGACCTCACCGGTGAACTTGGCATGAGCGCACGCCATGAACGCGGCCATCTCCTCATGCCTGACCTGGATGAACTCCGGGCTGCCTTTGGCACGGTCGAAGGCGCCGAGCAGTCCGTTGATCCCGTCGCCCGGGTAGCCGTAGACCCGCCCGACCCCCCACTCGCGCAGCCGCTGCAACACGAAATCCGCCACCAACGCCATGTCCGCTCCCTCGCCGCGCCCCTCTGCCGCCACGTGCCGACACGATGAGTGACCCTTCCGGGCCCTGCGTAAACAGCGCAGCGACGCGGCCACCCTCATGTCATAGGCGCCAGCAATCCCCGAAAAAACCGAAGAAACCTGGCATAACCACCCAATCAGAGTAAACTATTGCATGAGGCAAAGAACGCCCCTGATCAAAGGAGGCGACAGCAATGGCGCAGCACACCACCGGCCTGACCACGCATCCCGACCTGGCGGAGATGCGGGAACGGCTGGAACGCACCGCGTCCAGCGGGTCGGCCGTCGCTCTGGGCGGTCTGGTCCTGCTGGCGGGTCTCTACGCGGCGATCTCGCCCTGGGTCGTGCACTTCTCGGGCACCCCGTTCATCGCCGTGAACAACCTGATCGTCGGCGTCGCAGTCGGTCTCATCGGGTTCTGTGCCGCCCTGGCTCCGGAACGGATGCTCCGCCCGGCATGGGTGGTGGCCCCGCTCGGGGTGTGGCTCATCATCTCGCCCTGGGTGGTCACCGCCACGCACGGCGCACGGGCGGGCATCATCTGGAACAACTGCTGGATCGGTGCCGTGACGGCGGTCCTGGGGCTGGCCGCCATGGGCCTGACCGTCGGCATCACCCGCCGCGCCCCCCGCTGAGACGAGCGGAGTAGCGCATCAGTGCGGCGCGTCGTGTCACGGACACGGCACGCCGCCCTCATGCCCGCCGCCCAGCGGTCAGCCCTCTTCCTCGGGAGGGCCGCCGGAGGGCGGTTGCGGTGGCGGGCCGAAGCGCACCCTGATCTTCTGGAAGCCCTTGAAGGCCTCGGTGGCCGCGTACGACTGGTAGGCCCGCCGGTCGGCCGCAGTGAGCTGCACCCGGTCGGTGAAAGGGGTCAGCAGGCTGCGCGGCCACAGCCGCATGATCCGGACCACGCTGACCTCGGCCGTCATGAGGAAGATCAGCGCGCCGAGGTAGAGCCAGGCCAGCAGACCGAGGA
Organism: Streptomyces sp. Ru72; assembly: GCF_002920635.1. Taxonomy (GTDB): domain Bacteria; phylum Actinomycetota; class Actinomycetes; order Streptomycetales; family Streptomycetaceae; genus Streptomyces. The sequence continues at coordinate 93,887 of NZ_PQSR01000020.1, read as the reverse complement.
CGATGCCGAACAGGCCGTAGGTGGCCGTGGCGCCGTGCAGCACCTTGCTGACGTAGTACGAGCCGCCCCACTGCAGCAGTTGCCAGGCGAAGGCACCGCCGAGGACGGCGCCGAACAGCCGGCGCAGCGGCAGCCGGCGCCGGATCAGTGTCCGGTAGATGAGCAGCAGCAGCGCCGCGTTGAGGACGATGGCCGCGGCCGCGGCGGCGACCCTGACTCCGGTCTCCAGCCGGGCGCCGAACACGCTCGCCCGCGACTCCGCGACGGACAGCGCCGTGGTCAGGCACAGCCCGAGCGCGAGGATCGACAGGAACAGCAGGCCCCTGAGCCGTGACCGGAACGGATCGGGGCGCGCGTACCGTGGCACGGCCCAGATCTTGTTCAGCGCGTGCTGTGCGGCCTGGGCCACACCCAGGGCGCCGTAGAGGCTGCCCACCACGCCCACCACGAGGGCGACGCCGCTGCCGTGGAAGGAGTGGATGTTCTCGCCGAGCTGGTCGCCGATGACGGGGAACTCGCCGAGCGCGGAGTTCAGGACGCGTTCCCGTAGCTGGGGGTTGCCGCTGAGCAGGGTGCCGAGGACGGAGACGAGGATCAGCAGCAGCGGGAACAGCGACAGGAACGAGTAGTAGGTGAGGACCGCGGCGAGATAGGTCGCCTGGTCGTCGTAGAACTTGTACAGCACGGCGAGCGGCAGCCCCGCCCAGCGGTGGCGCCGCTGGTACGCGTCCACGCGGGCCACGACTCCCATGGTCTGCCTCGTGCGCTCCGCCGGGCACCCGCCGGCACCTCACGTCGTCCTGCTCGTGAGGATAGGTCAGGTGGCATGCACCCGCCACTGGACGCCCGCCTCACCGACCGCGCCATGACCGGCGGACGCACGCGCCCGCGTCCGACACGACGAGCCATTCAGCCCCCATGCACGTGCGCATCAAGCACCGTTACGGGATCTTTGACCGGGTAATTCCCATTCGCCGCTTTTCCCGTATCGGGAGTTGTTTCGATGACCTCACAGACGGAGCCGGTCACACTCGTACCGGTCGAGGGGCGTCGCCATCCGGGCCGCGTGGTCGTGGCGTGGCTGACGACGACGGATCACAAGAAGATCGGGCACCTGTACCTGGCCACGTCTTTCGTGTTCTTCCTGATCGGCGGGGTGCTGGCGATGCTGATCCGGGCCGAGCTGGCCCGCCCGGGCCTGCAGATCCTGTCGCCCGAACAGTACAACCAGGCGTTCACCATGCACGGCACGATCATGCTGCTGCTGTTCGCCACCCCCACCTTCGCCGGCTTCGCCAACGCGGTGATGCCGCTGCAGATCGGCTCACCCGACGTGGCGTTCCCACGACTCAACATGCTGTCGTACTGGCTGTTCCTCTTCGGGGCCCTGATCGCGATGAGCGGTTTCCTCACCCCCGACGGTGCCGCCGACTTCGGCTGGACGGCCTACACCCCGCTCAGCGGACCTGCACGAACCGCGCACCTCGGTGGCGACCTGTGGATCATGGGACTCGCCCTGTCCGGATTCGGGACAATCCTGGGTGCGGTCAACTTCATCACCACGATCGTGTGCATGCGTGCCCCCGGCATGACGATCTTCCGCATGCCGATCTTCACCTGGAACGTGCTGCTGACCTCGGTCCTCGTCCTGTTCGCCTTCCCCGTCCTCGCCGCGGCGCTGCTCGCGCTGGAGGCCGACCGCCACTTCGGCTCCCACGTCTTCGACCCGGCCGTCGAGGGCTCGATCCTGTGGCAGCACCTGTTCTGGTTCTTCGGCCATCCCGAGGTCTACATCCTGGCGCTGCCGTTCTTCGGCGTGATCAGCGAGATCATCCCGGTCTTCGCCCGCAAGCCGATCTTCGGGTACCTGGGACTGGTGGGCGCGACCATCGCCATCGCCGGCCTCTCGGTCACGGTCTGGGCACATCACATGTTCGCCACCCAGGCCGTACTGCTGCCGTTCTTCTCCTTCCTGACGTATCTCATCGCGGTACCCACGGGGGTGAAGTTCTTCAACTGGATCGGCACCATGTGGAAGGGCTCGCTGTCCTTCGAGCCACCGATGCTGTGGGCGGCCGGCTTCCTCGTCACCTTCCTCTTCGGCGGCCTGACCGGCGTCATCCTCGGCTCGCCGCCGTTGGACTGGCACGTCACCGACACCTACTTCGTGGTGGCGCACTTCCACTACGTGCTCTTCGGCACGATCGTGTTCGCGATGTTCGGCGGCTTCAGCTTTTGGTGGCCGAAGATGACCGGCACCATGCTCGACACCCGCCTGGAGAAAATCCACTTCTGGACGCTGTTCGTCGGTTTCCACACGACGTTCCTCGTCCAGCACTGGCTCGGGGCCGAGGGCATGCCCCGCCGCTACGCCGACTATCTGGCCGCCGACGGCTTCACCTGGCTGAACACCGTTTCGAGCATCGGCGCCTTCCTGCTCGGCCTGTCCACCCTGCCGTTCCTGTACAACGTGTGGAAGACCGCGCAGTACGGCGAGCGCGTCCAGGTCGACGACCCCTGGGGTTACGGCCGCTCGCTGGAGTGGGCGACCTCCTGCCCACCGCCGCGCCACAACTTCACCACCCTGCCCCGCATCCGCTCGGAGTCCCCCGCCTTCGACCTGCACCACCCCGACATGGCCGAGGTCGACTACGTGACGTACACCGGCAAGCGCGACGTCATCGAGGCGCCGGGGCACCAGGGACCCCCGCGGTGAGCCCGGCACCGGACGACAGGCCGCCGCACGCCGAGGGTCCCGCGCTCGCCGCCGAAGTCGAGGGGTACCTGCTCGCCCACGCCGAGTACGACAGGGCGCACCGCGAAGCCGAGGCCCTGTGCGCCCGGCTCCCGTGGCTGACGACCGCACAGGCCGAGGACCTGGTACACCACTACGTCAGCCGGCGTCTCGACATCACCCGTCAGACGCTGGCCACCATCGCCCGGCGCGCCCGGGAGCTGCGGGACGAGTACGAGGCCCGGTACATCACACTGCGGCGCGCTTTGTTCAAGGCCCACGCGGCGTGCGCCTGCGCGCTCCTCGGCATCGCCGGCCTGATCACGGCTGTCTTCCGGCTGACACCCTGAGCACACCTCCGGCTCGCCTCCCGCTGTGACGCACGACACAGGGCGCTGAACAAGTTTTTCCCAAAGCAATGATCGATGCGGCTGGCGCCTACGTACCTCCTGCTGTACAAGCCGCTCGTGCATGGAGGCAGCATGCCCATATCCCGCAACATCGCAGGAACCCTCTTCGTGGCCGGGGCGCTGGGCCTGACCCTCACCGCCCTCGCCTACCCCGCCATGCTCGGCGTCCAGACCACGTCCAGCTCGCCGGACCGTGTCATCGCCAACACCCGGTACGGGCCGCTCACCGAGGCCGACCGCGACTTCGTCGTCAAGGTGCGCTCAGCGGGGCTGTGGGAGTACCCCCTGGGGGAGATCTCCCTGAAGAAGGGATCGTCGCCGGAGATGCGGGAAGCGGGCAAGCACCTGATCGTCGGGCACGCCGGACTCGACGAGATGTGCCGCAAGATCGCCCCGGAGCTGGGCATCACCCTGCCCAACCGGGCCACTCCGCAACAGCAGCAGTTCGTGGCGACCGCACAGGCCGCGAACGGCAAGGAGTTCGACTCCACCGCCGCCAACATCATGCGGGTGACCCACGGCCAGATCTTCCCGGTGATCGCCAAGATCCGCGCCACCACCAAGAACACGCTGGTGCGTCAGCTCGCCGACCTGGCCAACGACACCGTCCTGGACCACCTGACCATGATGGAGAAGACGGGCACGGTCAACTTCGACCAGGCCAACTTCCAGCAGACCACCCCGCCGAAGCTCCCCAAGGACCAGCTCACCCCGCCGGCGCCCCAGCCCGGAGAGCCGATGGTCGTCCTCACCCCGCGCCCGGACCTGAACATCAACACGGCCGCCCCCACGCCCAGCCCGTCGGCCAACTGACGCCCGCCCGCGCGGGCCGAACGGCCGAGCCGCGGAACTGCCGCCTCCGGCACGGAATCCTCCGAGGGCGTTTCCGGCGAGCGCGCCCGGGGGACTCGTGCCAGGCTCGAAACGCGAGTGAGCGCCGAGCTCGACGGGTGCCGATGACGACAGGGCCTAGGAGGTTGGGGCATGACGCGTGGCAGCGCCGCGGAGGCCGGCGGGGCAGGCGAGGACGCCGTGCGCGCCAACCTGCTCTTCGGCCCGCAACCCGACGTGGCGAAGGCGGCCGGGTACACCGACACCCCGCCGCGCATGGGTTTCTTCACGGACACCTCCGTGTGCATCGGCTGCAAGGCGTGCGAGGTGGCGTGCAAGGAGTGGAACTCCGTACCCGAGGACGGCCTTGAACTGACCGGCATGTCCTACGACAACACCCAGGGGCTGGGTGCGGACACCTGGCGGCACGTGGCCTTCATCGAGCAGCGCAAGCCGCTCGGCGGGCAGGAGCCCGGTGCAGGCCACCAGGACGTCGACGTCTTCGACGCCGCCCGGAGCCTCGGCACCTCCGCCTCCTCCCCGGGCCCGGGAGCCACGGCGCCCACGCCCGGCTCCGCACCCCCCGGCGCACCGGCCGGGGAGATCTCGCCGGTGTCCCCGGACGGGCGCACCGAACTGCGCTGGCTGATGGCCTCCGACGTCTGCAAGCACTGCACCCACGCGGCCTGTCTCGACGTGTGCCCGACCGGGTCGCTGTTCCGGACGGAGTTCGGCACAGTGGTGGTCCAGGAGGACATCTGCAACGGCTGCGGGTATTGCGTGCCCGCCTGCCCGTACGGCGTCATCGACCAGCGTCCCCAGGACGGGCGGGTGTGGAAGTGCACCCTGTGCTACGACCGGCTCGGCGTCGGGATGGAACCGGCGTGCGCCAAGTCCTGCCCCACCGACTCCATCCAGTTCGGCCCGCTGGACGAGCTGCGCGAACGCGCGGCCGCCCGGGTCGCCCGGCTCCACGCCGCCGGTGTCACCGATGCCCGGCTGTACGGCGAGAACCCCGAGGACGGCGTCGGCGGCGACGGCGCGTTCTTCCTGCTGCTGGACGAGCCGGAGGTCTACGGTCTGCCGCCCGACCCCGTCGTCACCACCCGGGATCTGCCCTCGATGTGGCGGCACGCGGCGGCGGCCGCCGCATCGCTCGCGGCGCTGGCCGCCGTCAGCTTCGCCAGGAGGCCGCGATGACCGGATCGGACGTCACCCGCGAGGGCGTGCAGGGGGCCCGCCCCGGACGCGAGGCTCTGACCGGTGCGCACACCGGACGCCGTCGGCGGCGCCGCGGACGCGGCGAGCGGTCCATGGTGCCCGAGGCGCGGTTCTCCTCGTACTACGGCAAACCGATCCTGAACAAGCCGGTCTGGAAACCCCTCGACATCGCGGGCTACCTCTACCTCGGTGGCCTCGCGGGCGCGTCGTCGCTGCTCGCCGCCGGGGGGCAGGTCACCGGGCGGCCGGTGCTGGCCCGTACCGCGAAGCTGGGCGCCGCGGGCGCGATCTCGCTGTCGCTGGCCGCGCTCGTGCACGATCTCGGGCGCCCGGCCCGTTTCATCAACATGCTCCGCGTCCTCAAGCCGACCTCACCGATGAGCGTCGGCTCCTGGCTGCTCGCCGGTTACGCGCCGCTGACCGTGGCCGCGGCGGCCGCCGACGTCGCGGGCCGCCACCGCACGGCGGGGGCCGCCGCCACGGCGGGCGCGGCCGTCCTGGGTCCGGCGGTCGCCACCTACACCGCCGTCCTGATCTCCGACACCGCGGTGCCCTCGTGGCACGAGGGCTACCGCGAGATGCCGTTCGTGTTCGCGGGGTCCGCCGCGAGCGCGGCGGCCGGACTGGGCCTGATCGGCGCCCCGGCGACGCAGGCGGGGCCCGCGCGCCGTATGGCGGTGCTGGGTGCCGCCCTGGAACTCGGCGCCTTCCGGCTGATGAAGCGGCGCACGGGTCTGGCGGCGGAACCGTACGAGCACGGCAGGCCCCATGCGCTGCTGCGCGCCGCGGAGGCGCTCACGGCGGGCGGCGCCGTGCTGGCGACCCTCGCGGGCCGGCGTCCGGGCCGCCGCCTGCCGGCGACGGCGGGCGCGGCACTGCTGGCCGGCTCGGCGGCCCTGCGGTTCGCCGTGTTCCAGGCCGGGGTGGTGTCCGCCGAAGACCCCAAGTACACGGTCGTACCCCAGCGGGAACGGCTGGACGCCCGCGGTCGCTGACGGTCCGGCGCCCTACCGGGCGGCCGTTTCGCCGGCCGCCCGGCGGGTACCCAGGACCAGCCGGACCGGAGGGCGGCGAAGGTCTGCCCGGTGAGGAGTTCGACGATCCGGGCGGTCAACTCGGGGACCGGCTGCGCCGACACGCGGCGTTCGAGGATGCCGTGTTGGCCCGCCTGCGGGAGAATCTGCCGCAGGAGGGCCGGGAACGTCCGGGGTCCGGCGTCGTCCGCGCCGGGGAGGCCGCACGACGAGGAACGGAGCGGGAGGAGCAGCAGACATGGGCGTACGCACATGGATCGACTCCTGGCCGGTCTACCGCCAGCTCAAGGGCACCGACCCGCTGGGCCGCGGGGCCGCCGCCAAGAGCGGGACCAGTGCGCGGCTCACGCCCCGGGTCGCCACCGCCGACCGGGTGGTCAAGTCGGTCTGCCCGTACTGCGCCGTGGGCTGCGGCCAGAACGTCTACGTCGAGGACGAGCGGGTCACGCAGATCGAGGGCGACCCCGACTCCCCCGTCTCCCGCGGCCGTCTGTGCCCCAAGGGCGCGGCGAGCCTGCAGCTGACCACCGGCGACGCGCGCGAGCACCACGTCCTGTACCGGCGCCCGTACGGCACCGAGTGGGAGCGTCTCGACCTCGACACGGCGATGGACATGATCGCCGACCGGGTGATCGCGGCGCGCCGGGCCGGCTGGCAGTGGGAGGTCGACGGGACCCGCACCCGGCGTACGCTCGGGATCGCGAGCCTCGGCGGGGCGACCCTCGACAACGAAGAGAACTACCTGATCAAGAAGCTGTTCACCGCCCTGGGAGCGATTCAGATCGAGAACCAGGCACGTGTTTGACACTCCTCCACCGTTCCCGGTCTGGGAACCTCGTTCGGCCGCGGCGGCGCGACCACCTTCCAGCAGGACCTGCAGAACTCCGACTGCATCGTCATCCAGGGCTCGAACATGGCCGAGTGCCATCCGGTCGGGTTCCAGTGGGTGATGGAGGCCAAGGCCCGCGGAGCGAAGGTGATCCACGTCGACCCGCGGTTCACCCGCACCAGCGCGCTGGCCGATCTCCATGTGCCGCTGCGCGCGGGCTCGGACATCGCCTTCCTCGGCGGGATCGTCAACTATGTGTTGAGCAACGAGAAGTACTTCCGCGACTACATCGTGGCGTACACCAACGCGCCGGTGGTGCTGCGGGAGGACTTCCGGGACACCGAGGACCTCGACGGGGTCTTCTCGGGTCTGGACGCCCACAGCCGCAGCTACGACAACAGCAGCTGGCAGTACGAGGGCACGGAGATCCAGGCGGCCTCGGGCGAGCGTGACCAGGAGTACGAGGAGCGCACCCGTGGCGGCCGCTCGGTGTCGGAGGCGGCGCGCGGTGAGGCCCACGGTTCGGGCGGCGCCGCGATCCCCGAGGGCGAGCCCGAGCGCGACGAGACACTGACCCATCCGCGCTGCGTCTTCCAGGTGCTCAAGCGCCACTACGCCCGCTACACACCGGAGATGGTCGAGCGGATCTGCGGGGTGCCGCAGGACCTGTTCCGCCAGGTGTGCGAACTCGTGTCGGAGAACTCCGGACGCGAGCGGACCACCGCCTTCGCCTACGCGGTCGGCTGGACGCAGCACACCGTCGGTGTCCAGTACATCCGTGCGGCCGCCGTGCTGCAGAGCCTGCTCGGCAACATCGGCCGTCCGGGTGGAGGCATCCTCGCCCTGCGCGGACACGCCTCCATCCAGGGTTCGACCGACATCCCCACCCTGTTCAACCTGCTGCCCGGCTACATCCCGATGCCGCACGCGCACCACAACCAGGACCTCGACGCCTTCATCGAGGCGGAGGCGGCGCACAAGGGCTACTGGGGCAACATGCGCTCGTACCTGGTGAGCCTGCTCAAGGCGTACTGGGGCGACGCCGCGACGCCCGACAACGACTTCTGCTTCGACTACCTGCCGCGCCTGACGGGCTCCCACTCGACCTACGAGACGGTGATGGCCCAGCTGGAGGGAACCTGCAAGGGCTACTTCCTGATGGGCGAGAACCCGGCGGTCGGCTCGGCGAACTCCAAGATGCAGCGCCTCGGCATGGCCAACCTCGACTGGCTCGTCGTACGCGACTTCTCCCTCATCGAGTCGGCCACCTGGTGGAAGGACGGCCCCGAGATCGAGACGGGCGAGCTGCGCACGGAGGACATCCGCACCGAGGTGTTCTTCCTGCCGGCCGCCGCGCACACCGAGAAGGACGGCACGTTCACCAACACCCAGCGCCTGCTGCAGTGGCACCACCAGGCCGTCGAGCCGCCCGGCGAGGCGCGCAGCGACCTGTGGTTCACCTACCACCTCGGCCGCGTCATCCGGGAGAAGCTCGCCGGGTCGGCCGACGGAATGGACCGCCCGGTGCTGGACCTGACCTGGGACTACCCCACGAAGGGCCAGATCGCCGAACCGGATGCGGAGGCGGTTCTCGCGGAGATCAACGGCTACGACGCCGAGGGCAACCCACTGGCCTCCTACGAGCAGCTGGAAGACGACGGTTCCACCGCCTGCGGCTGCTGGATCTACTGCGGGGTCTACGCCGACGGCGTGAACCAGGCGGCCCGCCGCAAGCCGGGCCGGCAGCAGAACTGGGTGGCGAACGAGTGGGGCTGGGCCTGGCCGGCCAACCGCCGCATCCTGTACAACCGCGCCTCCGCGGACCCGGACGGCAGGCCGTGGAGCGAGCGCAAGGCACTGGTGTGGTGGGACGAGGAGAAGGCGCTGTGGGTGGGCCACGACATCCCCGACTTCGCGAACGACAAGTCGCCCGGCCACCAGCCCCCGCCGGACGCCACGGGCGCCGAGGCGCTGTCGGGCACCGACGCGTTCATCATGCAGGCCGACGGCAAGGCCTGGCTGTTCGTGCCCTCCGGGCTCACCGACGGGCCGCTTCCCACTCACTACGAGCCGCAGGACTCGCCCTTCACCAACCTGCTCTACCCCCAGCAGCGCAATCCCGTACGGCAGTTGATGCCGACGCACCCGGACAACCGCTACCAGCCCAGCGGCGACGAGCCGGGCACGGAGGTGTTCCCGTACGTCGCCACCACCTACCGGCTCACCGAGCACCACACCGCGGGCGGCATGTCCCGCTGGCAGCCCTACCTGGCGGAGTTGCAGCCGGAGTTCTTCTGCGAGGTGTCACCCGAACTCGCCGCCGAGCGCGGCCTGGAGCACACCGGCTGGGCGACGATCGTCAGCGCCCGGAACGTCATCGAGGCGCGGGTGCTGGTGACCGACCGGGTGCCGCCGCTGACCGTGCACGGCCGCACCCTGCACCAGGTCGGTCTGCCCTATCACTGGGGGCCGAACGGCTACACCACGGGCGACGCGGCCAACGAGCTGCTGCACATGTCCCTCGACCCCAACACCCATATCCAGGAGACGAAGGCGTTCGCCGTCGACATCCGGCCCGGTCGGCGTCCCAGAGGACCGGCCGCCGTCGAGCTGGTGCGTGCCTACCGGGCCCGGGCCGGCATCGACGACCACACCGGTACGGAGGTCTGAACCGCCGTCGCGGAGCTCACTTCAGCACCACCGAGTGCGAGCCGCGCGGGACGAGTTCCCCGATCACCGGCGCGCCGGGTACCTCCCCGGCGACGAGCAGGCCGCCGGAGGTCTGCGCGTCGGCCAGCAGCAGGCGGGTGTCGGCGTCCGTGTCCCCGAAGTCGGTGTGCGGGGCGACCCATTCCAGGTTGCGCCGGGTGCCGCCGCTGACGTAACCGTCCCGTACGGCTTCCCGGGCGCCGTCCAGGTAGGGCACGGCCGCGGTGTCGACCACGGCGGTGACGTTGGAGGCGCGGACCAGCTTGTGCAGATGGCCGAGGAGGCCGAAGCCGGTGACGTCGGTGGCACAGGTGATTCCGGCAGCGAGGGCGGCCTGGGACGCGTCCCGGTTGAGTGCGGCCATCGTGGCGATGGCCTGCTCGAACCGTTCACCGGTGACCTTGTGCCGGTTGTTGAGCACACCGATGCCCAGAGGCTTGGTCAGCGACAGCGGCAGTCCCGGCCGGCCGGCGTCGTTGCGCAGCAGCCGCTCGGGGTCGGCGACACCGGTGACGGCCATGCCGTACTTCGGTTCCGGGTCGTCCACGCTGTGCCCGCCGCCCACGTGGCAGCCCGCCTCGGTGGCGACGTCCAGTCCACCGCGCAGCACCTCGCGGGCCAGGTCGAACGGGAGCCGGTCGCGCGGCCAGGACAGGAGGTTCACGGCCAGCACGGGACGGCCGCCCATCGCGTACACGTCGGACAGGGCGTTGGCGGCGGCGATGCGCCCCCAGTCGTAGGGGTCGTCCACGACCGGGGTGAAGAAGTCGGCGGTGCAGACGATCGCCGCTCCCCGGTGGGTGACCACTGCCGCGTCGTCGCCGGTGGCGAGGCCGACCAGCAGCGGGGTGTCGCCCCCGGCGAGCGGTGGCACGGTCAGCCCCGCGACCACCTCCTCCAGCTCTCCGGGCGGGATCTTGCAGGCGCAGCCGCCACCGTGGGCGAACTGCGTGAGGCGGACGGTTGTTTGGCGGGTCGGTGTCATCCCTGTCTCCCGGGGCACTAGCCTGGCGAGCGGTGGAGGCGTGTGGGTGCCTGGTGGCCCTCCCGGTCTTCAAAACCGAGGTGTCCGAGGATCTCGGGCAGGCGGGTTCGATTCCCGTCCGCCTCCGTCTTTCACCCGCACTCTCCCAGATCCCGGCCTGGCAGGGGCTCGTATCGCTTCGGCCAGGTCGGCGGTGGTGAGCACTGCGGCCGCAGCAGCGTTGCTCATCGGGGAACCATAGACGGCACTCACCGTCAGGCCCGAGCGGGTGGTGCGAAGGCCACGGCGTCGCCGCAGCGGGCCGGTCCGGAACCCGGATTGCGAGGACAAGCTGCCGAAGGCCGGCTGAGCCGTGCCCCGAGGGCGGCGGCCCGGTGATCACGTGGTTGCGCCGCAGGACGGGTTCGATTCCCGTACGCCTCAGCTGCCCGGCTCGGGCCGGCAGCGTCGGTGCTGGTCGTCCACCCGCTCGGTGCGTCCCTGCGCGTCCAGCAGTTCCAGGAGCGGCACGGCCACCCTGCGCGTGGTGTCCAGGGCCCGGCGGGCCTCGCTGAGTGTGAACGGCTGGGGCAGCCGGCGCAGGACGTCGGCGGCCCGGGCGTCCGCTCCCGGCAGCAGCACGATGCCGTCGCCCACCGCCAGCAGTGCTCCCGCCGAGACCGCGGCGGCAACCGCCTTGCGGGTGAGCCCGAGTTCCCTCAGGCGGTCGGCCTCCGGCGCGCGGAACGGCGCCTGCGTCAGCTCGCGTCGCACGGCGTCGACGGCGGCCCGCAGGGGTGGTGGCAGTGTCGGCCGGAGGCTGCCGGGACCGTACAACCGGCCTTGCCGCCGCAGCAGTCGGGCCCGGCCCGGTGTCTCGGCGAGCGCGTCGACCAGCGTCCGGTCGGGCAGGCCGAGCAGGCGCCGGGCCGCCTCGGTCGGCAGGCCCGGTTCCAGCGGGTGCTGCTCGGCGTGCCGCTTCACCTCGGCGGCAAGGCGCTCCCGCAGTGCCGCCCAGTGGGTCTCGTCGACCAGCCATTCCCCGGCGACGGGCGCGGTGGGCGGCGGCACCCCCATCGCCAGCAGCTCCGAGCGGCGGACGAGCCGTCGGCGCCGCAGTTCCCCGGCACCGTCCGGACGGCCGGTCATGGCCGCCAGTTCCGCCGCCCGGGAACGCCCCGCGCCCCGCCGGGCCAGTCGCGGCGGGCGTACGTCGAGCACGGTCACCCCGCGGGGCACGCGCTGCCCGCCCGGCTCGCGCAGCACGGCCCGGTCTCCGACACGCAGGGGAAGGGCCCGGATCAGGGTCAGCCGCGCGGTGTCCTCCCCCAGCGGGCGGACCGTCACCGGGACGGCGGCCGTACCGATGTGGAGGGTGACCGTCCGGGGCAGGTCGGCGACCGGTTCGCCGGTGACACGCACGTCGATCAGATCGGTGAGCAGCCAGCGGTCCGGTGTCAGCAGCACCTGCCCCCGTCGCAGGGCACCGTCCACGGAGCCGTGCACGTTGACCGCCACCCGTGCCACACCGCCGACGGCGGACCGTTCCTCGTGCAGGCACTGCAGCCCGCGCACCTTCAGCGGGGCCGGGCTGTCGCCCGTCACCAGCCGGTCACCGGCGCGCAGGGTGCCCGCGCCGAGCGTGCCGGTCACCACGGTGCCGTGGCCGCGTACGGTGAAGGCGCGGTCCAGCCACAGTCTCACGTCCGCGTCCGCGGGCGGCACCGGCAGCGAGCGCGCCAACCGGGCCAGTTCCGCGCGCAGTTCGTCCAGTCCGGCGCCGGTCACCGCGCTGACCGCCACCGACGGCACCGTGCCGAGCGAGGTGGCGGCCAGGCGCTTCACGGCGTCGGCGCGCACGGGCTCGGGGTCCGCCAGGTCGCTGCGGGTCACCGCGAGCACGGCATGCCGCACCCCGAGCGCGTCGAGGATCGCCAGGTGTTCCTCGGACTGGGGTTGCCAGCCCTGGTCGGCGGCCACGACGAACAGCACGGCGGGCACGGGTCCGACCCCCGCCAGCATGGTGGCGACGAACCTCTCGTGTCCCGGCACGTCCACGAAGGCCAGATGCTCCCCGTCCGCGCCGAGCCGGGTCCACACGAAGCCGAGGTCGAGGGTGAGCCCCCTGCGCCGCTCCTCCTCGAAGCGGTCGGGTTCCATCCCGGTCAGCGCCCGCACCAGGGCGGACTTGCCGTGGTCGACGTGCCCGGCGGTGGCCAGCACCCTCATGGCGCCCACCTTCCCGCCGCGGAGCGCACGGCTTCGGCAAGCCGCTCGTCGTCCTCCGGCGGCACCGCCCGCAGGTCGAGCAGACAGCGCCCCGCATCCAGGCGCCCGACCACGGGGACCGCCCCGGTGCGCAGCGCGGCGGCGTACGACTCGGGCAGGGACAGGGCGGCGCTCGGGAGCGTCACGCCGGGTGCGCCGCCGCCTCCCACGGTCGCCGCGCTGTCGACGGCGTGTACGTCGATGCCGTCGGCGCTCAGCGCCTTGGCGAGCTCCTCGGCACGGGCCATGAGCTGTTCGGGGCCGGCGGCGAGGGCGGCGGCGGTCGGGGTGCGCGGGCCGGTGAGCGTGGCCTCCAGGGCGGCCAGGGTCAGCTTGTCCACGCGCAGGGCGCGGGCCAGGGGGTGCCGGGAGACGGTGCGGACCAACTCCCCGTCGCCGAGGAGCAGTCCGCACTGCGGGCCGCCGAGCAGTTTGTCGCCGCTCGCGGTGACAAGTGAGGCGCCCGACCGCAACTGCGTCTCGGCGTCGGGTTCCTCGGGCAGCAGCGGGTGCGGGGCGAGCAGCCCGGAGCCGATGTCGGAGACCACCGGGACGCCCAGCGGGGCCAGTTCGCCGACATCGGCGGCGCGGGTGAAACCGGTGACGCGGAAGTTGGAGGGGTGCACCTTCAGCACGAACCCCGTCTGAGGTCCGATCGCGGCGGCGTAGTCCGCCTCGGTCGTGCGGTTGGTGGTGCCGACCTCGCGGAGCCGGGCCCCGGTGGAGACCAGGAGGTCCGGGAGCCGGAAGCCGTCCCCGATCTCCACCATCTCCCCTCGGCTGATGACGATCTCCTTGCCGCCGGCGAGCGCGGTCGCGACCAGGACCAGCGCGGCGGCTCCGTTGTTGACGACGTGCGCCGCGGCGGCGGAGGGCACCCGGTCGCACAGCGCTTTCACGGCCGTGCGCCCGCGGCGGGCCCGGACGCCGGTGTGCAGGTCCAGTTCGACGTCGGTGGGCCCGGCGGCCTCCAGCACCGCCTGCCGGGCGGCGGCCGACAGGGACGCCCGGCCGAGGTTGGTGTGCAGCACCACGCCGGTGGCGTTGATCACCGGGCGCAGCCCGCCGGCGGTGCCCGGGAGCAGGGCGAGGGCCGCGTCCCGCACCCGCTCCGGCGGGATGCCGCCGTCGCGCGCCTGCTCCTGCGCCTGCCGCACGGCCGCCTTCACCACGCGCGGCCCCAGCCGGCCCACCGCCTCCGCCAGGCGCGGATCGCTCAGCAGCGTGTCGGTGCGGGGAATGCGCCGTCGCGTGTCGGCGGCGCCGCTTCGCCCGGGCGCGTGTCCGACCGCGGACGCGAGCGCACCGGTCCCGTCACCGACTCCCTCCGGTGTGACCCCCTGCTCCATGCGGCCCCTGCCTCTCCGGCCCCGGTCCGGCTGTCCGAGGAAAACCCATCGTCTCCCAGTGCCCACGGCCGCCCGCTCGACACGCCGGGAGGACAGGGCGGGGCCGTGCGCGGAGTAGCCCGGCATGCGGGTCCGGCCCCCGGGGGCGAGGCTGGTGCCATGGCCGAGCGTCGAGTGATCGTGTACCCGCCGAGCGAGAGCGGCGGCAGGCGCGTTCGCGTGGACGGCGAGATTCTCGGCACGGCCTACTCGCTGCATGACTTGACGGTCTTCCTGCAGCACGCCGGGCTGGAGGGCGTGGACGAGGTGGACGTCGCCGAGTCGCCCTTGATCGAGTGGCACGGCGGCGGCCCCGAGGTGTGGGAGAGGGAACGCTGACGGCTTCACATCGATCGGTCCCGGTGCGCACAGCGGTGCTATGAAGGGAACATGAGGGTACGTTTCGGACGAGATCGGACCCAGGCGCGACCCCCGCCCACCGGACGCGCGCATGAGCGTCACGCTTCCGTGCTGAACCCTCACAGCGCGGCCGGGCAGGTGTTCCTCCTTCAGATCGTGATCGTCGTGCTGCTGGTCCTGGCCGCCATGGCGAGCGTGGTGCTCCAGGCGGCGCGGGACGCGCTGCAGCAGGGGCGCCGGGTGTCGGTCGTCGCGGCGCAGTCGTTCGCGAACGCGCCCGGTGTGGCCGAGGCGCTGCGCAGCCGGGACCCGTCGGCAATCCTGCAGCCGCGTGCCGAAGCGGCGCGCAAGAAGGCGGGCGTGGATTTCGTCGTCGTCACGGACACGAAGGGAATTCGTTACACGTACCCCTACCCGAACGAGATCGGGAAGAAGTTCGTCGGCGAGATCAAACCGGCGCTGGAAGGCCGTACCGTCATAGAGCAGGCCGGTGGGCCGCCCATTCCCGCGGGCAAGGGCACGGCCGTGCAGGCCGTGGTCCCGGTGAACGACTCGCACGGCACGGTCGTCGGCCTGGTTTCGGCGGGGATCACGGTCAAGAACGTGTCGCGCCTGTGGGTGCCTCAGCTGCCGATCATCGTCGGCAGTGGCGCGGCGGCGCTGGCACTGGCCGCGACCGGGACCACGCTGGCGTCCCGGCGGCTGCTGCGGCAGACGCACGGCCTCGCCCCGGTGGAGCTCGCGCGGCTGTACGAGCACCACGAGGCGGTGCTGCACGCGGTGCGGGAAGGGGTGCTCATCACCACCCCCGAGGGGCGGCTGCTGCTGGCCAACGACGAGGCGCGGCGGCTGCTGGGCCTGTCGGCCGACGCGCAGTGGCGCCCGGTGCGGGAGCTGGGGCTGCCTGAGCAGATCACGCAGCTGCTGATCTCGCCGGACGCGGTGACCGACGAGGTGCATCTGGCGGAGGACCGGCTGCTGGTGGTGAACAAGCGGCCCACCTTCCCGCACGGGGGCCCGGGAGGCAGCGTGGTGACGCTGCGGGACACCACGGAGCTGGCGGCCGTCTCGGGACGGGCCGAGGTGGCGCGGGAGCGGCTGAAGCTCCTCTACGAGGCGGGGTTGCGGATCGGGACGACGCTCGATGTGGAGCGTACGGCGCAGGAGCTGGCGGACGTGACGGTGCCGCAGTTCGCCGACCTCGTCACCGTCGATCTGCTGGATGCGGTGCTGCGCGGCCTGGAGCCGACGGCGGAGGGATGGCGGCATCTGCGGCGTACGGCGATCAGCGGGGACCGGCAGGTGATGCCGGTGTATCGGGTGGGCGAGACGATCACGTTCTCGCCGGGGACCCCGCAGATGCACGCGCTCCAGGAGGGTCGGGGGATGGTGGAGCCGGACCTGCGGCAGGCGCACGGCTGGCGGGAGCAGGATCCGGAACGCGCCCGCAAGGCGCTGGAACTCGGGCTGCATTCGCTGGTGACCATGCCGTTGCAGGCGCGGAACGTGCCGCTCGGCGTGGCGAACTTCTACCGGACGACGGACTCCCCCTCGTTCGAGCCGGACGACCTGTACTTCGCGGAGGAGCTGGCCGCTCGGGCGGCGGTGGCCATCGACAACGCCCGGCGGTTCACACGGGAGCACGAGATGGCGGTGACGTTGCAGCGCAGTCTGCTGCCGCGGGGGCAACCGGAGCAGGATGCGCTCGAGGTGGCCTGGCGGTATCTGCCGGCTGCGACGGGGGTGGCGGGGACTGGTTCGACGTCATCCCGCTGCCGGGCGCACGTGTGGCGCTGGCGATGGGCGACGTCGTCGGTCACGGACTGCACGCGGCGGCGACGATGGGGCGACTGCGCACCGCGGTGCACAACTTCTCGACGCTGGACCTCCCCGTGGACGAGGTGCTCGGGAAGCTGGACGACCTGGTCGCCCGGATGGACAACGAGGAGGAAGCCGCCGAGGCCGACGACGGCCACGAGGGCGAGGGGGTGACGGGAGCGACCTGTCTGTACGCGATCTACGACCCGGTGACGGGGGCGTGCACGATGGCCCGCGCCGGGCACCCGGAACCGGTGGTGGTGCGCCCGGACGGAACCGTCACCTGTCCCGACGTACCGGCGTCGGCACCGCTCGGCCTGGGCGGCTATCCCTTCGAAACCGCCGAGCTGCGCTTGAGCGAGGGTTCCCAGCTGGTGCTCTACACCGACGGCCTGGTGGAGGAACGCGCCCGTGACATCGACGTCGGCCTGGACCGGCTGCGCCGGGCGTTGGGCGCGGCCGGAAGGCGCAGTCCGGAGGAGGCGTGCCAGGCGGTGATCGATGCGGTGGGGCCGGCGCGACCCGCCGACGACATCGCCCTGCTGGTGGCGCGGACCCGGCTGTTCCCGCGCTCGTGCATGGCCGAGTGGGGCGTGCCGCCGGACCCGGCGGTCGTGCCCTCGGTCCGGACCCGGTGCCGGGACAAGTTGCTGGAGTGGGGACTGGAGGAGATCGGGTTCACCACGGAGCTGATCATCAGCGAGCTGGTCACGAACGCGATCCGGCACGGGTCACCACCGGTGACCGTGCGGCTGCTGTACGGGCGCTGCCTGATCTGCGAGGTGGCTGACGGCAGCAGCACCTCGCCGCGGCTGCGGCGGGCGGCGACCACGGACGAGGGCGGGCGGGGGCTGTTCCTGGTGGCCCAGTTCGCCCAGCGGTGGGGGACGCGCTACACGGCCAAGGGCAAGGTGATCTGGGCGGAGCAGACCCTCCACGACGTCCACGAAAGCACGTCCGCCGCGACGGACCCCACGCCGGTCGACGTCCTCCTGGAACAGTTCGGCGACCCCGCCATGTGAGGGCCGGATCCCGCCCCGGGCGCTCTCCCCGATCAGCCGGCTGCTGCCCCCGGCGCGCCGTGACGGCGTCGCCCTGGCCGCCGCCTGGCAGGCGAGTGGTCCCTTCGCCTGCCTCGGGTCGGAACTCGGGGAGGCTATCCCGTCTCCGTTTCGGCCTCGCCGCGGTGCGGACCTTCCTCTCCGCGACCGGTCCGGCCGGCGAGCAGGGGGGAGCGGGTGAGCAGCGTCACGGCGACGGCCACGACGGCTGCCCCCGCGACCGACAGGATGGTGTAGACGCCGCCCCGGACCCCTTCGCCGAAGACGAAGACGCCCCACAGGATCGCGACGACCGGGTCGGACATCGTCAGCCCGGGCTGGCTGGCGAGCAGTCGTCCGGCGTGCATCGCCGACTGCAGCAGGAACATCGCGCCGGCGCCGGCCACGATCATGGCGTAGAGCTGCCAGCTGGTGAACAGCGCGCCGATGCCGTGGCTGAACGCCTCCGTCATGCCCTTGATCAACGCGGCGGTGAACCCGAAACCGCACCCGGTCGCCACGCCCAGGAGGGCCGCCTTGCGCGCCCCGGGATCGGCGAGACGTGCCCACACCACCATGGCGGCGACCAGGAGCACGTTCACTCCCGAGGCGAACGCCCACCTCACAGCGGTGGCGTGTGCGGCCGAGCCCTGCGAGGGGGAGAGGGAGAACAGCAGCCCCGCCAGGCCGGCGGCCATCATCACCGAGGCGCCCCATTCCCGCACGCCCAGTCGGCTCCTGAACACCAGCGAGGCCAGCAGCAGGGTGGCGGGCAGTTCCAGCACCAGCATCGGCTGCACGACGGAGATCTGGCCATTGCCCAGCGCTGCGGCCTGCAGCAGGAATCCGGCGATGACCGAGAGGACGCCGGCGAACCACACCGGCCGGTGCAACAGGTGCCGTACGAGCCTCCAGCTCAGGCTCTCGCTCTCCGGGCGGTCCCGTGCCGCCTTGCGCTGCAATACGGAGGCCAGGGCGTTCGCGACCGCCGCCAGGACGGCGAGCAGCACACTCAGCACGGCGCGCCGTCCCCGGGTGCCACCGCCCCCGCAGCGACGATCATGTCTCCTCCACGCCAGGCAGGCAGGGCTGCGGGCGCCCCACGCACTCAAGTCCACGGCCTCGAGCGCTGACCCGCAACCGCGGGGCCGCCGTCCGGGAGGCGCGGCCCCGTATCGGCGACCGGCCGCCGTCCGGAACCGGTCACCCTCGAGCCGTCCGCTGCGCCCAGAGCGGCAGCAGAGCCTCCCGCCGCACTCTCACGACGGGAGGCACCGCTGCCGTGCGGTCGCAGACAGGCTCACGGATAGGCGACCAGATCGGCCACGTTGGTACTGGAGTTGGACGGCCCGCCACGGTCGTTGACGATGTGGCGGATGGTTCCGGTGCCGCCGAGGGAGACGGTCACCATGTCCCGGAAGCGGACGTTCGCGTTGTTCGGCGCCTCGATGGCGTGCTCGGCGGCCACGCCCGGGTCGGCGCTGAAGTAGCAGTAGCTGCCGAGACCGTACGCCTGGTGGCTGGTCACCGAGTCGGCGACCTTGTAGGCCGCGTAGCCCTGGGTCGCGCCGTTCATCCAGGCGGCCTGGCTGGGCGGGTCGTAGGGCATCTCGTTCTGGAAGAAGTACGTCCGGCCGCCGTTGCCGTTCCAGATCGTCTGGTACCTCTGGTAGTGCTCGACGAACAGGCCGTACATGGTGACGTCGTCTCCGTTCACGACGAGTCCGGTGTCCGCGGTGTTGCTGGTCCAGCCGACGCCGTTGCCGTGGTCGGCGCGCCAGAGCCACATGTGGTCGCCGATGACGTCGTCGCTGTTGACCACGAGGCTGGTGGTGGCCTTGCCGACGGCCGCGCCGCCGACCCGGAAGTAGACGTCGTGCAGGGACGTGGGGTCGGCCGCGTGAGAGGCGGCGGATCCGGTCGGCCCGACCTCCAGCAGCGTCCGCGAGGTGGTCGTTCCCGCGTCGAAGAGCAGGCCGGCGATCCTGACGCCGTCGACGTCCGCGACGGTCATGGCGGTGATGCCGTCGTCGGGGACGAAGGTGGCGAGGCCGAGTCCGAGGACGACCGTGTCGGGGCGGGTCACCTCGAGGGTCTGGTCGAGGTGGTAGACGCCGGGGGTGACCAGGAGGTTCTTGCCGGCTGCCAGCGCCGCGTCGATCTGTGCGGCGGTCGCCCCGGGCTTCACGACGAAGAACTGGTCCAGGGGCAGGGAGGTTCCGGCTGCGCTGCCGCTCGCCCAGCTGGTCCCCGTGGAGTTGGTGCGCAGGGACGGGAGGAACACCCGGTAGGCGCCGGAGGCGTCCACGTACAGGAACGGCTTCTCACGGCTGACCGGGCTCTGGTCCACCGTGGTGTACGGGGGGTTGGGGAAGCTGGTGGCCGGCACGCCCTGGCTGCCGACGAAGACCATGTTCCAGTTGGCGCCGGTCCAGCTCCCGAGCTGCGAGTCGCGGGTCAGCCACTGCTGCTGGCTCCCCGAGCGCACCTGCCCGTCGATCTTGCTGTCGGCGATGAGGCCGCCGCTGGACCAACCGCCGTCGTCCAGCTGGAGGTTGCCCCGCAGGTGCATCCGCCGGTATGGCGCGGCCTGGGAGACCGCCCACCGGTCCGTGCCGCCGGCCGGGGCGACCGAGAGGTTCTCCGCGGCGCGCCAGAAGTTCTGGGTGGCGTTGCCCTGGAACCAGTCGGCCTCTGCGTGCACCGCGCCGTTGACGGTGACGGCGTCGGGTGACAGGCCGAGCCCGAGAACCTGGGTGTAGAAGCCGACGTTGACGTCGTTGCTGTACGTGCCCGGCTTGAACAGCACCGCGTAGCGCTGGGAGCCGAACTGGTTGGTCTCCTGCTGCTTGAAGATCGAGTCGAGTCTGCTCTGGATGGCCGACGACGACATGGAGGGATCGAAGACGGCGACGTTGGGGCCGAGGTCCACATCGCTCGGCGAGGTGGAGACAGGCGTCACCTGGAAGCGTTGGGCCGCGGTGCCGTTGCACGTGTACTGCTGCAGCTGGACGCTGTCCGCGGTCGACGCCGAGGGGACGTCCAGGCACTTGCCGCTGTGCCGGTTGACGAAGTGGTAGGCGCCCGCGCCCTCGTCGACGGCCTGCCACTGCTGGTTGTCACCGCCGCCGTACGTCCACAGCTGCACCAGGGCGTTGTCGGCGGTGGACACGTCGGTCACGTCCAGGACCTGGTTGGCGTCGTTGCGGTTGCCGACGCGCACGGAGCCGTCGCTGGTGGAGGTGAAACTCCACTGCTGGGCGCCGGTGTTGTTGCAGCTGTACTGCTGGACGGCGGTGCCGTTGGCGGTTCCGGCGCCCCTGGCGTCCAGGCACTTGCCGCTGCCGGCGTTCACGACCGTCGCCCAGCCGGTCGGCAGGGCGGCGGCCTGAGCGGCAGCGGCTCGCGGAGCTGCCGCCGGGGTGGACATGGCGGTGACCGCCCGGGCGGGCAGGGCGGTGAGCAGGGACGCGGCCGATGCCGCGACCAGGGCTGCCGCCGCCCAGGGGCGGGCGGCGGGAGGGGTTCTGCGACGGTGCGTTCGGGTGGTGCGCAAGAGGCTGAACACGGGTCCTCCTGTGCCGGCTACGCGGCTGATGGTGGGGGGCGTCCGGCCGTGCGGAGTACGGCCTTACGGAGGCGGTGGGCAGGGGGACGGAGCACGACGCCGCGCTTGGGCGACACCGAGCTGCGCCCCGAAGCACCACCCTGCGTTCACAAGGGTGAAAGTCGAGCGCATTCATGGAACCGTGAGCGGTCGTTGAATCTAAAGGTCTGGACCAGAAGCGTCAAGAGATGAAGCAGGGAAGGCGCCCGACTCCGGTCGGACGGCAAGGAGTTGAACGCGACGACGACGGTTCCGCCGCCCCGGACGTCGTCCGCCCCGACGGCCGCGGTGGCCGCCGTCGCACCGCTCGGCCTCGGCTCCGCGGCACCTGTGCCGGGCACTGGGACACGGACGTCCGGGCCTGGCGGGCGCCGCGACGCCGTTTCCGCCTGTGCCCCGAGGGAACCCGAAGGGGTTCCGGAGTTCCGAGACGACCCGAGAGACGGACCGGAGGCACGGCCATGAGAGATCGCAAGGACCACCGCGGTAGCGGATACGCACGGGGGCGTGACCCTGGCGAGCCGGGTGCCCACTCGGGCGCGGAGAGCCAGGCGCAGGAGCGCACGGTGCCCGGTACGGCGAGCGCCAAGGAGGGCTACCAGACCGAGCGCGGCACCACTGCGGGGAAGCCCCTCGAAGGTGTCGAGAAGGACGAACGGGCCCGGCAGGAGCCGGACGCCGGTACCGACGAGCGCGGGACCGGCGGCGACGCCGCCGGCACCTGAACCGGTGGGGCGGCTCTCGGCCAGGTCACCGCACGGGAGCCCCCTGCCGGCCATCCTCCACGGCCACCGTGGTGGTGACGCTCACCAGGCACGGCCTGCGGGGCGTCGAACCGAACCCGAACCGTACCGGGGGTTCGACCGGCGCCATGGAACCTAGGTCCTCCCCTTCGTAGACGGCCCGGGCCTCGGTCACAGGACGCAGGTCCTTCGCCCCGTACCACTCGTACCGGCCGGCGCCCGCGCTGCCATGGGTCCGCACCCCCAGCAACGCCCTGGCGGCCGGGGCCACCAGTACCGCCCAGAACGGGCGGGCGGCCAGCGGACCGGGCACGGCTCTGAGCAGCACGCCCGTGAACCCTCTGCAGCCCGTGACGAAACGGAGGTCGAGCGGCGGGGCCGTGACCGTGCATTCCCCACGGCCGGCCTTCACCCGGACCGGTACGACCCGGACCTCGTCGAAGACGTAGGTGTCGGCGACGAAGCGCGCCGTCTGCGCGGAGGGGGCCAGAAGGACACGGTGTCCGTCCTTCCGCTCGATCATCACATCGCTGAACGGACCGAACGGCGACCGCACCCAGCGCCCCAGCACCACCCGCGTCCCCGACGATGTGCCGATCCCCGCGATCCACCCGTCGAACCGCAGCCGTACGCGCCCGTCGCGCCCCCGGCCGATGGATGGTGCGGTCGTGCCCGGCACGCGTCACCGTCCCTTCCCGCGGTCACCGCTCAGCCGGCCGCACCGCCATCCGGCCGCCGGCCACCCGGCCTGCATCGCACGCGCTGCTCCCTACCCTCCGACACCCTCGGGCCGCAGTACCCGGGCAGCACCCGACAAAACACCTGGAACGGGCGACGGGAAACCGACCAAGGGGGCGCGACCGGGCCGGAGCGCGACCGGGCCGCCGGGGTGTCGCCCTAGATCGGCTCAGTCCCGCTGCCAGCGGGAGGACGGCCGGTTCTGATCATATGAATGACGGCCTTCTCGATCGCGCCTTGCGTCGCCGGAACGCCGAAGGCGGCCCCGTCCCCCAGCCGGTCCAGGCTCGGGGCCACCGTGACGCCTTCCTCGAAGAGTTCGATCACGCGCGGGTTGATGTAGGAGGCGCGGCAGACCGCCGGCGTGTTGCCCAAGTAGTCGGCGACCTCCCTGACGGCACGGGCGATCGCCCGGCGTCGCCCGGTCTCGCTGCGGGCCGCGGGCTGTGAGACCCCGAGGGCGACGGAGGCCAGGACGGTGGCGTGCCAGGTGCGGAAGTCCTTCGCGGTGACGGCCACGCCGCTGACGTCCCTCAGGTAGGCGTTGAGGTCGTCGCCCGAGACCTCGTGCCAGCTGGGCGGCTGCCAGTAGGCCAACAGCCGGTCGCCTCCCCCGCGCCGCCGCAGCAGGGAGGTGAGCGCACGGAGTATGGCGTCGTCCCCCACGGCCTGTACCAGCTCCTTGCCGTGTTTGGCCGGGTAGCTGAAGACGATGCGTCCCCGCGAGGCCCTGGCGTGCCGGCGCAGCAGCGTCGTCAGGCCGTAGGAGTTGTTCATGTCCGCGTAGCGCTCGCTTCCCATGCGGAAGAAGCCGAGGTCGAGCAGGCGCGCTCCGGTGGCGAGGACACGGTCCCGGGTCAGTCCGCGCAGGCCGAGGTGGGCTTCCACGGCTTCCCGCAGGCGCGGCAGCGCGTCGGCGACCTCCAGGACGTGTTCGTGTTTGCTCTCCTCCTGCTGGGACCGGAACTGGGGGTGATACAGGTACTGGCGGCGTCCTGCGGCATCGGTGCCGACGGCCTGGAGGTGACCGTGGGGGTGACGGCAGATCCACACGTCCTTCCAGGCGGGAGGAATGACCAGCCCCTTGATCCGCTCGATCTCCGACGCATCCGTCAGAACGTTCCCGGAGGCGTCGAGATACTGGAACCCCCGACCGCGGCGCCTGCGTGTGTAGCCCGGATCGCAGGGACGACTGTGACGCAGACGCACCTCATCACCCTCCACACGGCTCGATCGGCAGGCGATGGCCTCCTGACGTCCGGCTGCCGACTTCTGACGGCGTGACCGGTACCCCCGTCCGCACCCGTCAGTCGCTCGCCCGGGCGCGGCGCGGATTTGGCTTCGAGCGGGCTTCAACCCGCACACTGATCACGGCGGAATCCGACCACGGACGGGAAAGGCGGCAGCGCATGGGGACGGCGAGCCCGGCAGGGCACCCTCTGCCGTACGACATCTACCGGCAGGCGATCGAGCGGGAGACGCTGCGCTTCGCCGAGGTGGTGAAGGGTGCTGACCCCGGGACCGCCGTGCCCTCCTGCCCCGACTGGACCCTGGCCGAACTCACCCGGCACGTCGGGTCGTTGCAGCGCTGGTTCGGCACGCTGCTGACCCGGCTGGTGCAGGAGCCTCCGCGCAGCCGTGACGTGGAACTCGGTCTGCCGGAGCGCGCGCAGGAGTATGCCGACTGGGTGGCGGCGGGCGTACCGGCGGTGGCCGAGGTGCTGCGGGCAACGGATCCTCAGGCCGGGATGTGGGCCTGGGGCGAGGACCAGCATGCGCGGTTCTGGGCCCGCCGGATGCTGTGCGAGACGCTCGTGCACCGGGTGGACGCGGAGCGGGCCGTCGGCCGGGAGTCGGAGATCGACCCAGTGCTGGCGGCGGACGGGGTGGACGAGTTCCTCGTCAACCTGCCCTACGCGGGTCTCTTCGCGCCGGCGGTCACCAAGCTGCACGGCAACGGCGAGGTCATCGCCTTCCGGTGCGCGGACCCGGCCGGTGGTACCGGCGAGGAGTGGCGGGTGCGGCTGGATCCGGACGGTTTCCGCCTGCTGGCAACGGCGGCAGGCGATGCGGCGCCGACCGGGTCGTCGACGGCGCAGGTCCGGGGGAAGGCGGCCGACCTCCTGCTCCTCCTGTACGGACGGCGGTCGTACCGGGAGTCCGCCTTCGGCGTCTCCGGAGAGGTCGCGGTACTCGACCGCTGGTTCGCCCACACGGCCTTCTGATCCGCGCCTGCGGTCCGGATCCAACCGTTCCAGAGGGGAAAGATCAAACAAATTCAATCAGCAGGCAACAGGGTTCGACTGGCAACGTTTCTCATGCGTGGTCACCCGCAAGGTCAACCCTCCGAGCCGGCACGAGAATTGCCCGAAACCTCGAACGGTAAGGGCGCATCCACCTCCTCGAGGCACACCAAAGGGCCCGCCGGTCGGTCAAGAATCAACAAAATCAAACGCATATATTGACGCCACTGAACAGGTCCGACTCTCATGGGTCCCCGCCGGGCACCTGAAGAGAGGGACGAAGCATGTCCGAGGGAACACCCCGTCGGCCGGTCGGCCGACAGCGGCGCAGAGCCGCCGCCTTTCTGACGTTTCTCGGAGCCGTGGCGGCACTGCTGCTCCCGGCGGCCGAGGCGCACGCGGCCACCGTGTCGTTCACCACCGGTGCCACACGCACCGACCAGAACGGGAACGTGCTGCAGCTGCACGGCCTCGGCATCATCAAGGTGGGGAGCACCTGGTACGGCTTCGGCGAGGACAAGACCGGCGAGACCTCGTCGGACACGTCGTTCCAGGACATACCCTGCTACACCTCGACCGACCTGGGCACCTGGACCTACCAGGGAGTCGCCCTGGCCCGAGAGAGCAGCGGCGACCTGGGGCCGGGCCGCATCGTGGAGCGCCCCAAGGTCATCTTCAACGCCTCGACGAGCACGTACGTGATGTACATGCACATCGACAGCACGAACTACTCCGAGGCCAAGGTCGGCGTGGCGACCAGCAGCACCCCGTGCGGCCCCTACACCTACCGGGGAAGCTTCCGGCCGCTGGGCAACCTCAGCCGTGACATCGGGCTGTTCCAGGACACCGACGGCACCGCCTATCTGCTGAGCGAGGACCGCAACAACGGCCTGCGCATCGACCGGCTCTCCGCCGACTACCTCTCCGTGGACAGCGCGGTGGCGGTGCTGGGCGGCAGTGGCAGCAACAGCGTCGAGGCACCCGCCATGGTGAAGGTCGACGGCGTCTACTACGTGTTCGGCTCCCACCTCACCGGGTGGAGCCTGAACGACAACATCTACGCCACCGCCACGTCACTGGGCGGCCCCTGGTCGGCGTTCCGGAACTTCGCCGCTCCCGGTACCCACACCTACGGCAGCCAGACGGCGAACGTCATCACGGTCCAGGGCACCTCCGGGACGACCTACATCTACGCAGGCGACCGCTGGAACACCGCCGACCTCGGCTCGTCGAAGCTGATCTGGCTGCCGCTGACCATCAGGGGACGCACGGTGAATCTCGGTCAGTACCCCACGTGGTCCCTCGACGCCGGCGCCGGCACCTGGACCGCCGACAGCGGCATCCCCGCGGCAGGGGTCCACACCCTCACCGACGTCAACAGCACCCTGCTGATGGACGTGTCGGGTGCCTCCACGTCGACCGGCGGAAAGGTCATCCAGTGGTCGTCCACGGGTGGCGCCAACCAGCAGTGGACCTTCACCCGGGTCGGGGACAACGTCTACACGCTGAAGAGCGTGAACAGCGGCCTGTGCCTGGACGTGCCCGACCAGTCGACGGCCACCGGCGTGCAACTGCAGCAGTGGACCTGCAACGGCGGCACCAACCAGCAGTGGTTCCTCGACCTGGTGGGCAGCTACACCGGCAGCACGTACATGCTGGCCGGCGTGGGCAGCGACCTGAACGTCGGTGTGGCGGGCGCCTCCACCACCAAGGGGGCGGCAGTGGACCAGGAGACGGGCACCGGTGCGACGAGCCAGCAGTGGAGTCTGTCCTGATGCCGTGAGGGACAGGCCCGGATCGACTTCCTGGTCGCCGGGCCGGGCCCCGTGAACGTGACGGGCATCCGGCGGAGCACTTCGGCCGTCGGATGCCGCCTCGACATCGCTCCCTGGAGAGCGCTCGCGGCATCAGCCCCATCCCGTTCAACGTCGACGACTACGCCAACCGGCGCGACCGCCCTCGTAGGACGTGACTTGGTGGACCACCTGTCGTCTCGGTCCGGCGTCCGCTTCCGCGCGTCGGATCACGCCTCGCGGCCGCCGTACGTGCGCCTGCCGCGCCGATGGGCGATCTCGCCCAGCGCGACGTCCACCGCGATGAACGCCGCGAGCGGTATGCCGAGCAGCGGCACGAAGTAGCCGAGGACCGCGATCGCCGCCATGCAGGGCACGAGGATCTGTGGCGGCACGTGCTGCCAGGCGCCGCGCTGGATCGGCCGCCCGAACGCGCCCGCCCGGCCGCGCTGCCACCACATGCGGTATCCCCAGACGATCAGCAGGACCAGGCAGAGCGCGAGGGCCATCAGGGCGATCTGGTTGACGATCCCGAAGAGGACCCCGGTGTGCAGGTCGATGCCCCAGCGGGTCAGCTTGGCCAGGACCGGGTAGTCCGCGAAGCGCACGATGTCGGCGACCTCGCCGGTGGCCGGATCGACGGCGACCGAGTCCTGCTTCTCGGGCCAGCTGCGCTGCACCTGCTTCACGACGTACGCGGAGGTCGTGTCGGCGGGCGGGACGATCTCCACCGGGTCGCTCAGCCCCTTCCCGCGTGCCGCCGCCAGCACCGCGTCGAGGCCCACGCCGTGCTCGCCGCCGCCGGCGGCCGCGGTCGAGCCGTGGCCCGCGTGCTCGCCGCTCACGGCCGCCGAGACGGACGGGGTGGCCTGGCCGAGCGAGGTGCGCAGTTCGTCGACGTTGGCCCCCGCGTAGGTGGACCAGGTCAGGCCCGTCGCCGAGAGGAAGAAGAACCCGGCGGCGGCCCACACGCCGACCGTGCCGTGCAGACCGAGGGTGCGGCGGCGGCCGGTCGTGCCGCGGACCGCGCGCTGTGAGCGCCGGCGCGCGAACCACAGCACGAGCCCCCCACCGGCGATCACCCACAGCCAGCTGGCGGCGAGTTCGCTGTAGAGACGACCGTTCTCCCCCAGGTGCAGATCGCGGTGGAACTCGTCGATCCAGGTGCGCAGCGGCAGAGCGCCGGTGGAGCCGTACTGCTCCAGGGCGCCGCGCACCTTCCCGGTGTACGGGTCGACGAAGACGGCGAGCGTGTGGTCCTCGGCGACGCCGGGGACGCCGGACAGCAGCACCCTGGTCGTGGCGTCCCTCGCCGGGGAGGGCCGTACGGCGGACAGCGTGCCCTCGGGATGGGCCCTACGGGCGGCGGCGACCTGTTCGCTGATCGGCAGCTTGCCGTCGCCGACCGGGACGGTCAGCTCGTCGGCGTAGACGATCTTCTCCGCCTGGAACGAGGCGGCGTACAGGAACCCCGTCAGAGCGGCCACCAGCAGGAACGGGGCGACGAGCAGACCGGAGTAGAAGTGCAGACGCAGCACCAGGGGGCGCAGGGGCGCCCATCGCGAGGGTGAGGGGGCGACGGACTGCGGGGACTCGTCCGTCGTGGGCGAGGGAGCGGTGGGCATCGGCGGGCCTCTCCGGGTGCTCGTGTCTCAGCGCGGGCGGTCCAGAGGTCGGGGCAGGCCGGGGCGGAGTTCCCGCAGGTGTACGTGGCGTGCGTCACACGGGGGTGCCGACGGGGCCGTGGCATGCTGGCGCGATGGGATCTCCGCGTGACCACAAGCCTCTGGCCGAGCAGGTCGAGGAACTGCTCGCCGCCGGTGGCCCGTTGCCGATCGTCGCCGCCGGTCACCCGGTGCTGCGCTCCGGCGCCGAGCCGTTCGACGGGCAGTTGGGGCCCGCGCTGCTGGCCCGCTTCGTCGAGGCCCTGCGCTTGACGATGCACGCCGCGCCGGGTGTGGGTCTCGCCGCGCCCCAGGTCGGGGTGGCGTTGCGGATCGCGGTGATCGAGGACCCGGCGCCGGTCCCGGAGGAGGTGCGGGTGGTGCGCGGGCGGGTGCCGCAGCCGTTCCGGGTGCTGGTCAACCCGTCGTACGAGGCGGTCGGCACCGAGCGCGCCGCGTTCTTCGAAGGTTGTCTGAGCGTGCCCGGCTGGCAGGCCGTGGTGGCCCGGCACGCCCGGGTGCGGCTGCGCGCGCTGGACGAGCACGGGGCCGCCGTGGACGAGGAGTTCACGGGCTGGCCGGCGCGCATCGTCCAGCACGAGACGGACCATCTGGACGGCACGCTCTACCTGGACCGCGCCGAGCTGCGCTCGTTGTCGTCGAACGAGGCGGTGGCGGCGCGGTGGGGCGGGCCGACGCCGGAACGGGCAGCGCGAGAACTGGGGTTCACGCTGCCCGGCTGAGGGGTCCGGTGTCAGCCCCGGTACGCCTCCAGCAGCCGCAGCCACACCTCGCTGATCGTCGGGAACGACGGCACCGCGTGCCACAGACGGTCGATGGGCACCTCGCCGGCGACGGCGATGCTCGCGGAGTGGATGAGTTCGCCGACGCCGGGGCCGACGAACGTGACACCCAGCAGGGTCTCGCTGTCCAGGTCGACGACCATGCGGGCGCGGCCGCGGTAGCCGTCGGCGAACAGGTTCGCGCCCGCCACCGAGGAGAACTCGACGTCCACGGCGCGCACCCGGCGGCCCGCCTGCTCCGCCTCGGCCAGTGACAGGCCCACGGCCGACGCTTCCGGGTCGGTGAAGACCACCTGCGGGACGGCCGCGTGGTCGGCGGTCGCGGAGTGGGCGCCCCAGCGGTCCGTCTCCAGCAGCGGGACGTGCGCCGCGCGGGCCGCGATCGCCGCGCCCGCGATGCGCGCCTGGTACTTGCCCTGGTGGGTGAGGAGGGCGCGGTGGTTGACGTCGCCGACCGCGTACAGCCACTCGCTGCCCGCCACCCTCAGGGTGTCGTCGACCGGCAGCCAGGAGCCGGGCTCCAGGCCGACCGTGTCGAGGCCGATGTCGCCGGTGCGCGGCGTCCGGCCGGTGGCGAAGAGGATCTCGTCGGCCTCGAGGCGGTCGCCGGCGTCCGTGACGACCACGACGGTGTCGCCCTCGCGCCGTACCGACTCCACCGAGGTGCCGGTGCGCACGTCCGCGCCCGCCTCGGTGAGCGCCTCCGCGACCAGTTCCCCGGCGAACGGCTCCATGCGGGGCAGCAGGCCCTTGCCACGCACCAGGACGGTGACCTGGGAGCCGAGGGCCTGCCAGGCGGTGGCCATCTCTGCGGCCACCACACCGCCGCCCACGACGACCAGCCGGCCGGGGACGGACTGGGCGCTGGTCGCCTCACGGCTGGTCCACGGGTTCACCTCGGCGATCCCGGGCAGGTCGGGCAGCTGGGCGTCGCTGCCGGTGCACACGGCCACCGCGTGCCGGGCGGTCAGCACGTGCCGCTCGCCGTCCGGGCCGGTCACCGTGACCCTGCGCGGCCCGTCCAGTCGTCCGTGTCCGCGGTAGAGGTCGGTCCCGATGCCGTCCAGCCAGGAGACCTGCCCGTCGTCCTTCCAGTCCCCGACCTCGTAGTTCCGGTGGGCGAGGACCGCGGCGGCGTCGAGGGGTCCCTCGGCGAGCCGGGCGAGACCCGGGACGCGGCGGGCGTCGGCGCGGGCGATCACCGGGCGGAGCAGTGCCTTGCTGGGGATGCACGCCCAGTAGGAGCATTCACCGCCGACCAGCTCGCTCTCCACGACCGCGGTGGACAGGCCGGCCGCGCGGGTACGGTCGGCGACGTTCTCCCCCACGGGCCCGGCTCCGAGCACCACGACGTCGTACGCGATGGATTCCGTTTCCGTCATGGGGACAGTCTGGTGGGTGGTGTGCCCGGGGGCCACACGGGTAGGGCGCGGAATACGTGACCAAGTGTGACAGTTGACGACAGCGGCTCGGCCCCGACATCAGGAAGAGGGATACGCCATGAGCAACACCGTGGAGCTCACCAAGGAGAACTTCGACCAGACGGTCCAGGACAACGACTTCGTCCTGATCGACTTCTGGGCGTCCTGGTGCGGGCCGTGCCGTCAGTTCGCGCCGGTGTACGAGAAGGCCGCCGAGGAGAACCCTGACCTGGTGTTCGGCAAGGTGGACACCGAGGAGCAGCCCGAGCTGGCGGCGGCGTTCGGCATCCAGTCCATCCCGACGCTGATGATCGTCCGTGACCGGGTCGCCGTGTTCGCGCAGCCGGGCGCCCTGCCGCAGGCCGCTCTGGACGACGTGATCGGGCAGGCCCGCAGGCTGGACATGGACGAGGTCCGCAAGGCGGTGGCCGAGCAGCAGGAGAAGGCCGAGCAGAACGGCGAGTGACGGCTGCCGGCAGGCGGTCAGAAGGGGTAAGTGGCCACGTCCCCGCGCACCGTGGTCCAGCGCAGGTGGGTGAAGGCGTCCAGATTGGCCTCACCGCCGAAGCGCGCGCCGGTGCCGGAGGCGGCGAGGCCGCCGAAGGGCGCGACGGCCTCGTCGCCCACGGTCTGGTCGTTGATGTGGGCCATGCCCGTCGGGATCCGCTCGGCCAGGTCGAGGCCGCGCGCGGCGTCCCGCGTGACGATTCCCAGGGAGAGGCCGTACGGCCCCGCGGAGGCGAGGCCGACGGCCTCTTCCGTCGTCGTGAAGGGGCGTACGGGTGCGACCGGCCCGAAGACCTCCTCGGTGTAGGCCGGTGTCGTGTCGTCGGCTCCGGCCAGCACCGTCGGCCGGTAGAACAGGCCGCGGTGCGTGCCACCCGCCACGAGCTTCGCGCCGCGGGCGGTGCTGGCCGCCACCAGACCGTGGATCCGGGCCACTTGGCTCGCGTCGATGACGGGGCCGAGGTGCACCTTCTCGCGGTACGGGTCGCCCACGGTGAGTGTGTCGGCCTTGGCGCCGAGCCGCTCGACGAACTCCTCGTACAGGGACGCGTGGACGAGGTGGCGGCCGGTCGCCATGCAGATCTGGCCCTGGTGGAAGAAGGACCCCCAGGCCGCGGTGGAGACGACGGCGTCGAGGTCGGCGTCGTCCAGGACGATCAGCGCGGAGTTGCCGCCGAGCTCCAGGTGGACCCGTTTCAGGTGGTGTCCGCCGGCTTCGGCGATCGCGCGGCCGGCGGCGGTCGACCCGGTGCAGGAGATCACCGGGACGCGCGGGTCGGCGACCAGTTCCTGGCCCACGTCCGGTCCTGCGGGCAGGACGTGCAGCAGGTCCTCGGGCAGCCCCGCCTCGGCGAACACGGCGGCCACGGCGAGGCCGCCGCAGACGGCGGTGCGCGGATCGGGTTTGAGTACGACGGCGTTGCCGAGGGCGAGGGCCGGTGCGACGGAGCGGACCGCGAGGATCAGCGGGGCGTTGAACGGGGCGATCACGCCCACCACGCCGACGGGGACACGGCGCGTGTACGACAGCCGGGGCGCCTCCGAGGGCAGGACCTGCCCCGTCGGGTGGGACGCGAGGGCCGCCGCCTCATAGCACTCCTGCGCGGCGACGTGCAGCTCGAAGCCGGCCTTGTCCGGGACGGAGCCGGACTCGCGGACGAGCCAGTCCCGCAGTTCGTCGGTGTGCGCGGTGAGCAGGTCGCCGGCCCTGCGGAGCACGGCGGCGCGCGTGCTGTACGGGGTCCTCGCCCAGGCGCCCTGGGCACTGACGGCGGCCCGGGCGGCGGTCTCGACGTCCTGTTCGGAGGCGAGCGTGACGGTGCCGAGCGACTCGCCGGTGGCGGGCTCGGTGACGGTGTACTCGGCGCCCGTCAGCGCCTGCGGCTGCCAGGTCCGCGTGTCGAGCAGCATGACGGCTCTCCGATCCGGCACCGGGCGGGGCGCACGGTGCCCGTGAGGGTCCCCGTCCCGCGTGCTCAGCTCGATTCGCGGTGCACGATGCGTGCCCCGAACACCTCGTGCACCTCCGGCACACCTCCAGGATCGCGCACCGCGCGGTCGACCAGCTCGGCGAGATCGCGGCCGGACGGCAGTTCGATGTGGACGGTGCTCAGCCGCGGGCGCAAAAGCCGGCCGAGCATCAGGTCGTCGGCGCCGACCACGGCCGTGTCCTCCGGGACGTCCACGCCCTCGTCCTGGAGGGCGCGCATCAGGAGCATGGCGTACTCGTCGTTGTACGCGAAGACGGAGTCCAGGCACAGGGAGCGCCAGCGCCCGGCCAGCCGGGCGGCGGAGTCCTCCTCGTAGGCGAGCGGCAGCTCGGTGACGGTCGCTTCGGTGCCCTCCAGGGCGCGCCGCACACCTTGAAGGCGGGGCCTGGAGAAGGACTCCAGACCGGGCTCCTCGGGCATGACCACACCGACGCGGCGGCGGCCGCGGGCCAGCAGATGGACCCCGGCGCTGTGCCCCACCCCGTCCTGGTCCAGGAGCAGCGCGTGCGCGCCCTCGACACGTTCGGAGCCGAGGGTGACGACGGCGCGGGCGCCTGAGCGCTTGAGGACGTGGACGCCTTCGGCGCCGAGGCCGCCGCCGGGCACGATGACCGCGACCGGCCGCAGTTCCGCCCAGGCGCGGGCCGCCTCGTCGCGGTCGAGGCCGATGCCGCCGTACTGCACGACCGTGTAGTCGAGCCGGCTGAGCGCCCACTGCAGTTCGCTCAGGAACCGGCTGTACAGCGGGCCCGCCGGCACGTTCGGGGAGGGCATGAGCACCATGCGGCTGTGTCCGGCGCGCAGGCTGCGGGCGGCCGCGTGCGGGACGTACCCCAGTTCCTTGGCGGCCTCGTGGACGCGGCGGCGGGTGGGTTCGCTGATGCGTACGGCGCTCGTGTTGTTGAGGACGTAGGAGACGGTCGCGCGCGAGACACCGGCCAGACGTGCCACATCGGCACTCGTCGGCACGGCGGGTGGTGCGGGCGACGAAGGGACGGGCTGTTCCGGTATCTGCACCATGACGTACCGCATCTTCGCAGAACGCTCACACCGCGCGTTCCCGGGGTGCGTTCGTAGCCGTAACCGCCCCTCCCACAAGGGAAGTTGCGCAATCGCTGTCGCACGCCGCCCGCACAGGTTACCGTTCGGTACAAGAGGGTTCCGCGGAGGTGTCCCCATGACGTCCGACCGCATTCCGGGACCGGTGGAGTGCGCCCGCGCGCTCGCCGCCGGCGAGCTGACCTCCCGGGAACTCGTGGAGCGCACGCTGGCCCGGATCCAGGCGGCGCAGCCCACGGTGAACGCGTTCCGCGTGGTGCGCGCCGAGGCCGCGCTCGCCGAGGCGGAGGCGGCCGACAGGCTGCTGGCTGCCGGGGTCCGGCGGCCGCTGCTCGGGGTGCCGGTGGCGGTCAAGGACGACATGGACGTGGCGGGCGAGCCCACCGCGTTCGGCTGCCCGGGCGACTTCCCGCCGGCGGCCGAGGACGGCGAGGCGGTACGGCGGCTGCGGGCGGCAGGCGCGGTGATCGTCGGCAAGACCAACACCTGCGAGCTGGGCCAGTGGCCGTTCACCGAGGGGCCCGCCTTCGGCGCCACCCGCAACCCGTGGAACCTCCGCCACACGCCGGGCGGGTCGTCCGGCGGCTCCGCGGCGGCGGTCGCGGCGGGCCTGGTGCCGGCGGCACTGGGCTCGGACGGCGCCGGGTCGATCCGTATCCCGGCCGCCTGGACGCACCTGGTCGGCATCAAACCGCAACGCGGCCGGATCTCGACCTGGCCGAGCCCCGAGTCCTTCTACGGCATCACGGTCAACGGCACGCTCGCCCGTACGGTCGCGGACGCGGCGCTGCTCCTGGACGCGGCGAGCGGTAACCACGACGGCGAACGGCACCGGCCGCCCGCACTGGACGTCTCGGCCGCGGTGGGACGCGACCCGGGCCGGCTGCGGATCGCGCTCTCGCTGAAGCCGCCCTTCACTGCGCTGCCGGCACGGCTCGATCCCCGCGTACGGGAGCGGGTGCTCGCGCTCGCGGAGCGTCTCGCCGCGCTCGGTCACGTGGTCGAGGAGGCGGAGCCGCGGTACGGGCAGATCGGGCTGGCGTTCGTGCCACGGGCGACCGCGGGCCTGGCCGAGTGGGTGCGCAACGTGCCGTCCCCGGACCTGCTCGACCGGCGCACCCGCGACGCCGCACGCCTGGGCCGGCTGCTCGGTGGGGCTCCGCTGCGCGTGGCGCGGCGGGCGGAGGCGACGCTGCACCGGCGCGTGGGGGCGCTCTTCACGACGTACGACGTCCTCCTCGCACCGACGACGGCCGCTCCCCCGCCGCGCATCGGAACGCTGGCGAACATGAACGGCTGGAACACCGACCGGGCGATGATCGCGGCGTGTCCGTACGCCTGGCCGTGGAACGTGCTGGGCTGGCCGGGGGTCGGTGTGCCCGCGGGTTTCGTCGGTGACGGTCTGCCCGTGGGCGCGCAGTTGCTGGGCCCGGCGAACAGCGAGCCTCTTCTGGTGTCGCTGGCGGCCCAGTTGGAGGCGGACCAGCGCTGGTTCAGGCAGTGGCCGCGGTACGCGGCCGCCCTGGACGCACCGGCGACGCAGGAGCGTGCGGACCGTACCCTGTGACCATGGACGATGCGCCGATGGTCGGCTTGATGGGACGTGTCACCGGTACCGTCGGGCCCGGACTGGTCGGCGAGGTGATCGTCCGCGTGCGCGGCGGGGCCGAGCACTTCCTCGCGTATCCCGCGGACGGGACGGGCCGTATCGAGCGGGGCGCGGTGGTGATGGTGGTGGAGTATCTGCCGCCCCGAACCGTCTACGTCGAGGCCATGTACGACAGTTGAGCCCCTCTCACCGCAGGTGAGAGGCACAGGCGTCAAGATTGCAACAAGGTTCCGTCAGTGTCTTCACCCCGGGCTTGCGCAGGCGCAGACTCGCCTTCGTTCGGTGCCGACCCGGCACCAGGCAAAGGGGGCGTATGCCGATGGTCATCGGCGTCGTCGCGGGGGCCGTCGTCCTCGCGCTGCTTGTCATCGTTGGGGTCTTCAAGCTCATGTGGCGTGTCGCGGAGCCCAACGAAGCACTGATCATCTCCGGTTCGAACCATCGGACGGAGGGTCTCGAGGAAGGGATGGGCTTCCGCATCGTCACGGGGCGCGGCACGCTGGTCCTGCCGGGCGTGCAGGCGGTGCGCAAGTTGTCGCTCGACCTCAACGAGACGGAACTGCACGTGGACTGCGTGACCCATCAGGGCATTCCGCTGAAGGTGCGGGGCGTGGTCATCTTCAAGGTGGGCGACGACTTCGTGTCGATCGCCAACGCGGCCCGCCGCTTCCTGGACCAGCAGAAGCTGATGTCGGAGCGCGTGCACAACGTGTTCGCCGGTCATCTGCGGTCCATCGTGGGCGGTTTGACGGTCGAGGACATGATCCGCGACCGGGAGAAGCTCACCGGGCAGACCCGGGCCGCCTGCGGTACGGAGATGGAGAAGCTGGGTCTCATCGTGGACTCGCTGCAGATCCACGAGATCGAGGACCCGACGGGGTACATCCGGAACCTGGCGGCGCCGCACGCTGCGGCGGTGCAGCGGGACGCGCGCATCGCGCAGGCGGAGGCGAACCGTCTCGCCACCGAGGCGGAGCAGCAGTCGTTCGCGCGCATGGCGGAGGCGACGCGGGACAGCGAGATCCTGCAGGCCGGTTACCAGGCCGAGCGGGACAAGGCGGCCGCCAAGGCGCGCCAGGCCGGTCCGCTCGCCGATGCCGCGGCCCGCCAGGAGGTCGTGGTGCAGGAGACCCGGGTAGCGGAGCTGGAGGCGCACCGGCGCGAGCAGCAGCTCCAGGCCGACGTCCGCAAGCCCGCGGACGCGAAGGCCTACGAGAAGCGCACGCTGGCCGAGGCCGAGCGTGACGCGCGGATCTCGGCGGCGCAGGCCAACGCGAAGGAGACCGAGCTGGCCGCGGCGGCCGAGGCGACGCGGGTCAAGACGGCCGCGGCGGCGGAGGCCGAGGCCACCAAGACGCGCGGAGCGGCGGCGGCCGAGGCGACCCGCGCGACCGGTGAGGCCGAGGCGGCCGCGGCTCAGGCCAAGGGTCTGGCCGAGGCGGAGGCGACCCGCGCCCAGGGCCTTGCGGAGGCGGAGGCCATCAAGGCGCGCGCCGCGGCCCTCGCGGACAACCAGGAGGCCGTGGTCGCGCAGCAACTCGCCGAGAAGTGGCCGGAGATCGTCCAGGCGGGCGCGTCCGCGTTCGGCAACGTCGACAACATGGTGCTGCTCAACGGGGCGGACGGCATGGCCGACATGTTCGCCAAGGCCCTGACGATGGGCGGCACCGGCCTGGGGCTCGCCCGCCAGTTGCTGTCCTCGATGAACCAGAACGCAGCGCCGGCGGCGGGGACGGCCGGGCTCAACGGGTTCGTGCCGCCGCGGCCGGAGAAGGTGGCGGTGGAGCAGGACGAGGGTTGAGCCTCTCGGCAATGAGGCGCTGAGCCGTTGATGCTTCGGGCGTACGGGACTCGGAACCCGTGCGCCCGAAGGGCGTTCCGGGGCGCGGTTGCCCGGTGACCCCGGGCGGGCCGGGCCTCCGCCCGGGCGGCGTGGCCTCGATGGTGACCCGAGATTCCCGTCACCACCTCGACAGGTAATGCCGGACCGGATCCCGGCCGCGGCCGGTCAGAGGTGCGCATCGCCGCGCCACACGTGATGGTGATGCGGAGGGCAGAGCGGGCGACAGCCGAGTCGCGCCGCGGAACACGTCGTCACGACGTTGACCGCGAGTCGACGCCGTCCCCCGGGAAGGATGGGCCCGGGGCGACGGTGCGTCGGCGGACGCACGAGTCCCGTCCCACGGCATGAGGAGGAGCTATGGACATCGCCGGATCGGTGGCCCTGGTCACGGGCGCCAACCGCGGCATCGGCAGGGCGTTCGCCCGCGCGTTGCTCGACCACGGTGCCGTCAAGGTCTACGCGGCGGCGCGTGACCCGGAGAGCGTGAAGGACCCGGACGTCACGCCGCTGCGTATGGATGTCACCCGGCACGAAGAGGTCGCCGCGGCCGCCACCGCGGCGGGTGACGTCAGCATTGTGATCAACAACGCGGGTGTGGGCGGCTGGGGCACCAAGCTCTTCGACGGCTCCCTCGACGGCGCCCGTGAGGCGTTGGAGGTGAACTTCTTCGGCACCTGGGCCGTCGCCCGCGCCTTCGCGCCCGTCCTGGCGCGGAACGGGGGCGGCGCCCTGGTGAACATGTTGTCGGTGGCGTCCTGGGCGAGCCGGCCCGGCTGGCCCGGCTATGCGGCCTCGAAGGCGGCGCAGTGGTCGCTGACCGGCGCGCTGCGCGAGGGGCTGCGGGACCAGGGCACCCTGGTGGTCGGGGTGCACGCGGGCTTCGTGGACACGGACCTGGCCAACTGGACGGACGCGCCGAAGATCGGCGCCGAGGACGTCGCCGAGCAGACCATGCGCGCTCTGGCCGATAACCGGGCCGAGGTCCTCGCCGACGAGCGGACGAGGCAGGTCAAGGCGACCCTGTCCCAGCCGCTCGACGACGGCGCCCCGTGACGGACCGGCGGGCGGCCCGCATCCGCGTCAGTTCCCCCTCCAGATGTTGTCGAAGGCCGCCTTCTCGATGGCTCGTCGTTGTCGTACGGCCGTCAGCTCCGTCACCGCGTCGTCGACGGCGGCGAGCACCGTGGTCACCGCCTCGTCGGTCTCGTCCGGCAGCTCTCCGGCGGGCGTCTCACGGATCCCGACGGCCGTGGCGAGAGCGGCGAGCACGGGCTCGTCCTCGGCCCATCGGTCCGCCGCGCGCTGCCGGGCGGCGGAGTCGGCCAGCACCGCCTCACCGGTCCAGGACGGCAGCAGGCGGCGGTGCTGCCGCTTGAGCAGTCCCTCGTCCTCGAAGACGGCCAGATACGCCGAGGACAGACCCTGCCCCCGGCGCCAGAGCCAGTCCTCGACGGTTTCGTGGGGCGTCTGCCGGACGAGTGACGCCGCGGCCTCCCGCACCAGGCGGTCGTCGGTCACCGGCGCGTCGCCCGGCACGACGACGTCTCCGTCCAGCGTGAGGGCCCGGGCGTCCCGGAGGTCGAGCAGCTCCGCTCCCGCGAGCGCGAGCGAGAGATCGCCCGGTTCGGCAGAACGGCCGGGTGCCGCGTCCAGGGCGACGATCAGCAGGTCCCGTGCAGTGGTCATGTGCGGCTCCCCGTCAGTGGCTTCGGTGGCGGTACGTCGTTGAGCGGCCGTCCCGACAGCCCGACAGTAGCGCGGCTGCGTCAGTGACGGTCCGTCGAAGCCGGTACGGCGTCCGCCGCGGCGGGCCTGTCTCCCGGGGCGCCGCCCCGTACGACCGTCCGGTGGTGCGGGAAGCCGATGCGCAGGACGCCCACGGCGAGGGCGGCGGCGAGGACCACGGCGGCTGCCAGGGGCAGGGCCTGGCGGTAGCCGTGGTGGAGCAGCGGGGCGACGGCCAGGGGACCCAGGATCTGGCCCACGGAGTACCCGGTGGTCAGCAGCGCCACGGAGCGCGGGTACCGCAGGTGGGCGCCGGTGGCCAGGGCCAGGGTGCCGACGCCGATGAAGGTCGCGCCGAACGGGACCGCGGAGGCCAGGGCCGCCGCCACCGACCCGAGCAGAGCGGGCAGGGCGATGCCGGTCGCCTGGATCACGAGCGCGGCGAGCAGCAGGCCGGGGCGGGACCAGCGGCGCCCGAGGCGTGCCCACAGCGCCGAGGACGGGACGGCCGCGAGTCCGACCAGCACCCAGGCACCGCTGCCGGGCCAGCCCGGTGGGCTCTGCTCGATCGCGGCGACGAGGAAGGTGCCCGCGACGATGTAACCGACGCCTTCGAGGGTGTAGCTGACGAAGAGCGCGCCGAACCACAGCGGTGCGGACCCCTCCCCGGCCGCGCGGCGGGGGCGGTCCCCGCGGGCTGAGCCGCATCTGCGGCTGCCGGGCGTTCCCGGCCGGGTCGCGGGAGGCCGCGCGCCGTGGCCTCCTCGCTACGCAGGTTCCAGGACGCCGCGGCGAGAGCGGCGGCGAGTGCCGCACGGCGACCTGTACAAGCGCTGATGCCGGAGAGGGCTCACAGCAGGAAGGCCGAGACCGCGTCCGTGAACGCGTTCGGGGCGGCCTCATGGATGAGGTGCCCGACCGGGATGGTGACCATCCGCCCGCGCGGGATGCGGTCGGCCAGTTCCGCGACGCCGTCCTGGGGGATATGGCTGCCGGTGCCTCCGGCGAGCACGAGGGTCTCGGCGGTGATCCGGCCGAGCCGCTCGAGCCAGCGGGGATCCGGCGTGTCGAGCTGCGGTCTGACGGCCGTCACCACGCCCCAGTCGAAGGTCAGGTCGCCGTCCGGCCGGGCCGGTGCGGTCGGGCGTCGGGGGCGCGGCACCGGTACGTCCTCCAGGACGAGCCGGCTCACGCGCCCCGGACGGTACTGGGCGAGCAGGTAGGCCACCACCCCGCCCAGGGAGTGCCCGATCAGCTCCACCGTGCCAAGGCCCAGCGCGTCCAGGAAGCCGAGCACGTCTCCTCGCATCAGCTCCAGCGAGTACACACCCGGCCAGTCGCTTCGGCCGTGGCCGCGCAGATCGAGGGCGTGCACGCGTCGGCCGCGGGCGAGGTGCGGCGCCACCGCGTCCCAGGTGGAGCCGTCTTCGCCGAGCGCGTGCAACAGGACGAGGGGCGGGGCATCGGCCGGTCCCGAGATCCGGCAGGCCAGCCGGACGCCTCCGGCGTGGACCGAGCAGTGGTCAGCCATGCCCGGAGGGTACGCGGCACGGCGTCCCCCAGCGGATGCACCCCTGGCGAACGGCCCTGATCCTTGGAGGAGGGGGCAGATCCCGCGAAGGAGGGTGTCATGTCCGTGATGGACAAGCTGAGGCAGATGCTCAAGGGCCATGGCGAACGCATCGGCGAGGGCCACGACAAGGCGGGACAGCCCGCAGGCGAGCAGCCTCACGGGGCGCAGCCCGGTCAGGTCGACAAGGGTCCGGACGCGCTGAGGGAACAGATGCGGTCCCGGCCCGAGCAGGACAACCCGCCACAGCCGTAGCAGGCGCCGTGGCGAGTTGACGCGGCGTCACCAGCCGACCCGCTCGGAACGCGTGCGCGGCGACGCTCTACCGTGAGCCGCGTGACTGCCTTTACCGAAGAAGACGTCCCCGGCCGCTACGGCGCTTCCGCCACCACGGAGGCCGACCCCCGAGAGGTGGGCCGGGTACGGACCGAGTACTCCCCCGCGCACGACGGAGACCCCGACCCCGGCGAGATCGTCTGGACCTGGGTGCCGTTCGAGGAGAACGACGGGCGCGGCAAGGACCGCCCGGTGCTCGTCGTCGCCCGTGAGGCGGCGGGCACGCTGCTGGCCGTGCAGCTGTCCAGCAAGCGGCACGACGGCGACCGGGAGTGGGTGCCGATCGGCAGCGGGCCGTGGGACCGGTCGGGGCGCGAGTCCTGGGTGGACGTGGATCGTGTCCTTCGGGTGCATGAGGGCGGCATGCGGCGCGAGGCGTGCGCGCTGGACCGGATGCGGTTCAACCTCGTGGTGCACCGGCTCCGGGAACGCTACGGCTGGAACTGAGGCCCGGGGTCAGGCGGCGCCCACCCGGGTGCCGAAGGCGCGCTCGAACGCCGCCCGTGTCGTCGCGCCGGGCGTGCGGTCCAGCACGGCGAAGACGACCTCCTGGAAGTACCCCGCGAACCGGCCCCCGTCCAGCAGCCCCTGGAACGCCCCGGCCACCTGCGCCGGGTCGTTCCGGAACACCCCGCAGCCCCAGGCGCCCAGCACCAGGCGCCGGTAGCCGCAGGCCGCCGCCGTCTCCAGCACCCGCTCGGCGCGGGTCGCGAGGGCGCGCGGCAGTTCGGTCGCGCGCTCCGGCGCCCTGTGCAGGACCACTCCCGCGTTCGGCGCGGCGGCGGTCAGGAAGCCGACCTCGTACGGCTCGTCCAGCAGGCGCCCCTGGTCGTCGCGGAAGACGGGCACCGCCGGTGAATGGATGACACGGTCCGTGTAGAACGGGTCGCGGTGCGCGCGGTGGTGGTCGTAGAACTCCCTGACCTCGCTGATGCACGCGTACAGCGCGGAGGCCCGGCACAGGGCCTCCTCCTGGGCCTGCGCGCCGTTCAGGAAGCCGCCGCCCGGGTTTCTGGCGGAAGCGAAGTTGAGGACGGCCACCGGATCACCCGACCGGCCGACAAGGCGCCGGGCCGCTTCCAGGCTGCTCTCGCCGGTGACCTCGAAGGCCCCGGTGACCGGGACTGCGGGCGGTACGTCCACCGCGTCCGGACCGTACATCCGCGTCCCCGTGCGGGCGGCCTCGACCACCGCGGCGATGGCCACCGAACGTCCGTCGGGCGCGCGGTAGGCGCCCGCCGCCACGATCTCCTGCGTCTGCCGCGCGATCCCGCGCAGGCGCGCGCTCACGGCGCCACCCCCGTGGGCGCCGTGAGCGCGCCGCGCGCCCGCTCCCCCGGCGTGGCGCCGATCTCCCCCGTCGTGCTCATGAACGCATGGTGAGCGATGCTGGTCTCACGCCGCAACAGAGTTTCGCGGTCCCGGTAACAACGTCTCGCAACGCGCGCAACAAGAGGAAAGCAGTCCGGAAAGCCCCACTGCGCACCCTTGTGCGAATGCATGGGAGCGTCTTGGGTGGGACGAGCGATGCCGGTCCGGCCTTCCGGGGCCCGGATCGGCGACATGGTGGAACCTCAGGAGGGATCCTGACATGTCCGATTCGGCGAGTGACTGTACGGAGCACCGCTCCGCCGTCACCGAAGCCGACGTGGAGGCGCTGGTCCGCGGTATCTGCTTCAAGACCGGACCGCCCCGCTCGCTCGGTGTCGAAGTGGAATGGCTCGTCCACGAGCCGCGCACGCCGTGGCTCCCCGTCTCCCGGGAACGTCTCGACGCGGCCTACGCCGCACTGCGGACCCTGCCCCTGCGTTCGGCCCTCACGGTCGAACCCGGCGGTCAGCTGGAGCTCAGCTCCGCTCCGGCCGCCTCCCTCATGGAGTGCGTCGGGTCCGTCTCCGCCGACCTCGACGCGGTGCGTGCCGTGCTGCACGAGGCCGGCCTCGCCCTGAGCGGCCACGGCCACGACCCCTGGCGCTCTCCCCGCCGCTACCTCCGCGAGCCGCGCTACGACGCCATGGAGCGCTGCCTGGACCGTGCGGGGCCCGAGGGGCGGTCCATGATGTGCTCCTCCGCCTCCGTGCAGGTGTGCCTGGACGCCGGACACGAGGAACCGGGGCCCCTGGGGTTCGGGCGGCGCTGGCGGCTGGCGCACCAGCTGGGCGCGGTCCTGGTCGCCGCGTTCGCCCACTCTCCGCTGGCCGGGGGCCGGCCCACGGGCTGGCGCTCGACGCGGCAGTTCCTGTGGACGGCCATGGACCCGGGACGCTCCAGCGCGCCCCCGCTCGACGGCGACCCGCGGGCCGCCTGGGCCCGGCGTGTGCTGGACGCGCCGGTGATGTGCGTCCGCGACGGCAGCGGTCCCTGGCGGGTGCCGCAGGGCCTGAGCTTCCGGGCCTGGACCCGGTCCGCGGATCCGCCGGACCGGGGTGACCTCGACTACCACCTGACGACGCTGTTCCCTCCGGTCAGACCGCGGGGCCATCTGGAACTGCGCATGATCGACGCGCAGCCGGGTGACGACGGCTGGATCGTGCCGCTCGCCGTCACGGCCGCGCTCTTCGACGACCCAGAGGCCGCCGAGACCGCCTACCGGTCGGTCAAACCGCTCGCGGAGCGGGCGGGCCCCCTGCCGCCGCCGTGCAACCCGCTGTGGATCGCCGCGGCCCGCGACGGTCTGGCCGACCCCGAGCTGCACGAGGCCGCCGTGGCCTGCTTCGCGGCCGCCGCCGAGGCGCTGCCGAGGCTCGGCGCCACCGCCGATGTGCTGGGTGCCGTCGCCGAGTTCACCGACCGCTATGTGGCCCGGGGCCGCTGCCCCGCCGACGACCTGCTGCTCCGGTTCCACGGGAAGGACATGCGCACATGACCGACGAACGGTCCCCGATCGACCCCGAGATACTCCGGGAGCGCGCGCTGGACGCCCTCACCACGGCCCGCGACCGCACCGCGCTCCTGACCACCTGCGTCGACGATCCCGATCTGACGGCCCAGCACTCGCCGCTGATGTCCCCGCTGGTGTGGGACCTCGCGCACATAGGCAACCAGGAAGAGCTGTGGCTGCTGCGCGAGGTCGCGGGCCGCGAGGCGATGCGCCCCGAGATCGACGGGCTGTACGACGCCTTCGAACACCCGCGCGCAGAACGGCCCTCACTGCCGCTGCTGCCGCCCGACGAGGCCCGCCGCTACGCCGCCGAGGTGCGCGGACGGGCCCTGGACGTGCTGGAGCGCACGCCGCTGACGGGCCGGCGCCTGACCCAGGCGGGCTTCGCCTTCGGCATGATCGCCCAGCACGAGCAGCAGCACGACGAGACGATGCTGATCACGCACCAGCTCCGCAAGGGCCCGCAGGCGCTCACCGCCCCCGATCCGGAGCCGGTGGCGCCGTACGACGGCCCGGCCGAGGTCTTCGTGCCCGGCGGCCCGTTCATCATGGGCACCTCCACCGAGCCGTGGGCGCTGGACAACGAACGGCCCGCCCACCAGCGGCAGGTGCCGCCGTTCTACATCGACGCCGTCCCGGTGACGAACGGCGCCTACACGGCCTTCATCGAGGACGGCGGATACGGCGACGAGCGCTGGTGGAGCCCTGAGGGCCGGGCCCACATCCGGAAGCACGGCATCGAGGCCCCGCTGTTCTGGCGTCGCGAGGGCGGGCAGTGGCTGCGGCGGCGTTTCGGTGTCACCGAGGTCGTACCGCCCGACGAGCCGGTGCTGCACGTGTGCTGGTACGAGGCGGACGCGTACGCGCGCTGGGCGGGGCGCCGGCTGCCCACCGAGGTCGAGTGGGAGAAGGCGGCCCGCCACGACCCGGCCACGGGACGGTCCCGGCGCTACCCCTGGGGCGAGGCCGACCCTACGCCCGAGCACGCCAACCTCGGGCAGCGGCACCTGCGTCCCGCGCCGGTCGGCAGCTATCCGGCGGGCGCCTCCCCGCTCGGGGTACGGCAGTTGATCGGCGACGTGTGGGAGTGGACGTCGAGCGACTTCCTGCCCTACCCGGGGTTCACGGCGTTCCCGTACAAGGAGTACTCGCAGGTGTTCTTCGGACCCGAGTACAAGGTGCTGCGCGGCGGTTCGTTCGCCGTGGACCCGGTGGCCTGCCGGGGCACCTTCCGCAACTGGGACTATCCGATCCGGCGCCAGATCTTCTCCGGCTTCCGCACCGCCCGGGACGTGTGATGTGCCGTCACATCGCCTACCTGGGACCCGAGGAG
Organism: Streptomyces sp. Ru72; assembly: GCF_002920635.1. Taxonomy (GTDB): domain Bacteria; phylum Actinomycetota; class Actinomycetes; order Streptomycetales; family Streptomycetaceae; genus Streptomyces. The sequence goes on along the minus strand of NZ_PQSR01000020.1, from coordinate 48,916 downwards.
CCGCTCGGCCGGCTCCTCAAGGAGCCGTCGCACAGCCTGTACCGGCAGTCCTGGGAGCCGCGGCGGCAGCGGTACGGCACGGTGAACGCCGACGGCTTCGGGGTCGGCTGGTACGCCGAGGGTGATCCGGTGCCCGCGCGGTACCGCCGGATGGAGCCCATCTGGAGCGACCCGTCCTTCGCCGATCTGGCGCGCGTCGTGCGCTCCGGCGCGCTGCTGGCGGCCGTGCGGGACGCGACCGAGGGGTGCGCCGCCGGAGAGGCCGCGGCGGCGCCGTTCGCGGCGGGCCGGTGGCTGTTCAGCCACAACGGGGCGGTGCCCGGATGGCCGCGCTCCGTCGCCGCCCTGGCCCGGTCCCTGCCGCCGGCCGAACTGCTGTCGCTGGAGGCCCGCACCGACTCGGCCCTCGTCTGGGCGCTCGTGCTCAACCGGCTGCGCACCGGCGACGACGGCGGGCAGGCCCTGGCCGACACCGTGCTGGAGGTCGCCGCGGCGGCCCCCGACTCCCGGCTCAACCTCCTGCTCACCAACGGCTCGGCGATCGCGGCGACCGCGTGGGGCGACACCCTGTGGTACCTCGCCGAGCCGGGCAGCAGCATCGCCGTGGCCTCCGAGCCCTACGACGACGACGCGCGCTGGCGGGAGGTGCCCGACCGCACGCTGCTCACGGCCGACAGCACCGACGTCCTGCTGACACCGCTGAAGGACCCACGCGACGACATGGCGTCCTCCCCCACTCTCGACACCGCTCGAGCGGGGGGACCCCCATCACCCGAGGAGCCCCGCACGTGAGCCCGTTCCATCTCACCCGCACCCTGCCCGAGGACGCCACGGACGCCGCGCTGCGCGCCGATGTCCTCGACGGCCTCACCCGCAGTCCGAAGACCCTGCCGCCGAAGTGGTTCTACGACGCCCACGGCAGCGACCTGTTCGAAAAGATCACCGAACTGCCGGAGTACTACCCCACACGCGCCGAACGGGAGATCCTCATCGCCCGCTCCGGGGAGATCGCGGCCGCGGCCGGCGCGCGCACACTGGTCGAGCTGGGCTCCGGCTCGTCCGAGAAGACACGGCACCTGCTGGACGCGATGAGCGGACTGCACACCTACGTCCCCGTCGACGTCAGCGAGAGCGCGCTCACCCAGGCGGGGCAGGCGCTGGCCGCCGAGCGGCCCGGTCTCGACGTCCACGCGCTCATCGCCGACTTCACGGCGGGCCTCACGCTTCCGAAGACACCCGGACCGCGGCTCGTCGCCTTCCTCGGCGGCACCATCGGCAACCTGGTGCCCGCCGAGCGGGCGGCCTTCCTCGGGGCTGTCAGGGCCCTGATGGCGCCGGGGGACGCGCTGCTGCTCGGCACCGACCTGGTGAAGGACCCCTCGGTGCTGGTGGCGGCGTACGACGACGCGGCCGGGGTGACGGCCGCTTTCAACAAGAACGTGCTGGCCGTCGTCAACCGGGAGCTGGGCGCCGACTTCGACCCGGACGCCTTCGACCATGTGGCGCTATGGGACGCGGAGAACGAGTGGATCGAGATGCGGCTGCGGGCGCGCACCGCGCAGATCGTGAAGGTTCCCGCGCTCGACCTGGAGGTCGACTTCGCCGAGGGCGAGGAACTGCGCACGGAGGTGTCGGCGAAGTTCCGCAAGGACGGTGTGAGCCGTGAACTCGCCCACGCTGGACTGGACCTGACGCACTGGTGGACCGACCGGGAAGGGAGGTTCGCCCTGTCACTGAGCTCGGCGCGCCCGGCCGGCTGAGCCGGCGCGCACGACACATCCACGGGCACCAGCGGATACCCGTCAAGGAGAGGAGCACCCGCATGACCGATCACATCTACCGGGTCACCGAGATCGTCGGCAGCTCGCCCGAGGGCATCGACCAGGCCATCCGCAACGGGATAGAACGCGCCTCGCAGACCCTGCGCAACCTGGACTGGTTCGAGGTCACGCAGGTCAGGGGCCGGATCGAGAACGGGCGGATCGAGCACTACCAGGTCGGTCTGAAGGTGGGCTTCCGGCTCGAGGACGGCGAGTAGCGGAGGCGAGGGGCGGGCCTGTCAGGTCCGCCCCTCCCGTTCCTGGGCGTCCTTCAGGGCGGCGGACGGGGAGGCCCAGCGGGCACGGACGACGGTGAAACCCGCTCGTTCGGCTTCCTGGCAGACCAGTTCGTCGTCGTCGACGAGAACACGGACCTCCCGGCCGCGGGCCAGCTCGCGCAGCAGTTCCAGCTTGGTGACGCGGGCGGGCCTGCGGTCGCCGTTCGACCGCATGTACAGACGTCCCTCAGGCAGCCCGTGGGTGGCGAGCCAGTCGAGGGTGTCGCGCCGGCAGCGCGCGGGCCGCCCGGTCAGATAGACCAGCTCGCACTCCTCGGCGGTCCTCAGCGCGAGTGCGATCCCCTCGGCCAGCGGCGGGTCCTGCGGCGCGGCGGCGAAGAAGGCGTCCCAGTCACGCGGTCTCGTCCGAAGGAAGCGCTGCCGGTGCGCGGTGTCGGCGAGGGTGTTGTCCAGGTCGAAGACGGCGACGGGCCTGCTGTCGTTGGTCACGCACCCACTCTAAGAACTCCTGACGAAGTGACCTTCAGGGTGGTTGGATCACTCCGCTCCCAGTCCTTCGTCCCTGTTCGACTGATCAAGCCGGTTGACCGGAAAGCGGACCGCTTCTCAGGCCCGGCGGCGAGGTGGGCGGGCGGGCCGGCCCCAGAGCGCGCGTGCGATGCCACATCATCTGCGTCTGACGGGCTTACTCCGCGCGATGGGGCTTGTGGCGGGCGACGCGCAGGCGCACCTCCGTGGGCAACTGGTCCGCGCCGATGGAGCGGAGGGCGTGTGGCAGCGGTCCGTCGCACAGCTCCTGGAGTACCCGACTGGGCGCACCGTGCGGGGTAAGGGTGAGGTCGAGGCGGTTGTGGGGGTGTTGTGGTCTGCCGGTCATGCGGGCTTGTGCCGTCTGGACGCCGGGCAGGCTGCGGATCTCGGCGGTGATCACGTCGCTGAGGGCGCGGTCGCGTAGTTCCACTCCCTCAGCGGGTGGTGTCCCCCCGACGGGTATGGCGCCGGGGCGTGGACGGCGCAGTTGGGCGATGAGCCACGACAGGGCGAGTGCGGCGGCGATCGTGAGGGCGGCGATGGCCGCGAGCCACCACCAGCCTTGGCTGCTCCAGCGGGTCCGGTCAGCGGCACTGAGCAGCACGTCGCCGGGTGATGTCAGGGGCCAGCCGGCGGGTGGTGTGAGGTGCCAGCGCCGGTAGAGGTCGAGGCCGGCGGAGAGAATCAGCAGCCCCCCGCCCAACAAGGCCAGGCCCACCACGGCCAGCAGGGTTCGGTTGAGTCGAGTGAGCGCGGATTGCGGTTTCATGGGCTTGTGCTCCCGGCGCCGGGAGGGTCAGGTGGCGCGTTGCCGCACGCGTACGGCAAGTCGCGGGGAAGGGACCAGGGCGAGCCGGTCGCGTTCCTCCCGCAGGAGGGCGACCAGGTCGTCGTGGACCTGGTGTGGATCCCGGAAGCGGACGTCGGCCAGGGCCGTGATGCGGTGGCGGCGCACCCGCACCCGGGCCCTGCTGACTCCGGGGACCCGCATCGCTGCGTCGCGCAGGAGGACGGCGGCGCCATCCCGGTCCAAGGTGGCCCACAGTTGCCGAGGGGGACAGTTTGCGGGCGGTCGTAGGGGCAGCGCGTGGCGCAGACCGGGGGCGAGTGCCAGGACGACCAGCGCCAGCCCGAGGGCGGCGGCGACGGCGGCTCCGGTGAGCATCCACACATCGTCGACGGGGCGGGAGGCGAGTTCGTGTGCCAGCGTGCTGCGCCAGACCGTCGCGTGGTGTCCCGCGCGTACTGCGACGGCGTCGACCAGAGCGGTGCCCGTGGCGGCCGCGAGGACCAGGGCGGTCAGCGCGGCCGGAATGCGCCGCACCGACCACGGGCGGTGGGTCCTGCGGCGGGCCCCCCTCGCGGGCTCCGCCGACGCGTCGGCGGTGGGCGGGCCGGCCTTAGTGAGGGCCGCCGCATCGTCCTGGGTATGCGCCGGGTCGGCACCGACGCCAGGTCCCGGGTCGGATGTCATTGCGGTCTCCCTTCCGGTAAGAGCCCGAGCCGGGTCACTGGACCCTGCCTCGCGCAAAGCCGGCTTTGGGCACCAGACGCCGGACGGTCACAGTGACCTCGGTGACCGGCAGGCCGGTCAGTTCGGTCACCCGCTCGGCGACATCACGCTGGATGTCCAGTGACACGCCCGGGATGTCCGTGGGATAGGGCAGATCCACAGCCAGGTGCAGACGCGTCGTGCCGCCGCGCGTGGCCGCTGACGCGTCAGGCGGAGCGACGGCCTCCGGGTGGCCTCCTCGTGGCGGGGCGGCACGCCGTGCCAGGGCCGTCCGGGCCACCCGGGTGGCGATGCGGGCCACCACCCGGTCGGGGATGACGGTCGCGCCCCGTTCCGCCGGCGGCGGAAGAGGCATGTCCGGCCCCGGCAAGCCCGAAGCGTTGCCGGTGACACCGGAGGAATGCGCGTTCACCGCTGCCGTCGCAGGTCGATGTCGCCCCGCAGGACGAGGCCGACCACCAGCCCGATGCCGCCCAGGACGGCGACCAGGAGAAACGCCCAGAAACCACCGAAGTAGCCGGCGAAGCCGAGCGCTATCCCGGCTGCCAGTCCCGCAATCGCTGTGTCCATCGCTCATTCACCCGTCTCGCGCCTGATCTGTTCTGGACTCCGCGCCACCGCACCGGGCGCGGCGGCACCGTCGGCGCTCATGTGACGCGGCCCTCCTCGGCTTCGGACTCCTCCTCGGGCAGGTGCACGTCGTCGATCGTGAGGTTCACCTCGACGACCTCGAGCCCCGTCATCCGTTCCACGGCGGCGATGACGTTGCTGCGTACATCGCCGGCGACGTCGACGATGGAGACGCCGTACTCGACGACGACGTCCAGGTCCGCAGCGGCCTGACGCTCCCCGACCTCGACCTTGACCCCGCGGGTCACTCCGGTACCGCCGCCGGGGACGCGTTCCCGTACGGCTCCCAGCGCCCGCGCCACGCCTGCGCCGAGGTTGTGGACGCCGGGTACCTCACGGGCAGCCATGCCCACGATCTTCGCCACCACGGTGTCCGAGATGGTGGTCTTCCCCCGGCTCTCAGCAGGAACATCGACGCCGCTACGGCCCTGCAATGTCGCACCGGTCCCTGCGGACGACCTGTCCTGGCCGACGCTGCTGCTTCGGTTGGTGGTCTCCGTCATGACAGTCGCCTCGATCGTCCTGAGGACATCCGGGTGATGCCCGTCGAGCATTGGACACGCCCCCGCACAGCCTCCTCACATCCCTTTTGTGTGATTTGCATCACATATGCCCGATATGGGCATGAGCGAGATGGGAGCGGATACGGCGTCCCAGCGCGCGGAGGCGCCTCCCAACCGGCATTCAGGCCGGGAGCCGACGATGACACGACAGGCCGGACCGGCAACACCGGAGCCTGGGCTCCCCGACGCACTCCTGGCGGTGCGAGCCGGCGAAGGCGACGAGGACGCCTTCGCCGATCTCGTGCGCCGCCACAGCCGCAACCTCCTCATGCTCGCCACCCACCTGCTCGGCGACCCACGAGACGCCGAAGAAGCCGTCCAAGATGCTTTCGTCAGCGCGTGGCGACGACTTCCGGAATTCCGCCACAGGGCGGCATTCAGCACCTGGATGTACCGGATCACCGTCAACCGCTGCCTCAATGCCCGGCGCCACCGGCTGCCTCCGCTTCCGCTGGACGCGGTGCCCGACCCAGCCACGGAGGAGCCGCGCAGTTCACCGAGCCGGGCCGTTGAACAGAACGCCGCCGTGGCCGCCCTCGCCACTGCACTCGGCGAGCTCGACGCCGATCAGCGGGCGTGTTGGATCCTCCGGGAGGTGCACGGACTGCCTTATGCAGAGATCGCCTACGTGACAGGTACCCGTGAGGAGACGGTGCGCGGCAGACTGTTCCGTGCACGCCGGTCCCTGAAGGAGGCGATGGCCCCGTGGCGATAGAGGACCAGCACACGCGAAGCCACGACAGCCGCCTACCCGACCTGGCACTCCCGGCCGGGGACGAGCGGCTGCCCTGCGGCCGCCCGCTCAGCTACGCCTGGGAACAGGCGCGGGACACCGCGTCCGGGCCGGATCGGCACAGCGCCACCTGCCCGCACTGCCGCGAAGCCGCGGACGAGCTGGCCGCGCTGGACGAAGCCACGCAGGTACTGCGCGCTCAGGAATCCACCCGATTCGGCGTGCTCGCGAACCGCGTCATGGACATCGTCCGGTGCGAGGTCCGGCTCGGGCGCCTGGTGCCGCTGGACGACCCCGCGCTGGATCTGTGCATCTGCGAGCACGCCGCGGCGAAGGTGCTGCGGTGGGCCGCCGACACAGTGCCCGGGACGAAGGCTGCGAGCTGCCGTCTGTCTCCTGAGCAAGACGGCACCAGCGTGCGTGTGGCCATGACCCTCGTCGTGGCCCTCGACCAACCACTGCCCGACCGAACCCAGGAGGTCCGCCGATCGGTCATCGATGCGGCCGGCCGGGTCCTGGGGCTGGCCGTGACAGACGTCGACCTCACCGCGGTCGACGTACTGCTTCGGGAGCCCGGCGGTGCACGATGACCTCCTCCGCTCCCCCCACCCTCCGCAGTGCCGCGGCGCGAGCAGCGCTCACCGTCCCGGGCGTGGCCGGGCTGCAGCCGGGACTGGCCGACCGGCTCGCACGAGCCGCCACTCACGCCTGGCCCCGGACAGCGACCAGGGCCACGCCGCCCGAGGCCGGCGTCCGAGCCGCCCGGACGCCCGACGACTCCGGCTGGCGCGTGGACGTTCGCTGCGTCCTGTCCGAAGGCCACCGAGCACTGGACGTGGCCCGCGAAGTCCGCTCCCGAGTCCTCAGCGCCGCCCAAACGCACCTGAGAGAACACCACGCGACGGACCCCGTCACCGTCACCGTCACCGTCACCGGCTTCATCGCCAAAGCTCCGGGCCCCCTGGGCGCACGTTGAACATCCCCTCCCTGCCGACTGCCAAAGGAGCGCGTGAGGGAGCAGCGTGAACGTCGCAGATGCGCCTGCTCCCCTGCATCGATGCGGCCGGCCGCTCGCCGAGCACCGGCTCGGACCAGCATGGCCACGCCTGGGAAGACCAGGAATCCGCCGATGACGGCCAGGAGTACGGCGACCAGGGCCAGGAGAGCCATGAAGCGTTGCCGAAACTCGCCTGCCGCCTGGTCCCTCACCGACAACTCACGTCACTGCGCCAGCCGTTGTGGGGAAAAGCCCCTGTCGCACCGTCAGTTCTCCGGTCCTGCGGGGGCCGGCGGCCACACACCGGGCGCGAGGACGCCCTCGACGTAGGCGCGCGCCACCAGGGCCGCCTTGCCGGTCACACCCCAGCGGCGGGACAGCTGCTTGAAGTGGTAGTTGACGCCGTCCACGGTCAGTCCCACGGCGGAGGCGATCTGGCCGGTCGTCGAACCGGCCGCCGCCAGCGCGAGGATCCGGGCCTCGATCTCGTCCGCCTTGACGGGCGGGCCGCCGCGGCCCTGCGCCGGTGCGGGGACGTCCTCGCGGACGGGAAGCATCAGCAGCAGGTCCGGGGCGTCCGTGGAGGCCTCGCCGACCAGGTCGACGGTCATCTCGCCGCGGCGCTCCACGCCGGCCGCGGTGGTCCAGCCGACCGCGACGGTGTAACGGGACCTGCGGTGCAGGCGGATCGCCTCGGTGACGGCGCGCAACTCGTCCCTGGTCTCCGGATGGAACAGATCGAGGATGCTGCGCCCGCGCAGGGGGCCGGCGAGTGTGCCCCACTCCCCCGCCATGGCCGCGTTGACCCGCAGGATGGTGCCGTCGATCGTGCAGTAGGCCGTGGGCAGCGGGAGCCGGTCGAACAGGCCCAGTGCGCGGTTTCTCCAGAAGACCGCCGCGCGGCCGTCCAGCGCCGGGGATCTGGTGGGCGGCAGGGGTATCCGCTGGGGGCGGGAATCCATGCGGGTCCTCCTTCCGTCAGGGGCAGGGGCGTTCACTTCCCAGTCAAGTGGCAGGGACCACGCCGGTGCCACTTGTCACGCGGAAGAGTGAGAACATCCGCCCGCCAGGCAACCTCCCCACCACGGAACTTCGTCCTTTCAGGCGTGCACGACTCACCTGCTTCAACACTCCGTCACGCCAGATTCTCGTACAGCAGTGGTATATGACCCAACCATGGCCAAACCTCACGTTGCGGACCATGCGCCGGTATCGCAGGGTCAGAGGGTGAGCGCACTCTCGCCCGCCCCCGTCCCCACGCGCACCGGGGGCGGTGCCCGTCGCATCCGCCTTCTCTTCGACAACCGACTTCCGCCCGGCGCCGCGTCGGCCCTCGCGCTGTTCGCCGCCATCCGCATGGCCGGTATCGTCGCGATCGCCGTGGCGAACCACCTCGCCGGCCACCCGATGCTCAAGGGTCTGGCCCACTCGTGGGACTCCCGCTGGTACCTGCACATCGCACAGCACGGTTACGGCACGTACGTCCACGTCCTTCACAACGGTGCCGTCCAGCGGGACTGGGCGTTCTTCCCCCTGTACCCGGGACTCATCCGCGCCGTGCACACCGTCCTGCCGATCACTCCGGGCGCCGCCGCCCTGCTGGTCGCCTGGAGCGCCGCCGGGGTGGCGGCGTACGGCATCTACGTGATCGGCCACCGCCTGTACGGGCGCGCGGTCGCCACCGTCCTCGTCGGGGTGTGGGCCGCGATGCCGCACTCCGTCGTCCTCGACCTCGCCTACACCGAGTCCCTGATGACCGCGCTCGCCGTCTGGGCGCTGTACGCGGTGCTGACGGGCCGCTGGCTGTGGGCCGGTGTCCTGGCGGCCCTGGCCGGCCTGTCCCGGCCCACGGGGTTCTCCGTGGCCGCCGCGGTGGTCTTCGTCGCCCTGCACGAGATCGTCAGGCGGCGCGGCCGAGTCCCGCTCGCACTGTGGTTCGGCGCCGCCATCGCGCCCCTCGGCTGGGTGAGTTTCGTGCTGTGGGTGGGCGCCCATATGGGTGATCTGTTCGGCGGCTACTTCACCGTGCAGCGCGCCTGGGACTCCCGCTTCGACTTCGGGGCGGGCTCGCTGCACTTCCTCAAGGGACTGCTGGTGCACGGCGGCCGGGTCGTCTACCCCTTGGCGCTGGTGATCGTCGCCGCGGCCATCCTGCTGTTCTGCCTGCTGTGCGTCGACCGGGCGCCGCTGGCGCTGATCGTCTACGCCGGGATACTGCTCCTGATCACGGTCGGCGGCTCCGGTCCCTACGCGTCGAAGCCGCGTTTCCTGCTGCCCGCGTTCCCGCTGCTGATCCCGCTCGCACGGGGGCTGGTGCGGACCTGGCGGGTGCGGCCGAAACAGGCCTGCCTGCTCGGCATCGCGCTGACCCTGCTCTCCGTGACCTACGGGACGTACCTCATGACGACCAGCCGCACCCCGCTGTGAGCGGGGCACTTCAGGGCTTGACGGCGACCGCCCCGAACTGCGGGACCGTGACCGCGGATTCGGAGTCCGCCTCTGGCCGCCAGTGGGCGCACGAGACGAGGCCGGGTGCGAGGACGTCCAGGCCGTCGAAGAAGGACGTGACCTCCGCACGGGTGCGGGCGGTGATGGGCGGGGTCGCGTTGTCGTTCCAGAACCGCATCGCCTCGACGTTGCCCTGCCCGCCGAGGTCGGCCTCGGTGGTGGGGTGGGTCAGGACGAGGCAACTGCCGGACGGCACCGCGGACATGAGGGTGCGCACGATGTCCCGTGCCCGGTCGGTGTCCAGGACGAAGTTGAGCACGCCGAGCATCATGACGGCGACGGGCCGGGTGAGGTCGAGGGTGGCCGCGGCGCGGCGGACGACGGAGTCCGGGTCGTGCACGTCGGCGTCGACGTAGTCGGTCGCTCCCTCGGGGGTGCTGGTCAGCAGCGCGCGGGCGTGGACCAGCACGACGGGGTCGTTGTCGACGTACACGATCCGGGACTCGGGCGCGATGCGCTGGGCGATCTCGTGGGTGTTGTCCAGCGTCGGCAGCCCGGTGCCGACGTCCAGGAACTGCCGCACCCCGCGCTCCTCGGCCAGGAACCGGACCGCCCGCCGCAGGAAGGCGCGATCCGCGCGGGCCACGTCGCGGATCACCGGGAACATCGACGCGACCTGGTCGCCGACCTTCCGGTCGATCTCGTAGTTGTCCCGGCCGCCGATCCAGTGGTTCCACACCCGCGCGTTGTGGGCCACCTGGGTGTCCACCCGCGTCGGCCCGCCCGACTGGCGCTGGTGCTCGCTCACGTCCGTCTCCCCTCGGCCTGGGCGGCGGCGCCGCCGCCGGCGGCCATTGTGCCGTCACCGACGGTGCCTTGGGGGGTGGTTTCGCCGCTGTCTGGCCCGTGCGGGGGCGGGTACCCGCAGGGTGTCACGACTCTATGGGGAGATGACTCGGATGCGCTTCCTCGGACTGCTCCTCCTCGCGGCCACCGCCGCCTTCACCGGGTTGGTGATCGCCGACAATCTGGGCGGCGGCCCGCACTACACCGTGTCGATGCTCGGTCAGAACATCGCCACCATGAACACCCTCTCCATCTTCTGCGCCGGTCTCGCCCTGGCCCTGATCTTCGCGCTGGGCCTGGCCACGGCCGTGAGCGCGGCGACGCACCGGCCGCGGGGCGCGCGCAGGACCCGCCGGACCACCGTGGTCGACGATCTGGGCGGACCCGACACCCGGCGCTGACGAGAGACCCTCAACGGTTGGGCCGGGCGTTGCTGACGTCCGCCAGAACCGAACGCGGGTCCTCGGCCGCGGCGAGGTCGCCCAGGCTGACGATGCCGACCGGGCAGCCGCCCTTCTCGACCACAGGCAGCCTGCGCACGGCGTGGCGGCGCATCAGGGCGGCCGCGTGGTCGGTGGTGTCGTCGGGCGCGAGCGTCACCACGGGGGGACGGCTGCACACCGCGCCCGCGGTCGTGGTGTCCGGGTCGCCGTTCTCGGCGATCATGCGGACCACGATGTCGCGGTCGGTGAGCACCCCGAACAGGTCGCTGTCGTACGTCACCAGCACGTCGCCGACGTTCTCGTCGCGCATCAGGCGGGCCGCCCGTGCCACGGAGGTCATCGGCTCGACGGCGACCGTGCCACGGGACATCACGTCACGTACCTGCCTGGTCATGGGAAACCTCCTGCTTCGTCGTGTCGGAGTGCGGCTCCCGGCCGGCCGCCACGGACCCGGGACCGGCGTGCCAGCCGCTCCAGCGGTGGACGGTGACCACGACCACCGGTCCGTCCGGCGGGCTGTCCCGGTACTGGGGGTACTTCCGCCCCAGCAGGGCGAGCGCGGCCTGGTACTCGCCGCGATCGTGCTCCTCGGACGCCTCCGGCGGCACGGCCCGGGCGCCCCCGTCGGCCCGTACCCACCACAGCCGCTCCCAGTCCTCGTCGTACACGTCCACCAGCAGGCTCACGGCCGGGTGGACGGCGATGTTGCGCAGCCGCTTCAGACGCCGGGAGCTCTTGGGCTTGCGGTCGACGGCCATGACGATCCCGTCGTCGCCGCGCACGGCGAACACGACCGGTACGAGGTGGGGGTGCCCCTCGGGGTCCACCGTCGCCAGGCGTGCCACCCGGGCGTCGGTGAAGCGTCGCCGTGCCTCGTCCTCTTCGATCCGCGGCACTCCCGCTCCTCCTCACGGTCGCGTGACACCGCCGCGGGACAGCTCCGGCAGTCGGCGGGTACTCCTTCCGGCGCTGGCGGGTACCCGGCGTCCGGCGCTCTCACACGGTCGGCCCTCGGATGCCGCCGTGCGGGAGGCCGGGGCACACTGGAAACCCGGCCCGCGCCCCGGCCTGCCGACCGACCAGGCAAGGAGGCCGTCGTGGAATTCGACGTGATCGTGGAGATCCCGCAGGGATCGCGCAACAAGTACGAGATGGACCACGCCCAGCACCGCATCCGTCTGGACCGGATGCTGTTCACCTCCACCCAGTACCCGGCCGACTACGGCTACATCGACCACACGCTCGGCCGGGACGGCGACCCGCTCGACGCTCTCGTCATCGTCGGCGAGCCCACGTTCCCCGGATGCGCGATCGAGTGCCGCGCCGTCGGCATGTTCGTCATGAAGGACGAGAAGGGCCCCGACGACAAGATCCTGTGCGTCCCGGCGCACGATCCGCGCTATGCGGGGGTCCAGGACATCGGTGATGTGCCCGCCTTCGACCGGCTGGAGATCACCCACTTCTTCGAGGTGTACAAGGACCTGGAGCCCGGCAAGTCGGTCGAGGGGTCCCACTGGGAGGGGCGGGAGGAGGCGTACGCGGAGATCGAGGCCTCCCGCCGGCGCGCATCGGAGGGCTGACGGAGGTGCGGAGCAGCTCTCAGCGCCGGGCCCGCGCGCGGCCGGGCCGGGTGACGGCGAGCAGGATCAGTGCGAGGGCCTGGACCACGGCGACGACGGTGATCAGGGCCGGGATCGAGGACCCGTACAGGGCTCCGGTCAGCGCGCCGCCCGCCAGGCTCGCCGCGCCGACCACACCGGCGAAGATCCCGTACGCGGTCGCCCGCCGCCCGGACGGCACCAGGTCCGCTACCGTCGCCCGCAGCGTGGACTCCTGCACGCCCATGGCGGCGCCCCACACCAGCGATCCGGCCATGGCGACCGTCACCGTGTCAGTGAACCCGAGCACCGGGACGGCCGCCGACAGCAGCGGCAGCACCGCGAGCACCCGGGGCCCGTACCGGTCGTAGGCCCACCCCGTGGCCAGCGCGGCGACCGCGTCGACGGCCATGGCGGCCGCGTACAGCAGCGGCACCCATGCCGTGTGCGCCAGGTGCCGTTCGACGAGGTGGTAGGAGAGCAGGCCGAACGTGGTGAAGCCGGCGGTGGTGGCCGCGGTGAAGGACGCGTAGGTCCAGAACGCGGTGGGCAGGCGGCCGCCGGGGGTCCCGGGTGCGGCCGAGGGCGGGGTGATCCCGCGCTCGTACGCCTCCGGGTCGGGCACCCGGGCCCGCAGCCACACCAGCAGGCCGAGCACCGCCGCGCCGGGCAGGGCCAGCACGCCCAGTGCCGGCCCGTAGTCCCCGCCCGTGAGCGCGAGCACCCCGGCGACGGTCAGCGGTCCGACGAGGGCTCCGACCTGGTCCATCGCTTCATGGACGGCGAAGCCGCGGCCCCGTCCCGTGACCGCCGTGGCGTGCGACAGCAGGGTGTCCTTCGCCGGGGACCGCACCGCCTTGCCGACCCGCTCGGCGATCACCAGTGCGCACGCCACCCAGAGCGTCCCGACCACGCCGAGCAGGGGAACGGAGACCACCGTGAGCGCGTACCCGGCCACCGCCAGGCCCCAGAACCGGCGCGTGCGGTCCGCGAGCGGTCCGGAGACCAGCCGCAGGCCGAGCGCGGCGGCCTCACCCGCGCCGGTGACCACGCCGACGACGAGAGAGGAGGCGCCGAGCGACGCCAGCAGCGGACCGGTGACGGAGCGGGCGCCCTCGTACACGAAGTCGGCGAGCAGGCTGACCGTGCCGAACCACACCACGAACCGCCACGGGCCCATCCGGGCCCGCCCCGGCGCCTGTCGCGCCGATGTCACACCCACTGGGCCTCCCGGATCCGGACACCGCCGAGCCGGCGCGGTGTCTCCGACGAGCACGTCGACTGCATTATCGACTACACGCGTGTCGGCGTTGCCCGGTGCGGTCGCGCTCCCGGACCGCCGGTGGGCCAGGGCGTGCAGGGCCTCGACGGTCCTGGTGAAGGCGGTTTCGATGAAATCGGGCCACGAGTGGTGCACCGCGGAAGGTGGCGGCGCCCCTGCGGTGGGGCCGGCCAGTTGCGGCACGGGGCGGGCGCTCACGGCATGAGGACGGTGTCGGAAAGCTCGAACGACCGTCAGGGGCGTATCACGGCCGGTCCTTTCGGCTCCGGGAACGTCCAGCGCCGGCCGTATGCGAGGCCGGGACGAGGCGCGAGGCGAACTGCACGAGGTCGCCGGCTGCTACGCCCCCAGCCCTGCTCCTCTTCCCGGTGCCGTGCCCGCGGCGGCTCTCCGCGGGCGAGGGCCGGCCGGCCTCGCGCGGACTGCTGCGCACCCGGCGGGTCCGCACCGATCTGAGAAGGCCCGACTCGCCGGCATCTGCCCCAGGGAGCGTCCTTCCGGGCGATCGGCCGTCTGGCAGCCGTTTTTAACGGAAGCTTGACGCCTCCAGGCCCCTCATCCGTGGGCCCTGGCGTCACTCTCTGCTTACGCTGGTGCGGCCGTCCGTGTGAGGGCCGATTCCCGCACCAAACCACACATCAGGCGCACGCCGCACAATAGGAGAGCACGTCCATGGCCGCGACCACCGAACACCCACCTGCGAGTCGATTGCGGGCGTGGATGCTCCAAGGGCTCTCCGACATGGGCAAGGACGCCGTGCCGGGCCCGCATGCCCAGCCCGCGTCCCCGCACAAGGGCCAGCGCTGGTGGCGCGTGATGTGCCTGACCGGCGTCGACTACTTCTCCACCCTCGGCTACCAGCCCGGCATCGCCGCCCTCGCCGCCGGCCTGCTCTCCCCCGTCGCCACCGTCGTCCTCGTCGCCGTCACCCTGGCCGGCGCCCTGCCCGTCTACTGCCGCGTCGCCGAGGAGAGCCCGCACGGCGAAGGCTCCATCGCCATGCTGGAGCGCCTGCTCTCCTTCTGGCAGGGCAAGCTCTTCGTCCTCACCCTGCTCGGCTTCGCCGCCACCGACTTCCTGATCACCATCACCCTCTCCGCCGCCGACGCCTCCACCCACCTGGTGGAGAACCCGCATCTGACGGGTGTGCTGCACGGGCAGCAGATGTGGATCACCCTGTTCCTCGTGGCGCTGCTGGGCGCGGTCTTCCTCAAGGGCTTCCTGGAGGCGATCGGCGTCGCGGTCGCCCTGGTGGTGACCTACCTGGGCCTGAACACCGTCGTGGTGGCCGTCGGCCTGTGGCACGTGGTCACCGCCGGGCATGTGGTGACCGACTGGAGCAACGCCCTGACCGTCCAGCACGGCAACGTGTTCGCGATGATCGGCGTGTCACTGATCGTCTTCCCGAAGCTCGCGCTCGGCCTGTCCGGCTTCGAGACCGGTGTCGCCGTCATGCCCCATGTCCAGGGCGACCCCGGCGACAGCGAGGACAAGCCCGCGGGCCGGATCCGCGACACCAAGAAGCTGCTCACGGCCGCCGCGCTGATCATGAGCGTCTTCCTGATCACCACCAGCTTCATCACCACCGTGCTGATCCCGGCGAAGGAGTTCGAGCCGGGCGGCCAGGCCAACGGCCGTGCGCTGGCGTACCTCGCCCACGAGTATCTGGGCGGCGGTTTCGGCACCCTCTACGACGTCTCGACGATCGCGATCCTGTGGTTCGCGGGTGCCTCCGCCATGGCCGGGCTGCTCAACCTGATGCCCCGCTACCTGCCCCGCTACGGCATGGCCCCGCACTGGGCCCGCGCGGTGCGCCCCATGGTCATCGTCTTCACCCTGATCGCCTTCCTGGTCACCTGGACCTTCGACGCCAACGTCGACGCCCAGGGAGGCGCCTACGCCACCGGCGTCCTGGTGCTGATGTCGTCGGCGGCGATCGCGGTGACCATCGCAGCGCGCAAGGCCCGCCAACGGGGTTGGACCATCGGCTTCGCGGTCGTATCGGCGGTCCTGCTGTACGTCACCGTCGTCAACGTCATCGAACGGCCGGACGGTGTGAAGATCGGCGCCTGCTTCATCGCCGGGATCATCCTCGTCTCGCTGCTGTCGCGGCTGGCCCGTGCCTTCGAGCTCCGGGTGACCAGCGTGACGCTCGACGACATGGCGGAACGTTTCATCAGGGATGTCGCCAGCCGCCGTATCCGCTTCGTCGCCAATGAGCCGGACCGGCGCGACATCGCGGAGTACCGCGAGAAGATGGAGCAGATCCGGGCGGACAACGACGTCACGGCCCAGGAGGACTTCGTCTTCGTGGAGGTGACCGTCGGCGACCCCTCGGAGTTCGAAGCGGGGCTGGTCGTGCGGGGAGAGGTGCTGCACGGCCGCTACCGCGTCCTGACGCTGGAGTCGTCCTCGATCCCCAACGCCCTGGCTGCGCTGCTGCTTCACGTCCGTGACAGGACCGGCTGCATCCCGCACATCTACTTCGAGTGGACCGAAGGCGGCCCGTTCGCCAACTTCCTGCGCTTCTTCCTCTTCGGCCAGGGCGAGGTGGCCCCGGTCACCCGGGAGGTCCTGCGCGAAGCGGAGCCGGACCGCAAGCGGCGACCGCGGGTCCACGTCGGCTGAGCGGGGGCGCGTCCGCTGGGTGGGTAGAGCCGCGTCGACCGAACGGGTCGCCGTCGGGCCGACGGGGGGCAAGTCGGGCCGAGGGCCGGGGACCGGGCCCGTCGGGCCGAGGGCCTCCAGAGGGCGCGCCTCAGGGCGGACCGATTTCGCGGTCGAGGAGTGGCCGTGCGATACGGGCCACCTCCGCGCTCTCCGTCCCACCGAGCGGCAGGAGGCCGATCGGGTGACGATGGATGCGTACTGACGTGACCACGCCGCTCCCAGAAGGAGGCAGGTGTCATGACATCTCCTTCCGATTCCCCAGGCGCCGTTCCCGCGCGCGGCACAGAACCGGGAACGCAACAGACACCCGGAACGCAACAGACACCCAGAACGCAACAGACAACCCGAACACAGGAGACTCCCCTGGCCGAGGGCATGGCCGCCCTGGCGAACATGGGCTGGCAGATCCTGCTCACCATGGGCATCGCCAGCATCGCCCTGGGCGTCGTCGCCCTGGTCTGGCCGGGTGCGACGCTACGCGTCGCCGGCGTGCTCTTCGGCATCTATCTGCTGGTCACCGGCGTCTTCGAGCTCGCCGCCGCCTTCGGCACCCACGTGCCCCGGCACCTTCGCGTACTGCACTTCATCACCGGTGCGGCCTCCATCCTGCTGGGGTTGATCTGCTTCCGGGGCCCCCTGGAGTCGCTCCTGCTGCTCGCCCTGTGGATCGGTTTCAGCTGGCTGCTGCGCGGCACCACGGAGACGGCCGCGGCGGCATCCGTCCAGGACATGCCGGCGCGCGGCTGGCACGTGGCCTTCGGCGTCATCGGCGCTCTGGCCGGCATCGTGATGATCATCATGCCGTTCGCCTCGATCGCGACACTCACCCTGGTCGTGGGCGTCATGGCCATCGTCCTGGGCCTGACCGAAGTGGTCCGCGCCATCAGGACGCGCATCGAGATCGGCCAACTCGCTGCGGGCACATCGACCCAGCGGCGCCCCCTCTTCCACGCCCGCCCGCACCCCCAGCACTGATCGACGGGGCCGGTGGCCAGTGGCTTTCAGCGCGCCGCCAAGTGGTCACAGGCCCAGGTCGCTCAGCCCCGGGTGGTCGTCGGGCCTGCGTCCCGGTGGCCAGTGGAACAGGCGGTCCTGCTCCTGGATGGGGAGGTCGTTGATGGAGGCGTGCCGCCGGCGCATCAGGCCGTTGTCGTCGAACTCCCAGTTCTCGTTGCCGTAGGAGCGGAACCAGTTGCCCGAGTCGTCGTGGCACTCGTAAGCGAACCGCACCGCGATGCGGTTGCCGTCGACGGCCCAGAGCTCCTTGATGAGCCGGTAGTCCAGCTCACGGCGCCACTTGCGGGTGAGGAAGGCGACGATCTCGTCGCGGCCGGTGACGAACTCCGCCCGGTTGCGCCAGCGCGAGTCCACCGTGTAGGCGAGTGCGACCCTCTCCGGGTCGCGGGTGTTCCAGGCGTCTTCCGCGAGCCGCACCTTCTCCTCGGCGGTGGCGTGGGTGAACGGCGGGAACGGCGGGCGGGGTGGGTGCGTCATATCGCCTCCGCGAAGGTCGGACCGGTGGTGCCCTATTCGGGCGACCACGGTACGAGACCACCGGTCCCCCCGGCAGCAGCGACAGTCCGGACGCACGCGCAACACCCCGCCCAGCTTCTCGCCTTCACACGAGCGGAATGGTCACCTCGTCCTCGACGGGCGGTTCGAGTTCCTCGCGCCGGTTGCCGGTCGCCGCGAAGCAGCGCAGCCGGACCGCCTCCGGGGTGACGTCCAGGCGCAGGAAGCTCTTGAAGAACGGCGGGCTGTAGGTGGCCGAACTCGGGGAGAAGAGCTGGGTGTAGATCTTGCGGACGGGCAGCCGGATACGGGAGGTCCGGTCGGGGCGGCCTCCGGCGCCCAGCAGACCGGCGACGAGGCGGGTGCGCCAGGTGACCCGGGCGGGTGTCGCCTGACTGCGGGTCGGGGGGATGCCCAGGCGCTCGGCGATGACGGCGGTCGCCTCGGCCTCGCTGAGGGTGAAGAAGCGGCGCAGCCGCAGCCGGCGTCCGTAGAGCCTGCTGTAGAAGGCGAGGGAGTCGCCGCGCAGCGGGTAGCAGCGGAAGTCCTTCTCGGTGACGTTCGCGATGGACACGCGCGGGATGGTGTGGGTGGCGTGCATGAACGCGCCGCCGCCGCCGGAGACCACGTACTGGATGGTGCGGCCGTCCACGTCCACCGGGTAGCGCTGGTAGTTGTGGATGTCTCCGCCGATCGCCGCGACATAGCGGTGGTCCGGGTCGCGGACGATGTCGTCGACCGTGCCGCCGCCGTCGATGGGGCAGGGGCGGTGCTCGCCGTCCACGTACAGCGGCGAGCCGGTGACGAGGATCTTGGGGCGGGGGCCTCGGGAGACCTCCCGCAGCCACCGCCCCTGTTCGGCGTCGATGGTGCCGAGCAGACCCGTGTCGATGCCGACGATACGGACGCCTCCGGCGTCGATGGCCCAGTACGGGCCGGGCTGCACGGCCTGCTGTTCGGGTGCCGAGCGCAACGCGCGTGCCCCCGCCAGGCGTTGTTCGTCCTGTGCGCCCGGGCGGTGCCACAGCACGGAGCGCAGCCGGGCGCGGAGCGGCGGGCGGGAGGCCGGGTCCGGGGCGAGCGGTGGGGCGTCGCAGAAGACGCTCATGAACCCGTACAGGTCCTCGTACCAGTCGTGGTTGCCGGGTATGGCGTAGATGGGTGCCCGGTAGTCCTGGTAGGGGCGGAAGAACTTGGTCCCGTAGTCGGCGGTCGCGCCGACCGGGTAGATCACGTCGCTGGCTATGACGGTGAAACGGGTGTCCTGACCCACCTTCAGGAAGCCCGGTACAACGGCGTACTGGGGGTCGTCCCCCTCGCCGGTGTCCCCGAGGACCATGAAGGAGAAGCGGTCCGGGTCGTCGCGCCGGATCACCCTGTCCGCGGGCGCGCCCGCCGCCTCGCACTGCTGCGCCCACCGGCTCCGGGTACGACCGGTGGGGTCGCCGAACCAGGAGGCCAGCACGCCGTTGCGTGCCGCCCAGAGAGTCCTCGGGTTCAGCCAGGACAGCTTCTCGACATGACCGGGCATCAAGTCCCGGTAACTGCCGCGTTCTACGGCGCCCCAGCCGGCGCCCTCGGCGGTATCGCGTGAGGATTCGGACACCGGTGCACCGTAGCAATGATCGACGGCGCACCGGAGCGGCGAGGGTGCCTCAAAGGTGTGCGTGCGGGTCCGGTAGCGCACGCTCCGGGAGTCCGACGGCTCGCTGGGCGGCCAGGGTGAGGGCGCGGCGGTCCGGCCCGCTGCCCGGCGCCAGCACCGGCATCACCCGGACCTCGGCGACGAGGCCGCGTGCCGTGAGGACGCGCCACACGGAGGTCAGCAGGGAGTCGCTGCCCACGAACGCGGGCGCGGTGCTCGCCGGGCCCCCGTCGTACCGGTAGTGGAGCCGTACCGGCTGGACGGGCGCGCCGGCGTCCAGTGCCGCCTGGAAAGCGGCGCGCCGGAAGCGGCCCTGCGCCCTGCCGCACCAGGTGCTCCCCTCGGGGAACACCACGACCGCCGAACCACCGCGCAGGCCGTCCACGATCCGGGCGACCGTGTCGGGCAGTGCCCGCAGCCGGTCGCGGTCGATGAAGAGGGCACCGCTGAGCGCGGTCAGCGCACCCGCCACCGGCCACTGCCGGATGTCGGACTTGGCGAGCATCCGGCCGGGCCGCACGGCGGCGAGCAGCGGGATGTCCAGCCAGGAGATGTGGTTGGCGACCACCAGCAGGCCGCCGTCCGGCGGGGCGGCCCCGGTGATCCGCACCCGGACGCCGGTCGCGCGCACGACCGACCGGCACCAGGCCCGGACGACCCGTTCGCGCGGTGCGACGGGCATCCGGCGGACGACCGGGAAGAGGGCGAGCCCGGTGACCATCAACGCGAGTACGGCCGCGAACCGCAGGACGGCACGCGGTACCGCGGCCGCCGACGCCGCGGCGTCCACGCAGGCCTGCGGCGAACAGGGAGCGCTGGGCATCCAGGGGCTCGCCGGGGCGGGCGCCGGCACATCCACCTCGACGCGCCGCGGCCCGGGCACCGCCGACGGGGCCGGCAGCGCCGTCGTGCTCGCGAGCACCGGGGTGCCGCTGCGCGGTCGCAGGGCGGAGCCGGCACGGGACACGTTCGTCACCGCGGTCCGGGGGGTGTTCATCACGCCGGGACGAGCGAGAGGAAGTGCCGCAGATAGCGCGCGTTGACCCGGCGCATCGACAGCAGCACGTACAGGTCGGCGACGCCGAAGTCCGGGTCGTGCGCGGGCTCCCCGCAGACCCAGGCTCCCAGGCGGAGGTAACCGCGCAGCAGCGGGGGCAGCTCGGTGTGCCGTTCGGGAGCCGGCGTCCCGGGGCGCCAGGGCAGCAGCGGCCGTACCCGGTACTCCTCGGGCGCCAGGTACTTGGCCCGCACCCGCTCCCAGGTGGCCGAGGCGAGGGCACCGCCGTCGGCGAGCGGCAGCGAGCAGCAGCCGGCCAGCCACTCGTGGCCGCCGTCCACCATGTAGCGGGCTATGCCGGCCCAGATCAGCCCGATGACCGTGCCGTCGCGGTGGTCGGGGTGGACGCAGGAGCGGCCCACCTCGACGAGTCCGGAGCGGATCGGTGCGAGCGGACCGAGCTCGAACTCGCCCTCCGAGTACAGCCGCCCGGCGATCGCAGCCCGCTCGGGCGGCAGCAGCCGGTAGGTGCCCACGACCTGGCCGGTCACCCTGTCCGTCACGAGCAGGTGGTCGCAGTACGCGTCGAAGGGGTCGATGTCCAGGCCGGGCTGGGGGGTGGACAGGAGGGCGCCCATCTCCCCGGCGAAGACGTCGTGGCGCAGCCGCTGCGCGGCCCGGACGTCGGCCTCGTCACGGGCGAGGGAGACGGTGTAGCGGGTGGGCGCCAGCGGCGGTGGGGGGCTGGCGAGGGTGGAAACGCCGGTCATGGCTCTCTCCTGGTCACGGGCCGGTTCGGCGGTGCTGGGGGTACCCCCTGCTCGAACGGAGTTGAGAGCTTGGGGGAAGCAGACCTGGGCGGTTCGGTCTGCGCGCTCCTGTTCTTCCGATGCCGGTTGGCCTGCGCGTGACCCACGAAGGGAGAGCTGGTGTGAGGTTGTTGAATGCCAGGGGTGCCCGGACGGTGCCTGGCGGGACCGGGTCTTGAGCACCACACCCGGTCCCGCCCGTCCGCACCCTGCCGGCGAACGTCTCCGGTACGGGCGGCCCTACCGCTTGGCCACCTTGCGGGTGGCCCGCAGCCACTCCTTGTTCATGTTCGTGATGGAGACCAGCGGGATGCCCTTCGGGCAGGCGGTGGCGCACTCGCCGGTGAGGGTGCAGCCGCCGAAGCCCTCCTCGTCCATCTGGGCCACCATGTCCAGGACGCGGGTCTCGCGCTCGGGCGCGCCCTGCGGCAGGACGCTCAGGTGGTTGATCTTGGCGGAGGTGAACAGCATCGCCGCGCCGTTGGGGCAGGCGGCCACGCAGGCGCCGCAGCCGATGCACTCGGCGTGCTCGAAGGCGTAGTCGGCGTCCGCCTTGGGCACGGGGGTGGCGTGGGCCTCGGGCGCGGAGCCGGTCGGGGCGGTGATGTAGCCGCCGGCCTGGATGATCCGGTCGAAGGCCGAGCGGTCCACGACCAGGTCCTTGACCACGGGGAAGGCGGCGGCCCGCCAGGGCTCGATGTCGATGGTGTCGCCGTCCTTGAAGGACCGCATGTGCAGCTGGCAGGTGGTGGTGCGTTCCGGGCCGTGCGCGTCACCGTTGATGACCAGGCTGCACGCTCCGCAGATGCCCTCGCGGCAGTCGTGGTCGAAGGCGACGGGGTCCTCGCCGGAGAGGATGAGCTGTTCGTTGAGGACGTCCAGCATCTCCAGGAAGGACATGTCGGGCGAGATGCCGTCCACCTCGTAGGTGGACATGGCGCCGTCGGCGTCGGCGTTCTTCTGCCGCCAGACGCGCAGGGTGAGCTTCATGCGTAGCTCCGCTGGGTGGGGTGGACGTACTCGAAGACCAGGTCTTCCTTGTGGAGGGTCGGGGCCTCGCCCGTACCCGTGAACTCCCAGGCGGCCGCGTAGGAGAACTCGTCGTCCTGGCGGGCGGCCTCGCCGTCCGGGGTCTGGGACTCCTCGCGGAAGTGGCCGCCGCAGGACTCGGCGCGGTGCAGCGCGTCGAGGCACATCAGCTCGGCGAGCTCGAGGTAGTCGACGATGCGGTTGGCCTTCTCCAGCGACTGGTTGAGCTCCTCGCCGGTGCCTGGCACCTTGATCCGCCGCCAGAACTCCTCACGGATCTGCGGGATACGCTCCAGGGCCTTGCGCAGACCGGAGTCGCTGCGGGCCATGCCGCAGAACTCCCACATCAGCTCGCCGAGTTCGCGGTGGAAGGAGTCCGGGGTGCGGTCGCCGTCGACCGAGAGCAGCAGGTTCAGCCGGTCCTCGGTCTCGGCCAGCACCTCCTGCACGACGGGGTGTTCGCCGGTCACCTCGCCCTGGTGCGGGTTGCGGGCGAGGTAGTCGTTGATGGTCGCCGGGAGGACGAAGTAGCCGTCGGCCAGGCCCTGCATCAGCGCGGAGGCGCCGAGGCGGTTGGCGCCGTGGTCGGAGAAGTTGGCCTCACCGATCGCGAACAGGCCAGGGATGGTGGTCTGCAGGTCGTAGTCGACCCACAGGCCGCCCATCGTGTAGTGCACGGCCGGGTAGATCCGCATCGGCACCTCGTACGGATCCTCGTCGGTGATCCGCTGGTACATGTCGAAGAGGTTGCCGTACTTGGCCTCGACGGCCTTGCGACCCATGCGCCGGATGGCGTCGGCGAAGTCGAGGTACACGCCCTGCCCGCCGGGGCCGACGCCGCGGCCCTCGTCGCAGACGTTCTTGGCGGCGCGGGAGGCGATGTCGCGGGGCACGAGGTTGCCGAAGGACGGGTAGATCCGCTCCAGGTAGTAGTCGCGCTCGTCCTCGGGGATCTCGTTCGGCGGGCGGTTGTCGCCCTTGGCCTTGGGCACCCAGATCCGGCCGTCGTTGCGCAGGGACTCGCTCATCAGGGTGAGCTTGGACTGGTGGTCGCCGGTGCGCGGGATGCAGGTCGGGTGGATCTGTGTGAAGCAGGGGTTGGCGAAGTAGGCGCCGCGCCGGTGTGCCCGCCAGATGGCGGTCGCGTTGGAGTTCATGGCGTTCGTCGACAGGTAAAAGACGTTGCCGTAGCCCCCGGAGGCCAGGACCACGGCGTCCGCGAAGTACGTGTCGATCCTGCCGGTGATCAGGTCGCGGGCGACGATGCCGCGGGCCCGGCCGTCGATGACGATCAGGTCGAGCATCTCGGTGCGCGGGTGCATCTCGACGTTCCCGGCGGCGATCTGCCGCGACAGCGCCTGGTAGGCGCCGAGGAGGAGCTGCTGACCCGTCTGGCCGCGGGCGTAGAAGGTGCGGGAGACTTGGACGCCGCCGAAGGAGCGGGTGTCGAGCAGGCCGCCGTACTCGCGGGCGAAGGGCACGCCCTGGGCCACGCACTGGTCGATGATCTCCACCGAGATCTGGGCCAGACGGTGGACGTTGGACTCGCGGGCACGGAAGTCGCCGCCCTTGACGGTGTCGTAGAAGAGCCGGTGGATCGAGTCGCCGTCGTTGCGGTAGTTCTTCGCCGCGTTGATGCCGCCCTGCGCGGCGATCGAGTGGGCGCGGCGCGGGGAGTCCTGGTAGCAGAACTGGACGACGTGGTAGCCCTGTTCGGCGAGGGTCGCGCCCGCGGAGCCGCCGGCGAGGCCGGTGCCGACGACGATGACCGTGTGCTTGCGGCGGTTGGCGGGGTTGACCAGCTTGGCCTCGAAGCGCCGCTTGTCCCAGCGCTCGTGGATGGGTCCGGAGGGGGCCTTGCCGTCGACGAGCGGGTCGCCGGATGTGTAGTTCACGTAGTCGGTCATGTCAGCTCACCACTCCGGTCATGACGCCCACGGGTACGGCGATGAATCCGGCCGTGAGCAGCAGCGCGAGGACGTTGGCGACGGTCTTCAGGGCGCGGTCGCGCCTCCGGCTGCCGACGCCTAGGGTCTGGGCGGCGCTCCAGAAGCCGTGCCGGATGTGCAGGCCGAGCGCCAGCATCGCGACGATGTAGATGACGTTGCTGTACCAGTGGGAGAAGTCGTCGACGACGTTCTGGTACGGGTGCCCGGGCTGGAAGGTTCCCGGGTGCACGGTGCCGGTGGTCAGGTCCAGGACGTGCCAGACGATGAACAGGCCGAGGATGATCCCGCCCCAGCGCATGGTGCGGGTGGCGTAGCTCGCCCGCGGCCTTTTGTGCACGTACTTGCTGGGCCGGGCCTTGATGTCGCGGCGGCTGAGCTGGTAGGCGGAGACGGCGTGGGCGACGACGGCCACGATCAGGACGATCCGGATGAGCCAGAGCGTCCACTCGTAGTGCATGAACGGCTCGCCGACGGTGCGCAGCCAGTGGGCGTAGTGGTTGAACTCGCCCGCCCCGAAGTAGATCTTCAGGTTTCCGATCACGTGGGCGACCAGGTACAGCAGCATGATCAGGCCGCTGACCGCCATCACGGTCTTCTTGCCGACGGTGGAGTCCCACACGGTGCGTGCCATGGACGGCCGTCGGTCCGTCCGCGTTGCCAGTGCCATGGCACATGACGCTAGGGCCGAAGGTCCCCATCGGTCCAAGACATGGTCCGGCTCGTTTCGATAGGCGTCTCCTATGATGGGTGGGTGCAGTTCCAGCAGCTCCAGTACTTCGTGGCCGTCGCCGAGACCCGGCACTTCACCCGCGCCGCGGAGCTGGTCCATGTCGCCCAGCCCTCGCTGTCGCAGCAGATCAGGGCGCTGGAGCGGGAGCTGGGAGCGGATCTGTTCCTGAGGGCGCGCGGCAACATCACGCTCACCGACGCCGGGGAGGCGCTGCTGCCACTGGCCCGCCGGATCCTGGCCGACGCGGACACGGCCCGGCACGAGGTGCAGGAGCTGGTGCAGCTGCGCAGCGGCCGCATCCGCCTGGGCGCCACCCCGAGCCTGTGCACCGGCCTGCTGCCGGATGTGCTGCGCGCCTTCCACGACCGCTACCCCGGCATCCGGCTGCTGATCGAGGAGGGCGGCTCCCACGACCTCGTACGGGAGCTCGCGCGCGGCGCCCTCGACCTGGCGCTGATCGTGCTGCCGCTGCCCACCCCTCCCCGCCCTGACCACGGTGGAGCTGCTGCGCGAGGACCTGGTGGTGGTGTCCTCCCCGGACGCGCCACGGCCCGGCGGCGGCCGCCGCACGGTCCGGATCGCGGATCTGGAGGGCGAGCGCCTGGTGATGTTCCGGCACGGCTACGACCTGAGGGAACTCACCGTGGCGGCGTGCCGAGCCGAGGGCTTCGAGCCGGTCTTCGCCGTGGAGGGCGGCGAGATGGACGCGGTGCTGGGCTTCGTGCGGGCGGGCCTGGGCGTGGCCGTGGTGCCGCGGATGGTCGCCACCCGTTCCGGGCGCGGGCTGCGGGTGACCCCGCTGGCCCGGCCGGGACTGTACCGGACGATCGCGCTGGCCCACCGCAGCGATGTGGCTCCGCCTCGGGCGGCACGGGAGCTGCAGCGGATGCTGCTGGAGCGGTGAGGTTGTCGCCGGACCACCTATCGCGGCGTCACCGTCAGGTAGCCGGTCTTCCTCACGCGGCCGTGGTGGGCGACGACCGTCACGGGGTAGCGGCCCGGCTCGAGGTCGCCGCGGAGGGTGGCGGTGCCGATGCAGCGCGGTTCGTCGCCGTCGGCGGCCTTGCTGTCGTCGGGCCTGAGGTGGAGGACGTGGGTGAACGCCGGGGAGGTCGCGGTCAGCCTCGACTCCTCGCCCGGGTCCGGATCCGAGTCGTGCCACATGACCGCGACCTGTCCTCCGGCGGCGGCCTCGAAGTCCCGCCTGTGAGGGCTGTCGGCGTAGCCGATGCGCGGGTCGTACAGGTCGGGGCCGTGCGCCTTGCCGAAGTAGTCGCGGTCGCCGGGACGCGACGCGCGGACCGTCAGATGCCTCCCGGCGATGCGGTGACCGTGCGGGCCGTACAGCTCGACGGTGTACTCGCCGTCCGCCAGGGCGGGTTTGAGCTCCGGCCTGGCGGTGAACTCCCGGGGGTTGTAGAAGTCGGACCGCCCGCTGTGGACGAGAGGCACCGGCCGGGACAGAGCCGCGGACCGTACGGTGAAGTCGGTGCCCCGCTCACCGGGGTACAGGTCGTCGAAGGCCAGCCACACGGGCTCCCCGGGCCGGGCCACGTCGGACCCCGACGTCAGGGTGAAGGAAGGACGTCGGGAAGCCACCACGTGGATGCTGTCGCGGGCGACGGTGCGGCCCGCGACGGCGACCGAGAGGGGGTACCAGCCGGGCTTGTCCGTCATCGCCAGGGCCGGCGTACCCCCGTAGGAGCCATCCTGCCATCGCAGCCGTACGGGACCGCTGAACGCCGGCGACCGGGCGGTCACCGCGTCGTGCCCCTGGGCGCGTTGGACGTCGTCGAGCCGTATGTCGACCAGCTGCCCGGGGCGGGCGTCGAGATTGCCGTTGACGGTCAACGTCGGCTTGCGGGGCGTGCCGGAAGGAGCGCCCGCCGTCCCGTTCTCGCCGTGCGCGGACACTCCCGGGCTCTGCGCCGTTGCGGACGTGCTCGCCGAATGGGCGCACCCGCACAGTACGAGACCGGCCGCGGCAACCCCCACCAGCCTGGACCAGTTCATCGCATCCCCCAGCCGTCGGTCACAGGCGAAGACGGCGGTATGGCTGTGTCGGTTGTCTGCGCATGCGTGAGACATGGCAGGGCACGAGCGGGCCGCCGGGGCGCGGTCCGTACGGCCGCGGCACTCAACCCGTCGCGTCCACCAGGGCCAGTTCGTGCAGCCGCTCGGGTGGGCCGGGGCGGGCGTAGTACCAGCCCTGGGCGGTGTCGCAGCCCATCATCCGCAGCTGTTCGGCCTGGGCGCCGGTCTCCACGCCCTCCACCGTCACCGCGAGGTCGAGGCTGTGGGCCAGGGAGACGATCCCCTCCACGATCTTCAGGTCGACCGGGTCCGCCGGGTACTGCTGCATGCTCTGGGTGAAGGAACGGTCCAGCTTGAGGACCCGCACCGGCAGCCTGCGCAGGTTGGCGAGGTTCGAGTAGCCGGTGCCGAAGTCGTCGAGGGCGATGTCCACGCCCATCTCGGCCAGCCGGCGCAGCGGCTTGAGCAGATCGTCGTCCGCGCCGATGAGCGCCGACTCCGTGACCTCCAGGCAGAGCGCGTCCGGCTCGAGACCGGCCCGCTCCAGGATCTCGACGGTGTCGGAGACCAGCCCCGGATGGGTGAGCTGGCAGGGCGAGAGGTTGACGTTGATGCGCAGCGGGCCGGGCTGGTCCTGCTTCTCCTGCCAGGCGCGGGCCTGCCGTACCGCCTCCTCGAGCACCCAGCGGCCCAGCGGCACGATCAGCCCGGTGCGCTCGGCGAGCGGGATGAAACGGTCGGGGCCGAGCACCCCGTGCTGCGGGTGCAGCCAGCGCACCAGCGCCTCGGCGCCGTGCACCCTGCCGTCGCCGAGGTGCACCAGCGGCTGGTACTCGATGAAGAACTCGCCCCGGTTCAGGGCCGTGGGCAGGGCCGTGGTCAGCCCGTGCCGGGTGATCGCCCGGGCGTCGGCCTCGGGGTCGGCCAGCTCGTAGCGGTTGCCGCCCGCCGATTTCGCCCGGTACATGGTGATGTCCGCGCTGCGCAGCACCTCTGCCGGGCCGCGCTCGCCCACCGGGCCCTCGACGATGCCGATGCTGCCGCGCACGGTCAGCTCCCGCCCGTCGATGCTGATCGGGGTGACCAGCGCGTTCATGATGCGCCCGGCGAGCTCGTCGACTCCGCGCTCGGTGTCGGGCCCGGTGGTCAGCGCCACGAACTCGTCGCCGCCGAGGCGCGCGACCATCTCGCCGGGGCCGGTCGCGCAGGCCTGCAGCCGGTCGGCGACCTCGACGAGCAGCCGGTCCCCGGCCGCGTGCCCCAGGCTGTCGTTGATGGTCTTGAAGCCGTCCAGGTCGAGGTAGCACAGGCCGAACCGCCGGCCCTCCCCCGCCGCCAGCGCCTTCTCCAGCCGCTCGAAGAACAGGGTCCGGTTGGGCAGGCCGGTGAGCGCGTCGTGCGTGGCCTCGTAGCGCAGCCGGAGGTTCAGCAGCCGCCGCTCGGTGGTGTCCTCCATGAGCGCGAGCTGGTACTGCGGATTGCCGTCGGCGTCGCGCAGCAGGGACACCGTGAGGTTGGTCCACAGGACCGTTCCGTCAGGCCGGTAGAAGGCCTTCTCCACGTGGTAGTGGTCCCGCTCGCCGCGCACCAGCTCGTCGTACAGGTGCCAGACCTGCGGTGCGTCGTCGGGGTGGGTCCACTCGGCGACGTTGCGGCCTCGCACCAGTTGCTCGGAGCCGCCGAACATCCGCAGCAGGGCGCCGTTGACCTGGAGGACGTTGCCGTCGAGGTCGGCGATGCCGATGCCTATGGCGGCGCCCTCGAAGACCGCGCGGAAGCGGGCCTCCGTGGCGTGCAGCGCCTCCGCCACCTCGCCCTGGGCGGTGAGGGCGGCCTGTGCGATGGCCTCCTGTTCGGCCAGCGTGCGCTCCTTGAGTGCCGCCGCGAATCCGGCGGCCATCGCGTGCTGCAGCCGTGAGCAGCGGGAGCGCCGGGCCTCCTGCGTCTGCGCGGGGGCGTCCGGGTCGCCGCAGTAGAGCACGAGGTAGGCGTCGACGCAGTCCAGGGTGCGGCTGAGGGCCTCCGGGTCGGTGCAGTGCGCGTCGATGAGCGCCGCGCCGATCCCCTTGGCCGCGGCGGCGTCGAACGCCCTGGCCCGCAGCGCCTCGCTCAACTGCCGGGCCAGCGGCAGCAGTCGCTCCTCGAACTCCGGCCGCGTCAACGACGTCGAGGTCACCGGGTAGACGGCCCGGCTCCAGATCGTCGCGAACCTGCGCAGTCTGTCCTCCGGTCCACCCGGTCCCGCGGTCACGCCGAGCGCCCCACGCCGGCGAACCCCGCGAACGAATAGGGGTCCTCGTCCTCGGGTGCCGTGTCGGGCCGCCACTTCGGCATCGGCACCAGCCCGGGTTCCACCATGTCGTACCCCTCGAAGAACCGCGCGATCTCGTCGCGCGAGCGCATGATCAGCGGATTGCGGATGGTGTTGTACACGTCGACCGCGCCGTCGGCCCGCTCCTTCGGCAGCGGGATCCCCTCGTACGAGGCGTGCGTGAGAACGAGCAGGCTGCCCGGCGCGAGCGCGTCGCGCAACTCGGCCACCGCACCGTACGGGTCGTCCGTGTCCTCCACGAAGTGCAGTATGGCAACGAGAAGGAGCGCGACTGGCCGGTTCCGGTCGATCAGTCGCTCCGCCTGAGGGCTCGCCAGGATCTCCTGGGGCTTGCGGAGGTCGGCAGCGACGACGTCCGCGTGCTCGTTGCCCTGGAGCACGGCGCGGCTGTGCGCGACCGCCACCGGGTCGTGGTCGACGTACACCACGCGCGCCCCCGGGTGCGCCTGCTGCGCCACCTCGTGGACGTTGCCGAAGGTCGGAATGCCGGAGCCTATGTCGAGGAACTGGGTGATGCCCTCACCCACGGCGAAGCGCACGGCGCGGCGCATGAACGCCCGGTTCGCCTGCATGATCTTGGGGAGTCCCGGCATGTACTCCATGGCCCTGCGCGCCGCTTCGCGGTCGACCTCGAAGTTGTGGGAGCCGCCCAGGTAGAAGTCGTACATACGGGCGACACTCGGCACGGAGATGTCGATGCTCCGAGGGGCCCAGGCGGGGCGCTCCATGCAGGTCTCCAAGGCGTTGACGACGGTGTAGGCGATCCGGTGTTCGAGCTGAGGCTACTGATCGTCCGCCAACGGAGCGAGTAAAAACGGAAATTGACCGTCCGTTCCCGGTCACGACGTGGTGTTTCCGTGGAGGGCCTGGGACGCGCGCGGCCGCCCGCGCCGAAGGGTCCACGCCTCGCCGCCGCCCACGCCGAAGGGTCCACCCCCTCCGTGCGGTGCGGAGGGGGTGGACCCGGTCGTGCGCGCCTGTGTCCCGTTCGTCCGGCTGAGTGTCCACTCCCTTCCGCGTTTCCGTCGCTGACTGGGTGAGGCGGTCGATCAACCCTGGGGAGGTGTGATCTCTACTTCGGCGCGCCGACCGGCTTTCCGTCGGGCGATACGGCGTACCAGGTGCCGCCCACACCCTGACCGTTGGTGTCTCCGGGGGCCTTGTCGCCGGAGAAGGTGTAGATCGGCCAGCAGTTGACGGTCATCTGCTTGGCGCCGTCGGGGCGGGTGAAGCCCATGAGGCCCTTCTTCTGGACGCCCTTGGTGTCCTCGACCGAGACGGGGGCGACGACGGGCCACTTCTCCAGGCAGGCGCCGGTGCAGTTCGACACCGGCTTGGGCCATGCCTTGTCCTTCAGGAAGCGGTAGACCGTCATGCCGTTCTTGTCGACGACGATCGGGCCGAGCTTCGGGTCGTTGCGGACCGACAGGCCGGGCAGGGAGGACGCGGCACCGGCCTTCTTGCCGGTGGGCGCGGTCGCGAACCAGGTGCCCTTGACACCCTGGCCGTTGACGTCACCCGCCTTGGTGTCCTTGGCGTACCGGTACATCGGCCAGCCGGCGATGGTGAGCTGCTTGGTGCCGTCGGAGCGCGTGACCTCGCCCAGCAGGGACGTGTCGATGCCGGAGGCGACGGTGGCCCCTTCGGCGGGGACCGGCGGCCACGCCTTGGCGCAGTCGCCGTCACAGGAGGACTTCGGCGGCTCGGCCGTGTCCTGGTCGAAGCGGTAGAGGGTGAAGCCGGCGCCGTCCGTGACGATCTTGCCGAGTTTCGCGTTCTCGACGACGGCCAGCTGACCCGCGGACTGCCCGCCCGCGGAGGCGGAGGCGCTCGGCGCGGCGGTGGAGTCGGCGCCGTAGCCGTTGCCGGGGAGGGAGGGGCTGGAACCCAGGCCGCCCGGGAGGGCGGTGGCCCCCACGTTCTGACTGCCCGCCGACTGGGTGCCGCTCTGCGAACCGCACGCCGTCGTGAGCGCCAGCACGGCGGCAGCGGTCGCCACGAGGGAGGCGCTCCGCCAGGATGTCTTCATTCTCAACTCCCGCTGTCAGCTTCGGTGTTGCAGCGTCCTCTGTGCGCCGCTGTGTGGCCATGGGTACGGGCGGGAGTGCCCGGTGTGTTCAATCGGACCGGGAAATTCTTTTCGGAAGCTGTGACGCGTTTCCGGCCGGCGTCCCGGCCCGCCCCCGGCACGCCTCGCACAGATGTGCCCAACTCGGCGTGGACCGGGCGTGGTTGCTCAAAACGCCACCACGACGGATCTCCCTCCTTCGAGGCAATTCGCCGGGGGCCGGGCGTGCGGGGGCGCGGCGAAGCCGATGATCTCGGTCGTGCAACGACCCCAACGGCCCCGAACGACCCTCGTCACCCGGGGGTTGACCCTGGTGACGCTGGCGTGGTTCCTCGTCGGCGTTCCCGCCGGGGTGGCGTCGGCCGACGCGTGCGCGTACGCCTCGACCGGCCCGGGCGGCACGGAGGCGGTGGCGGTCGCGGGCGGCGACCTCTGGCCCACGCCGCCGTGCTCCGCACCGAGCCCGAGCCCCACGCCGCCACCCAGCCCGACACCGACGCCGCCTCCGACGCCCACCCCCGAGCCGCCACCCGAGCCCCCGCCGCCCCCGCCGCCGCACCCCACACCGAAGCCCGTGCCTCCGCCCCCGCCGCCGCGCGCCCTTCCGCCGGCCCCGCGGCCGGTCCCGACACCTGCCCCGGTCCCCGTCCACATCCCCTCCCCCGCGCCGACGCCGTCCCCCGACGCCCCCCGCCGAGGCCGAGCCCGCACCCCGCCCCGACTCCGGTGCGCTATCCGGCCTACCACCCCGTGTCCCACCCACGGCCGCCCCATGACGGGCCGTCACCGCTCACGTTCACCCTGCTCATCGTCGCGCCCGCGGTGTTCGCCATCGCCGCGCTGCGTCCGCGCTGACCTCTGGAGGCACCTGTTGTCGGAATGGCTTGTTCTCACCCTCGCGATGGCGGCCGCGTGCGCCGTCGTGGTCGTGGTGACCCTGGTCCGGGCCCGTACGGCCGCCGTGGACGAGGACCCGTCCGAGACCCCGGACGTGATCGAGTACATGACGATGTGGATCGGCGTGGTGTACGCCATCGTGCTGGGCCTGGCCATCGCCGGGGTGTGGGAGGCGCGCAGCGCCGCCCAGGACCATGTGCAGGCCGAGGCGCAGGCGCTGCACGAGATCTCGCAGCGCGTCCGCGTCTATCCGGCCGACGTCCGCGACCGTGTCCGCGCCGACGTCAACGCCTATGTCGGTCATGTCGTGACCACCGAGTGGAAGGCCATGGCCGATCACGGCGAGGTGACCGCCCGCGGCCAGGAGCTGTTCCAGCGGATCCGTCAGGACGTCACCGACTACCACCCGAAGACGGACTACGAGGCGCAGGCCTACCAGCCGCTCGTGGACCAGGTGACGGCGGCCGACGCGGCGCGCAACGCGCGCGCCGGCTCCACCGGCTCGACGATGCCGCCGGTGGTGTGGTTCGGGCTGATCGCGGGGGCGGTGGTCACCATCGGGATGGTGTTCGCGCTGCAGATCCGGCGTACGGCGCGCGAACTCCTCCTGGCAGGGCTCTTCTCGGCGCTGATCGCCTTCCTGCTCTTCCTGATCTGGGACTTCGACGCGCCCTACAGCCGGGGCGTCTCGGCCTCCTCGGAGCCGTTCCTGGCGCTGTTCCCGCAGCTGCACGGCTGACGGGTCCCGAGCCTCAAGGAGGCGGGCGGGCCCACCCGGCCCTCAAGCGGGTGTGCCCACCGAGCCTCAAGAGGCCGCGGGCACAGCGAGCCCTCACGGGGGCGGGCGCCCTCCGCGCCCGCCCCCGTACGGCCCCGCCTCCCCTGTGCGGCACACACCCGTACCCCATTCGCTCTACTGCGATCGCGCCCGGCGACCCCTTTTCTTAGCGTTTCGGGCAACGAGGTGCATTTCCGAAGCAAGCGGAACAGGTCCGCGGCACGGCTCCTCGGAGACCTGGAGGCTCACCATGCGCGCGATTCGCCTCGCTTCGGCCGCAATGCTGGGCGTCAGTGCCCTGGCCCTCACGGCGTGTACGACGGCCGTCGCCCGAGGCGGGGAGGCCGGCGCCGGCCACTCGAATTTCTCCTACAACCTGGAACCGGCCGCGGTCGCCCCCGGTGGGCGGGTCAACCTGCCGGTGCGGGGCTGCAACCAGGACGCCAAGGTCTTCTCGGGCGCCTTCGACGACGTCACCATTCCCCGGGGCCGGAACTCGGCCACGGCCACGGTCGGCCGGGACGCTCTGCCGGGCACCACGTTCGATGTGCTGTTCCAGTGCGGCCACCAGGCCGGCCACCGGCAGCTCGTCATGACCTCCGGGCGCAACGACCGCGACGAGGAGTCGCGGGACGAGGGCTCGGGCCGTGGGAACGGACGCGGCGAGGCGGAGCGGCCACAGCACGGAGTGCACGCCGGTGAGGGTGGCAGCATCGGCGGCTTCGACCTGAAGAAGACCGGCCTCGGTGCCGCCCTCGTCCTGGTCTCGGTCGGCACGGCCTGGCACCTCACGCGCCGCCGTGGCCGCGGCAGCACCTCCTGACCGTCACAGCGTGAACGGCGCGGCGAGACGGCGGCGCCGGGAGGGGATGGCGAATGTCTGCTTCCGGGCCGGCCGACGGAGGAGAGGGGCGCCAGCGCAAGCGCGCCCCGTGGGGTGTGATCGCGCTGGCGCTGCTGACGGGTCTCGCCCTGGTGCGGAACGGTTCGGGCGAGTCCCCCATGGGCCCGCCCCAGCCCGTGAGGGCGGCGGCCCCCGACTCCCGCTCGGGGTCGGGCTCGGGCTCGGGCTCGGGCTCGGGCTCCACTGTCTCGGAGACGCCCGATCCGCTGCCGTACTCCGCGGTCGGGCGCGTCCGCATCCCCGCGCTCCAGATCGACGCCCCCGTCATACCGGTGGGCCTGGACACGTCCGGCTGGGTCGCCGCCCCGCCACCTGAGGATCCGAACCTGGCGGGCTGGTTCACCGGCGCGGTCTCACCCGGCGAGAAGGGCACGGCCGTGATCGTGGGCCATGTCGACAACCATGAGGGGCCGGCCGTCTTCTACGGGCTCGGTGCGCTGGGAAAGGGCCATCACATCGAGGTCCGGCGCCAGGACGGCAGGACCGCCGTGTTCGAGGTCTACGGCAACGAGGTCTTCGACAAGGCCCATTTCCCCGGTGACCGCGTGTACGGGAGCAAGGGCGCCCCGGAACTACGGGTCATCACCTGCGGCGGAGAGTTCGTCGACGGGAACTACGCGGGGAACGTGGTGGTCTTCGCCCGGATGATCGCCGTGCGCTGAGCGGGGGACGGCCGGGATCGGCGTACATGCCCGGCAGGGTGCTCAGGTCGGCCGCCTCCTGGGCACGGTGAGGTGGTAGCCGGCGTCCAGCAGGAACGGCAGACAGTCGCGCAGCGCCGCCACCGTCTGTGTACGGTCGCCACCGGCGTCGTGCGAGAGGACGATGACGCCCGGAGCGGCGCCGCCCTCCACCTGCTCCACGATGGCCTTCGCCTCCGGCGGCGGGGTCGTCCAGTCGCCGCTGCCGAGCGTCCAGGCCAGCGGATCCATGCCCAGCTCGGCGCCGAGCTCGAAGGCGGCCCGGTTCCAGGCCCCGTACGGCGCGCGGAACCACAGCGGCGCCTCTCCGTACGCCTCCTGGACGATCTCGCAGGTGCGTTCCATCTCGGAGCGGATCGCGGGGCGGGTCAGCCGGGTCAGCAGCGGGTGGGTCCAGGTGTGGTTGCCGACGATGTGACCGTCGTCGGCCATCTCGCGCAGCAGGTCCCTGTGGTCCGCGGCCGGCTCCCCGCAGACGAAGAACATCGCGCGCACGTCGTACTCGCGCAGGGTACGCAGAATGCCGGGGGTGTAGCGGGGGTCGGGGCCGTCGTCGAAGGTCAGCACCATGCTCCTGCCGCGGTCCGGCATGCGCAGGATCGGTTCACGACGCACGGCGGTCCGCACCGGTGTGCGCCTCGCCGGCCAGGACCCGGTCATGGGGCGCAGCCGGAAGGCGGACGACTCGTGCGGGCCGCGGGCCCCCGGGCCCGCGGCGGCGAGGGCGCCGCGGGCCGGCCGTACCGGATCGTCCTCGAGGAGCAGCCCGGCCGCCCCGGCCGCCCCGGCCGCGCCCAGGACGGCGGCTCCGGCGAGCAGCAGGCGGCGCCGTGAGAGCAGCTGATCCTTTCTCATGATTCATCAGTGGCGCGGATCGGTGAGCCCGCGTCCGCGCAACACCGACCACGGCGGCGGAGATCACCCCATGGGACCCACGTACCGGGATGTACGGACCTGAGCGGACGTCCGGCCCGTGATCCCTGGCCGCAACGGCCCGGGCCAGCGGGTTCCGATAGCCTCGCCGATGTGACGGAACAGCACTCGCACCAGTTCGAGCGGGGCACGGACGGGCCCAAGGTCATCCTCGTCGGGGTGGACGGCTCCGACTCGTCGCTGCGGGCCGCGGCCTACGCCGGCGGTCTCGCCCGGCGCCAGCACGCGCTCCTCGCGGCCGTGTACGTACAGCCGGTGATGGCGGCCGGGGCGGCACTCGGGGCTCCGGTGGCGGAGACGACCGACCAGATCGCCGAGGAACTGGTCGCCCAGATCCGTGAGGCCGCCGAGCGGCTGAAGGGCATATTCGACGTGCGCTGGGAGTTCCACACCTTCCGCGGCGACCCGTACAACGGCCTGGTCAAGGCCGCCGAGGAGCTGAAGGCGGACGCCGTCGTGGTCGGCGCCTCCGAGCAGGCCGGCCACCGCATCATCGGCTCGGTGGCGATCCGCCTGGTGAAGGCGGGCCGCTGGCCCGTGACAGTCGTACCGTAGGGACGTCGCCGTCTTCCCTCCCCGGTGGGGGCTGCGCCATCATGATCCGGCCAGCGCATTGCCGTCCGCGAAGACGTCCGCGAAGAGGTGAGGCTCATGGCCGGACTCCGCAAGGGCGAGGGAATTCTCCGCCGCAAACCCATCGAGCACATCGACGAGACGGAGGTCGGCGAGGGCACCCGGCTCGAGCGCTCGCTCGGCCTGGGGCAGCTGACCGCGATCGGCGTCGGCGGGATCATCGGCGCCGGAATCTTCACCCTGGCCGGCACGGTCGCGAACGGCACCGCAGGACCCGCGGTCCTGGTGTCGTTCCTGATCGCGGGCCTGGCGAGCGCGACCGCCGCCCTGTCGTACGCCGAGTTCGCCGGGCTCATCCCGAAGGCGGGATCGGCCTACACGTACGGCTACGCGGTGCTCGGCGAGTACGCCGGCTGGTTCATCGGCTGGGACCTGCTGCTGGAGTACACGGCGATCGTCTCGGTGGTCGCCATCGGCATCTCCGGCTACTTCGGCTTCCTCGTGGGCGAGACGGGTGCGCACCTGCCGGCGTGGATGCTGGGGGCGCCGGGCACGGGCGCAGGGCACCGGGTGGACCTGTTCGCGCTGGTGCTGTGCCTGCTGATCGCGTACCTGCTGAACCTCGGCATCCGCAACGCGGCCCGTTTCGAGACGTTCGTCGTGGCGCTGAAGATCCTCGTCGTGCTGCTGGTGATCGGTGTCGGCGTCTTCCACATCGACGGCGGCAACTACCACCCGTTCTTCCCCTACGGCGTCGGCGGCGCGTTCACCGGTGCGGCGACCGTGTTCTTCGCGGTCTTCGGCTACGACGCCATGTCGACCGCCGCGGAGGAGTCCAAGGACGCGCAGCGGCACATGCCGAAGGCGATCGTCTACTCGCTGGCGATCTCGATGGTGCTGTACGTGGCGGCCTGCCTGGTCCTGACGGGCATGCAGAAGTACCAGCACATCGACAAGGAGAGCGGCTTCTCCAGCGCGTTCAAGGCGGTCGGCCTCAGCGGGCTCGCGGACGTGATCGCGGTCGGGGCCATCATCGGCATCCTCACCGTCATGTTCACGTTCATGCTGGGCGTCACCCGGGTGTGGTTCTCCATGTCGCGCGACGGACTGCTGCCCTCGTGGTTCGCCAAGACGCATCCCACGCGTCACGTCCCGACCCGTGTGACATGGATCGTCGGGATCGCCTCGGCCCTCATCGCCGGGTTCCTGCCGATCGCACAGGTGGCCGAACTGACCAACATCGGGATCCTGTTGGCGTTCGTCGTGGTGTGCACGGCGGTGATCGTGCTGCGCTACCGGCAGCCGGACCTGCCGCGCACCTTCCGGACGCCGTGGATGCCGTTCCTGCCCGCGATGGGTGTGGTCTTCTCGCTCTGGCTGATCACGTTCCTGCGGTGGGAGACATGGGTGCGGTTCGCCGTGTGGTTCCTGATCGGCCAGATCGTCTACTTCGGCTACTCCTACCGGCGGTCCGAGCTGGCCAAGGCCCCGCACCACCCCTGAACCGACACCGGGAAGCCGGGTACGCCTCTCCGGTCGACCGCTCACCGCACCGTTCACCGACGAACAGCGACCGCCCACCGCACCGCGCCGTCCCGGCCCTGTCCCGGCGGGCCAAGGCGCGTTGCCATACGCCCATGACGGCCGCAAGCACCACCCCCGCCACCGGGACGACCGCCGAGCACGAGCTGGCCGAGCTGCAGCGCGAGCACGGTCGTCCCCTCTTCGCGCTGCTGCTCAGGCTCTCGGACGGTGACCGACAGCGCGCCGAGGACCTGCTCCAGGAGACGTTCGTACGCGCCTGGCAACACCCCGAAGCGCTGCGCGCGCCCGATTTCGACTCCGTGCGCCCCTGGCTGCTCACCGTGGGCCGGCGGCTCGCCATCGACGCCAAGCGGGCGCGTCAGGCCCGACCCGCCGAGGTCGGGGACGCCGTACCGGAGAACGCCCGCGTGATCACCGACCACGCCGAACGGGCCGTCGCGACGCTCGACGTACGGCAGGCTGTGAAGACACTCACTCCCGAGCACAGAGAAGTCCTGGTGCAGGTGTACTTCCACGGGGCCAGTGTGGCGGAGGCCGCCCGAACCCTGGGTATTCCGCCCGGTACTGTGAAGTCCCGTGCGTACTACGCCCTGCGCGCCCTGCGCCGGGTCCTTCCGGGATACGCGGCGGACCTGCGGTGAAACCGAAGTCAGAGTCAAGCCTTCGTAAAGCGCCTTGCTGCGGACCATGGTTGAGCAATGGGCTTGCCTCATCCGTGTTGCGGACTGGGGCCCGAGTCTCGGGCGACGCGCACGCACCGGAGGAAGGCAGGAAGGGATGCTGCACAGAGGCCACGAGAGCACGGACGGCACCGACGGCGGTGAACTGACCGTCCCCATGGCATGGCTGTACGCCGAGTACATCGCGGACGAACTGCTGCGGACCGGCGACCTGATGCCGCCGACGTCCTTCGAGTTCCGCGCCGGGCGCGACGCCCTGGCGCTGACGATCTTCCTGTCCGACACCGGTGGCGAGCTCTCCCGCATCCGGGTCGTCTCACAGCTGGAGACCTGGCTTTCGCTGACGGCGTACGACCAGCCCTGGCAGGACTGGGTGTGCGAGCGGATGGCGGAGCTGTCCGCGGAAGCGGCCCGCTCCGGCGGCCCGGCGCCGGACCTCGAGCTGGCCGCGGCGGCCTGGCGCTGGCTGGAGGAGACCGAGCTGCTCGCCCCCGATCTGGACGCGGTGCCCGGCGGCGGCCCGGTGGTCGGCGAGGAGGACGGCCCCAAGGTGTGGACGCCGGCCTGGCAGCTTGGGCTGCCCCTGGGACATCTCGCCATCCATCTCTTCTGAAGAAGTCTCCCGGGACGACCAATCCGCCGGCCCGGCGGCTCCGAACACCTTTCTCGGCCGCGATTCGGTAACGGCCTTGAGTGATTCGGCCGCCTGGTCCGTACCGGTGGGCAACAGCAGCACCACCCCCACCCCGCCCACCGGCCTGAGGATTTGGTATGAGGTCCCTGGAACGCCACCGCGACGTCGGCGCCTACGCGCTGGGCGTGCTGGACGAGGCGGAAGCCTTCCGCTTCGAGGACCACCTCATGGAGTGCCCGACGTGTGCGGCGCACGTGACGGAGTTCCGCCCCGCCGCACGTCAGTTGATGCTCTACCGGAGGGCGACCCCACGGTCCGTGCACCCCTTCGCGGCACCGGGGCCCCGGTTGCTGGAGCGGCTGCTCGACGAGGTGGCGACCAAGCACCGCAGCGGACGCAGGCGGTGGCTGTACGCGGTCGCGGCGGCCGCGGTGTTCGCGGTCGGAGGGCCGACGACGGCGCTCGTCACCGGGCACGGCTCGACGTCCGCCACCACGACGGCCATGACCGCGACCGACCCGGACACGGGCGTATGGGCGCGGATCACCGCGCACGACGAGGTCTGGGGCAGCCAGATCGACGTGACGGTCAAGGACCGGTCGGGACCGCATCCCTGCCGGCTCGTCGCGGTCGGCAAGGACGGTTCGGAGCAGACGGTGGCGAGCTGGATGGTCCCCGCGGAGGACGGGGAGCCGACCACGCTCCAGGGCGGCACGGGCATGCGCTCTGACCAGATCGACCACTTCGACGTGCGTACCAAAAGCGGGCAGCGCCTGGTCACGCTGAAGACCCGCTGACCGGCCGCCCGGCTGCCCCGCCCCTCTGTTTGAGCAGCCGGAACGCTATGCGGTCCGCCGGCGGCCTGCCGCCCGTCCGCAGGCCGCCGGCACTGCGGCGAGGAGTCGCTGAAGGAAACACCTCGGGTCCCGTGTCGGACCTCAGCGCCGGGCCAGCGCCAGCACACTCAGACCGAACATCAGCACACCCAGGGGGAGATGGACCGACGGGACGTGCGCGATGCCGAGCACGACCTGGACCGAGGCGAGTGCGAGGAAACCCGACG
The DNA here is from genome assembly GCF_002920635.1 of Streptomyces sp. Ru72. Taxonomy (GTDB): domain Bacteria; phylum Actinomycetota; class Actinomycetes; order Streptomycetales; family Streptomycetaceae; genus Streptomyces. The sequence continues at coordinate 8,790 of NZ_PQSR01000020.1, read as the reverse complement.
CGTGCCGGACAGGCCGGGGCGAGCCGCCGCCCGGCTTCCACGCCAGCACCGCCGCGAGCACGTACAGCATCGACGCCCCGTACATCACACGGGCGCCGACACTGTGCAGCGTCTCTCCGTAGGACGAGGTCAGCAGCAGCCCGGCGGAGACCGCCTGAAGGAATATGGTCAGGGTCTGCAGGGCGATCGCGAACCGCAGGAACGAGGAGCCGCGCCGCGCGTTCGCCGTCGTCGTCACCTGAGTGGCCATGTCACAGTCCCCTTTTCATGCCCTCGGGCAGTGGATCGATAAGGTCTCACCAGCCCGACGACGCGGGCCCGCGAAAGGTAAGGCGAGGGGGCGGCCGGAAGCATGGGGACTGCCGGGAGCGGCGCAGACGACATAGCCGGCGAGCGACGCCAACTGATCAACGTCGCCTACCGGTTGCTCGGTTCGGTGACCGAGGCCGAGGACGCCGTACAAGATGCCTACGCACGCTGGTACGGGCTGTCACGAAGCCGGCAGGAGGAGATCCTGTCCCCCGGCGCCTGGCTCACGACGGTGACCTGCCGCATCTGCCTGGACCTGCTCGGCTCGGCGCGGGCCCGCCGGGAACGCTATGTCGGCGCGTGGCTGCCGGAGCCGCTGCCCGACCGCAGCGAGTGGGACCACGCGGGCGCCACCGGCTCCACCGGCACCGCAGCCTCCGCGGACCCGGCAGACCAGATCGTCCTGGACGAGTCGGTGACCATGGCCTTCCTCGTCGTCCTCGAGTCGATGACGCCCGCCGAGCGGGTGGCGTTCGTCCTGCACGACGTCTTCCGGTACCCGTTCGCCGAGATCGCCGACGTGCTCGGCCGGACCCCCGCGGCCTGCAAGCAGCTGGCGGCCTCCGCCCGGCGGCGGGTGGGCGTCGCGCGCGCTCCGGTGACGGCGACCGGCCGGGCCGACGTGGTGAGGCACGTCAAAGAGGCATGGGAGACCAAGGACATCGCGGCCCTCGTCGGTCTCCTCGACCCGGCCGCCGTGATGACAGCCGACGGCGGCGGCATGGTCGGCACCGTCCTGCGCCCAGTCGAGGGCGGAGCGCGCATCGCCCAGTACATGGTCGCCATCGCCGACAAGGCTCCGGGGCTCGAACTCCTGGAGCGGTCGGTCAACGGCGTGCCGGGCCTGGTGGCCCGGCGTGCCGGCGTCGTCATGACCGTAGCCTCGTTCGACGTCTCCGACGGGCGCGTCACCCGGATCTGGGCGGTCCGCAACCCGGAGAAGCTGCGGCCGTGGTCCGGGACGGCCGGCTGACCCCTCGCCCGGCAGAGTGCGCGGTCGCCGCGTCCGCTGACCGGCCGCCCGGTCGCCCCGCCCTCTACTTGAGCAGCCGGGACAGTCTGCGGTCCGCCAGCGGCTTGCCGCCCGTCTGGCAGGTCGGGCAGTACTGAAGCGAGGAGTCGCTGAAGGAGACCTCGCGGATCGTGTCGCCGCACACCGGGCAGGGCTCCCCGGTGCGGCCGTGGACCCTGAGGCCGGTCTTCTTCTCCGCCTTCAGACGTCCGGCGGCCAGGCCGCGCGAACGCTCGACCGCCTCGGTCAGCGTCGTGCGCAGTGCCTCGTACAGGCGGTGCACATCGTCCGGCGACAGTGACGAGGCCAGCTTGAACGGGGACATCCGGGCCGCGTGCAGGATCTCGTCGCTGTAGGCGTTGCCGATGCCCGCGATCAGGCTCTGGTCGCGCAGCGCGCCCTTGATCTGGCGCCGCTCGCCGGCGAGGAGTCCGGCGAGGCGCTGCTCGCCGAAGCCGTCGGCCAGCGGGTCGGGACCCAGGCGGGCGATGCCCGGCACCTGGAGCGGATCACTGACGACGTACACCGCGAGCCGCTTCTGGGTGCCCGCCTCCGTCAGGTCGAAGCCCTCCCCTGTCTCCAGCGCCACCCTCAGCGCGAGCGGGCCCTTGCCGGGGCGGGGTGCGCCGTCGGGCAGGCGGTCCTTCCACTGGAGCCAGCCGGCCCGGGCGAGGTGCGTCACGAAGTGCAGTCCGCCCGCGTCCAGGTCCAGGAACTTGCCGTACCGGGCGACGGCGGTCACCGCGCGTCCCTCGAGGGCGGTGACCGGTGGGTCGTACGTCTTCAGGACACTGATCGCGACGGGCAGCACCCGGACCACCTCGTGGCCGACGAGACGGTCGGCGAGGAACTCCTTGAGCGCTTCGACCTCGGGCAGTTCCGGCATGTGTCCAGGGTGCCACCCGCCACCGACATCGCCACCGGTCGCATCCGTCAGCCGCGTTCCCGGACGGTGAACTCGCCCCATACGACCTTGCCGCCGCCGCGGGCCTCCACGCCCCACACGTCGGCGAGCCGGTCGACGAGGAGCAGGCCCCGGCCGGAGACCTCCGACTCTCCCGCGTCGCGGCGGCGGGGCAGGGCGCTGGAGGCGTCCTCGACCTCGACGCGGAAGCGGCGGGCGTGGCCGGTGTGGACCCGCAGGGTGACGACGGCGGTGCCTTCGGTGTGCACCAGGACGTTGGTGATCAGCTCGTCGGCGACCAGTTCGATCTCGTCGGAGCGCTCGCCCGCGCCCCATGCGCGGACGGCGGCGCGGATCATGTGCCGGGCGGCGGTGAGGGCTTCCGGGTCACCGGGCGGGACGTGCTGCCGGAGGCGGTCGCCGGACCGCTTGGCGAGCCCCCGGCGCCGCAGAAGCAACAGGGCCACGTCGTCGTCGCCGCCCCGCTCCTCGGCCACGTCGATGAGCCGGTCGGCGAGGTCGCGCACATCGCTCGGGCCGGCGCAGACCAGCTCCTGAAGGGTGTGCACGCCCTCGTCGAGGTCGGCGCCCGGCTCTTCGATCAGGCCGTCGGTGCACAGCACCAGGGTCTGGCCGGGGTCCAGCTCCATCGTGGTGACCGGGTACTCCAGGCGGTCGAACTCGGCGGACAGCCCGAGCGGCAGTCCGCCCTCGACGGGCAGCCGCCGGCAGCCGCCGTCGGACAGCCTGAGCAGCGGATCGATATGGCCGGCGCGGACCAGCTGCACCACTCCGGTGGCCAGGTCGGCCTCGGCGTACAGGCAGGTCGCGAAGCGTTCGGTGTCGAGTTCCTTGAGGAAGACGGAGGCGCGGGCCATCACGGTGGCGGGCGGGTGGCCCTCGGCGGCGTAGGCGCGCAGGACGATGCGCAGCTGGCCCATGACCGCGGCCGCGTGGGTGTCGTGGCCCTGTACGTCACCGATGACGGCGCCGGCCCGGTCCCCGGGCAGCGGGATCAGGTCGTACCAGTCGCCGCCGATGTCCCGGCCGAGGGACGCCGAGCGGTAGCGGACGGCGACGTCGGCGCCGGGCACGCTGGGGATGGAGCGCGGCAGCATCGCCTGCTGGAGGCCCTGGGCGAGGTCCTTCTCCTGTTCGTAGAGCATGGCGCGTTGCAGGCTCTGCGCGATGCTGCTGCCGAGCGCGACGAGGACGTTGCGCTCGTCGGGGGTGAAGCCGCGCCGGTCGTCGTAGAGCAGGCCCATGGCGCCGATGGGGCGGGCCTGCGCGACGAGCGGCAGATAGGCGGCGGAGGTGACGCGCAGGTCCGTCAGGTGCGGCCAGAGGATGGGGTAGCGCTCGGCGAACTCCTCCGGCGACTCGATGAACCTCGGGCGGAGGGTGCGGACCACCTCGCTCATCGGGTAGGGCTCGTCGACGCGCGTGACCTGGGTGCCGGGTACGGAGCTGCCCGCGGGTCCCTCGGCGACGATGCGGATGCGGCCGGCCTCCACCAGGCCCATGACGAGGCTGGCCGCACCCAGGTGGGTGAGGCCGTGGCTGTCCTTGAGGACGTCGATGACGTCCTGGACGGTGCGGGCGTGGGCGAGCGCGGCGGTGGTGGACTCGACGATGTTCGTCTGCCGGCGCAGCGCCTCCTCCTGGGCCAGCTGTTCTCTGTGGGCCAGGCCGTCGCGCAGCTCCTGGGTGGCGTCGCGCACGATGCCGATGATCCGGCGCGGGCGGCCCGTCTCGTCGCGCCTGATGTATCCCTGGGTGTGGGTCCAGCGCAGGGTGCCGTCGCGGCAGCGGATGCGGAAGTAGGTGCCGTAGTTCTCGCTGCCGTCCTTGATGGCCCGGGCCACCAGGGCGTCGACACGGCGGCCCTCGGACTGCGGAACGCGCGAGCGCAGGCTCTCGGGGCGGCCGTCGTATTCCTCGGGGCGTACGTCGAAGATCTCGTGGGCCCGGGCGTCCATGTGGAACAGCCCGGTGTCCAGGTCCCAGTCGAAGCTGCCCATGCGGTTGAGCGCCAGGATCGGATCCGGGTGGGCGGGCCAGTCCTTCGGGAGTGACAGGGTGCTCCCTCCCCGATCAACCATGGGGCCACCATGCCAGGGATTGCCGGATTCTTCGACTTCTGCCGGCTCGGTCGTCCAGGGCCCCGGCCCGGCGGTGCGGTTCGGCCGAGTGGGCCGGGGCGCCGCCGCGTCGCCGGGTTACACAGCCCGAGCCGGGGTGTACACGGTGTGACGGGCTGACCGGTTCGGCCGGGGGTACCGGTGACACTGGAGGGAGAGGAGCGGTTGCCGTGGACTGGTTCGTCGCACCGGAGTACTGGCTGAGCCGGCTGGTCTTCCAGCGGGCTCTGGCGGTGGTGTACCTGGTCGCCTTCCTGACCGCCGCTCTGCAGTTCCGGGCGCTGATCGGGGAGCGCGGCATGCTGCCGGTGCCGCGGTACGTCGCCCGGGTGCCGTTCAGACTGGCGCCCAGCGTTTTCCACCTCCACTACTCGGACCGCTTCTTCGCCGCCTGGGCCTGGGCGGGGTGCGCGGTGTCGGCGGCGCTGGTCGCCGGGGCCGACTCGCTGGTGCCGTTGTGGGCGGGGATGGCGCTGTGGCTGATCCCGTGGCTGCTGTACCTGTCGATCGTCAACGTCGGCCAGACCTGGTACTCCTTCGGCTGGGAGTCGCTGCTGCTGGAGGTCGGCTTCCTGGCGGTGTTCCTGGGCAACGACGAGGTGGCGCCGCCGATCGTGGTGCTGTTCCTGCTGCGCTGGATCCTGTTCCGTCTGGAGTTCGGCGCCGGGCTGATCAAGATGCGCGGGGACGCCTGCTGGCGGAAGCTGACCTGTCTGGACTACCACCACGAGACACAGCCGATGCCGGGGCCGCTGAGCTGGTTCTTCCACCACCTGCCGAAGCCGCTGCACCGGGTGGAGGTGGCGGCCAACCACGTCACCCAACTGGTCGTCCCCGTGCTGCTGTTCACCCCGCAGCCGGTCGCGACGGCCGCCGCGTCCCTGATGATCGTGACGCAGCTGTGGCTGGTCCTCTCGGGCAACTTCTCCTGGCTGAACTGGATCACGATCGTGCTGGGCCTGTCGGCGGTCCTGTTCCCCACCACGGCCCCGAAGGTCCCCGCTGCTCCCCTGTGGTACGAGGTCCTGGTCCTGGCGGTCGGCGCGGGCCTGCTCGCCCTCGGCTACCACCCGGTGCGCAACATGATCTCCCGCGGCCAGATCATGAACCGGTCCTTCGACCCGCTGCACCTGGTCAACACCTACGGCGCGTTCGGCAGCGTCAGCCGGATCCGGTACGAGGTGGTGGTGGAGGGTACGGCGGACGACGTGCCGCGGGAGGACTCCGAGTGGCGGGAGTACGAGTTCAAGGGAAAGCCGGGCGATCCACGGCACTGGCCGCGCCAGTTCGCCCCGTACCACCTGCGGCTCGACTGGCTGATGTGGTTCGCGGCGCTTTCCCCCGCGTACGCGGGGTCCTGGTTCGGCGGCCTGGTGGAACGTCTCCTGGAGAACGACCGCCACACCCTGAAGCTCCTGCGCCGCTCCCCCTTCCCCCCGGACGAGCCGCCGCGCTACGTCCGGGCCCGCCTCTTCCGCTACCGGTACACGACGTGGCGTGAACTGCGGGAGACCGGGGCCTGCTGGCACCGCACCTACGTCCGGGAGTTCCTGCCACCGACCCGGCTGGCCGCGCCGGTGGCCTACGGTGACGGACGGCACGGCTGAGTGATCTCGAAGTGTGGCCGCTACCGGCAGCACGGCGAGGCGTCGCCCTTCGCCGCCCAAAGGCAGCGGGGGCTCAGGGTGCGGTGGCTCCAGGCCGCCCGCGCCACGAGGAGGGAGGGTGCCCCCGCTCGGGATGCCCCCCGGCGGAGGTCTGCAATCGAGCAGTCAGCGACATGGCAGCAGCTCCACGACCGTCTCGGCGATCAGGTCGGGGGCCGGCTCCGCATCAACGCACGCCGGGAGCTGGTGGGCGGTGCCGGCGGGTCGTAGACGAGGCCGACGTCCGCGACACGCTCATGACAGCCGCCAGATCACCGGCAGACCCGCGTCCGCGCCCTCGGCCGAGTAGTCGTCACGGCTCCTCGGTGGGCACGGGGGCGTGCGGGGGCAGGAGGCCGGCCTCTCTCAGCTCCTGCCAGAATCCGGCCGGTACCGTCGCCGCGAACTGCTCGGCGCAGTCGCGCACCTCGCCGGCCGAACGGGCGCCCACCAGGACGCTCGCCACGGCCGGGTGCGCGGAGCAGAACGCCAGGGCGGCTGCCCGCAGCGTGGTGCCGTGGCGTTCCGCCAGCGTCTTCAGGCGCAGAGCGCGGTCGAGCAGCTCCTCGGGGGCCGTCGCGTAGTTGAACGTGGCGCCCGGCCGCGGATCGGCCAGCAGACCGGAGTTGAAGGCGCCGCCGACGACGACCGACACCCCGCGTTCAGCCGCCGCGGGCAGCAGTTCGGTCAGCGCGCGCTGGTCGAGCAGGGTGTACCGGCCCGCGCACAGCACCACGTCCACGTCCGTCTCGCGCACGAAGCGGGTCAGCATCCCGGCCTGGTTCATGCCGGCGCCGATCGCGCCCACCAGGCCCTCCGAGCGCAGCCTCTCCAGCGCCGGGTAGCCCTCGCGGAACGCCTGCCCGGCGTGGTCGTCCGGGTCGTGCAGGTAGACCACGTCGACACGGTCCAGGCCGAGCCGGTCGAGACTGGCCTCGAGACTGCGTCGTACGCCGTCCGCGCTGAAGTCCCAGACGCGGCGGTGGGTGGCGGGGACCGCGAAGCCGTTCGCGAGGTCGTCGCCGCCCTCGTCCGTGGGCTCAAGCAGGCGGCCCACCTTGGTGGAGACCGTGTACGCCGTGCGGGGGTGCTCGCGCAGGACCGCCCCGAGGCGGCGTTCGGACAGGCCGAGCCCGTAGTGCGGGGCGGTGTCGAAGTAGCGGATCCCGCTCTGCCAGGCGGCTTGGACGGCGTCGTACGCCTGCTCCTCGCTCACCTCGCTGTAGAGGTTGCCGATGCCGGCGGCACCGAAGGCCAGCGGGCTGACCTCGACACCGCTCCCGCCGAGCGCGCTCACCGGCCCACCGGCCGCAACCTGAGGCCCTGCATGCCACCGTCCACGGCGAGCGCCGTGCCCGTGGTCGCGCCGGACAGGGGACTCGCCAAGTAGGCGATGGCGCCCGCCACTTGACCGGTCGTGACCAGGCGGCCGGTGGGCTGGCGGGCCTCCAGCGCCGCCCGTTCGGCGGCCGGGTCCGGGGCCGCGCCGAGGAGGCGGCCGACCCACGGCGTGTCGACGGTGCCGGGGGTGACGCAGTTGACGCGGATGCCCTCGCGGACGTGGTCGGCGGCCATGGCGAGGGTCAGCGAGTACACGGCACCCTTGCTGGCGCTGTACAGGGCCCGCTGCGGCAGGCCCGCCGTTGCGACGATGGAGCAGGTGTTGACGATCGCCGCGTGGGCGGACTTCCTCAGGTGCGGCAGCGCGGCGCGGGTCGTCCGGACGATGCCGAGCACGTTGACCTCGAACACCCGCCGCCACTGCTCGTCGTCGTTGTCCTCCACCGTGCCCTGGGCGCCGATGCCCGCGTTGTTGACCAGCACGTCCAGACCGCCGAGGTCGGCGACGGCGGCGGCCACGGCGGCCCGTACGGACGCGTCGTCGGCGACGTCCGCCCGGTGCGCGAGCAGCGGTTTGCCGACCTGCGAGGGGTCGAGGTCCAGGACGGCCACCTGGGCCCCCCGCTCCGCCAGCAGCTCCGCGGTGGCCCGCCCGATGCCGGAGGCCCCGCCGGTCACCACGGCCCGGAGGCCCTCGAAGTCGCTCATGCAGCTTGCCCCTTCTTGCCCTCGAGGTCGGCGGCCCGGAAGGTGCCGCCGGGGAACGTGTACTCCGCGATGGACTCGGGCCGCATCGCGGCGGAGAAGCCCGGCTCGGCGGGTGCCGTGCAGTGACCCTCCCGCATCACCACCGGGTCGAGGAAGTGTTCGTGCACATGGTCCACGTACTCGATCATCCGGTCCTCGTCCGTGCCGGAGAGCACGACGAAGTCGGCGAGACGGGTGAGCTTGTCGTCGGCGCACCGTAGCCGGCCGGCGGAGGCGGTGCAGGCGGGGTGGCCCCGGGCCGGCAGGTGGGCGGTGCGCTCCTCGGGGCCCGCCTCGGCGAGCCGCCGCCACAGCGGCCGGCCGGCGTGCCGGGCGGCCGGGTCCCAGACCGCGTTGACGACCGCGCCGATCGCCATGTGCATCACGCCCTTCTCGGAGCCCGGTCACCGCGAAGGCGACCGCGTCCCGTCACACGGCCGCGCCGATGATCCGGGGACTGTTCCGCTTCCTCGGTCTTCTGCCAGGCATCTCATATCTCCTCGCTCAAGGTGTTCGAGCAGATGCCCGCATACTTATCAGACCACTTGCCCAGCGGAACACCCTTTGACGGCAGTTTTTCGCGCCATCGGGCCTCTGTGGTCCGACCACCTTGGTGGTTACACTGCGACGCACCCGGCGACTGGAGGAGCGGCGTGGACGAGGCAGCCCCGTACAAGGGCACCGTGACGC
>NZ_PQSR01000019.1 GCF_002920635.1 Streptomyces sp. Ru72 | reverse complement strand
AGGTGGTACGGCGGCGGGGTCGCCGCGGACTGCTGCGGCGCGTACCCGGCGTTCTGCGGGGGCGTCCGGTAGCCGCCCTGCTGCGGGTAGCCGTAGGTGGGCGACGGGACCGGGCCGCCGTACGGGCCGGGCTGGTACGGCGTCTGGACGGGACCCGCGGGGGCCGGCGTCGACTGGCCGACCGGCGGGACGACGGCCGAGCCGACGCCGGCGCCGCTCGGGGTCTGCGTGCCCGGCACGATGCTCGGCGCGGCGGCCGTGAGCGACGCGGCCACCCGCAGGCACCCGTCCCGCATCGTCTCGGCGCTCGGGAAGCGTTCGTTCGGGTTCTTCTTCAGCGCGCGGGCGACCAGCGCGTCCACCGCGGGCGGCAGTGAACGGTTGATCGAGGACGGAGCCACCGGCTCCTCCTGCACATGCGCGTACGCGATCGCGAGCGGTGAATCCGCGTCGAACGGCAGCCGCCCGGTGACCAGTTGGAACAGCATGATCCCGACCGAGTACAGGTCGGACCGCGCGTCCACGCCCCGGCCGAGGGCCTGCTCCGGCGACAGGTACTGCGGGGTGCCGACCACCATGCCCGTCTGGGTCATCGAGGTGACGCCGGACTGCATGGCACGGGCGATGCCGAAGTCCATGACCTTGACGACGTTGCGCTTCGTCATCATCACGTTGCCCGGCTTGATGTCCCGGTGGACCAGCCCCATCTCGTGGCTGATCTCCAGGGCCGCCAGCACATCCGCGGTGATCTTCAGCGCCTTGTCGGCCGGCATCGCGCCGTACTGCCGGATGTCCGCGTCGAGGACCGAGCCGAGCGGCCTGCCCTCGATGTACTCCATGACGATGTACGGGGTCGTCGTCCCCGCCAGTTCGTCCTCGCCGGTGTCGAAGACCGAGACGATGTTCGTGTGCGTGAGTTTCGCCACGGCCTGGGCTTCGCGGCGGAAACGCTCCCGGAAGGCCTGCTCGCGTCCGAGTTCGGTGTGGAGTGTCTTGATCGCGACCTGGCGGTCGAGGACCGAGTCGTACGCCAGGTGCACCGAGGCCATGCCGCCCTCGCCGAGCAAGTCGCGCAGCTGGTAGCGGCCGCCGGCGAGCGCGCGCCCCGCATACCGGCCGTGTGCGCCGTCCTGGCTCATGTTCTGCGTCCCCCATCGGCGCGGCGGCAGCGGCTGCTGGTGCTCCCGCGGTCCGTGATCGATATGCGTGTTGTCGACGTCGACAGCCACTGTTCCGTGATCGACTGGTCCATTCCCGGCCAAGTGTGCCCCAGGGCAAGGACACGTCAAGCTCGGTGCCCGTTCCGTGACCGTACGCGAAAGAAGCGTCGCGGAAGCGTTACAGGGGTCGAACGGCCGGCACACGGAATTTGCACGTGGGACAGGGCTCACGGTTGGATGGCCGGTCCATCTCGAATCCATCTCGGACCGGTGACTTGCGCGGAGCCTGTAGCGTGGCCCGTCGGAGACCGTAACAACCACCGCGCAGACCGCGGGCAGAAACGACGGCGAGGACCGATGGCACAGACGCAGCGCGCCCAGGGCCCGTCCGACCCCGAGGCGACTGGCGGCGGGATGTCGGACGCGCCGGAGACCTGGGGCAACGGCGGACTTGTCGGGGACGGCCGGTACCGGCTGACCCGCAGGCTCGGCCGGGGCGGCATGGCCGAGGTGTTCGCGGCCGAGGACGTGCGCCTCGGCCGGACGGTGGCGGTCAAGCTGCTCCGTTCCGACCTCGCCGAGGACCCGGTCTCCAAGGCGCGTTTCACCCGCGAGGCCCAGTCGGTGGCCGGGCTCAACCACCACGCGATCGTCGCCGTGTACGACTCCGGCGAGGACGTCGTGGGCGGCCAGTCGGTGCCGTACATCGTGATGGAGCTGGTCGAGGGCCGTACGATCCGCGACCTGCTGCTCAACGCCGAGGCGCCCGGCCCTGAGCAGGCCCTGATCATCGTCTCGGGCGTCCTGGAGGCGCTCGCCTACTCGCACCAGCACGGCATCGTGCACCGCGACATCAAGCCGGCCAACGTCATCATCACCAACAACGGCGCCGTGAAGGTGATGGACTTCGGCATCGCACGCGCCCTGCACGGGGCGTCCACGACGATGACGCAGACCGGCATGGTGATGGGCACCCCGCAGTACCTCTCCCCGGAGCAGGCGCTCGGCAAGGCCGTGGACCACCGCTCCGACCTGTACGCGACGGGCTGCCTGCTGTACGAACTGCTGGCGCTGCGGCCCCCCTTCGTCGGCGAGACGCCGCTGTCCGTCGTCTACCAGCATGTGCAGGACATCCCGGTGCCGCCCTCCCAGATCTCGGAGGGGGCGGCGCCGCCGGAGCTGGACGGGCTCGTGATGCGCTCCCTCGCCAAGGAGCCGGACGACCGGTTCCAGACCGCCGAGGAGATGCGCGGGCTGGTCCAGTACGCGCTGCAGATGCTCTACGACCAGGGCGGCCACACCGGCACCTGGAACACCGGCCCGGTGGGCGTGCACGACGGCCGGCACACTCCGGCCGCGGGCCTCGCCGGCACGGCGGTGCTGCCGCATCCGGGCGAGTCGGGCACCGCTCAGATCCCGCAGTCGATCCTGCCCGCGGGATACGGCTCCGGGGACGACGGCGGTTTCGAGGGACACGGCAACAAGGGCAGCGGGCGCGGCAAGCTGTGGGTCCTCGCGGTGCTCGCGGTCATCGCGATCGCGGCGGGTGTCGCGCTGGCGCTGCAGCACAAGGGGGACGGCCGCGATACCGGGCCGACGACGTCGCCGACCGTCACGAAGTCGCAGGAGGAGAAGCAGTCCAGCCAGACGCCGACGGACGAGGAGACCGCCACCACCCCGGGCGACGACTCGGACACGAGCGGCGACTCGAACTGGACGCCCACGTCCCGGCCGTCGCAGAGCTACAGCCAGAAGCCGCCGGTCGAGCCCTCGGTCACGCCGTCGCAGACGAGCGAGCAGCCGACCGAGTCGACACCTTCGCAGGAGCAGCCGTCCTCCACGTCCACGGACGGCGGGGGCGGCGGCTCCACCCCTCCGGCCGGCTCGACGAACGGCGGCGGCGACAGCTCGGGCGGGAGCAAGGGGCCCTGACGCCCCCGCGGTGAAGCGTCCTGCACGCGCGCGTGCCCCGGAGACGGGCTCCACGCGCGCGTGGCTTTTTCCGGCCGTGTCGAGGTCGTTGCCCAAGGCTTGTACCGGCTCATACTCGAACGCTTGCACCAGCTCGTGCTCCGACGCCTGTAACCGGTCGTGCTCCGGGCGTCACCTGGTGCGTGCCCACGATCATGTCCCTCCGGTCGTGCTCACGGGGCGGACCCGCGTACGACACCCGTGTCACTCCAGATGACGTCTTCCCGTGCTCCGGGCGGGCGGGATAACGTGCCGTTGTTCCGGCCCCCTGCAAGGCTGTGACCAGCACCTGTACCCGACTGACTCGATTTACTTGGATTTCCAAGCAAAATCCCAGGTCAGGAGGGGTTTCACAGAAATGTGGCGCGCTGGGTAACGTGCCCCTTGCAGGGTGCTCGCCGGGGCACCTTCCACGTCTGTTCGGGCGCGACGCACCCACCCCGTGCGTCCGTGCGCTGCAGGCGGAGCCGCTCCCACCGGCCCGAACGGGCCGAGGGGAACCCAGGCACCCGGCGAACCCGGGGGCCGGACCGACGGAGGAGCACACGTGACCGTGGAGAGCACTGCCGCGCGCAAGCCGCGACGCAGCGCCGGAAGCAAGGCCGGCACCACCGGCACCAAGCGCACCACCAGCAACACGCCCAAGAAGGACAGCGACCCCGACCTCGTCCAGTTGCTGACGCCCGAGGGCACGCGGGTCGCGAACCCCGAGTACGACCGGTACGTCGAGGACATCACGCCCGAGCAGCTGCGCGGGCTGTACCGGGACATGGTGCTGACCCGCCGCTTCGACGCCGAGGCCACGTCCCTCCAGCGCCAGGGCGAGCTGGGCCTGTGGGCCTCGCTGCTCGGCCAGGAGGCCGCCCAGATCGGCTCCGGCCGGGCCCTGCGCGACGACGACTACGTCTTCCCGACCTACCGCGAGCACGGCGTCGCCTGGTGCCGCGGCGTGGACCCGACCAACCTGCTCGGCATGTTCCGCGGTGTGAACAACGGCGGCTGGGACCCCAACAGCAACAACTTCCACCTCTACACGATCGTCATCGGCTCGCAGACGCTGCACGCCACCGGCTACGCCATGGGCGTGGCCAAGGACGGCGCCGACTCGGCCGTGATCGCGTACTTCGGTGATGGTGCCTCCAGCCAGGGCGACGTCGCGGAGTCGTTCACGTTCGCGGCGGTCTACAACGCCCCGGTGGTGTTCTTCTGCCAGAACAACCAGTGGGCGATCTCCGAGCCCACCGAGAAGCAGACCCGGGTGCCGCTCTACCAGCGTGCGAAGGGTTACGGCTTCCCCGGGGTGCGGGTCGACGGCAACGACGTGCTGGCCTGCCTCGCGGTGACCAAGTGGGCGCTGGAGCGGGCGCGCAACGGCGAGGGCCCCACCCTGGTGGAGGCGTTCACCTACCGCATGGGCGCCCACACCACCTCCGACGACCCGACCCGCTACCGCCTCGACGACGAGCGGGCCGCCTGGGAGGCGAAGGACCCGATCGCCCGCCTGCGCGCCTACCTCGAAGCCTCAAACCACGCGGACGAGGGATTCTTCGCGGAACTCGAGGCGGAGAACGAGGCGTTGGGAAGGCGGGTGCGTGAAGCGGTCCGTGCCATGCCGGACCCGGACCACTTCGCCATCTTCGAGCACGTGTACGCGGACGGGCACGCGCTCGTCGACGAGGAGCGGGCGCAGTTCGCCGCCTACCAGGCGTCGTTCGCGGACGTAGAAGGGGGACGGTGACATGGCCGAGAAGATGGCGATCGCCAAGGCGATCAACGAGTCGCTGCGCAAGGCCCTGGAGTCGGACCCCAAGGTCCTGGTGATGGGCGAGGACGTCGGCAAGCTCGGCGGTGTCTTCCGGGTGACGGACGGCCTGCAGAAGGACTTCGGCGAGGAACGGGTGATCGACACCCCGCTCGCGGAGTCGGGCATCATCGGCACGGCGATCGGTCTCGCGCTGCGCGGCTACCGGCCGGTGGCGGAGATCCAGTTCGACGGGTTCGTCTTCCCCGCCTACGACCAGATCGTCACCCAGCTGGCGAAGATGCACGCCCGCTCGCTGGGCAAGGTCAAGCTGCCGGTCGTCATCCGCATCCCCTACGGCGGCGGCATCGGCGCGGTCGAGCACCACAGCGAGTCGCCCGAGGCACTGTTCGCGCACGTGGCGGGCCTGAAGATCGTCTCTCCGTCCGACGCCTCGGACGCGTACTGGATGATGCAGCAGGCGATCCAGAGCGACGACCCGGTGATCTTCTTCGAGCCGAAGCGGCGCTACTGGGACAAGTCCGAGGTCAACACGGAGGCGATTCCAGGCCCGCTGCACAAGGCGCGCGTGGTGCGCGAGGGCACCGACCTGACCCTGGCCGCGTACGGTCCGATGGTGAAGGTGTGCCAGGAGGCCGCCGCGGCCGCGCAGGAGGAGGGCAGGTCGCTGGAGGTGCTGGACCTGCGGTCGGTCTCCCCGCTCGACTTCGACTCCGTCCAGGCGTCGGTGGAGAAGACCCGCCGTCTGGTGGTGGTGCACGAGGCGCCGGTGTTCTTCGGTTCGGGCGCGGAGATCGCCGCTCGCATCACGGAGCGGTGCTTCTACCACCTGGAGGCGCCCGTGCTGAGGGTCGGCGGCTACCACGCGCCGTACCCGCCGGCGCGGCTGGAGGAGGAGTACCTGCCAGGCCTGGACCGGGTGCTGGACGCCGTCGACCGCGCCCTGGCGTACTGAGGAGAGGGTCGTGACGACGATGACTGACGCGTCCGTGCGCGAGTTCAAGATGCCCGACGTGGGTGAGGGGCTCACCGAGGCCGAGATCCTCAAGTGGTACGTCCAGCCGGGTGACACGGTCACCGACGGGCAGGTCGTGTGCGAGGTGGAGACGGCGAAGGCGGCCGTGGAGCTGCCGATCCCGTACGACGGGGTGGTCCGCGAGCTGCACTTCCCCGAGGGCACCACGGTGGACGTCGGCACCCCGATCATCGCGGTGGACGTGACCGGTGGCGCCCCCGCCGGGGAGGCGCAGGCGCCCGTCGAGACGGCGGCGCCGGAGAAGTCCGAGGCGAAGGAGACCCAGAAGGAGGGCCGCAAGCCGGTCCTCGTCGGGTACGGCGTCGCCGAGACCTCCACCCGGCGCCGCCCCCGCAAGGCGCCCGCGCCGGTGGCCGAGGAAACCCTCTCCGTGTTGCAGGGCGACCTGAACGGGCACGGCAAGCAGGCCCGTCCGCTGGCCAAGCCGCCGGTGCGCAAGCTGGCGAAGGACCTGGGCGTCGATCTGGCGACGGTACGGCCGTCGGGCCCGGACGGGATCATCACGCGCGAGGACGTACAGGCGGCCGTGGCCTCCGCACCGGCTCCCGAGGCTCCCGCGGTCCCGGCGGCGCCCGCTCCCGTCCAGGCGCCGGTGGTGACGTACGACAGCGGGCGGGAGACCCGTATCCCGGTGAAGGGCGTCCGCAAGGCCACCGCGCAGGCGATGGTCGGCTCGGCGTTCACCGCGCCGCACGTCACGGAGTTCGTGACCGTCGACGTCACCCGCACGATGAAGCTGGTCGAGGAGCTCAAGCAGGACAGGGACTTCGAGGGTCTGCGTGTCAATCCCCTGCTGCTGATCGCCAAGGCCCTGCTGGTCGCCATCAAGCGGAACCCGGACATCAACGCGTCCTGGGACGAGGCCAACCAGGAGATCGTGCGCAAGCACTACGTGAACCTGGGCATCGCCGCGGCCACCCCGCGCGGTCTGATCGTGCCGAACATCAAGGACGCGCACGACAAGACCCTCCCCCAACTGGCCGAGGCCCTGGGCGAGCTGGTGGCCACGGCCCGGGAGGGCAGGACAAGTCCCGCGGCGATGCAGGGCGGCACGATCACGATCACGAACGTGGGCGTCTTCGGTGTCGACACCGGCACGCCGATCCTCAACCCGGGCGAGTCGGCGATCCTCGCGGTCGGCGCGATCAAGCTCCAGCCGTGGGTCCACAAGGGCAAGGTGAAGCCCCGACAGGTCACGACCCTGGCCCTGAGCTTCGACCACCGCCTGGTCGACGGCGAACTGGGCTCGAAGGTCCTCGCGGACGTCGCGGCGATCCTGGAACAGCCGAAGCGGCTCATCACCTGGGCGTAACCCGGGACGACATGCCTGTGGCGAAGGGGGTCTGCCGCTGACCAGCAGCGGCAGACCCCCTTGGCGTGTGGCCGATGTCAGCCGAGCCTGGCGAAGCCGTAGTTCAGCAGCTTCGTGGCGTCGGCGGCACGCTGATTGATCGACGACGAGGCGAGGACCGTGCCGATGACGGTCTTGCCGTTGCGGGTGGCGGCGAAGACGAGGCAGTACTTGGCCTCCGGGCCGGATCCGGTCTTCACGCCGATCGCGCCGCTGTAGCTGCTGAGCAGCGTGTTGGTGTTGGTCCACGGCGCCATGGTGCGGACGGTGCCGGACTTGGTGATGGTCTTCGCCGTGTACGACTTGGTCTTCACGATCGTGCGGAACGTGGAGTTCTTCATCGCGCTGCTCGCGATCTTCGTCAGATCGCGCGGCGTCGAGTAGTTGCTGCCGTTGCCGATGCCGTCGAACGAATCGAAGTGCGTGTTCCTCAGGCCGAGGCTCGTGGCGGCGCTGTTCATCTTGCCGATGAACGACTTCACGCGCGCGGCACGCGTCGTGCCGGAACCGAACTTGTCGGCGAGCGCGTAGGCCGCGTCACAGCCGGAGGGGAGCATCAGCCCGTACAGCAGCTGACGGACGGTGACCTTGTCGCCGACGATCAGGTGCGCCTGGGAGGCGTTGTTGGCGACGACGTAGTCGCTGTACGCCTTCTGGATCGTCACCTTGGCGTCGAGGTTGAGGTTCGGCTGTGCGAGCACGACCTTCGCGGTCATGATCTTGGTGGTGGAGCCGGTGGAACGCCTGGTGTCCGCGGCCTTCGTGTACAGCGTCGCGCCGTTCGCGTTGTTCATCGCGAAGCCGCCCGCGGCCACGATCGAGGGCGTGGTGACGGCCTGAGCGGGCGCCGCGGTGAGGGCTCCGGTGGTGAGCACGGCTCCGGTGGTGACCACTGCCGCGACTGCCCTGCGAACTCGCGTGCCCTTAATGCCGGTAATCAAAGTTGAACGCTCCGATTGCGTCTCTGATGCCTCTGAATGCATCCAAATGCCCCTGGAGGGCGGCCAGATGACGAGGCCGCCTTCTCGTGTGACTCGTAGGTAGCACAAAAGGATGTGCGGTTGCCCGGGTGAAATTCGAAACGGGTGTGCCGGGTCCACATGGTGGACGGTCATCGGCATGCGTACGTGTTGTATCTATGATGTGCTCATGCCTGCAGCACCGTCCGTCGCCCACGCCCCCGAGAAGATGCCCCTCAAACAACCCCCCGCCGCCGACCGTGTCTACACGCACGTCAAACAGGGTGTCCTGGAGCGCCGTTACCAGGGCGGGACGCTGCTGACCGAAGGTGAGCTGGCCGACGAGGTCGGCGTCTCGCGGACGCCGGTGCGCGAGGCGCTGCTGCGGCTGGAGGTCGAAGGGCTGATCAAGCTCTACCCGAAGAAGGGCGCTCTCGTCCTCGCCGTCTCCGCACAGGAGATCGCGGACGTGATCGAGACGCGCCAGCTCGTCGAGGAACACGCGGCCCGCAAGGCCGTTTCCGCCCCGCCGGGGCTGATCGAGCGGCTCGAGGAACTGCTCGCCCGCCAGAAGGAGCAGGCCGCCGCCGGTGATCTGGCCGGTGCGGCGCTCACCGACCGGACCTTCCACGCCGAGATCGTGCGCAGCGGCGGCAACGAGATCCTCTCCCGCCTGTACGACCAACTCCGCGACCGTCAGCTCCGGATGGGCGTCGCCGTCATGCACTCGCACCCCGACCGCATCGCCAAGACCCTCTCCGAGCACGAGGAGATCCTTCAGGCGCTGCGCTCCGGCGACGCCGAGGCGGCCGTGGACATCGTGCACCGGCACGTCAGCTGGTTCTCCCACCTGGCGCGGGGTGAGGTGCGATGAGGTCGGGGTCGGTGAGCTCCCGCTCCGTGTCCCTGCCCGGTGATCCGCCGGGCGGCCGGCGTGCCGTCGCCGTGTGGTCCATCGGCGTCTCGGTCTACTTCGTCGCCGTCATCTTCCGTACGTCGCTGGGCGTGGCCGGCCTGGACGCGGCGGACCGCTTCCACGTGAACGCGTCCGCCCTGTCCACCTTCTCCATCCTCCAACTGCTCGTGTACGCGGGCATGCAGATACCCGTCGGCCTGCTCGTGGACCGGCTCGGCACCAAGAAGGTGCTGACCATCGGGGTCGTCCTGTTCACGGCGGGTCAGCTGGGGTTCGCGTTCTCCCCGTCGTACGCGACGGCGCTCGCCTCGCGCGCGCTGCTGGGCTGCGGTGACGCGATGACGTTCATCAGCGTGCTGCGGCTCGGCGCGCGCTGGTTCCCGGTCCGTCGCGGCCCGCTGGTCGCGCAGCTCGCCGGTCTGGTGGGCATGGCGGGCAACCTCGTCTCCACGCTCGTGCTCGCCCGGCTGCTGCACGGGGTGGGCTGGACGGTGGCGTTCGGCGGCAGCGCGCTCGCCGGAGTGGTCGTCCTCGTCCTGCTGCTGGCGTTCCTGAAGGACCATCCGGAGGGGTACGAGCCGGAGCCGTTCCCGCACCGCGGTTCGGCGTACGTGCGGCGGCAGATCGTGGCGTCGTGGAAGGAACCTGGGACCCGGCTCGGCATGTGGGTGCACTTCACGACGCAGTTCCCGGCGATGGTGTTCCTGCTGCTGTGGGGCCTGCCGTTCCTGGTGCAGGCGCAGGGACTGTCCCGGGCCACGGCCGGTGAACTCCTCACCCTAGTCGTGCTGTCGAACATGCTGATCGGACTGGTGTACGGCCAGATCATCGCCCGCCACCACGCGGCGCGGCTGCCGCTGGCCCTCGGCACGGTCGGGGCGACGGCGGCGGTGTGGGCGGCCACGCTCGCCTACCCGGCCGCGCATGCGCCGATGTGGCTGCTCATCGTGCTGTGCACGGTGCTCGGGGCGTGCGGTCCGGCCTCGATGATCGGCTTCGACTTCGCCCGGCCGGCGAATCCGCCGGAGCGTCAGGGGACGGCGTCCGGGATCACCAACATGGGCGGCTTCGTCGCCTCCATGACGACGCTGCTGGCGATCGGGGTGCTGCTGGACGCGACGGGGGACGACTACACCGTTGCGTTCTGCGCCGTGTTCGTGCTCCAGGCGGTGGGGCTCAGCCAGATACTGCGGCTGCGGAAGCGGGCGGCGCGCAGGGAGCGGGAGCGGCTCGTCGCCAGCCGGGTGGAGACGGTTCACGTCCCTGCGTGAGGGGGGCTCCAGGTGCCGTCTAGAGCGGACGACGCGGGGGCTCAAGGCCCAGGACGCGGTCCTTCAGCGCCGGGAACTGCTCCCTCGTCGTCGCCACTCTCGCCGGGTCGAACTCCACCGTGAGGATCTCCTCCTCCGCGCCCGCCTCGGCGAGTACCTCCCCCCACGGATCGACCACGATCGAGTGACCCGCCTGCGGAACTCCCGCATGCGTTCCGGCCGTTCCGCACGCAAGGACGTACGCCTGGTTCTCGACCGCCCGCGCCTGGGCCAGCAACGTCCAGTGGGACCGGCGGCGCTCCGGCCAGCCCGCCGGGATCACGAGCGTCTCGGCCCCCGCGTCCACGAGCGAACGGAACAGCTCGGGGAAGCGGAGGTCGTAACAGGTGGCCACGCCGACGGTCGTCCCCGGCAGCCGCACCGTCACCTGCTCGGTCCCCGCACCCATCAGCACGGCCTCGCCCTTGTCGAAGCCGAAGCGGTGGATCTTGCGGTAGCACGCGGCCAGTTCACCGGAGGGGGAGAAGATGAGAGACGTGTTGTAGAGAACGCCCCCGGGTGCGCGCTCGGGGACCGATCCGGCGTGCAGCCACACGCCCGCGTCGGCCGCCGCCTTCGCCATCGCCTCGTGGGTCGGCCCTTCAAGCGGCTCGGCCTCGGCGCCGAACCGCTCGTAGGCGAACGCCCCGGTGGTCCACAGCTCGGGCAGCACCACGAGATCGGCTCCAGCTTGATCACGTACCAGCGAGGCGGCTCGCCGCCGACGGGAATCGACCGATTCGTCCTCGTCCACCCGCATCTGGATCAGGGAGGCGCGCACACTACCACCGTCCTGGTAATCGAGCCTTCTCAACGGGCCTACGATCGTCACACCAAAGCACTGCCGGGGTGCCTCGCAGCAGCGTAACTTAACGTCCCAAGACACCCGCTGACAGCCACCTCCCGCAGTACAACCACCGACAACGCCGTCGACCAACGCCCGTGCACCGACCGCCGAGGGGTCCCGTTCCGTGAGTCTGCATCCCACTCTTCAGCCCTACGCCGATGCCTGGACCCACTCCATCGAAGCGATATCCGAACTGGTGCAGCCGCTCGTGGAGGGCGAGTGGAACCGGCGGACACCGTGCCCCGGCTGGTCGGTGCGCGACGTGGTCTCGCACGTCATCGGCATGGACTGCGAGATGCTCGGCGATCCGCGCCCCATCCACACGCTCCCGCGCGACCTGTTCCACGTCACGAACGATCACCAGCGCTACATGGAGATGCAGGTCGACGTGCGCCGCCACCACACGGCGCCGGAGATGACGTCCGAACTGGAGTACACGATCATCCGCCGCAACCGCCAGCTGCGGAACGACTCGCGGGACCCGGGCACCAAGGTGCGCGGCCCGCTCGGCACCGAACAGACTCTCGAAGAGGCCATGCGGTACCGCGCGTTCGACGTCTGGGTGCACGAACAGGACCTGCGCACGGCGCTCGGCCGGCCGGGGAACCTCGACTCCCCGGGCGCGCACATCACCCGGGACGAGCTGCTGGCCGCCCTGCCGGAGGTGGTCGCCAAGGGCGCGGGCGCGCCGCCCGGCTCGGCGGTCGTCATCGACGTGCACGGTCCCGTGGAGTTCCTGCGCACGGTCCGGGTCGACGCGGAGGGGCGCGGCTCGATAGACGGCACGCCCTCGCTGGGCCCGGCGGTGACGCTGACGCTCGACTGGGAGACGTACGTCCGCCTGGCCTGCGGCCGGGTGGGCGCGGACGCCGCGGCCGACCGGATCAAGGCGGAGGGCGACCCGGAGCTGACGGCGGCGATCCTGCGCTCGTTCGCGGTGACGAAGTAGACGACGCGGACGGACCCTGGAGCGTCCTGGCGCACCCGGGGCCCGATCAGTCCTCCTCCCGCTCCTTGTCCGCCAGGTGGATCACGCACACGGCCACCGCGATCAGCAGTGCGGGGTCCGCGTCCTCCCGCACGATGTCGACGCCGTACGTCTCACGGACATGCAGCCAGCGCCGGGAGATCTGTGCGAGCAGTTCGCCGTCGTACTCGACGGCGAACTCACGGTCGAGGATCTTGCCGCTGACGTCGAGCTCCGTGCCGTCCGCCAGCGAGACGCGGTAGTGGTTGCGCAGCAGGGAGAGCCGCTTGCGCTTGATCGTGGCCAGCCGCTCGCCGTCACGCTCGATGATCATCGTGTCGCGCAGGGCGAACATCTTCTGGTGGATGTCGATCAGGACGCGCCCCTGCGGGTCCTTCAGCTCGAAGGTGTCCCTCAGCCGCATCGCCTTGCCGTCGACCAGGAAGACCTTGGTGCCGTCCTGGTCCTCGATCCAGTAGTCCTCGCCGATGCCGAGGAGCCGGTCGCGCACAAAAAATCTCATACGGTCAGAGCTTCCCCCGGGGCGGGCCCGAAACGCCGCCGGTAGGCCGACGGACTGAGCCCGGTCCCGGCTCGAAGCCGGGCCCGCAGATTGGCGGCCGTGCCGAGGCCGCTGCGCGCGGCGACCACGTCCAGCCGCTCCTCCCCGCGCTCGATCAGCCGGCAGGCGAGGGCCACCCGCTCCCCCGTCAGCCAAGCCAGTGGTGTGGTGCCGAGCTGGGCGCGGAACCGGCGGTGCAGGGTGGCGGGGCTGACCGCGGCGCGGGCTGCGAGGTCGCCGACGGTGAGCGGTTCGTCCAGTCGCTCCTGGGCCCAGGCCAGCACCGGGGCCAGCGACTCGTCCGGCACGTCCGGAACGGGCCGCTCCACGAACTGCCGCTGTCCGCCGTCGCGGTGCGCGGCGAAGACCAGGCGGCGGGAGACGGCGTTCGCGACCTCGGCGCCGTGGTCGCGGCGTACGACGTGCAGGCCGAGATCGAGTGCGGAGGCGCTGCCGGAGGCGGTCAGGATGTCGCCATCATCCACGAACAGTACGTCCGGCTCCAGCCTGACCTGGGGAAACCGCGCCCGGAACGAATCCGCCCACATCCAGTGGCAGGCCGCTCGCCGGCCGTCGAGCAGCCCGGCCTCCGCGATGGTGAACGCGCCGGAGCAGAAGCCGACCAGCCGTGCGCCCCGCGCGTGCGCCCGGCGTACCGCGTCCAGGACCTTCGGGGAGCGCGGGGTGTCGGTGTCGGGCCTGTTCGGCACGATCAGCGTGTCCGCGTCGTCGGCCGCCTCGAGCCCGGCGACATCGGAGAGCGTGAAGAAGCCGTCCCGCATCCGGATCCGGGGCCCGACCGCGCACAACCGGAAGTCGTACAACTCACGGCCGAGTTCCGGCCGCCGTAGGCCGAACACCTCGATGGCGCAGCTCATCTCGAAGGGATTCGAGTTCTCGTCCACGACGAGCACGACCCGGTGCCGGCGCGACGGCTGAGAGGATCCTTGCGGCATGTGCGATTTCTAGCACTCGTGCGGCGGCAGGTCACCCCGCAGGATGACGGCATGGAACCCAAGGAACCCGTCTCCCTCGCCGCGGCCCTCGCCTCCTTCGCCGAGCTGTGGAGCCCCCGCATCGTCACCACGGTCAACGACTACGACGTCCGCGTCGCGAAGGTCGAGGGCGAGCACCTGTGGCACACGCACGACCACACCGACGAGTTCTTCCTCGTCCTCGACGGTGAACTGCACATCGCGCTGCGCGAACCGGCCGGCGAGCGCACGGTCACCCTTGCCAGGGGCTCGGTCTTCACGGTTCCGCGCGGCACGGAGCACAAGCCGTCCGCGCCCGCCGGGGCATCGATCCTCCTGTTCGAGCCCACCGGCACGATGACGGTCGGCGACCGGCATGAGGAGGTCCCCGGCCACGTGGACGCGACGACCGGACACGCACTGGCCTGAGCCGGCTCCTTGCCGGCATCCGCCGCCCCGGGACGTGGACGAGTCCCCCGCACCGCGGCGGGGGACCCGTGAACGGACCGCGAGGGACCGCGCAGGCGCGAAACGGTCTACCGGTAGCCCTCGCGCCTGTCCTGCTCGTCGAGCTCGTCCTCGTCCCAGGACGAGCGCCGGTCCTCGCGGTCACCCCGCGTGCGGGACCTGTCCAGGTCCTGGTCCGAGAAGTCGGAGCCGCTCATGTCGGGGTCGCGGCGCTTCCGGTCGCGGATCTCCTCGCCGCTCGTCTCACCGCGCTCGCGGTCGCGGTTCGGGCGGCGCATCTGGTCGTCGATGTCACGAGGCATGGAACTGCTCCCTTGCACTGACCCCCCTGTGTGAGACGAGCATCTCTCCGTCACGCCATGTGCGCATCCCGTAGGAGAGGTTGTACGCACAGTCACCGAGTTGTCCACAGGCCCCCGGGGCATGCCGAACCCGGATGGCACCCTTGACCCATGAACGACTCCACTTCGCGTCGCGTCCGTGTCCGCGCCCCCGAGCTGATCGGCAAGGGTGGCTGGCTGAACACGGGCGGAGAGCAGTACAGCCTCGCCGACCTGCGAGGACGCATCGTCATCCTCGACTTCTGGACGTTCTGCTGCATCAACTGCCTGCACGTCCTGGACGAGCTGCGCGAGCTGGAGGAGAAGCACCGCGACACCGTGGTGATCATCGGCGTGCACTCTCCGAAGTTCGTCCATGAGGCGGAGCACCGGGCGGTGGTGGACGCGGTGGAGCGGTACGGGGTGGAGCACCCGGTCCTCGACGACCCGGAGCTCGCCACCTGGAAGCAGTACGCCGTCCGGGCCTGGCCCACTCTGGTGGTCATCGACCCCGAGGGTTATGTGGTCGCCCAGCACGCGGGTGAGGGCCACGCCCATGCGATCGCCCGGCTCGTCGAGGAGCTGGAGGAGGAGCACGCGGCCAAGGGCACGCTGCGCCGGGGCGACGGCCCGTACGTGGCACCGGAGCCCGAGCCCACGACCCTCCGCTTCCCGGGCAAGGCGCTCCTGCTGCCGTCCGGCTCCTTTCTGGTCAGCGACACCACCCGGCACCAGCTGGTGGAGCTTGCGGCGGACGGCGAGACGGTGGTGCGGCGCATCGGCTCCGGCGTACGGGGCTTCGCGGACGGCCCGGCTGGGGCGGCGAGCTTCAGCGAGCCGCAGGGCCTGGCCCTGCTCGGTGAGGGAGCGGTGGTCGTCGCGGACACCGTGAACCACGCGCTGCGCCGCCTGGACCTGGCGACCGGCGAGGTCAGCACGCTGGCGGGCACCGGCAAGCAGTGGTGGCAGGGCTCGCCGACGTCGGGGCCGGCCCTGGAGGTGGACCTCTCCTCGCCCTGGGACGTGGCGGTCTTCGGCGACCGGGTGTGGATCGCCATGGCGGGCGTGCACCAGCTGTGGACGTACGACCCCGCCACGGCCACGGCCGCGGTGGCGGCCGGCACCACGAACGAGGGGCTGGTGGACGGCCCGGGCGCCGAAGCCTGGTTCGCGCAGCCTTCGGGGCTCGCGGTGTCGCCCGACGGGGAGCGCCTGTGGCTGGCGGACTCCGAGACGAGCGCGCTTCGCTGGGTGGACCGGGACGGCGCGGTGCACACGGCGGTCGGGACGGGGCTGTTCGACTTCGGACACCGGGACGGCGCGGCGGAACAGGCGCTTCTCCAGCACCCGCTGGGGGTGACGGCGCTGCCGGACGGCTCGGTGGCGGTCAGCGACACCTACAACCACGCGCTGCGGCGCTACGACCCGGCGACGGGTGAGGTGAGCACGCTGGCGACGGATCTGCGGGAGCCGTCGGACGCGGTGCTCGTCGGCGAGGACATCGTGGTGGTGGAGTCGGCCCGGCACCGGCTGACCCGGCTGCGGCTGCCGGAGGAGGCGGTACAGGTCGCCGCGGTCGCCCACCGCACGCAGCGTGCCGCGACCGAGGTGACGCCCGGGAAGCTCCGACTCGACGTGATCTTCCAGGCCCCGGCCGGCCAGAAGCTGGACACGCGCTACGGACCGTCGACCCGGCTGCTGGTCTCCTCGACCCCGCCGGAGCTGCTGCTGAAGGGCGAGGGCGCCGGCACGGACCTGGAGCGCGAGCTGGAGCTGAACCCGGCGATAGCCGAGGGCGTCCTGCACGTCTCGGCGATGGCGGCGTCCTGCGACGACGACCCGGCCAACGAATACCCGGCGTGCCATGTCCACCAGCAGGACTGGGGCGTCCCGGTCCGCCTCACCGAGGGCGGGACGGACCGGCTGCCGCTCGTCCTGGCGGGGATGGACGACAACAGGTAGGCGGGGCGGCCCGAGCGTCCCCGGGCGGAGTCCCCGCCGGAGCGTCCCCCGGGCGCGGGAGGGCGCGACCGGGGGACGACGGCATCGCTGGGGTGTCAGCGGCGGCGCGGGCGCGGCGCCAGCTTGAACAGGGCCACTCCGGCCGCCACCAGGGTGGTGGCCGCCACCATCAGCGCCATGCTGTTCATCCACAGGCCGGTGGCGGCCAGTGTGGCGCCGCCCGCGCCGGTGGTGCCGGCGCCTATCACTCTTCCGTACATCGTCGAATCTCCTTGCTGCGGTGGTGCGAGAGAGGTGGGGGGCGGGCTCAGGTGGCCACCCACTTCTCCTCGCTGCGGCGCACGAGGCCCCACAGCGAGGTGAAGTAGACGGCGTGCTGGAACAGGTCGTAGAGCATCTCCGGGATCATCAGCGCGGCCACCAGGACGGCCAGGGGCCCGGCGCGGCGAACGGAGACGGTCTTCTCGACCACGAAGATCAGGCCGATCGCGGTCCAGAACGGCGACAGTCCGGGCCAGCCGTACATGGTCGTGTAGGTGCTCATGAAGACCAGGTAGACGAGGAAGGAGAGCGCGCCGAAACCCATCAGGAACTGCTGCATGAAGTAGCGGACGGTGACCCGGGTCCAGCCGTAGTCGCGCAGGTTCTCCAGAGCGCCCCGCTGCCAGCGCAGGCGTTGGTGCCAGAGCTTGCGCAGGGTGGGCATGACCTCGGTGGTGACCGCGCAGCCGGCCGGGGACATGGCGCGGTAGCCGAGAGTCTTGACCGCCTTGGTCATCTCGTCGTCCTCGGTGAGCGAGGCCAGGCTGTAGTAGCCGTCGCCGCCACCGATCAGTCCGGACAGGCGGGCGGCCCGGACCTCGCGCAGCACCCGGGCCCGGAACATGGTGCCGGTTCCGGTGAGCACCTGGGCCCGGCCGCCGGTGCGCTCGACTTCCCAGGCGTAGCGGTGGAACTCCATGCGCTGCAGCAGACCGAGGAATCCGCCGCCCGGTTCGCCGTAGAAGACGCCGCCGACCGCTCCCACCTTGCGGTTGAAGGTGCCCATGGCGGTCTCGTTGAACCACGGGTTGAGGACCGTGTCCGCGTCCTGCACGAGCAGGAGGTCGCGGTCGTCGAGGTGGGGGAGTATCCAGTCGATGGCCTGGTTGAGGGCACCCGCCTTCTTGTGGGTGTTGCCCCGGGTGTGGAAGACCTGCGCGCCGTGGGCGGCCGCGACGGCGGCGGTGTCGTCGGTGCAGTTGTCGGCGACCACCACGATCAGATCGGGGCGGTGGGTCTGGCGCCACAGGCCGTCGATGGCGGCGGCGATACGTTGCTGCTCGTTGTGGGCGGGGATCAGGACCGTCAGATACGGTCTGCCGCCCGTTGCCGCCGGGTCGTGCACGGCAGGAGCCCCCCGTCGTGAAGCTGTGGCACGCCCGGCACCTCCACCCCCCCGGGCGCTCATGAGGCCACAGTCTTCACGATTTTCACACAAAACGACAAGATGGCCCTGGTAACGGAATACCCAAGCTTGTCTGTTGTCGTCCCAAGGTCGGCGCATCGCCCCTTGCGTGCCGTACACGGGCTGAACGCCGTGCACGCCTTACTTCGCTTACAGCCCTTACGGAGCCTCTGCAGCCCTCGGCCTTACCGAAGTCGCAGCCCCTACACGCCGTATCCATCGGTGTAGCCGTCGCCGCGGTGGTGCCGGTTCTCCTCGACGACGGTCGTCGGGGGCGGCACGACGACCCGCCTGCGGCGGTAGATGCCGCTGAAGGTGGTCACTCCTATCAGCCCGACGATCATGAGTATGACGCCGACCAAGTGGATGTTGACGCCTTGCATGTGCCAGTCGGTCGCAAACGCGAGGATGGCCCCCACGGCGATCAGGATGATGCATCCACCCAGGCCCATGAGTCCTGCCCTCCCTGTGGGTCCGGTCCTTCCGGCCCCGAACCCGGGTACCCGGGACATCCGTGGACATGCCGGGACGGTCGGCGGCGGGCGGGAGTGTCAGCCTTCCAGGAACGCCGTCAGGGCGTTGGCCAGGAGGTACGGGTCCTTCGCGCCGCACAGTTCGCGGGCGCTGTGCATCGACAGGATCGCCGCGCCGATGTCCACCGTCCTGATGCCGTGGCGGGCCGCGGTGATGGGGCCGATGGTGGTGCCGCAGGGCATCGCGTTGTTCGAGACGAAGGTCTGGAAGGGCACGTCCGCCTTCTCGCAGGCCGCGGCGAACAGCGCCCGCCCCGAACCGTCGGTGGCGTAGCGGTTGTTGACGTTCACCTTGAGGATCGGCCCGCCGTTCGCGCGCGGGTGGTGCGTCGGGTCGTGCCGCTCCGCGTAGTTGGGGTGGACGGCGTGCCCGGTGTCGGAGGACAGACAGACCGTGCCGGCGAAGGCCCGCGCCCGGTCCTCGTAGGAGCCGCCCCGGGCGAACACCGAGCGTTCCAGGACCGACCCGAGCAGCGGGCCGTCGGCGCCGGTGTCCGACTGCGAGCCGTTCTCCTCGTGGTCGAAGGCCGCGAGTACCGGGATGTACGACAGGGCGGCATCGGAGCCGGCGACGGCCGCGAGCGCCGCGGTGCCCGCGTGCACGGACAGCAGGTTGTCCATGCGCGGCCCCGCCACCAGCTCCTTGTCGCGGCCCAGGTAGGCCGGCGGCTCCACCGAGTGGGTCATCAGGTCCCAGCCGGCCACCTCACCGGCGGCGAGCCCCAGCTCCTGCTCCAGGAACGCGATCAGGTCGCCGTCGCGCACGTCGTCGCCCAGGCCCCAGACGGGCTGGAGGTGGCGCTGCTTGTCCAGCTTCAGGCCCTCGCTGGAGACCGAGCGGTCCAGGTGGATGGCCAGCTGCGGTACGCGCAGCAGCGGTCTGTCGATGTTCACCAGGCGCGTCGAGCCGTCGCGCAGGGACAGCCGGCCGGCGAGGCCCAGGTCCCGGTCGAGCCAGGAGTTGAGCAGGGGACCGCCGTAGATCTCCACCGCGATCTGCCGCCAGCCGTGCGCGCCGCTGTCCGGCCGCGGCTTCACCCGCAGGTTGGGCGAGTCGGTGTGTGCGCCCACGATCCGGAACGGCGTGTGCGGGTCGGCGCCCTCGGGGACGTACCAGGCGATGATCGCGCCGCCGCGCAGCACGTACCGGCCGCCGGACGTGCCGTCCCAGGCGTCCGTCTCCGAGACCTGCCGGAAGCCGGCCTTCTCCAGTCGCTCGGCGGCGCATGCCACGGCGTGGTACGGCGACGGGCTCGCCGCCAGGAAGGACATGAGGTCGTCGGTGTGGCCGCGGTCGAAGCGCGCACTTGTGCTCATGGGTTCACCTTAACGACGGAGGAGGGCCCGCTCCCGGTGATGGGGAACGGGCCCTCGTAAGGGGTATGTGGAAGTGGTTCTAGAACGCGGCCTCGTCCAGCTCCATGAGGTCCAGGTCCACGCCCTCGGCGACCTTGCGGGCCAGGGTCACGCCCGGCAGGACGTTGGCCGCGAAGAACTTCGCCGCCGCGATCTTGCCCTGGTAGAACGCCTTGTCCTTGCTGGAGGCGCTCGGCAGCTTCTCGGCGGCGACCGCGGCGCCCTTCAGCAGCAGGTAGCCGACGACGACGTCACCGGAGGCCATCAGCAGACGGGTGGTGTTCAGGCCCACCTTGTAGATGT
Organism: Streptomyces sp. Ru72; assembly: GCF_002920635.1. Lineage (GTDB taxonomy): Bacteria > Actinomycetota > Actinomycetes > Streptomycetales > Streptomycetaceae > Streptomyces. The sequence continues at coordinate 88,280 of NZ_PQSR01000019.1, read as the reverse complement.
TCTTGACGTCCTGCTCGGTGGCCGCGAGGTCGGTCAGCATGAGGCCGACGATGGCCTCGAGCTCCACGGCCGCCTTGGCGAGGTGGTCGCGGGCCCCGGCCAGCTCCTCGCCGCCCTCGCCCACCGCCAGGAACTTCTTGATCTCCTCGGCGAGGGAGTTCAGCGCGGCGCCCTGGTTGCGGACGATCTTCCGGAAGAAGAAGTCCTGGCCCTGGATCGCGGTGGTGCCCTCGTACAGGGTGTCGATCTTGGCGTCGCGGATGTACTGCTCGATCGGGTACTCCTGCAGGAAGCCGGAGCCGCCGAAGGTCTGCAGCGACTGGGCGAGCTGCTCGTAGCCCTTCTCGGAGCCGTAGCCCTTCACGATCGGCAGGAGCAGGTCGTTCAGCGCGTGCTCCGTCGACGCGTCGTCGCCGTTCGCCTCCTTGACCGCGATCGCGTCCTGGACGGAGGCGGTGTACATCACCAGCGCCCGCATGCCCTCCGCGTACGCCTTCTGCGTCATCAGCGAACGGCGCACGTCCGGGTGGTGGGTGATGGTGACCTTGGGCGCGGTCTTGTCCATGAAGTTCGCCAGGTCCGGACCCTGGACGCGCTCCTTGGCGTACTCCAGCGCGTTCAGGTAACCGGTGGACAGCGTGGAGATCGCCTTCGTGCCGACCATCATGCGGGCGAACTCGATGATGCGGAACATCTGGCGGATGCCGTCGTGCTTGTCGCCGATCAGCCAGCCCTTGGCCGGGTGCTTGTCGCCGAACGTCATCTCGCAGGTGTTGGAGGCCTTCAGGCCCATCTTGTGCTCGACGTTCGTGGCGTACACGCCGTTGCGCTCGCCCAGCTCGCCGGTCTCGAAGTCGAACAGGTACTTCGGGACGAGGAACAGCGACAGGCCCTTGGTGCCGGGGCCGGCGCCCTCGGGACGGGCGAGGACGTAGTGGAGGATGTTCTCCTCCATGTCGTGCTCACCGGAGGTGATGAAGCGCTTCACGCCCTCGATGTGCCAGGAGCCGTCCTCCTGCTGGATCGCCTTGGTGCGGCCGGCGCCGACGTCCGAGCCGGCGTCCGGCTCGGTGAGCACCATGGTGGAGCCCCAGCGCTTCTCGACGGCTATCTTCGCGATCTCCTTCTGGACCTCGGTGCCCTCCTCGAAGAGGATGCGGGCGAACGCCGGGCCGGAGGAGTACATCCAGATCGCCGGGTTCGAACCGAGGATGAGCTCCGCGTAGGCCCAGATCAGGGACGGCGGGGCGGTGGTGCCGCCGATCTCCTCGGGCAGGCCCAGGCGCCAGTACTCGGAGTCCATGAAGGCCTGGTAGCTCTTCTTGAAGGACGCCGGGACCGGCGCGGTGTTGGTCTCCGGGTCGAAGACGGGCGGGTTGCGGTCGGCGTCCGCGAAGGACTCCGCCAGCTCGTTCTCCGAAAGGCGGGTCAGCTCCTCGAGGATGCTCTTGGCGGTCTCGGTGTCCATCTCCGCGAACGGGCCGGTGCCGTACAGCTTGTCGCGCCCGAGCACCTCGAAGAGGTTGAACTCGATGTCGCGGAGATTCGACTTGTAGTGCCCCATGGCGACGGCTCCGTAGAGGGATCGGCGAGGCACTGGCTCCTCGCAACTGGTTCATCTACCAACAAGTAGCTCCGATGATGCTACCCGTCGGTAATAAGAAGCAACCCCTCATGGCCCAGATGTGGCCCACTACTCTTTTGGGCATGTACGGCTACCAGAACGCGGGCGCTCAGCAGAGTTACGCCTCGGAGCAGATGCCCGGGCAGCAGATGCCGGGTGGGCAGATGCCCGGCGGGTACGGTCAGCAGCCGCCGCTCTACCCCGAGCCGTCGCCGCCGTCGCTCGCGGACGCGGTCCGTGCGTTCACCACAGGGTCGATGTCCGCGGAGGACTTCCAGCAGATCTTCGCCACGTCCAAGGTGTACTGCCCGCGCGGCGACAACCCCGGCTTCCTGGCGCTGCACAACACCCAGCAGCCCGTGATCCCCATGTTCACCTCGCTCAAGGAGTTGCGGCGCTACGCGGGCAAGGAGTCGAAGTACTTCGTGATCACCGGGGCCGAGGTGATCGACCTGCTGCCGACCGGCTACGGCTTCGTCCTGGACATGGAGGGCGAGCACCGCATGGTGTTCGACGCGAAGGCCGTGGAGCAGATGGTCGAGTTCGCCATGCGCCGGATGTACGGCTAGGGCCTGTTTGGGCCCCAGACGCCCTTGCCGCGCCGACGGCCGGGTGCCGTCCTGACCACTCTCGCGCCCCTGGCCGGGCGCGCCCCGAGCCCGGAGGGAATGCCCTCCGGGCTTTCTGCGTTTCGGGGTGGCAGAAAGTTCAACGGTCAACTAAACTCGGACCACAAGGAGGTACCGACATGCCCGCAGTGACCGTCGAGAACCCGCTGACCCTTCCCCGTGTGGTCGCACCCGCCGACGCGGTGGCCCGTCCCGTGCTCGGTGTCACGACCGCGCCCAGCGGCTTCGAGGGCGAGGGCTTCCCGGTCCGTCGCGCCTTCGCCGGGATCCACTACCGCCACCTCGACCCGTTCATCATGATGGACCAGATGGGCGAGGTGGAGTACGCGCCCGGTGAGCCCAAGGGCACCCCCTGGCACCCCCACCGCGGCTTCGAGACCGTGACCTACATCATCGACGGCGTCTTCGACCACCAGGACTCGCACGGCGGTGGCGGCACCATCACCAACGGCGACACCCAGTGGATGACCGCCGGCTCCGGCCTGCTGCACATCGAGGCCCCGCCGGAGTCCCTCGTCGTCTCCGGCGGCCTGTTCCACGGCATCCAGCTGTGGGTCAACCTGCCCGCCAGGGACAAGATGATGGCCCCCCGGTACCAGGACATCCGCGGCGGACAGGTCCAGCTGCTGACCACCCCCGACGGCGGCGCGCTGATCCGTGTCATCGCCGGTGAGCTGGACGGCCACCAGGGTCCCGGTGTCACGCACACCCCGATCACCCTGATCCACGCCACCGTGGCGCCCGGCGCGGAGGTCACCCTCCCGTGGCGCGAGGACTTCAACGGCCTCGCCTACGTCCTGGCCGGCCGCGGCAGCGTGGGCGCGGAGCGGCGGCCGATCCGCCTCGGCCAGACCGCCGTGTTCGGCGCGGGCTCCTCGATCACCGTCCGCGCGGACGACAAGCAGGACTCCCACACCCCGGACCTGGAGGTCGTCCTGCTCGGCGGGCAGCCGATCCGTGAGCCGATGGCGCACTACGGGCCGTTCGTGATGAACACCCGCGAGGAGCTCCAGCAGGCGTTCGAGGACTTCCAGAAGGGGCGCCTGGGAACCATCCCGGCGGTCCACGGGATGACCGACAGCGGCCCGCAGGGTTCCTGAACGTTCGCCTCCTGACACCGCGTCACCCGGGCGGGCCGTCCGTACAGGACAGCCCGCCCTCGGCGTGATCGGCTTAAGGGGTGCAGCTCCTCCCCGAACCCGTCCGCCGGCTCGCCGCCTGGTGCGCCGTCGTGCTGCTGGTCTCCGGGGTCGTCTGGATCGTGGTCCGGCTGTGCGGCCAGTTCCGTACGGCCGTCGTACCCGTGCTCCTCGCCCTGCTCGGCACCGCGCTGCTCGGGCCGCTGCACCGGCAGCTCGTGCGGGTCGGCGTGCACCGGTCACTCGCGGCCGGGATCACGTGTGTCGCCGTGGTGGCGGTGGTCGGCGGGGCGGTGTACATCATCGTCACCGCGCTCATCGACACCGGAGACCAGATCCTCGCCTCGCTCAAACGGGCCGCGAAGTCGCTCGGGCGGTACTTCGGGGCGGCCGGCACCTCGCTCGACGACCTGGCCTCCCACGCCAGGGACCTGCTGGGCAAGTTCGCAGGGACCGCCGCCTCCAACGTCATCAGCGGCGTCAGCGTCGTCGCCGAGTCCCTCGCGATGGCCGTCCTCGCCCTGCTGCTCGTCTTCTTCTTCCTGCGCGACTCCGACCGGGCCGTCGGGCTGCTGCGCTCGCTCGCCCCGCACGGCACCGCCGACGCCCTCGAGGCCACGGCACGGCGCGCCTTCCAGGCCGTCGAGGGGTTCATGCGCGGGACGACGGTCATCGCTCTCATCGACGCCACCCTGATCACCGTGGGGCTGGTGGTCCTCCATGTCCCGGGCGCGATCGGACTCGGCGCGCTCGTGTTCATCGGCGCGTACATCCCGTACCTCGGCGCCTTCATCTCCGGTGCGGTGGCGGTGCTGGTCGCCCTCGCCGACCGCGGGCTCGTCATCGCGCTGTGGACGCTCGGCGTCGTCATCGCCGTGCAGGTCCTGGACGGGCACGTGCTCCAGCCGGTGGTCCAGAGCCGGACCGTACGGATGCACCCGGCGGCGGTGCTGCTGGCCCTCACCGCCGGCGCGTCGGTGGCCGGAATCCTGGGGATGCTGCTGGCCGTACCGGCGACGGCGGCGGCGTTCGGCGTGTCGCACGAGCTGCGGGTGCGGTACGGGCACCGCCCCGAGGCTTCACAGGACCCGTAGAGCGGCCGGCGGTACCCGCCGCTGGGACACGCGACCCCGTGTCGCCTCGTGGGCCCCGCACGCCGTACGCCTACGCCTCCCCGTCCTCCTTCCCCGGCTCCTCCTCCAGCTCGAACCAGATGCTCTTGCCCTCGCCCCGGGGGTCGACGCCCCACGCGTCCGCGAGGAGCTCCATGAGGACCAGACCGCGGCCCGAGGAGGCCATCTCGCCGGGGTGGCGTCGGTGCGGGAGGTCGTCGCTGGCGTCCGTGACCTCCACCCGGACCCTGCGCCCGGCCCGGCCGCCCGGGCCGTCGACGTCGCCGGAGACCTCGGCGACCAGCAGCGCGTCCGCGTCGGTGTGCACCAGGACGTTGGTGAGCATCTCGGAGGCCAGGAGCACCGCCGAGTCGACCTGCTCGGCGGAGGACCAGTCGTGCAGCAGTTCGCGCAGCTGCTGACGGGCGCCCGCGATCCGCTCGGGCTCGGCCTGCGCGATCGTCAGCGCCGTACGCCGCATCACCGGCAGTACCGGAGTGACCGTGCCGCCGCAGACGCCCGCCCCGCTCGCACGGCACAGCAGCACCACGGCGATGTCGTCCTCGCGCCGGTCGGTCAGCGGCCCGGTGGCGTAGTGCGAGGAGGGTCCGTGCACGGCCTGGACCAGCGCGTCGGCCAGCTCCTCCATGTCACCCTCGTGCTCCTCGAGGATGCGCCGTATCCGCCGCCAGCCGGTCTCCAGGTCGTGCCCGCCCGTCTCGATGAGTCCGTCCGTGCACAGCAGCATGGTCTCGCCGGGTTCCAGGACGAGCCGGGTGGTCGGGTAGTCCGCGTCCGGGTCGATGCCGAGCGGAAGGCCGCCGGAGGTCGGCCGCATCAGCACGGTGCGGTCCGCCATGCGGATCGCGGGGTCCGGGTGGCCGGCCCGGGCGATCTCCAGCGTCCCGGTCGCCGGGTCCACCTCCACATAGAGGCAGGTCGCGAAGCGCAGGTCGGCGCCGTCCTCGCCGTAGGTCATGCCGTGCAGGAAGCGGGAGGCGCGGGAGAGGACCGCGTCCGGACGGTGGCCCTCGGCGGCGTACGCGCGCAGGGCTATCCGGAGCTGGCCCATGAGGCCCGCGGCGCGCACGTCGTGGCCCTGGACGTCGCCGATGGTCAGCGCGAAGCGGCCTCCCCCGGAGGGGGCACCCCCGGGCAACTGGATCATGTCGTACCAGTCACCGCCCACCTGGAGTCCGCCACCGGTCGGCACGTAGCGGGCGGCCACCGTCATGCCGGGTATCTGCGGGCCCAGCGTGGGCATCATCGAGCGCTGCAGCCCGTCCGTCAGCTCCCGCTCCGTCTCGGCGGCGCCCGCCCGGGTGAGGGCCTGGGCGAGCATGCGGGCGACCGTGGTGAGCACCGAACGCTCGTCGGGCGTGAAGGCGACCGGGTGCTTGAACGCCGCCATCCAGGCGCCCATCGTGCGTCCCGCGACGGTGAGCGGCAGGAACGCCCAGGACTGGCGGCTGAACTGCGCGGCGAGCGGCCAGGAGGCCGGGTAGCGGGCCTTGTACTCCTCGGGCGAGGACATGTACACGGCGCGGCCGGTGCGGACCACCTCGGCGGCCGGGTAGTCCGTGTCCAGCGACATCTGGGTGAAGGGCGCCTCGTCGCCGGGCTTGTGCCCGTGGTGGCCGATGACGGTCAGGCGGTCGGCCTCGACCCCGAAGACGGCCAGCCCGTCCGGCGAGAACCCGGGCATCGACAGCCCGGCCGCGACCCGCAGCACTTCTTCCGTGGAGCGTGCCTCGGCCAGCGCGCGCCCCGCGTCCAGCAGGAACGCCTCGCGGGAGCGGCGCCAGTCGCCGATGACGGGGGACCGGGCGGCGGCGCCGGGGACGGGCTCGGTGACCTCCTGGAGGGTGCCGACCAGCTTGTACTCGCCGGTGCGCGCGTCGAGCGACGGCTTGGAGCGGCTGCGGACGATACGGACGACACGGTTGTTCTCGTCCATGATCCGCATGCGGACCTCGGCGATGGTGCCCTCGGCGAGGGCGAGCTGGACCACCCCGTCGACCTCGTTCCAGTCGACCGGGTGGAACCGGGAGCGGATCTGGGCCTCGGTGAGCGTGGTCGGCTCCGGGGGCAGCCCCACGAGCCGCGCGGCCTCGGCATCCAGGGTGACGAGCCCGGCGGCGGCGTCGTAGCGCCACATGCCGGTCGCGAGGTCGGACAGGACCTCCCCCACGGCGGGCAGGGGCTCACCAGTGCGCATTGCCCCACTGTAAGAAGAGGGGATCGCAAGGTGCCACTGAAAGTGAGCAAGAGCCGATCTTGCGCGGGTTCGCGGTGATTCCGGCGCACCGGAAGAATCGGGGCGAGGCGATGTTGGGGCGGCCGGTACGCTTGATGGGTCCGGGCCGTGCCCGCCCGGATGCGCCGGGGCGAGCGGCCCCGGTGAGACCCCGATCCTGCGAAGACTGGATGAACGACGATGCACCGGTACAGGTCCCACACCTGCGGCGAGCTCCGCGCCTCTGACGTCGGCAAGGACGTCCGGCTGAGCGGCTGGCTGCACAATCGGCGCGACCTGGGCGGCATCCTGTTCATCGATCTGCGCGACCACTACGGCATCACGCAGCTCGTCGCCCGCCCGGGCACGGCGTCGTACGAGGCCCTGGACAAGCTCTCCAAGGAGACGGTCGTCCGCGTCGACGGCAAGGTCGTCTCCCGTGGTGCGGAGAACGTGAACCCGGACCTGCCCACCGGTGAGATCGAGATCGAGGTCGGCGAGGTCGAGGTGCTGGGCGCGGCCGCCCCGCTGCCGTTCACGATCAACACCGAGGACGGGGTCAACGAGGAGCGGCGCTTGGAGTACCGCTTCCTGGACCTGCGCCGCGAGCGCATGCACCGCAACATCATGCTGCGCACGGCCGTGATCTCGGCGATCCGCCACAAGATGGCGGCGATGGGCTTCAACGAGATGGCGACCCCGATCCTGACGGCGACCTCCCCCGAGGGTGCCCGCGACTTCGTCGTGCCCTCCCGCCTGAACCCGGGCAAGTTCTACGCGCTGCCGCAGGCGCCGCAGCAGTTCAAGCAGCTGCTGATGATCTCCGGCTTCGACCGCTACTTCCAGATCGCGCCCTGCTTCCGTGACGAGGACGCGCGCGCCGACCGTTCGCCGGGCGAGTTCTACCAGCTCGACGTGGAGATGTCCTTCGTCGAGCAGGAGGACGTGTTCCAGCCGATCGAGAAGCTGATGACGGAGATCTTCGAGGAGTTCGGAGGCGGCCGGCACGTCACCTCCCCCTTCCCGCGGATCCCGTTCCGTGAGGCGATGCTGAAGTACGGCTCCGACAAGCCGGACCTGCGCGCCCAGCTGGAGCTGGTCGACATCACCGACATCTTCGAGGGCTCGGAGTTCAAGGCGTTCGCGGGCAAGCACGTGCGTGCGCTGCCGGTGCCGGAGGTGGCCTCGCAGCCCCGAAAGTTCTTCGACCAGCTCGGCGAGTACGCGGTGGAGCAGGGCGCCAAGGGCCTGGCGTGGGTGCGGGTCGGCGAGGACGGCTCGCTGTCCGGCCCGATCGCGAAGTTCCTGACCGAGGAGAACGTCGCGGAGCTGACGAAGCGGCTGTCGCTGTCGGCCGGTCACGCGGTGTTCTTCGGCGCGGGCGAGTTCGACGAGGTCTCCAAGATCATGGGCGCGGTCCGGGTGGAGGCGGCCAAGCGGGCCGGCCACTTCGAGGAGGGCGTCTTCCGCTTCTGCTGGATCGTCGACTTCCCGATGTTCGAGAAGGACGAGGACACCGGAAAGATCGACTTCTCGCACAACCCGTTCTCGATGCCGCAGGGCGGCATGGAGGCGCTCGAGAACCAGGACCCGCTGGACATTCTGGCCTGGCAGTACGACATCGTCTGCAACGGCGTGGAGCTGTCCTCGGGTGCGATCCGGAACCACGAGCCGGACATCATGCTCAAGGCCTTCGGTATCGCGGGCTACGACGAGGAGACGGTCGAGCGCGAGTTCGCCGGCATGCTCCGCGCGTTCCGCTTCGGCGCCCCGCCGCACGGCGGCATCGCCCCGGGCATCGACCGCATCGTGATGCTCCTGGCGGACGAGCCGAACATCCGCGAGACGATCGCCTTCCCGCTCAACGGCAACGCGCAGGACCTGATGATGGGCGCGCCGACGGAGCTGGACGAGGCGCGGCTGAGGGAACTGCACATCGCGGTGCGCAAGCCGCAGGCGAAGTAGGAGACGCGGCGAGGCGGCTCGGAACCGGCGGACGGTTCCGAGCCGCTTTCGCATGGGTGGGGGACAGACGCAGCAGCGGCGGTCGCCCCGCCGGAGGCGGGGCCCGGGCCGGTCGATCCGGTTCCGGGCCCCTGCCGTAGGGCGTTCGTCGTGACCTCGGTGCGGAGTGGCGCGTTGATCACGTCGTACGGAAAGGAGAGCGGATGGTCAGCTCGTCCCACGAGGCGCTGCATCGGATCTTCCAGAAGGACCCGGCGCTGCTGACACGGGCCCTGCAGCAGGTGCTGAACGTCCCGTTCCCCGAGCCGCTGGAGTTCGCGGCCATGAACGTGGACCTGACGGAGGTCGAGCCGGTCGAACGCCGGGTGGACACGCTGGTGCGGGTGCGCACGGACCAGGGCGAGTACCTCCTGGTCGTCGAGTCGCAGAGACGGAAGGACGAGGCCAAGCGGGGCAGCTGGCCCTACTACCTGTCGTACTTGTACGAGAAGTTCCGTTGTGAGCCCGTACTGATCGTCATCACGCAGAGCAGCGCCACGGCCGCGTGGGCGGCCGAGCCCATCCATCGGGGACTCCCCGGCCGGCCTTCGATGACGGTACGGCCGTTGGTGCTGGGCCCCCACAACGTGCCGCTGATCGCGGACGCGCGCGAGGCGGAGCGGGACGTTTCGCTCGCCGTGCTCTCGGCGATGACACATGGCAGTGGCCCGAGGGTCGCGGCCATACTGGAATCCCTGGTAGCCGCTCTGCGCACCATCGACGCCGAGAGCGCGGCGGCCTTCGTGCAGTTCGTCGACTCATGCCTGGACGACCCCCGGGCCAAGGAGATCTGGAGGGACTTGATGGCTGCGGTCCAGTACTTCTGGCGGCATCCGCTGGCGGAGCAGGTGCGTGAGGAGGGCCGTGAGGAGGGCCGGGAGCAGGGCCGGGAGGAGGGCCGGTTGGAGGCTCAGGCCGAGATGACATTGCGCATCCTGGAGTGGCGCGGCATTCGTGTGCCGGACTTCGTCCGGGAGCGGGTGCGGGGCTGTACGGATCTGCGGCAGCTCGAACTCTGGGCCCGGCGGGCACTCCACGCGTCGGACGTCGCGGAGCTGTTCGACGACGAACGAGGAACTCAACTCACCGAGGCCCCCTAGGCGGTACGCGACGCACAGGGCCCGGGAGCCTTTCGGCTTCCGGGCCCCTTTCAGTGGGCGGGCGCCGCTACTCCGTCTCGCCGCCGAAGCGCTCCTTGTACGCCGCCAGGTCCTCGTCCGTCAGCTTCGCGAACAGGACCGGCGGGACCGTGAAGGGCGTCCCGGGTGTGACGGCGGTGAGGGACCTGGCCTCCTCCTGCGTGACCCAGGCCGCCGTGTCGTCCTTCAGGTCGAAGGCCGCGCGCATGGCCGCCGAGGACGTCGGGATGAACGGCTCCGATACGACCGCGTACAGGTGGATGAGGTTCATCGCCGTGCGCAGGGTGAGGGCCGCGCCCTCCTTGTTGGTCTTGATCTCCAGCCAGGGGGCCTTCTCCTCGAGGTACGAGTTGCCGGCCGACCACAGGGCGCGCAGCGCCGCTGCCGCCTTGCGGAACTGGATGGCCTCCATGTGCTCCTCGTACTCCGCGAGCAGGCGGGCGATCTCCTCGCCGAGCCGTGTCTCGGCCTCGCCCGGCGCGCCGCCCTCGGGGACGGAGTCTCCGAAGCGCTTGCGGGAGAAGGAGAGCACGCGGTTGACGAAGTTGCCCAGCGTGTCGGCGAGGTCCTTGTTCACCGTGGCCGTGAAGTGCTCCCAGGTGAAGGAGGAGTCGTCCGACTCGGGCGCGTTCGCCATCATGAAGTAGCGCCAGTAGTCGGCGGGCAGGATCTCCAGCGCGTCGTGTGTGAAGACGCCGCGCTTCTGCGAGGTGGAGAACTTGCCGCCGTAGTAGTTGAGCCAGTTGAAGGCCTTGATCACGTCGACCTTCTTCCACGGCGCGCGGGTGCCCAGCAGGGTCGCCGGGAACATCACGCTGTGGAAGGGCACATTGTCCTTGCCCATGAACTGGGTGTAGTGGACGTCCGCGTCCGACTCCCACCACCAGGAACGCCAGTCGCGGTTCTCCGGGTCCTTATCCGCCCACTCCTTGGTGGCGCCGATGTACTCGATCGGGGCGTCGAACCAGACGTAGAAGACCTTGCCCTCGGCGGCCAGGTCCGGCCAGGTGTCCGCCGGGACCGGGACGCCCCAGTCCAGGTCACGGGTGATCGCACGGTCGTGCAGGCCCTCGGTGAGCCACTTGCGGGCGATGGAGGAGGCGAGGACCGGCCAGTTGTCGGCGCGCTCGTCCACCCAGGCCTCGACCTCGCCGGCCAGGGCCGACTGCAGGAGGAAGAGGTGCTTGGTCTCGCGGACCTCCAGGTCGCTGCTGCCGCTGATCGCCGAGCGCGGGTCGATCAGGTCGGTCGGGTCCAGCACACGGGTGCAGTTCTCGCACTGGTCGCCCCGGGCCTTGTCGTAGCCGCAGTGCGGACAGGTGCCGATGATGTACCGGTCCGGCAGGAAGCGGCCGTCGGCGTTGGAGTACACCTGGCGGATGGCCCGCTCCTCGATGAAGCCGTTCGCCTTCAGTTCGCGGGCGATCTCCTGGGTGATCTCGCGGTTCTGCGGGGAGGAGCTGCGGCCGAAGTAGTCGAACGCCAGGTTGAAGCCGTCGTAGACCGCCTTCTGGGCGTCGTGCGCCTGGGCGCAGAACTCGTCCACCGGGAGACCCTGCTCCTTGGCGGCCAGCTCGGCCGGGGTGCCGTGCTCGTCCGTCGCGCAGATGTACAGGACGTCGTGGCCGCGCTGGCGGAGGTAACGGGAGTACACGTCCGCCGGGAGCATGGACCCCACCATGTTGCCCAGGTGCTTGATCCCGTTGATGTACGGAAGGGCGCTGGTGATGAGGTGTCGAGCCATCGCGGGCTGCTCCCAGGTCGATACGTGGGGTGACGACGGCCGGTCCTCGGGCCGGCTGCGCATCGTCTACGAACCTTGAAATCGTAGCCGACACGGGTACGCCGCCCGCTTCCCGTTTTGGGGGGTGAGAAGCGGGCGGCGTCCGAGGGGGCGTCCGGGAGGGGTCACGGGCGCCAGTTCGCCAGTACCCCTTCGTAGACCTCGGCGTCCGTGAGCTCGCGCGGGGTTTCACCGGCCAGGAAGTGGGACGTGTTGTCCGTCTTGAGCTTGCGGAGGTAGTCGAATGCCTTGTTCTCCGGGTCGCCGAAGGCGATGAAGGAGAAGAACAGGTGGGGGTGGCTCTTAGCGGCCTCGGTGAGGGACTGGGTGGCGGGGGTCTTCGCGTCCGGGGCGCCGTCCGTCTGGAAGATCACCAGGGCGGGGAGGGCCGGGTTCTCGGACTTGTCGTGGTGGGCGATCACCGCTTCCACGGCCGCGTGGTAGCTGGTGCGACCCATACGGCCGAGGGACGCGTGGAGGGTGTCGATCTTGTCCTCGTAGTCGGCGAGGGTGAGATCGCCGGTGCCGTCCAGTTCGGTGGAGAAGAAGACGACGGGGACCGTGGCCTCCGGGTCGAGGTGGGCGGCGAGGGCGAGGGCCTGCTCGCCGAGGGCCTGGGCGGAGCCGTCCTTGTAGTACGGGCGCATGGAGGCGGAGCGGTCGAGCACGAGGTAGACCTTGGCCCGGGTGCCGGTGAGGTGGCGGTCGTCGAGGACGGCGGCGGCGGCCTTGTAGGCGGTGAGGAGGCCGGGGGCGATGGCCTCCGGCTCGGGCCGGCGGTCCGTCCGCGGTGCGGGGGCGGGCTGCGCCTCGGCTTCGCCTTCGGCGGGGGTGTTCCCGTCGGCACCACCCGTGCGGGTGGTGGTGTCGGATGCGGGTGACTCCTGTGCGGCCTCCTCGGCGTCGGCGTCTGCCGGGGCGTCGGTGGTGGCGGTCGCGGGCTGCCCGGCGGTGGCCGGTTCCGGTGTCTCGGCCTCCGGCTCTGCCGTCACCTCGGCGGCGGGCTCCGCCTGGGCCACGGGTTCGGGGGCCGCGTCGGGCTCCGGCTGAGGCTCTGGCTCCGTCTCGGCCACCGGCTCCGGCTTGGCTTCGGCTTCCGGCTCTGTTTCGGTCTGAGGCGCGGGGTCTGCCTCGGCTTCTGCCGTGGCCTCGGCGGTGGGCTGCGTCTCGGGCTCGGGTTCGGGGGCCGCGTCGGGCTCCGGCTGAGGCTCTGGCTCCGTCTCGGCCACCGGCTCCGGCTCCGGTTCCGGCTTGGCTTCGGCTTCCGGCTCTGTTTCGGTCTGAGGCGCGGGGTCTGCCTCGGCTTCTGCCGTGGCCTCGGCGGTGGGCTGCGTCTCGGGCTCGGGTTCGGGGGTCGCCTCGGGCTCCGTCTCGGCCACCGGCTCCGGCTCCGGTTCCGGCTTCGCTTCGGCTTCCCGTTCCGGCTCAGTCGCCGCCTCGCCCTGTGCCTCGGCCTCCGGCTCGGTGGCCGTGTCGGGCGCTGCGTCGGCCTGTGCCTGGGTCTCCGGCTCGGTGGCCGTGTCGGGCGCTGCGTCGGCCTGTGCCTGGGTCTCCGGCTCGGTCGCCGTGTCGGTCGCCGTGTCGGCCTGGGGCTCAGCCGTCGGCTCCGTTGTCGCTGTCCGCTTCGGCGTCTCCGTGGCCGGTGGTTCGTCCCTGGAGGTCGGCTGCCTCGGTACCGTCACGTTGTCGAACGCCGCCGCCACCAGTTCGTGCTCGTCGTCCGTACGGCCCGAAGACTGCGCCGGTACCGCGGGCTCCGCGGCCGTCGCCGTGAGCTTCGGTTCGGTCGGCTGGGCCGGGACCTGTGGCTCCCGCGTGGGCTCCTCCTCGGCGGAGCGACCCTTGCGTGAGCGGCCGAACGCGTTCCGCAGGAGAGTGAGAATGCCCATGTGCGCAACCCTTCGCGTGAGTTGATGCCCGTCAATCCCTGGCCAGGACGGACACGTAAGGTTAGCGGCCGAAGGCGGCGATTCCGGGTACCGTCCGAACATCGGAACCGCCGCCTGTCAATACCGCGATTCCGCCGTTACACATCCTCGGGGGCGAGACGGCTCGGTTCGCGCGGCACGCCACGCCGAGTGCCGCCCAACCCCCGTACGGTTCCATCCGGTTCACCGATCGTTCATCCCGCTGCATTGCTCCCGCACACCCGATCCCCCTAGCGTCACGCCCACACCAAGGGTTCGTATGGGGAGAGTAAAGTGCGCAAACTGCTGCCGCTGATCGGCACGCCGTCCGGTTCGCACCCCGGCGGGCGGTCCGCCCTGACCTGCCGCTTCCGGTGCGGTGACGCCTGCTTCCACGAGGTGCCCAACACCAGCTCCAACGCGTACGTCGGCGACGTCATCACCGGCGCCCTCAGCCGCCGTTCCGCCCTCCGCGCCGCCGCCGTCGTCACCGTGGCCGCCACCACCGGTACGGCCGCGCTCGCGGCGGGCGCCCCGCGGGCCGAAGCCGCCGCCCCGGCCCGCACCGGCGCCGCCCGCGGCCTTCGTTTCACCCCCGTCGCGCCCAACACCGCCGACGCCGTCACCGTCCCCGACGGCTACCGTCAGAACATCGTCATCCGCTGGGGCGACCCCATCCTCCGCGGCGCCCCCGCCTTCGACCCCGAGCACCAGACCGCCGCCGCCCAGGCAGGCCAGTTCGGGTACAACAACGACTTCCTCGCCCTCCTCCCGCTCCCGGGCGAGCACCGCCGCCAACTCCTCGTCGCCAACCACGAGTACACCGATGAAGTGATCATGTTCCGGGGGTACGACCCGGAGAACCCCACCCGGCAGCAGGCCGAGGTCGCCTGGGCCGCCCACGGGCTCTCCGCCGTCGTCGTCGAGGAGGACGCGCGCACCGGGCGCCTGACCGCCGTCCCCCGTCATCCCCTCAACCGCCGCGTCACCGCCACCACCGAGTTCCGGCTCACCGGGCCGGCGGCGGGGTCGGAGCTCCTCAAGACCTCCGCCGACCCCTCCGGCCGCACGGTCCTCGGCACCCTCAACAACTGCTCCGGAGGCACCACCCCGTGGGGCACCACCCTCCACGGCGAGGAGAACTTCAACCAGTACTTCGCAGGCGGCAGCCGGGCCACGGACAAGCGGTACGGCATCGGGACCGGGGCCACCGAGCGCAAGTGGGAACGGTTCGACGAGCGGTTCGACATCGCGCGGGAGCCCAACGAGGCCCACCGTTTCGGGTACGTCGTCGAGTTCGACCCGTACGACCCCACCTCCACGCCCCGCAAGCACACCGCCCTCGGCCGCTTCAAGCACGAGGCAGCCACCGTGCGGCTCACCGAGGACGGACGGCCCGTCGTGTACTCGGGGGACGACGAGCGGTTCGACTACTTCTACAAGTTCGTCGGCAGCAAGCGGATGCGGCACGGGAACTCCCGGGCCGTGCGGGAGCACAACCTGTCCCTGCTCGACGAGGGCACGCTGTACGTCGCCAGGCTCACCGGCGACTCGCCGGCCGCCGAGATCGACGGGAGCGGGAAGCTGCCCGCCGACGGGGAGTTCGACGGGTCCGGAACCTGGATCCCGCTCGCCACCGCCACCGCCCACGGGGCCGTCTCGCACGTCGAGGGCATGACCGCGGAAGAGGTGTTCGTCTTCACGCGGCTGGCGGGCGACAAGGTCGGTGCCACCAAGATGGACCGCCCCGAGGACATCCAGCCCTCTCCGCACACCGGCAAGGTGTACGTCGTCCTCACGAACAACTCCAACCGGGGCAAGGCCGGACACGCGGCCGCCGACGAGGCCAACCCCCGCAATGCCAACAAGCACGGGCACATCCTGGAGCTCACCGAGCGCCGGGGCCGGCCGGACAGCACCGCCTTCGCCTGGTCCGTCTTCCTCGTCGCCGGTGACCCCGCCGATCCGTCCACCTACTTCGCCGGGTTCCCCAAGGACGGGGTGAGCCCCATCTCCTGCCCGGACAACGTGGCCTTCGACCCCCACGGCAACCTGTGGATCTCCACCGACGGCAACCAGCTCGGCTCCCACGACGGCCTGTTCGGCGTGGCGACGAGCGGTGACCGGCGCGGTGAGCTGAAGCAGTTCCTCACCGTGCCGACCGGTGCCGAGACGTGCGGGCCGATCGTGCAGGACCGGCGCGTGGTCGTGGCCGTGCAGCACCCGGGCGAGATCGACGGCGCCTCCGTGGAGAAGCCGGCCAGCACCTGGCCCGACGGTCCCGGGAAGATCGTCCGTCCGGCGGTCGTCGCGGTGTGGCGCGCGGACGGCCGGAACATCGGCGTCTGAGGCCGTACGCCGGTTGAGAAGCACGGCGGTAGGGCACGTGGGCGGTCGTGGTCTCAGTGCGGGGACGCGATCGCCCGTGCCGCCGCCACCTCCTGCCGCAGCGGCTCCAGGATGCTCTCCGCCGGGCCGGCGAGGTCGGTGCGGACCGGGACCAGCACCTCCGTCTCCCGCAGGCCCTGCGACAACTCCCGCAGCTGCAGGGTGATCTGGGCGACCTCGGCGGGCGACGGCGGGGGTGCCCCCTGTTTCACCCGTACCCGGGCCGCCGTCGTCGTGTCCACGATCCGTTCCACGGCGACGACCAGCGGCCACCAGGCTGCGGCCCGGCGGCCGGTCGGCGGCGGTTCGGTCAGGGCCCGCTGGAACTCCGTACGGATGGTGGACAGATCCCGGTACAGGCGCCGCCGCATCCGGGCGCGGGAGGCGGGGTCCGCGGTCTGTCCGAACGCCTTCTCCAGGTACAGCGCCGTGTCCGCGACCGCGGTCGCGAGCCGGTCGCCGACACGTGTCCGCCAGCTCTCCGGCCACAGCAGATACCCGGCCACGACGGCGATCGCACAGCCGATGAGGGAGTCGACCAGGCGGGGCACCAGGAGGGCCGTGCCCAGGTGGTTCAGGATGTCGGACAGGAGCAGGATCACCGGGGTGATCGCGGCGGTCTGGTAGCCGTAGCCGCGGGGCGTCAGCACGGGGATGAGCGGGGCGAGGAGCACGAGCGTCGGCACGTCCCACCAGCCGCGCGGCACCGCGGCGAGCACGACGGCCGCCACCAGCAGGCCCGCCACCGTGCCGAGCGCGCGGAGCAGGGCCCGGGAGAAGACCGAGCCGAAGTCGGGCTTCAGCACGAAGGTGATGGTCAGGGCGATCCAGTAGGAACGCGGGACCGGGACCAGGGACACCAGGGCCTGGGCGATGCCGATACACAGGGCGAGGCGCAGGCCGTAGCGCCAGGAGGTGCCGGAGAGCAGGACGTTGCGTGTCGTGCGGAGGACGCGGACGCGCAGGGAGGCGGGGCGGCCGAGGCGGTCGACGATGGTGCGGGGGTCGAGGTTGTGGGCCGTGACGACCTCGGCGGCATGGCGCAGCGCGTGGTCGAGGGCGCGGTCCGTCTCCCCGGCGGGGACCGGCAGGCCGAGGTCGAGGGGGTCGCGGCGGCCGGCGGCGATGGCGTCCGCGAGGAGCCGTACGGCGGCGGGGACCTGTTCGGGCAGCGGCCTGCCGTAGTGGTGGGCGGCCGGGGCGGCTTCCACGACCGGGGTGATCGCGTTCAACTCGGCGATCAGCCGGACCAGTTCGGGGCTGCGGCCGTGGTGGCGGGCGCGCCGGGCGAGGATGAGGTCGTAGGACTGGTTGAGGGACTGGGTGACGGCGAACCGGGCGGCGTCGTAGGCCTCCGTCCCGCAGGCGGCGAGCAGGTCGGCGACCGTGCGGTAGGTGCCCGACACGGCGGACCGTTCGGGTACGCCCGAGCGCAACGGCCAGGAGAGCAGGGCGAGGGCCAGCACGAGCAGGGCGCCGCCGGAGAGCAGCAGCGGGGGAAGCCACCAGGGCCGCGGCAGCGGAAGTCCGGCGCCGATCACGCAGTTGAGGAGCAGCAGCAGTCCGGAGACGGAGGCGACCGCGCCGATCGAGGAGATCAGTCCGGACAGCAGCGCGACCGAGGTCATGGCGGCGACGGCGAGCCAGCCCTGCCCGAACACAAGGGAGCCGACGGTGACGCCGACGGCGCCGAAGAGTTGGGGGACCGCGATGTTGAGGATGCGCATGCGGTACGCGTCCGCGGTGTCGCCGATGACGCCGGACAGGGCGCCCATGGAGGCGATGGCGCCGTAGGCGGGCTTCCCGAAGGCCAGTCCGATCGCCAGGGGCAGGGACATCGCGATGGCGGCGCGGACGGCGGCGGGCCGGTTGACGGGGGCCTGCTGAGGTTGGAGGTTCCTGACCAGCCAGTCGGGAGGGGTGAGGCCGATGGGAAACTCGCGGGGCATGCCCTCATTATCGCTAATGCGTGCGGGTGACCCTTTGGGCTGTTTGGCGCTCTGTGTAGGGACCGGACTCGTGGAGGGTGAGGTCGACGACCAGGGCGCGGTGATCGGTGTCGGCGATGTGCAGGAAGCGGGCCGAGCCCACGGAGAAGTCCGGCGAGACCAGCACATGGTCGATCTGGGCGCCGAACGGCGGTGCGGTGCGGGCGGGCCAGGAGGGCGTACGTGCGTGGTCGGCGAGGCGGGCGCTGTCGCGCAGGCCGGTGCTCAGGATGCGGCGGAAGGCGGCGTGGTCCTCGGTGGCGTTGAAGTCGCCGGCGAGGACGGTCGGGCCGTGACCGGCCGCCGCGTAGGCGCGGAGCTCCCCCAGTTCGCGGCGCCAGAGCGCGAGCTGGCCGGGGAGCGGGGGCATGGGGTGCGCGAGTTGGAGGCGTACCGGGTGCCCGTCGACGTCCGCGACGGCGCCGGGCATGCCCATGGTGCCGGGCACGCCGGGTGCGGGCCCGAGCGGGAACCGGCTGAGGATGACCGAGCCCTGCGAGCCGCCGCCGTCGACGGCCCTGCGGTAGGGGTAGGTGCCGTGCGGGCCGCCGAAGGCACGCTCCAGGAGGGCGGCGCAGCGGTGCTCGCACTCCTCGACGAACACGATGTCCGGACGAGCGCGGCGGATCGCGGGAACGAGGGAGGGGGCACCGCGACCGAACTCGACGTTCGAGGTCAGCACGCGGACGCCGGCGAGCGGGGCGCCGGTGGGTTCCGCCGCGCCGCCGTACGGCTCGGAGAACCACGCGAGCGCGATGAGCGCGAGGGCGCCCCACGCCATTCCGGTGCGCCAGCGGGCGAGCAGGGTGAGGAGGAGGGCGAGCGCGGTGGGGACGAGCAGCCAGGGCAGGAAGGCGAGCAGCTGGGGCACGGGGGTCACGCCGTCGGTGCCGGCGGCCCGGCACGCGATGACGACGCTCACTCCGGCCAGCAGAACACCACCGGACCAGGCCCCGGCGACCCGCCCCCGGGAGCGCCGCCGCACCTCGGCCCGCCGGTTCGTCTCCACGATCGTCGTCTCCACGCGCCGCCGCCTTGCCCCGGTGGACCGAATGCCCGAATCCTCCCTCAGGACGGGGAGTTGCGGGGGACGGTTGCCGACGTGGAGAGGGAAGAGGCGGTGCGGAAGCGGTGCTACCGGAGAGCTGCGGGGCCCGTCGGAGCGCTGCGGGGCCGGCGGAGAGCCGCGGGCTGCCGAGGTGCTGCGGGCTGCCGCCGAGCTACGGGACCCGTTCCGTGCGCGGCACCGTCACCAGGGACCAGATCACGAAGCCGCCGATCGCGATGGCGATGATCGACCAGATGGGGGCTACGGCAGGAACATGAAGTACAGGATCATGTAGAGGGCCGCCAGGCCCACACCCGCCCAGCGGGCCCACTCCAGGCCCTGCAGGACGCCCCACCCCGTGATCGCCACCAGAGCGCCGACGATCAGGTGGATCCAGCCCCACGTGGCGAGGCTGAACTGGTACACGTAGTCCCCCACGCGCACGTAGACGTTGTTCGTGGCGATGCCGGCGATGCCGTTCAGCACGCCGATGATGCCGCCGACCATCATCAGAACCCCGGCGAACGCCATGCCGCCGGTGGCCCACGCCGTCTGTCTGGCGTGCGTGGTGGATGCGGTGTGCTGGACCATGGGGTTGCCTCCTAGGGACGGGGCCTTCCCCCGCAGGTTCGCCCCGAGGAGGGTGCGCCGCAGGGCGGACCGGTCCGAACGGGTGAGTGCCGAACTCTCCCGGCCGCTCGGCGCGAAGAATGCCGTCGCGGACCGCGTCAGGCCTGGACCTGCGACGCTCGCTCCGCCGGAACCGGTGAGTGCTCTTCGGACGCGCGCCGGCGTCGCACGTACCGGCCCGTGAGCCAGGCGGCCAGGGCCACCAGGAGCCCGAGCCCCAGCAGCAGCCACGAGACCAGGCGCAGGGTCTCGGTGAGCGCGTCGTAGACCGCGCCGGCCGCCGGGTGCGAGACGTCCGGCGGCAGGTCCGCCAGCGTCATGCGACGCCCCACCGCGATCGCGACCCCGAGCAGGGCCGCGCCCAGCGCGGTGCCGAGGCCGGTCGCCAGCACGGCCCGGCGGCGGCAGACGGCCACCAGGATGCCGGTCACCGCGAAGGTCACGGCGGCGACGGGAAGCCAGAAGCCCGCGACTTCGAGCACGTGGAACCCCTTCCGGAGCTTCGTCAGGTCCTGCGACTGCAGCAGCGTGATCTCGGTGTGCGCGACGGGGATGCGGCCCGCGAACGGCACGTGCTCGTCCACGAGCTGCTGCTTCATGCGCTCGGCGACGGGGGCGAGGTCGAGGGTGACGGGCCCGTCGCCGCGGTCGTCGTCGTGCAGCGCGCGCATCACGGCGTCGTGCGCGCTGAGGTTCGCGGTGTCCCAGGCGGCGCGGAAGGCCTGTGTGTCCGTGAACGAGCGCACCGCGTCCTGGACGAAGGCGTGCATGGAGCCCCGCAGGGGAGGGCTGACGTGCACGTCGCGCATGATGCCGTCGGTGACGGCACCGGCGATGGCGTCGCGGACCTCCGAGTCGGAGGCGAGCGGGGCGGTGCTGGCCGCGTAGCGTTCGGCGTCCCCGATGCCGTACTTCGCCCACCCGGCGAGCACGCCGAGTGGCGCGAGCAGACACGCGAGGCCGATCAGAACGGCGGACAGGACGCTGCGAACACGTCGGGACACGCCACCAGGGAAACGTCGGCACGGACGGCGCGCGAGCGGACCGCCTGCAAACGGGTGGACAGGGCGCAAGGAGTGGGCGACGGCGGCCGGGCCGGTCCCGGCCGGGCCGGTGCCGGCCGGCGCCGGGACCGCGCGGTGACGTCCGGAGACGGGTCAGGCGGCCCGGCGGCCCTCTCCGCCCTCGTGCCGGGTGTAGTGGGAGAACGTCGAGTAGCGGTAGAAGTCGAACAGGAACGCGGCCAGCGCGACCAGGAGAGCCAGGCCCGCCGCGTGCAGCACGCTCACGTTGGCCTGGATGTAGAGGAAGCCGAGCGCGATGCCCGTGAACGCCCCCCACACCGCCGCGTGCGCTCCGCGCCCCAGGCGCGGCGCCACGACGAACAGGGCGGAGCACAGCACCGTGAAGACGATCGTGCACGCGAAGCCGAACACCAGGTTCCAGCCGGTGATGGGGCCGCCCTGGCGCTGGTTGGCCGCGGCCCAGTAGCCGTAGAGGAGCCCGATGGCCAGCGGCACGGCCAGTCGTCCGAGGCGGTGCACACGCCGGTCGAAGAGGTCCGGCGGCCGTGGGGCCGGGACGAAAGCGCGGGAGGTGGTGGCGGGTGGGTGCGGGGTCCCGGAAGCGGGTGCCACGTGAGCCATGGGAGCACTCCTCTCTCCTCGCCCCTGCACACCAGGGCACACCCTGGCGGGGGCGGCGGGCAAGTCGGGATGCGAGGCCATTCGGAGCGTGTTTCGCTGGGGCTCATGAGGATCGTCCTGTTCGGCGCGACCGGGATGGTGGGCAGCCGGATCGCCGCGGAGGCGACGCGGCGCGGACACCGGGTGACGGCCGTCAGCCGCTCCGGCCGGTCGCCGGTGCCGGGGGTGACCGCGACGGCGGCGGACGCGGCGGATCCGGCCAAGGTCGCGGAGCTGGCGAGGGGGGCGGACGCGGTGGCGAGCGCGTGCGCGCCGCCCCGGGACGGTACGGACCCGGAGGAGCCCTTCCTCGCCGTCAACCGGGCGATCGTGCAGGGCACCCGTGACGCAGGGGTGCGGCGGCTGGTGGTGGTCGGCGGCGCGGGCAGCCTGGAGGTCGCGCCGGGGGAGGCGCTGTACGACCAGCCCGGTTTTCCGGAGGCGGTCCGGGCGGAGGCGCTGACCCACGGAACGGCCCTGGACTTCTACCGCACGGTGGACGACCTGGACTGGACGTACGTCTCCCCCGCCGCCGAGATCGCCCCCGGGAAGCGCACGGGCCGCTTCCGGGTCGGCGGCGACCGGTTGCTGACCGATGCGGAGGGCCGCAGCCGGATCAGCGCGGAGGACTACGCGGCGGCGTTCCTCGACGAACTGGAACAGGGCGCACATGTACGCGCCCGTATGTCGGTGGCGTACTGACGAACCGACGAACCGCAGGCAGGCCCCGTGCCCACGAGACGAGCCCCCGACGACCGACCGCAGGAAGGCCGGAGGGAAGAGGGCGGCCCCGTACGCCATCGGGAGAACGTCCCACGGCTGGGCGCGCCGCGCCGGGGACCGGGACCGCGAGGCGCGGATGACCCTTCGCCCGGCTCCACGAGGGGCGGGGCTGCCCGCGACGGACCGGCCGGACCGAGCGGCCCCGCGGGTGACGGCCCAGACGGACCCCGCCGCGTGGGGCTCGAGGGACCGGCCCTGGACGGACCGGTACCGGGTGTCGTGACCCCGCCCGCGGGAGCCGCGGCATCGCGCGGGCCGCAGTCGTTGTTGCGGGTGCGTGGACGCAGCGTCGGCTGGGTGCCGCCGCTCTTGCTGCTCCTCACCATCTCCCTGCTCGACTGGAACAGCACGGGCGGCTTCCGGATGATCTCCTGGGTCGTGCTGGTGCCCGGCATCGCGGCGGCGATCTGCGGGGTGTGGGGCACGGGCGTCGCGGCCGCCCTGACCGTCGTCACCTACGAGATCGAGGACCACGCCTGGCCGCACGAGCTCCAGACCGGCCTGCCCGACTTCATCCTCGTCATCGCGGGCGGCGTCCTTGCCGTGCTGGCCTGCGCGGTCCGGGTGCGAGGCGAGCGGCGCATGCTGCACATGCAGGACATCGCCGAGACGACCCGGCACACGGTGCTGCGGCCCCTTCCCGCGGACTGGGGCGGTCTCGACCACGCGGCGGCCTACCTCGCGGCGGACAGCGTCGCCCGTGTCGGCGGGGACTTCTACGACATCCAGCCCGGCCCGCAGGGCACCCGCGTGCTGGTCGGCGACGTGCAGGGCAAGGGCCTCGGCGCGGTCGCCGCCGCGTCCGCGCTGCTCGGCACGTTCCGCGAGTCGGCGTACCACGAACCGCTCCTCGCCACGGTCGCCGAACGGCTGGAGACCCGGATGCTGCGGCATGTGCGCTACTGCACGTCGATCGGCCGCGACGACGGGGACCGCTTCGCCACCGCCGTCCTGGTCGGTTTCCCGCCCGCCGACCCCTGCTGCGTGGAGGTGGTCAACTTCGGGCACGAGCCGCCACTGGTGGTCGGCCCCGACGGCGTACGGTCCCTGCCGCCCGGCGAGGGGCTGCCGCTGGGCTTCGGCACACTGGCCGACGGACCGCCGCCCGTACGGCGCGTACCGCTCGCACCGGGCGAGACACTGCTGCTGGTCACCGACGGGGTGTGCGAGGCGCGGGACGGGGCCGGGGAGTTCTTCCCGCTGCGGGAGAAGGTGGCCCGCGCGGTCGCCGAGGACCCGCGCGCGGCGGACCCCGCCCGCCTGGTCCCGCTGGTGCGCGAGGGGACTTTGCACCACTGCCGCGGCCGTCTGGCCGACGACACGACGATCTTCGCGGTGCGGCCCCGCCCGTCCGTCGGCCACTGAGCGTTCGCCGGACTTCGTCGCACCTTTGCAGGCGCAGCGGTTACGGTGCTGACGTACCTGATCGATGGGGGAGGGAACGATGCCCGGAACCGTGCTGCTGCTCGCGGCCTCGCCGGCGGGCAAGGGATGCCTGGTGGACGCGGCCTCCGTGCTTCCGGTGCTCGCGGCCGTCGCCCCGCCGGTGCTGTCCGGCACGGACACGGCGAACGTGGTGGAACTCGCCGACCCGCTGGAGCCGCAGGCCGTCCTCACCCGGCTGCGGGCCGCCGCGGCCGCCCCCGTCCCGCTGACCGTGTTCCTCACCGGGCAGCTCCAGCTCGACCGCCGCCAGCACCTGCCCCACCTGGCGCTGGCCCGCACCACCCCCGCCACCGTCCGCTACACCGGCTTCCCCTGGCACTGGTTCCGCGAGGAGCTGAGACTGCGCCCGCCCGGTGCGACGACCGTGTTCGCCGATCTGCACGCGGATCCCGAGACCTGGCAGCACCTGCGCGGCATCGCGCCGGACTGCGGCCCCGCCGTCGCCCTCTACGGCCGCGTCGCCCCACCGCCCCCGCGCCGCGCGCTCGCGGCCCCCGCCTACATGAAGGCCGTCGCGACCCTGCTCCGCAGCGGCCACCGCCCGGACCCGGCCACCCTCCATCACCAGGCGGTGACCCGGGCCTACGGGGAGGACGGCACGCGGGGGGACATACTGCTCGCCCCCCATCAGCCGCCGGCGCAGCTTGCCGTCCGGAGAAGCCGGCAGCCCGTCCCCGCGCCGCCTCCGCCCCCGACCGCGCCCCCCGACCCCCACGCCGCCCTCACCGCCGCCGTCCAGGGCGGCCGGCACGCGGAGGCCGCCGCGCTCGCCGCGCAGTGGGAACAGGCCGCGCTGCGGCAGCACGGGCCCGGCTCGCAGGAGGTGCTGCACTGGATGGAGGTCCGCGCCGACCTCGCGATGCTCGCGGGCGACGCGGGCCGCAGCTGCGAGACCTGGCTGACGGTCGCGGGCGCCCGCCTCGCGGCCGGCCAGTCCCCCGAGGACCCTGCGGTGGAGGCGGCCGTCGACCGCGCCCACCACCAGTGGGGCCGCATGACCGACGCCGCCCGCGCCCGCGAACTGGGGCCCGTCCTGGCTCAGTTGCGCGAACGGGTACCGGGGCGCCGCGAGGGAGCGCTCCGCCACGTCCGTCAGCACCTCGAGGAACTCAGGCAGTCGCAGCGCGTGCCGGGGTAGCGACCGACGGCCCTCCCGAGGGCCGGGCCTGGTTCAGCGTGTACGCGACCCGGCAGGAGTGTCGGGCCGTCAGCCGGCTCCAGACCGTGTTACCGGCACATGGGCCAGCGCCCCCGACACCAGCGTCCGCACCCCGGGGACGAGGGTGGACAGGTCGGGTGCGAAGTGGGGGCTGTGGTTGCTGGGGACCGCCGCGAACTTCTCCATGAGGTCCGTGCCGGGGGCCGCCTCCCAGACGTCGGCGGGGGTGGTGGTGACGAACCAGTACGCGTACGGCACCCCGTCCGGCGCCAGGTGCGGGAAGTCCTCGCTGCCCATCGCCGGTCCGGGGTCGAAGACCCTCTCCGGGCCGAACACCTCCCTGTGCACCTCGGTGACGCGGTGGTCCGTGGTGGGGTCGTTGACCGTCACGGGGAAGTCCGCGCCCACGGTCACCTCCGGCTCGCGCGGGCAGCCCGCGGCCAGGCACTCGCCCGCCGCGATGCGCCGGATCGCGGCGATCATGCGGTCCCGGACCCCGGCGGACCGGGTGCGCAGGTTCAGGGCGATGTGCGCCTGGGAGGGGATGACGTTGGGCCGGGTGCCCGCCTCGATCCGGCCCACCGTCAGTACGGCGGACTCGCGCGGGGCGATCTCGCGGCTGACGACGGTCTGCAGCCGGGTCACCAGGTAGGCGGCCGTGACCACGGGGTCGACGGTCGCCTCGGGGCGCGAGCCGTGGCCGCCGCGGCCGTGCACGACGATGTCCACGTCCGTGGAGGCGGACAGGATCAGGCCCGGCGAGTGCGCGTAGAGCCCGGCCGGCCCGGGGGCCGCGTGCTGGGCGAGCAGCACGTCGGGGCGCGGGAAGCGCTCGTACAGCCCGTCCGCGACCATCGCCCGCGCGCCCTCGCCGGACTCCTCGGCCGGCTGGCCCACCACGACCAGCGTCCCGGACCAGGTCTCCCGCCCTGCGGCCAGCGCGCGGGCCGCCCCCGCGAGCCAGGTGACGTGCAGATCGTGCCCGCAGGCGTGCATCACCCCGGGGACCTCGGAGGCGTAGGGCAGTCCCGTCTCCTCGGCGACCGGCAGTGCGTCCATGTCGGCGCGCAGCAGGACGGTGGGACCGTCGCCGTTGCGCAGGACGCCGACGACGCCGGTGCCGCCGATGCCCTCGGCGGTCGCGTACCCGGCCGCGCGCAGCCGCTCGGCGAGCTTTCCGGCGGTTCGGTGCTCGCGCTGGGACAGCTCGGGGTGGCGGTGCAGGTCCCGATAGCAGTCCGCCAGGTCGGCGAGCGGCACGTCGGCGGTGAGGTCCAGCGCGGTGCGTGCGGCGGGGGAGGTCACGAGGTCAGCGTAGGGGGCCCGGGGAGCCTCTGGGGGGAGTGTGCCCACGGTGGGCCGTCTGGGCGGGCCGGGGTTCCGCGGCCCGGGCCGGGCCCGCGTTGGCGGCGGTGACCAGGGCGGCCACGGCGACGACGGCCGCGCCGAATCCTCTGACGTGACGCGCCGATATGCGTCCGTGGCGCACGGAAGGGCGTGGGGGCACGGCAACCGACCTCGCAATGACAGCCGCGGATTAAGCATGCTTAATGCGTCTTCCAAGCTAGGGGCTGGGGCGGGTGCCGGGGAAGAGCCTCAAGACAGTTGGCATGTGCCGACAGGCGATTGACCAATCGTCAGAGAACACTCGTCGGTAAGTGGGCTTACTGGCATGATGAATCGCATGGTGAAGCGGGACGACCCGGAGACCATCGGGCGCAGGGTGCAGCGGCTGCGGCGGGAACGCGGACTGACCCAGCGGCAGTTGGCAGAGCCCGCCTACACCCCGGCGTACGTCTCCACCCTGGAGGCCGGCCGGGTCCGCCCCTCCGACGAGGCGCTCAGGCACCTCGCCGAGCGGCTCGGTGTGGCGTTCGACGAGCTCGCCACCGGCCGTCCGGCCCACCTCGCCACCGGGGTGCGGCTCAGGCTCACCGACGCCCAGCGCACTCTGGCCACCGGTGAGGCCGAGGTGGCCGCCGAGCAGTACGCCGCTCTGCTGGCCGAGGCCGAGGAGTACGGGCTCACCGCCGAGCGGGCCGCCGCGCTGCTGGGCCTCGGCGAGTGCGCGATGGAGCTGGGCGATCTGGTGGCGGGGCGGCAGTACTTCGAGCGGGCCGAGAAGTGCCTGCACGACGCACCGCTGCCGGCCCGCGTCCCGGCACTGCGCGGCCGTGCCGTCTCGCACTACCTCGCCGGTGAACTCCGCTACGCCTGCTACCTGCTGGAGACCACCCTCGACGAATTGAACCGCTCGGGTCTGCACGATCCGGACGCCCTGCTGCTGCTCTACGCGAGCGCCATCGGCCCGTACATGGACATGGGAGCGCACGTGAGGGCGGCCCAGGCGGCCGAGTTCGCCCTCGCGCTCGCGCCCCAGGTCCAGGACCCGGCCCTGGTGGCCCGTATGCACCGTTCCGTCGCGCGCACCCTGCTCGCCGAGGGGCGCCTGGCCGAGGCGGACTCCAACCTCGCCAAGGCCGCCGAGCTGTACCGGCAGCTGCAGATCCGCACCGAGCTGGCCAACTGCCACTGGATGCGGGGCTACCTGTACGCGCAGAACGGCGAACTGGAGCGTGCCGAGCGGGAGTTGCGCGAAGCCCTCACCATGCTGTCGGAGAAGCGGGCCGCCCTCTACAGCAGCCAGGTCGCGGTCGAACTGGCGGACGTCCTGCACCGGCGCGGCAGGTCCGCGGAGGCCGCTCGGCTGCTGCACGACGTCCTCGGTGACATCGGACCCGAGCGCGGCGCGGTGCACTCCGCCGCCGCGCACCGTCTCCTCGGCATCATCGCCGAGGACGGGCACGACACGGAGGCCGCCGAGGAGCACTATGTGCGCGCCCTCAGCCTGCTGGAACGGGCGGGCGCCGCGGGCGACCTCGCGGACCTGTGCCGGCTGCTCGGCGATCTGCTGCGCCGCACCGGCCGGGTGGAGGCCGCCCTGGACGCCTACCGCACCGGCCTCGGCCACCGCACCGCACCCGGTACCACGACCCTGGGTCCGGCCCCCGCCCAGCCGCCGCTGTGACAGCCCCGGGCCCTCCCTACGGGGTGACGATCGGGAACCCCCGGTCCGGCCGGGTGACGTAGGAGAACAGGCGCTTGAGCAGGCCCCGGTCGCCTTCGGTCCCGATGCCGGCGAGGCCGTGGCCCGCGAGCAGGCCGAGCAGTTCGGGACGGGTCAGGGTGAGCGTCAGGCCCGCGTGCGGCCTCGGGGTGCGGTGCAGCGGCATACTGCGGTGGGTGAGCGCGCCGTGCTCCAGGTTGATCCGGTGGCGGCGTTCCTCGTCGATGACCACCAGGTCGATGATCAGGCGTGGCTCCTGGGCCGCGCGCGGACCGTCGATGCGCACCGCGAGGGCGTCGAGGAGCATGCTCACGGTCAGTTCAGAGGTCAGCTCGGGCGTGTCCGAGATGACGGCGGGGGCGCTCGCCCCCTCGCGCAGTTCCAGGGCGCCGGTCAGGTAGATGTTCCGCCAGGGTCCGTTCTCGGCGCCGTACCCGAGGCGTTCGTAGACGCCTGCCAGGGTCTGCTTCGCCACCTCGTCGCCCGGATCGGCGAAGACCAGGTGGTTCAGCAGGGTCGCGGCGAAGCGCAGGTCACCGGCATCCACGTACCGCCGGGCCGCCGCGAGCGTCGCCTCGGGACCGCCCGCCACCTCCACGTAGCGCCGCGCGAGGGCGGCCGGGGGGTGCTCCCACAGGTGGGCGGGGTTGCCGTCGTACCAGCCCAGGTAGCGCTGGTAGACGGCCTTGACGTTGTGGCTGAGGGACCCGTAGTAGCCGCGGGCGTGCCAGGCGCCCTCCAGCACGGGCGGCAGCCGCAGCTCCTCCGCGATCTCCGGGCCGGTCAGACCGCTGT
This sequence comes from Streptomyces sp. Ru72, assembly GCF_002920635.1. Taxonomy (GTDB): domain Bacteria; phylum Actinomycetota; class Actinomycetes; order Streptomycetales; family Streptomycetaceae; genus Streptomyces. Next base: position 59,718 of record NZ_PQSR01000019.1, on the reverse strand, counting down.
TGAGCAGCCGCAGCGTCTGGTCGTGCAGGTAGGCGTACAGGTCGCGCTGCTCCGCCAGCAGGCGTACGACGCTCTCGTGCCCCCAGGTCGGCCAGTGGTGGGAGGCGAAGGCCACGTCGTAGCCCTCGCCGAAGAAGTCGATGGCCTCGTCGAGGTAGCGGGACCAGAGGCGGGCGTCCCGGACGACGGCGCCGCGCAGGGTCAGGATGTTGTGCAGGGTGTGGGTGACGTTCTCCGCCAGGCACAGGGCGCGCTGCTCGGTGAGGAGGAAGTTCATCTCGGCCGGCGCCTCGGTGCCCGGCGTCAGCTGGAACAGGATGCGCACGCCGTCGACGGTCTCCGTCTGCCCGGTGCGGGTGATGTCGACGGTCGGCGGGACGAGGGTGACCGTGCCGGTGGACATGGTCAGGCCGAGGCCGGTGCCGATCTGCCCGTCGGGCGCCTTCGCCAGCCGTTCGCCGTACATGAACCCGGCGCGGCGGGACATCGCGGGCCCCGCGTACACGTTCTCGCTGACCGCGTGCTGGAGGAACCCGGCCGGCGCGAGCACCGGCACGCCCGCCTCCGCCTCGCGCGGCAGCACCCCGCGGGCGCCCCCGAAGTGGTCGACGTGGGAGTGGGTGTAGATCAGCGCGGTCACCGGCCGCTCACCGCGATGCCGCCGGTACAGGGCGAGGGCGGCCGCCGCGCACTCCGCGGAGATGAGCGGGTCGACGACGACGACTCCCTCACGGCCCTCGACGAGCGTCATGTTCGCCAGGTCCAGGCCGCGCACCTGGTAGACGCCCTCGCACACCTCGTACAGCCCCTGCCGCGCGCACAGCTGCGACTGCCGCCACAGGCTCGGATGCGCGGTGCCCGGGCAGTCCCCGTCCAGGAACCGGTACGCGTCCCCGTCCCACACCACCCGCCCGTCGCGGTCGGTCACCACGCCCGGCTCCAGGGCGGCGACGAAACCGCGGTCGGCGTTCTCGAGGTCTCTCCGGTCCTCGAAGGGCGGCAGGCCGTCACGGGGCGGGGCGTCCATGCGGCCAGCCTGGGGCCGGGGCGGACGGCGGGCCAGCGGTGGGGGACCGTTCGGGGTGCCGGGTACCGGGTGCGGTGTGATCAACCGCACCGGCGCCGCCCCGCGCGTCCGGCCGCACTCCCGCGGAGGCCCGCTCCTAGGATCCCGAGCATGGACATGCCGAGCTTATTGGCGGTGCTCGCCCTGCTCATGGCCGGTTTCGCGGGGGTCGAGGCGAGGATCAAGCGCACCGACCGCCGGATGGCCCGGGTCGAGCGGAAACTCGACCTGGTCCTCGACCATCTGGGGCTCCACCAGGCCGACCCGGACCTGGAGCGGGTCGCCGCCCTGCTGCGGGACGGCAGGAGGATCCAGGCCGTCAAGGTGTACCGCGAGATCACCGGGGCCGGCCTGAAGGAGGCGAAGGAGGCCGTGGAGCGGATGGGGTAGGTGCCGCACGCCCTCGGAGGCTTTACTGCGACTTTCTTGCAAGTAGAACTGACCTGCATGAAAGTGGGGGGCGCAGCACCCAGAGAAGAAAGGCCCCGCTCCATGCCTCCGTCCTCCTCCCGGACGCGCCTGTCCGTCACGCGGCAGGAGTGGGGCCGGCTCGGCGGCATGGCCGCGTTCGTCCTGGCTCTGCACGTCATCGGGTGGTTCACCCTCGTCGGGATCGTCGCGCCCGAGCACTACACCATCGGCGAGAAGTCGTTCGGCATCGGCATCGGCGTGACCGCGTACACGCTCGGCATGCGGCACGCGTTCGACGCGGACCACATCGCCGCGATCGACAACACCACCCGCAAGCTGATGAGCGAGGGGCAGCGGCCGCTGTCGGTCGGCTTCTGGTTCTCGCTCGGCCACTCCAGCGTCGTCTTCGGACTGGCGCTGCTGCTCTCGCTCGGCGTCAGGACGCTGGCCGGACCGGTCCGCGACGACAACTCCGAGCTGCACGACGTGACCGGCCTCATCGGTACGACGGTCTCCGGCGCGTTCCTCTACGTCATCGCCGCGATCAACCTCGTCATCCTGGCCGGAATCTGGAAGGTGTTCCGGCAGATGCGGTCGGGCGAGTTCGACGAGGCGGCGCTGGAGGAGCAGCTGAACAACCGCGGCTTCATGAACCGGATCCTCGGCCGCGTGATGAAGTCGATCACCAAGCCGTGGCAGATGTACCCGCTGGGCCTGCTCTTCGGCCTCGGCTTCGACACCGCGACGGAGATCGCCCTCCTCGTCCTGGCCGGCTCGGGCGCGGCCTCCGGGCTGCCCTGGTACGCGATTCTGTGCCTGCCCGTCCTGTTCGCGGCCGGCATGTCGCTGCTCGACACGATCGACGGGTCGTTCATGAACTTCGCGTACGGGTGGGCGTTCTCCAAGCCGGTCCGCAAGGTCTACTACAACCTCACCATCACGGGCCTGTCCGTGGCCGTGGCGCTGATCATCGGCACGACGGAACTGCTCGGCCTGCTCGCCGAGAAGCTCGGCCTGCACGGGGCCTTCTGGGACTGGATCGCCGGCGTCGACCTCAACACCCTGGGCTTCGTGATCGTCGGCCTCTTCTTCGCCACGTGGGTGCTCGCACTGGTGGTGTGGAAGGTGGGCCGCATCGAGGAGAAGTGGACGGCGGGGCTGGGCCGGCCGGAACCGCAGCCGGTGGAACACGTGGTGAAGTAGCACCCGCACGAGCGCCGCGAGGCGGGTGCTCCTCGCGGAGGTCCGCCCAGCGGATCGTGCTGTTCCCGATCCGTAGCGGACCGCGCCATTCCTGATGTGGCCGAAACGTGATCGTTTTCTGAACTCGTCTAGGTTTCAACGAGGTTGACAGTGTCGTCACCGTGATCGAATATGTGCTCGCGCTGTGGCTCATGTGACCAATGAGTCATCCGTTTCTCTCGACCACTTCTTTCCCGGCCACGGTCCCGGCGGCTTCGTGCTGCCCGCTGCCGTCGGCCGGGTCCGGCCCGTCAAGATGGGGGACCGAATGTCCGACACGAGACGTGTCACCGTGCGCCGTCTGCTGGGGGCGGGCGCCGCGGCGCTCACCCTCACCGCCGTCACCGGGGGCGCCGCCTGGGCCTCCGGTACGCCCGGTGGTGGCGGCTGGGACCATGGGAGCCGCGCGTACGCGTCCGGTAATGGACCGGGCACCGTCACCGGGGCCGACCACTGCCAGTTCTCGCTGGACGGAACCACGTTCACCGACTCCGTCCGGGTGGACGACCAGAACCTGAAGCCCACCGAGGACGGCAAGGTCCACATCAAGGTGCGTGCCGCCGGCGACGCCACGACCTGCACCGCCTCCCTCGCCTCCTACCGCACCCACGGCGCCACCTTCAACACGTCCGGGCTGCAGGTCTTCCACGACTTCGACTCGGTGACGGTGAAGCAGGGCGAGACCGACTCCCTCGACATCGCCGTGCCGGACGCCGGCTGCTTCGCGCAGATCGACCTGTACCGGGGCAAGGTGAAGTTCGACGGCAACCTCGACGCGAAGGACGGCTTCGAGCACGGCGACGTGCCCAAGGGCCCGGACCGCCCGGTCATCAAGGACAAGCTGATCGCGTCCTGGAACGGCGGTACGAAGGACTGCACGGCCCAGCCGCCGAGCACCCCGGCCACCACGCCGCCCGCGTCGACCCCGGCCACCACCCCGCCCGCGTCGGCCCCGGCCACCCCGGTGACGCCCGCCTCTCCGTCCGCCTCCGTCTCGACCCCGCCCGCCACCGGCGAGTCGAGCACGCCCCCGGCGCCCACCCCGAACGGCGGCACGTCCACCCCGCCCGGTGGTCTCGCCGAGACCGGTGGCGGCAGCACCGCGCTGCCGATCGCCGCGGGCGCGGCGGCCCTCGTCGCGGCCGGTGCGGGCATCGCGGTCGCCGCCCGGCGCCGTACGTCCCGCGGTCGCGCCTGACGCCTCCGGGCGTCCGCTGAACCATCCCCGAAGGGCCCGGCGCTCTTGTCCCCCGGAGAGCGCCGGGCCCGTTTTTCGCGGCTTGGGCCGGTCCCGGACCGTCAGCCCGCGGTCGGCGCCGACCCGGGGGCCACGGCCGCACCCGGAGTCGTCGACGGCGGCGGGGTGAAGCCCGGCGGCGGGGAGAGGACCACCGTCGGCTCGCCCGGCTGCGGGGCCGGCGGGGTCAGGCTGGACTTCGGGAGCTTCGGCGGGGTCGTCTCCTGGAACACCAGCGAGTCGAAGTCCACCAGGCCCGTCTGCTCCATCACCGTGATGTGGTCGAGGACGGTGTCGTTGGCCACGTCGGCCAGCTGGCGGACCAGCGTGTTCTTGGTGGTGGCGCGGATGTTGGCGATGGCGGGGAAGATCTGTCCGTGCGTCAGCCGCAGGATGTTCGCGAGGTCGTCGTCGAACTGCTTGCCCGTGTCGTTGGTCAGCGTCGTCACGAATCCCTGCTGCTGGGGGCTCGGCTGGTTCGGCAGCGTGATGCCCAGCTCCGCGGCCACCTTCCGGTCGACGGCGTCGAGGTTGACGTGCCCGTTGACCAGATGCGCCCCGGCGGTGCGTACGGCCGGGGTCGTGCCCTTCTTCATGGCCAGTTCACCGGAGGGGAACTCCCACAGGCCGGCCGCCCGTACTTTGACGACGAAGTCGCGGTCCGCCTCGGTCAGGGGTCCCGCCGAGGTGTTCGCGATCACACGTGAGGGGGCGCTGGAGACCGTCTGCACTCCCAGCATCGACGGATAGACGAGTGCCGTGAGTGTCAGGGTGAGGGCGCCCGTCACGAAGAGGGTTCCCGCCGCGGTCCGCGAAATGCGCATGGCACCTCCTGGTTGTTCCAACGCCCAGGGGTACGGGTCCGACCGAAGCCGGAAACCTTTTCCACAGGCAAAATCAACGGCCCGCGTTGTGGGGGCCGTCACAGATGTCGACCGGCACCGTCGGAGTATCGCCGTCGGCCCACCGCGGACCGCGCGAGTCCGCCCCGGCGGACTGAGGGCGTGGCGGTGCCGGAAGGGGAGGCCGGGTGCCCGTTATGTTCGATCCGAACATCCGACAGTCGGAGCCGGCATGCAGAAGACAGACGAACTGGCCGCGGAGGTGGTGGCGGCCCCCGCGACGCCCGAGCGCGCCCCCGCTCGCGGCTGGCCCGCGTCCTGGCCGCTGCTGCTGGCGGCTGCCGTCCTCGCCGGTCCGGCGCTGCTCCTGCTCGGCCGGTGGATGGACGAGCCCGCGATGCAGGCCTGGCGCACCGTCGCTCTGGCCATCACCGTGCAGGCCCTGCCGTTCCTGCTGCTCGGCACGGCCTTGTCCGGCGCCATCAACGCGTTCGTGCCGGCGACGGTGTTCAGCCGGGCGCTGCCCCGCAACCCCGCGCTCGCCGTTCCGGTCGCCGGGGTCGCCGGGGTGGTGCTGCCCGGCTGCGAGTGCGCGTCGGTGCCGGTCGCGAACAGCCTGATCCGGCGGGGTGTCACCCCGGCCGCCGCGTTCGCGTTCCTGCTGTCGGCTCCCGCCGTCAACCCGGTGGTGCTGACCGCCACCGCCGTGGCCTTCCCCGGCAGCCCCCTGATGGTCCTGGCCCGGCTGCTCGCCTCGCTCGTCACCGCGGCCGTGATGGGCTGGCTGTGGCTCTGGCTCGGCAGGGAGGAGTGGCTGCGGCCGACCGTGCGGCACACCGGTCACCGACCGGGGCACAGCCGGTGGCGGGAGTTCCGGCTCGGCTTCCAGCACGACTTCCTGCACGCGGGCGGCTTCCTGGTCGTCGGGGCCATGGCGGCGGCCACCTTCAACGTGGCGGTCCCGCGCTCCGTGCTCGACGTGTTCTCCGGCTCCACCTGGCTGTCGGTGCTGTTCCTGGCGGGGCTCGCCGTCGTGCTCGCGGTGTGCTCCGAGGCCGACGCGTTCGTGGCCGCCTCGCTCACCGGCTTCTCGCCCGTGGCACGGCTGGCGTTCATGGTGGTGGGGCCGATGGTCGACCTGAAGCTGATCGCCCTTCAGGCGGGCACGTTCGGCCGCGCCTTCGCGGTCCGCTTCTCCACCGCCACGACCGTCGTGGCGGTGCTGTGCAGTGCGCTGATCGGAGGGGCCCTGCTGTGAAACGGCCCTTCCCGGCGGTCCTGCTCGTCCTCAGCGGCCTCGGTCTGCTGCACGCCTCGCTCTTCACCGACCTGTGCCTGAGGTACGTGAGGCCGGGACTGCGTCCGTATCTCATCGCCTCGGGGGCGCTGCTGCTCGTGCTCGGGCTGGCGAGTGCGGCCCTCGACCGCGGGCGGGGCGGCCATGACGCGCACGACGCGCACAGCGGTCACGACGACACCGGCCACGGTCACGACCACTCCACAGCCCCCCGTGTCGCCTGGCTGCTGTTCCTCCCCGCGCTCAGCCTGCTCTTCCACGCCCCGCCCGCCCTCGGCTCCTACACCGCCTCCCGTGAGCCCGCCAAGGCCGTCGCGCAGCAGCGGCACTTCGACCCGCTGCCCGCGACCTCGCCGCTGCCGATGACGCTCACGGGGTTCACCAGCCGTGTGCAGCAGGACCGTACGCAGGCCATCAAGGGGCGCAGCGTCACGTTGACCGGTTTCGTCACGCCGGACAAGCGGGGCGGGGGCTGGTACCTGACCCGGATCATCTTCTCGTGCTGCGCTGCGGACGCGCAGTCCGTCAAGGTACGTGTCCACGGGGCCCCGGCGCTGCCCGCCGACACCTGGGTGGCCGTCACGGGCACCTGGCACCCCGGCGGGACGCTGGGCACACGGTCGGCGCCGGCCGCGCTGGACGCCCGTACCGTCGAGCGGGTGGACAAGCCGGTGAACGCGTACACGGACGACCTGCCGCTGACGCCGTCCCGCTGACGGCCGCCGTCGACGACCCCGGGCGGGAGTCGGCGGCGCCCGCTGTACACCTGGGTGAACCAATGCCCAAGCGCAGCCCATGACTTCACTGGCCGGGGCCTTCGCGCGGACAAACCTTCGACCAAACTTCTCCCGGTCCCGCAAAGGGCTCTACCCGCATAGACCACCCCGTGTTGTCATGCTCACGACCGCCCGGAACCGTGCCGGGCATCCCCACCGGGAGACTCCCATGTCCCGAATATCGCGCCCCCTGGTGACCACCCTGTCCACCCTCGCCCTCACCGCCGCGGGTCTGACCGTCACCGCCGGCAGCGCGCACGCGCAGTCGTGCAGCCAGGACTACCTCCCCCTCCCCGACCCCAGCTGCCAGCCCGGCGCCGTCAACCCGGACGTCACACAGGACACGATCGACTCCACCATCTGTGTCTCCGGCTGGACCGCGACCGTGCGGCCGTCCAGCTCGTACACCACCGCGCTGAAGAAGAAGCAGATCGTCGAGTACGGCTACGGCGACACCAGCACAGCTGACTACGAGGAGGACCACCTCATCCCGCTGGAGCTCGGCGGCAACCCCACCAGCCCCGAGAACCTGTGGCCCGAACCGCGCTACGACACGGGTTCGGGCGAAGTCGCCGCCGACAAGGACACCGTCGAGAACACGCTCAAGAAGGACGTGTGCAACGGCGAGGTCGGCCTCGACGACGCACGCAACGCCATCGCCACCGACTGGACGACCGCGCTCTCCAGCCTGGGCCTGAGCTGAACCGGCACCGCTTCCGCTAGGCCATCCAGAAGAAGACGGCCGTCATGCGCCTGTCCTCCAGGTCGCTGCCCCAGTAACCGGTGGCGCTGTGCATGAGATTGGCCTTGTACAGGAGCAGCCGGTTGTAGCGCTGCGGCACGCGGACGTCCTCGGTGAACGCGTCCGGCGAGACGTACCGCGTGCCCAGCGCCTCGACCAGGTTGGTGTGCGGCGCCTGCACCATGTTGCCGCCCAGGACGCCGCCCGGCAGGCTCTGCCGGTAGAAGCTCGTGCCGCAGTCCTTGGGGATGTTCGGGCTGAGGTAGAGCACGGCGGCGTACCGGCACAGGGCTCGCGAGTCGGTGTGCGGGCGCGGTTCGCCCTCGTCCTTGCCGACGACCTGGACGCAGTTGTGGTTGAGGGTGCCGCCGCCGGGCGCGGTCTCCTGCCAGAGCCTCTGCGCGCCGGTCTCCTTGCGCACCAGCCGCTCGATCCGGGCCAGTTCGGCCGGTTCGAGGCCGGGCAGGGTGCGCATGCCCGGCCAGCTCTCCTGCGTGTACGGGTATCCCTTGACCCAGTCGTCCTTGGCGAGACAGCGGGCCCGGACCTCGTCCACGTTCGGCAGCACGTCGTCGAGGATCCAGTAGTCGCGGCCACGGGTGGGCTTGCGGTACGGCAGGACGGGCAGGCGCGCGGGCTGTGGGGGCTGTGGGGGCATGCGGGTGAACCTACAGTTCGCCCCCGCCGTCGTTTCTTTTCGTTCGGTCAAGCCTTCGTCAACTCAACTCTCCTGCTCGACAGACGAGTTGGGCAGGAGTGTCACGGCGTCGGCGAGACCGGGCCCGACCGGCCCGTGTCCTGCGGTGTCTCCGCCGAGCTGCTGTCCGGGCTGAACACCGACATGCCCACGTACATCGCCGTCAGGAACAGCAGCGCCGCGGCGATCAGTCCCACCGCGCGCGGCCGCCCGGTGACGAACGTGCGCAGCGACGGCTGCGCGCGCCGGTTCCCCGACGCCGGCCGCTGGCGGGCCGCGCGGTGGCCGGGGAGCGCGGACGGGAGCTTGTACGTCGTCGCCGGCCCCTCCATCCGGGGCGGAATCGGCAACTCCGGGACCGGAACCGGGGTCGGGGTCGGGACCGGGATCGGTGCCGCGGCCGGGAGCGGTTCCGGGCGGCCCCGCCAGGCGCCCGTGGCGAACCAGTCGGCGGCCTGCCGCGCCGTGGGCCGGTCCTCGGGCCGCTTGGCGAGCAGGCCGAGCAGATAGTTCTCGAAGGCGGGCGGCAGCGCGGCACCCAGCTCGCGCGGCGGTACGGGCGTCGCGTCCAGGTGCTGGTGCAGGATCGCGATCGGGCTGTCGGCGCGGAACGGAGGGCGTCCGGTGAGGAGTTGGTAGAGGACGCAGCCGAGCGAGTACACGTCGCTGGCCGGCCCGGCGGGCTTGCCCAGGGCCCGCTCCGGCGCGATGTACAGGCTCGTACCGACGATCTGCCCGGTCGCCGTGAGCGCGCCCGACGGGTCGTCCATGAAGCGGGCGATGCCGAAGTCGCCGATCTTCAGGGTGCCGCCCGCGTCGAGGAGCAGGTTGCCGGGCTTGATGTCGCGGTGCACGATGCCCTGTTCGTGCGCCACGGCGAGTCCGGCAGCCGCCTGGGCGGCGATGGCCGCGACCTGTTCGGCGGGCAGCGGCCCGTCGTCGGCGAGCACCCGGGCGAGGCTCGAGCCCTCCACCAGCTCCATGACCAGGAACAGCCGCCCCTCGTGCTCGCCGAAGTCGAGCACGCCGACCACGTGCGGGTGGTGGAGCCGCCCCGCGGTCTGTGCCTCGAGGCGGAAACGGGAGTCGGCGGTGGGGTCGGCGTTCCGGTCGAGCAGCACCTTGACGGCGACGGGACGGCCGAGCATCTGGTCGTACGCCCGCCAGACCTCTCCCATCGCGCCACGTCCGATGGTGGTGTTCAGCTGGTACCGGCCCGCGATCAGCACCTGTTGTTTCATCCTCATGCCGGGAGACGAATGCCGTGCGGCGACTCGACCGCCGCCGGACAGGATTCCGCCAGGGCGGGTGAAGGTGGGGTGCCGCAGCGATCACAGCCTACTGGCACGGACACACGATTCGATCACGGTCTCCCTCATCCGGTGACCACCGGGTGACGATCCGGCCGCGCAATCCTCGCGTGTCCGGCACTCCTGACCGGCCGGTTGTCTCAGGTGCTCGGGGTGCGGGCCATCCGTGAGGGCAGCCGCGCGGTCATTCCGAGCGCATCGCGTGGGCACGCCGAAACCGCCCACCCGCGTGATCGCGGGGGGCGGTGAGCGGCTGTGGTGGCGTCCGCCCGTGGTCAGCCGAGGCAGACGACGAGCAGGCAGACCTGCGACGGCGAGGTGGCCGCCGGGGACGGGCTGGTCTGCGGGGTGCCCGGGTCCGTGCCGCCGCCGGTGCCGGTGGTCGGGGAGGACGTGTGCTGGGACGTCCCCGTGGACGACGAGGAGCCCGTACCCGTACCCGACTGGGAGGGGGAGCTCGCCGTGGTGTGACTCGTGCCCGCGCCCGCCGCACCTGCCGTGCCCGTCGTGTGCGTCGTACGGGAGGAGGTGGCCGCGTCCGGCTGGGCGCCCGACGGCGTGGCGTATGCCGAGCCCGGCGAGGACGGACGGGTCGGATCGGCCGCGGGGGACTGGGCGGCCGGAGTGTGCGGGGCCCGGGGCGCGCCGGAGCGCGCGGTGCCGGAGCGGGGCGGCGCCGGACTGCTGTACAGCGACGTCGGTTCCTCAACACCGCCGAGAGCCGACGCGTCCGGAGCCGGGGCGGCCTGGGCGCGGTCGGCGGTGTGCCGGTCCATCGAGGCCACGGTCAGACCGCCTCCGACGAGGGCGACGGCGGTCGCCACCAGGGCCTTGCGCTGGGTCTTCTTCCAGCGCGCCAGCCGGCGCCGCCGCGCGGCACGCCCTTCCGTGCGGCGCGTCGGGCCCGTGAGGTCGGCGGGCGGGCCGGCGTGCGGGGGCTCGTCGACGTCCGGTGCTTCGTCGATGTCCTGGGCCGCGAACTCCCATGCCGCCGTGGCCGCGGTCGCCTCCATGACCGGCTTCGCCGTGGTGGCCGGGCCCGGAACGGTGTGGCCGTCGGTGCCGGCCGGGGCGATGTCGGGGGCGTAGGCACCGCATCCGGGGCACACCAGGGCGCCGTTGAGATGCCGACGACACGAGGAGCAGTAGTCCATTGCGGTCTTCCTGTGTTGGCTCGCCGCCGCCCCGACGGGCCGCGTTCGCACCTGGAATCGAACGGGTTGCCACGCTAACGGGGCTATCGAAAGACCGTGTGCAGGCTGTGTGGGGTTCGTGAGGGGATTCTCCGGGGGGCTTGCAGGGATGCCTCCCGTGCCTTGCGGCTCTCGGGGGCGGCGGTGGTGGGACTGACGGTTGCGCCGGCACACCGCTGATCAGCGGCCGGCCTGCGGGGTCGGCCTCACGGATCGTGTCACGGCGTCGGGTGGCGCGCTGCACGCGGGGCGTCGTGCGGAGCACCGGGGGCGGGTGCGGGGAGCGGCAGTGACTACCTCTGCCGTGTGGAGGGGCTGTCCGACGGTGCGGTGTCGGCCCCGGTCCGGCTCGCCGAGGGCACGGAACGTGCAGGGGTGGGTGTCGCCGACGGTTCCCGGGTGGCGGTCGGCGGGCGGCTCGGGGTGCGGGAACCGCCGGTCGGAGGGGTCCTGGTGGGGCGCGGGGTGGCGCTTTGGGGCGACGCCGGCGGGGAGGGCGACGCCGAAGGGCCGGCGGGCGCCGGACGGCCGCTCGGGGGCGGCGGTGCGAGAGGGGCCGACGGGGGCGCGGGTGTCCCGGGCGCCGTCAGGTGGAGCGGCAGGGCGACGAGGACGGCGACGGCGGCGGTGAGGCAGGCCCCGGCCGCGGCGCGGAGGAGCCGGCGGCGGGCCGCGGCGCGGCGGATCGCGCGGAAGCGCCCGGGGGGCGGGCCGAGGTGGTCCGAGGGGGGCCGCAGGATCACCGTGAGGGGGTCGTCGGGTGCCAGCTCCGGGTCGTCGTCAGAGCGTGTGGTCAAGGCTTCTCCTCAGGTGGACGCGGAGCAGTTCCCGGGCCGCGTGCAGGTCGGCCTTGACGGTTCCTTCCTTGCGTCCGGTCAGCACCGACACCTCCCGGATCGGCATGTCAGCGTAGTAGTGCAACAGGATCGGGACACGCAGTCGCTCCGGCAGCGACTGCACGAGCAGGCGCACCGAGGGGTCGGCCTGTTCGGTGTGGGGGCGTACGGCGGCCTCCGTGGTGGCACGGTGCACGGCTCTGCGCTCGCGCTCCAGCTTGCGCCAGTGGTCCCGGACGAGGTTGGCCGCGGTGACGTAGAGGAACCCGCGGGGCTCGTCCACGGACGTCCAGCGGGCCCAGAGCCGGGTGAACGCCTCCGAGGCGATCTCGTGGGCCGTCTCGTCGTCGTCGACGAGACGGCGGCACCAGCCGGCGAGGCGTGGATAGACGGCGGCGAACAGCTCGGACGCCGCCCTCTCACGGGACCGTTTCAACGCTCTCCATGGTCGTGGGGCAGTCGTGGGATAGGACCCCGGGCCACCGGCGTACGTTCCGAAGACCCGGGATCCGCACGGCGGATCAGGCGTCGTCGGCATACCGGCGGATCAGGCAGTGGCGGTATGCCGGCCGGGTCAGGGCGCCGAGGTGGTCAGCGCGGCGAAGACGATCACGTTGTCGAGGTATCCGTCGCCGGTACGGGGACCCCCGCAGGTGATCAGCCGCAACTCCGGGCGCTTCACGTTCCCGTAGACCTCCTCCGTCGGGAAGTCCGCCTTGGCGACCGTCCGTACGGCGCCGACCGTGAACACGGCCGCCGTTCCGTTCTCCAGGCGCGCCACGATCCGGTCGCCCCGGTGCAGGTCCGCGAGGTGGCGGAAGACCCCGTCCCCGTAGCTGCCGACCGTGACATGGCCGAGGATGACCGACGGCCCGACCTGACCCGGTGTCGGCGAGTGCCAGTACCAGCCCGCCTTGTCGTGTGCGGTGACCGGCGGCACCTGCACACTGCCGTCCTGCGCCAGCCCCAGCCGCATGACCGGGGTGTCGACGCCGATGGCCGGGATCTGCAGCCGGACGGGGGCCGAACGCTTCAGCGCCGGCGCCACCTTGGCGGAGGTCGACGCGGGCGGTGGCGTACTGCCGGGACGGACGGTTCCGGGGCGGGTGTCCGGGGCCCGGCCGGCCTCGTGACCGCCGCAGCCCGCGAGCAGCGCGGCGGCCGCCGCGGTGGCGAAGGCGCGCCTGGAGAGCCGGGTCATGCCCCGGTCGCCCGCCGGCGGCGTACGACGTGGAGGGCGGCGCCGCCTCCGACCAGTACCAGGCCGGCGCCCCCGCCGATCAGCCCGGGGGAGACGGACCGGGAGGTCCCCGCCGTCACACCGGTGTCGGGCGCGCCGCTGGGGACGACGGAGACCTGGCCGCGCGCCCTCGTCGGCGCGGCACTCGGAACGGCGCTCGCGGCGGTCGGCGCCGGGGTCCGTTCCGGGGCGGTGGACGGGGCGGCGGTGGCCGCGGGGGCGGTCGGGGAGGGGGACGCCCCGTGGGCGAACGCGGGCACGGTGCCCGCCAGCCCGGCGGTGCACGCAAGTGCCAGGGCGCTGAGGACAGTTCGGCGCATCGAATCGCTCTCTTTCGTCGGTCCGCCCGGTACTGCGGCGGGCTGAATCACGGATCGAGCGGAGAGACGAGACGGCGCCGGAGCAGGTTGTAAAGAGATGGCAAAGCCGTCGAGTGCGGCCGGGGCACGCACGCAAGGACGTGAGCCGGGCCCCCGCCGCGTCGCGGTGCGATGGCGCACAGGACGGCGACGAGGGCGGTGCCGGCCGACCTGCCGACTCCCCCGACCGCCGACGAGCCGGCCGACCGCCAACCAGACGATCGCAGCGGGGCGTTGGTCGATCAAGGTCGAAGTACTGCACAATCCATGAGCCGGGCTCATCGATGCGGGAGCACTGAGTGGACCTCACGGAGATCGAGACGTTTCTGGCGCTGTCGGAGGAACTGCACTTCGGACGCACCGCGGAGCGCATGAGACTGTCCCAGTCCCGTGTCAGCCAGCTGATCCGGGCGCTGGAACGACGCATCGGCGCACCGCTGTTCGTCAGAACCAGCCGCCGCGTCGCGCTGACCCCGCTGGGCGAGCACACCCGGCGCACACTCGGCGCCGCCTACGAAAGCCTCAGGAAGAGCTACGACGAGGCCTGCGCCATCGCGCAGGGCATGGTCGGCACCCTGCGCGTCGGCTTCCTCGGCTGTCTCAACGGTCCGCCGCTGACCGACACGGTCGTCGCCTTCGGCCGTCGGCACCCGGCCTGCGAGACCACGGTGACCGAGGTGCCCTGGCGCGACCCCTACGGGCCGCTGCGCAGCGGTGAGGTCGACGTGCTGCTCACGCTGCTGCCCGTCGACGAACCGGATCTGAAGGTGGGGACCGTCCTGGTGTCGCACGGCCGGGTGCTGGCCGCCGGCGCCGGCCATCCGCTGGCGCGGCGCGCGTCGGTCGACATCGAGGACCTGGCGGACTGGGTTCTGCTCGACGGCCCCGCCGAACTGCCGGAGGCCCTTCGGCACGGCTTCTGCCCGCCGTTCACACCGCGCGGCAGGCCCCTGCGCCGCGGGAAGGGCGGACGGACCTACCAGGAGGCGCTGCACAAGGTCGCCACCGGCGAGACGGTCTGGACGACCCATGAAGGGCTGTTCCACGCCTACCGGCACCCCGGCGTCCTGCACCGGCCGCTCAGCGGACTGCCCCCGGCCAACGGCGCCCTCGTCTGGCGCGCGGACACCGAGAACGCCAAGGTCCGCGCGTTCACCGCACTGGCCGCACAGATGGCCTCCGGCCGAGCCTCCGCGCAGGGGGGTGCGGGTGGACGGGAGCCCTGACGCTCCGATCGGGCCCACCAGGCATTCGACGAGGTGGTGGACTCGCGGCACCTGCTCCCGGATCGGCGACGGGGCGCAGCGCCCGAGGGCCCGGCGCCGACGCTGATCGCCAAGGGCCGCGAAGGCCGGCGCCGCCCGGGGTCCGCTGTCAGGGCATCATCCACGACTTCGTCATGCTGGGCGCCCTGCGTGGGACCCACGCCGCCGAGGCCGCGATCCAGCAGGCCGTCGCCGCCCTGCGCACGGCGCTTACCGCCTGATCGGGCCGTTATCGCCGCCGCGGGGGTTGCTCGCCGGGCTTGGCGGCGCCGGTCTCCTGACCGTCCTCGGCGGCGATGCGGTCCAGCCACTCGCCGAGCAGGGCGCGCTCTGCGGAGGTCAGGGACCGCACCCCGTCGCGCATCAGGGACTTCAGGGCGACGGCGTGCACGGCAGCGTGGCCGGCGCCGGCACTCTGCGGGGCGGCGGCGTCGTCGGCCGGGACGAGCACGGCGTCCAGCACGGCTTCCCGGACGTTCTCGGACAGACCTTCGTAGTCCGAGAGCCTGCCGTCGGCCTGCGCGGCGATCAGCGTGAGCGTCACCCCCATGCCCGAGGAGTGGATCATCGTCGCGGCCGCCTCGACACCCGTCCGCAGCCGGCCGGCCCTGGCCACCCGTTCGACGATGCGCAGCAGCACCTGGTGGGCGTCGCCGGTGACCGCGAACTGCTGGCCGGGCCGCGGCTCGGTGTACAGCAGCCGGTAGAGCGCGGGATCGGACAGTCCGAAGGCCACGTGCATGTCCCAGCCGCTCCGCAGTTGCGCCACGGGGTCGCCGTCCTCGCCCTGGGCCTGCTTGGCGGCCAGATAGGCCGCGTATCCGCGCCGGGCCACCTCGTCGAGCAGTCCCTGCATGTCGCCGAAGTGCCGGTAGATCGTCTGCGCCTGCACTCCGGCGGCCGCGCTGACCGCACGGGTGGACACCGCGTCCCGGCCGCCTTCGGCGAGCAGGGCTGCCGCGGCCCGCAGGATCCGCTCGCGGGGTTGCGCTGTAGTCGTCTCGACCGTTGCCATGCAATCGATGATAACGCTTGCGCTACATCGCTGATGTGTTAGCGTTGATGTGTCAGATCGGTTATCGGTGATTTGGGTGATCGGGTGATCCGCTGCCCGACGCCTTCTTCGCTCCCGAGCCGATGCTCCCGAAGCCCGACGTCCGCGAACCGGGTGTGTTCGACCCCGAGACCAAGGAGAACCGTCATGACCGTCGCGACCCGCAAGCTCGGGGCGAACGGACCCGAGGTGTCCGCCATCGGCCTGGGCGCCATGGGCATGTCCGACCTGTACGGGCCCGCCGACGACGCCGAGAGCATCGCCACCCTGCACGCCGCGATCGACGCGGGCCTGAACCTCATCGACACCGCGGACTTCTACGGATCGGGCGCCAACGAGATGCTCATCGCCCGGGCGCTGAAGGAGCGCAGGCGTGACGAGGTCGTGCTGAGCGTCAAGTTCGGCTCCCGCCGGACCCCCGACGGCGGCTTCCAGCCCGTGCCGTACGACGTCTCCCCGGCGGCGGTCAAGGACCGCCTCGCCTACTCCCTGCGGCGGCTGAACACGGACTACATCGACATCTACCGTCCCGCCCGGCTCAACCCGGACATCCCCGTAGAGGAGACCGTCGGCGCGCTCGCGGAGATGCAGCAGGCCGGCTTCATCCGGCACATCGGTCTGTCGGAGGTCGGCGCGGACACCATCCGCCGCGCCGCGGCCGTCGCGCCCGTCAGCGACGTACAGATCGAGTACTCGCTGCTCTCCCGCGGCCCGGAGGCGTCCGTCATTCCCGCGCTGCGCGAACTCGGCATCGGCCTGACCGCCTACGGAGTGCTCTCCCGCGGCCTGCTCAGCGGCCACTGGAGCGCCGCGCGGAACCTGGGCGCCGACGACTTCCGCGCCCACAGCCCACGCTTCCAGGGCGAGAACCTCGAGGCCAACCTCCGCCTGGTCGATGCACTGGGACGCGTGGCCGAGCGCCTGGGCGCCACCACCGGCCAGGTCGCCATCGCCTGGGTGGCCGCACAGGGCCAGGACATCGTCCCCCTGGTCGGTGCCCGCCGAAGGGAGCGTCTGGCCGAATCCCTCGGCGCCGCCGGCATCGACCTGGACGCCGACGCCCTCGCCGAGATCGAGGCGGCGGTCCCCGCCGGGTCCGCCGCCGGGGAGCGCTACGCGGCCCCCCTCATGGCCACGCTCGACAGCGAACGCCGACCCACCCATCCGTAACCCACACCCACGAAGGACGGAACACCATGACCGACCACACCACCACCACGCCCCGCGTCGCCCTGGTCACCGGCGGCTCCGGCGGCATCGGCCGCGCCGTCGTCGAGCGCCTCGCCAGGGACGGCATCGCCGTCGGCGTGCACTACGCCGGCAACAAGGCCCGCGCCGACGACACGGTCGCCGCGGTCACCGCGGCGGGCGGCCGGGCGCTCGCGGTCGGCGGTGACGTCGCCGACGAGCACGCCATGGCGGAGGCGTTCGACACCGTGGAGCGGGAGTTCGGCGGCATCGACGTCGTCGTCAACACGGCGGGCATCATGCTGCTGTCGCCGATCGCCACGCTCGACCTGGACGACCTGGACCGGATGCACCGCACCAACATCCGCGGCACCTTCGTGGTCTCCCAGCAGGCGGCCCGGCGCGTGCGCGCCGGTGGCGCGATCATCAACTTCTCGACCTCGGTCACCCGCCTGCAGTTCCCGGCCTACGGCGCCTACGCGGCGAGCAAGGGCGCGGTCGAGGCCATGACCCTGGTCCTGGCCCGCGAACTGCGCGGCAAGGACATCACCGTCAACGCCGTCGCCCCCGGCCCCACCGCAACGCCCCTGTTCCTTCAGGGCAAGGACCAGGCCGCGATCGACAACCTGTCCAAGGCGGCTCCGCTGGAGCGCCTGGGCACGCCGGAGGACATCGCCGAGGCGGTGGCTTTCCTCGCCGGCCCGGCGCGCTGGATCAACGGCCAGGTCCTGTACGCCAACGGCGGCGTGGCCTGACCCGGCCCGCCCGGCCCGCAGGAAGGACCCGGCGAGCTGCCCCTCGTCCGGGTCCTCGGTGAAGTGGCCGAAGGGCCTGCGCTGTTCCTCGCGCAGAAAAGCAGGTCGGCACCGCCCTTCCGGCACCCTCGGCATCAGGGCCCACGGCGAGATCGGCAAAAGATCGATTGGAACGGCAACCTTTCCGCTCCGCCCGGCCACCCAGGGGTGCACCAACCGCGGCGAGCCCAGTCAGCTGCGCTACGCCGCCCGTATCCACGCACTCCGATCGGGAGCCACAACGTGTCACCTGACGACCCGACAACCGCCGAGCAGCCGATGCCTCGGGACCGTACGCACCGCCGTAGCCGAACGCGCCGCCGCATCGTGGCGGGGGCGGTGGCGGCCCTGGTGGCCGGGGCCGGCGCGGGCGCCCTGGCGCTCAGCGCGGACGCCGCGCCGACCGTCGCCGTCACCGTCGATGCAGGCACCTCGCTGGGCACGGTGCCCAGCACCGGGGTCGGCCTCAACACGGCGGTCTACGACGCCTACATGAACGACGCCTCGGCGGCGTCACTGATGAAGGCGGCCGGGATCCGGCAGCTGCGCTTCCCCGGCGGCTCGGTCGCGGACGCCTACCACTGGAAGACCCACACCGTCACCGGCGGCAGCTGGGCCGCGCCCGGTACCGACTTCGACCACTTCATGGCCACCGCGAAGAAGGTCGGCGCCCAGCCGATCATCACCGCCAACTACGGGTCCGGCACCCCCCAGGAGGCCGCCGACTGGGTGAAGTACGCCAACGTCGACAAGGGCTACGGCATCAAGTACTGGGAGATCGGCAACGAGGTCTCCGGCAACGGGTACTACGGCAGCAAATGGGAGGTCGACAACCACGCCGACAAAAGCCCGAGGGAGTACGCGAAGAACCTCCTCGCCTACGCGAAGGCGATGAAGGCCGTGGACCCGAAGGTGAAGATCGGGGCGGTGCTCAACACTCCGGGCTCCTGGCCGGACGGGGTGAAGGCCGCCGGCGACGACGCCGACTGGAACAACACGGTGCTCTCCATCGCCGGCAAGTCCGTCGATTTCGTGATCATCCACTGGTATCCGGGCGGTGACAGCACGAAGGACCTGCTGAACTCCCCCGCCAAGATCGCCGGAACCACCTCCGCGGTGCGCTCGCTGGTCAACAAATACGCGGGCTCGCACGCCGCCTCGGTGGAGATCGCGGTCACCGAGACCTCCAGCGCCGAGTCGCCGGCCCAGACCAGCCAGGCCGCGGCGCTGTTCGCGCCGGACACCTACATGAACTGGCTGGAGCAGGGGGCCGTCAACGTCGACTGGTGGGACCTGCACAACGGGGTGGGCAAGCCCACCACCGTCAACGGCGAGACCGACTACCAGGACGGGGGCGTGCTCTCCGTCGGAGCCTGCTCCGGCGGGACCTGCGAGCCGGCCCGCGAAACGCCCTTCCCCACCTACTGGGGCATCCGCTCGCTGACCGCACTCGCGCAGCCCGGCGACACCATGGTCAAGGCGTCCTCGGCCAGCCCGTCGGTCGCCGTGCACGCGGTACGCGCCGGCAACGGCGGCCTGAACGTCATGCTGATCAACAAGAACCCGCAGAACGCGGCTCAGGTGTCGCTCTCCTACACCGGATACACCCCGGCCCCGGGAACGGTCAGGACCGTTTCGTTCACCAAGGGCGGCACCGCCCTGACCACGGCGACGCGCGGAACGGCGGCCGCTCAGACGCTGCCCCCGTACTCGATCACCACTCTCCAGCTGAAGCCCGCGTCGGCGGCCACCCGCACTGACGCCCCGTCTGCTGCCCCCACTGCGACCGCCGCCACGTCCACCGCCGCTGCCCCGGTTGCCTCCGCCTCAGGCACGATCGGCACCCGAGCGCAGGCGTCGGCGGCCGGCGTGCCCGCCGGCCTGCCGGACCGGAGCAACACGGCCGGCGACCTGGCCTCCACCGGGGTGAGCAACGCTGTCACCTACAGCGCACTCGGTGGCCTGCTGGCCATCGCCGCCGGCTGCGTGCTGGTGCTTCGCCGACGCCGTGGCAGGGCTTCGCACGGCGGGTGAATCCCCACCGCGCCGGCGGCCGACGGCCCGGCAGCACCGCCACCCGTCCGCGGCGTGCGCCCCGGGCCGTCGGCCTCCGCGCCGGTGTCGACGGCTCCCCGGCGTGTGTTCAGGCCTTGTCGGGGAGGGCGAGCCACTCCTTCCAGGTGAGGTCGCGGCCTATGCAGCGCGGGTTGCGGAAGGGCCAGGCGTCGGCGATCCACTGCGGGACGAACGCGTCCAGGGTGCGTTCGAGGTCGGTGCCGACCTTGTCGTCCACCACCCACCAGGAGATCTCGGCGTCCGCCCCGGTCTTCTCCGGCGGGTCGATGTACACACAGCCCAACAGGGCGGTGCCGGACTCGTCGAAGAGCGCGTAGTTGAAGGCCTTGTGCTCGGCGATCTCCCGCTCGTGGTGCAGCAGGTCCTCGCGGTCCTGGGCGTACGTCATGGTGGCGGGCGGCCAGCCCCATGCCTCGCCGTAGATGGACCACAGCCGTTCCCGCGATCCCATGACCGCCGGGTAGTCGAGGTCCGTGTCGGCGGCGGAGATGGGACGCAGGTGGTGCCCACCGGGGAGTGGCACGCGGACGGGGTGGACGAAGTCGTCGGGAAGCCAGTTCATGGACCGGGAGGCTAACTGCCGCTCTGTCACGACGCCACCGATATCTCACATGAAGGCGCGAGATCGAACGAGACGACGTGTTCATTTGAACGCACACATGGTAGAACTCCGGTCATGGGTGTAGCCGATCGTCTGGATCTGACCCTCCGTCTGGTGCAGGGCTCCGGCCGGGTTTCCGTGTCGGAGCTCTCCCATCGTCTGGGCGTCTCGGAGATGACCGTGCGCAGGGACCTCGACGCTCTGGAGCGCCAGGGCCTGGTCCGCCGCGTGCACGGAGGGGCCGTAGCCACCCGCTCGCGGGAGGAGGACGCCGGATTCGCCGCGCGGGAGTCGTGGCAGACCGCAACGAAGGACCGTCTCGGAGCGGCCGTGGCCGGCCTCGTGGAACCGGGGTCACGCGTGTTGCTGGACGCGGGGACGACCACCGTGCACGTTGCCAGGCACCTGGCGGCGCGGGGCCCGCTGACGGTCGCGGTGCTCAGCCTGCAGGCGGCACTCCGTCTGGCCGACCGGCCCGGCGTCGAACTCCTGGTCGTGGGCGGCCGCTCGCGCCCCGGTGAGCGTTCGCTGGTCGGACCCCTGGCCCTGCGCACCATCGAGTCACTGGCCTTCGACTGCTTCGTGATGTCCATCGGCGGAGTGCACGCCGAACACGGCTGGTCGGAGTTCTCCCTGGACGACGCGGCTGTGAAACAGGCCGGCCTCGCCCAGGCCACCCGCACGATCGCGGTGGCGGACGCGACCAAGTTGGGCGTCCGCGCGTTCAGCCAGGTCGCCCCGCTCGACGCGGTCGACACGTTCGTCACCGACGAGGCCGCGGTGGACGAGGCCACGCACCCCAGTGGCCCGCGGACTCTGGACGCGCTGCGCGATGCCGACATCGCAACCGTCCTCGCCTGACCCCTGCCGCCCTTCGAGAAGGAGCCCTCCCCCATGACCACCGCAGCTGCCCGTCCGCTGATGATCCTGGTCGCCGGCCCATACCGGTCGGGCACCGGCGACGACCCCGCCAGGCTCGCGGCCAACGTCCGGGCGATGAACGAGACCGCCCTCGTCCTCTTCCGCGCCGGACACCTGCCCGTCACCGGCGAAGCCCTCGCCCTGCCGCTTCTGGAGACGGCGGGCAGCACCCGCCCCGGCGACCCGCTCTTCGAGGAGATCTTCCATCCCATAGCCGAACATCTGCTGTCCCGCTGCGACGCGGTGCTGCGCATCGGAGGTCCCTCGCAAGGAGCGGACCGGATGGTCGCCCAGGCCCGCGCGCAGGGCAAGGACGTCTACACCGACGTCGCCGACATACCGGCCGGCCGATGACCGCCGGCGTCGACACCCCCGACCGCCGCGGCCGTACCGGACTGGACCGGCACGGCCGCGACCTGACCGGCAACCCGCGCGTCCGCATCCGCGACGTGGAGGTGCTCTCGTGTGACTGGTACGTCCTGCGTAAGACCACCTTCGACTACCAGCACAGCGACGGCCACTGGAGTCGCCAGCAGCGCGAGACCTACGATCGCGGCGACGGAGCCACGATCCTCCTCTACAACACCGAGCGTCGCACCGTTCTGCTGTCGCGTCAGTTCCGGCTTCCCGCCTACGTCAACGGGCATCCCGACGGCATGCTGCTGGAGACAGCGGCCGGACTGCTGGACGGCGACAGCCCGGAAGAGGCGATCCGCCGTGAGGCGGCGGAAGAGACCGGTCACACCGTCGGCGCCGTGCGACATCTCTTCCAGGTCTACATGAGCCCCGGCTCGGTGACCGAGCGCCTCCACTTCTTCGCCGCCCCCTACGACACCGCAGTCACCGGCGGTGCGGGCGGAATCGCCGCGGAGGGCGAGGACATCACCACGGTGGAGGTCCCCTTCGCCGAGGCACTCGACATGATCCGCAACGGCGCCGTCGCCGACGCCAAGACGATCATGCTGTTGCAGTGGGCCGCCCTCGACGGCCCCTTCCGGCCCACAGACACCCCTGACAGGACGTGAGAACGATGCGGTCGCGAGTCAACGGCACGCCGGCGGTGGAACTCGGCACCCCCGGTGACACGCGTGCCGGACCGAACGCGCTCGCCATGGCCGGATGACGGCGTCGACCAGCATCCGCCGAGCGGCGCAGGGGCCGCCCCCGTAATGCGGAGGCCGTCGCGCAACGCGAGGGCTAGGATCCCCGGCATGGCCCTGACCATGAGCGACGTGGACCGGTTCGAGGCCTCCAGGTCCCGCCTGGAGGCCATCGCCTACCGCCTTCTCGGCTCCGCGAGCGAGGCCGAGGACGCGGTGCAGGAGACCTTCCTGCGCTGGCAGGCCGCCGACGTCGACCACATCGAGGTCCCCGAGGCCTGGCTGACGAAGGTTCTCACCAACCTGTGCCTCAACCAGCTCACCTCGGCCCGGGCGCGGCGCGAGACCTACATAGGCCAGTGGCTCCCCGAGCCGCTGCTCGCCGGGGACCCGATGCTCGGTCCGGCCGACACCGCCGAACAGCGCGAATCGGTCTCGTACGCGGTCCTCGCCCTGCTGGAACGCCTCTCCCCGAACGAGCGGGCGGTGTACGTCCTGCGGGAGGCGTTCGACTACCCGCACCGGGAGATCGCCGAGATCCTCGACATCACCGAGGCCGCCAGCCAGCAGATCTTCCACCGCGCCAAGAAGCACGTCGCCGACGGCAGGGCCCGCAGGGAGATCGACGAGGCCGCCGCCCGGCGGATCGTCCACGAATTCCTCGCCGCCGCCACCAGCGGCCGGACCGAGCCGCTCGTGCGGCTGCTCACCGAGGACGCCGTCTCGATCGGCGATGGCGGCGGGAAGGTCCCGGCCCGCGCCAAGGCGTTCGAAGGCGCCCTCGCTGTCGCGAAGTTCATGCGTGGCCTGTTCAAACCGAGCAAGGCCAAGCAGGCCCTGATCGGTGGCTCACCCGAGGTGTACGTCACGACCGCCAACGGCGACCCGGCCGTCGTGGCGGTCGTCGACGGCCGGGTCGTCGGCATCATGTGCCTTGAGATCACCGCGGAGGGCATCGCCGCCTTCCGCAACCAGGTCAACCCCGACAAGCTCGAACGTGCGACCAGGCGATGGGCGGCCGCCGACCACGGCGAACCCCTGCTGAGCGCCTTCTGACCCTTCCGGTCCCTATGTGAGGTGCTTCACATCGCACTCCTGTCAGGAAACGGCGGGCCGCCCGGTTCAAGGGGCGAACCCGCCCACGACAGCAGCGCTCAAGACAGGAGCAAGGAGATGCAGCACCGCATCGTCGTCCTCGGAGCCGGATACGCAGGAGCCATCGCCGCCGGGCGCCTCGCCAGGCGGCTGCGCCGTGAAGACGTCGCCATCACCCTCGTCAACGCCGAGCCCGACTTCGTCGAGCGCGTCCGGATGCACCAGCTCGCGGTCGGCCAGGACCTCCGGCCCCGGCCGTTCGACGAGATCTTCGCGGGAACCGGCGTCGAACTGAAGCTCGCGAAGGTCACCGGCGTCGACGTCGACCGCAGGACCGTGACCGTCATCGACGCGAACGGCACCGCCGGGCGGGAGGAGCAGCTGTCGTACGACACGCTCGTGTACGCCCTCGGCAGCGGCTGGAACGACCAGGGCGTCCCCGGCACCGCCGAGCACGCCCATGAGATCGCCGGTCGTCCCGGAGCGCTCCGGCTGCGTGAGCGCCTGGCCCGCCTGGACGCCGGGCAGCCCGTGGTCGTGGTCGGCGGCGGCCTCACCGGCCTGGAGGCCGCGACCGAGATCGCCGAGGCCCGCCCCGACCTCGACGTCGCCCTCGTCGCCCGCGGCGGCCTCGGCGACTGGCTCTCGCCCAAGGGCCGCCGGCACGTGCGGAAGGTCTTCGGCAGGCTCGGCATCACCGTGCACGAACACGCCGACGTCACCGCCGTCGAGGCCGACGGCGTCACCACCGCCGACGGCACGTCCGTCCCCGCCGCGGTCACCGTGTGGACCACCGGCTTCGCCGTCCACCCGATCGCGAAGGCCACCACCCTGGAGGTCACCGACACGGGCCGGATCGTGGTCGACGGAACCATGCGCTCGGTCTCGCACCCCGACGTGTACGCCATCGGCGACGCGGCCATGGCGATGGGCCCCGGCGACAAGCCGCTGCGGATGTCGTGCGCCTCCGGCACTCCCATGGCCTGGCAGGCCGCCGACGCCATCGCGGCGCGCCTGACCGGCGGGAAGCTCCCGAACGCGCCGCTGCGCTACTTCAACCAGTGCATCTCGCTGGGCCGCAGGGAAGGCCTGATCCAGTACGTCACCGCCGACGACCGCGCCGTCCGCGCGGCCCTGACAGGGCGGCTCGCCGCCGTCTACAAGGAGCTGGTCTGCAAGGGCGCGGCCTGGAGCATCGCCAACCCGACGTTCGGGATCCCGACCCGGACCCGCCGCGTCGTGCGGGAGCCCGCCCAGGCGGGTCCGGCGGTCAGGACGCCGGCCTGAGGCGCCCGGCGGAGCGGGCGTCCTCGAGGCGAGGGCGCCCGCTCCCTCCGCCCCGGGTATGGGGACCTGATCTTTCCGTGCTAGGTTGCGCCCCTTGATCGTGAGGGTTGGGTGGGGGCCTTTCATGAAGCTGGCGCGATTCTCGCCGCCGACCGCCGCAGCGCTGCTCCTCGGACTGACGACCGTCATCGGTCCCGGCGCGGCCGACGCGTACGCGGCGTCGGACGTACCGTTGCCGATCGCGCACTTCGCGCACCTGGTGGTGGACGCCCCGCACGGGCACCTGTTCATCAGCGGCGGCTCCGGCACCGACGGCATTCTCGTCACCGACCTCGACGGCGGGAACCCGACGATGATCGGTGGTGAGCCGGGCGCCACCGGTCTCGCCCTCTCCGACGACGGATCCGCACTGTACGCGGCTCTGCCGGACCAGGACGCGATCGCGGCGATCAGTACCGAGAGCCTGACCGAGTCCGCCCGGTACAGCACGGGCACGGGCACCCGTCCGGACTCGCTGGCCGTCGCCGGGGGCACCCTCTGGTTCGGGTACGGCACGGCGGGCGCCGGCGGCATCGGATCGGTCGACGGGGCCGGTACCGTCAGTCTGGGGCAGGATTCCGGCAGTTGGGCAGCACCGCCGATGCTGGCGACGACCCCGACGCCCTCCGGCGTCCTCGCCGCCGCCGTGCAGACGGGCGACACCTCCGCCGTCGTCACGTACCGGGCCGAGGGCGGTGCGCTGACCCGGCAGGCCGCGAAGGCGCTGCCCGTCCCCGACCTGAGCGACTTCGCGGTCACGGCCGACGGGCAGCATCTGGCGGTCTCGTCCTGGGAGCGTCCGAGCGACAACCGGTACCGCACCTCGGATCTGGCGGTGGACGGGCGATTCGCCATGCCGGTGGCCGCCGACGCCGTCGCCGTGGCCCCGGACGGCACCGTGGCCGGCGGCGCGGGCCCTTACGGGTTCATGGCATTCCCGGAGACGGGCGAGGGCTACTACCGCGAGTACTACTTCGACGACCCGCTGCGCCTGGCCCCGGACGGCCTTGCCTGGACACCGGACGGGAGCCGGCTCTACGCCGTGGGTGTGGACGCCTCCGGCGGTACCCCGACACTCCGGACAGCTCGTGACTCCGAGACCGCCGGGGTGCGTCTCCTCGGCAGCTCGACCATCACGCCGCTCGCCCCCGGCGAGGCCTACACGTTCCGTGCGGTCTTCGACTCGCCCCTGAACCTCAGTGCCGGTGAATCCATGATTCCGGGCACCGTACGGATCACCCGCTACGACGACGCCGATCCGGACGGCCTGCTCATCCCGGACCCGACAAGCACCCCAGCACACATTCCGGTCGACTTCTTCGGCTCCTACTCCGTCGCCGGCACCGCTCCCGCCACCGGCTCCCTGAGCTTCCGCGTCGACTACTCGGGAGGCGGCCACTACGCCCCGGCGAGCCGGACCTTCGACATCCCGGTGGCGAAGTACGCGCCCACCATGGCGCTGACCGCTCCCTTTGCCGCGAACCGTGCCTCGGCGACGACCATCACCGGTCGGCTCACCTGGCCGCACGCGCATGTGACGACCGGCGCGGTCCACGTCGTCAAGACCGACCAGGCGCACCCCTCCGGCTACGCGGTGGCCACCGTGCCCGTCGCCGCCGACGGCGGCTTCGCCTTCCACGACACCCCGCAGGTCGGCGGGGCGAACACCTACGCCTTCACCTACGACGGCGGCACGTCCTACCTCCCGGTGACGGCGTCGGCGAAGGTGCAGGTCTCCCGCGCCACTCCGAGCCTGAGTGTGGCGACCGACGCGAAGTCGTACCACTCCGGCGCCACCGTCAAGGTCACCGCGCACCTGGGGACGACGTACAACTCCCGTGCGGTGACGCTGTACGCCCAGCCCGCGGGCGCCTCGCGGACGCAGCTGAAGAGCGGCAAGGTCGACGCGCAGGGGAACCTGGTGGCGTACTACAGGATCAGCCGCAACACCGTCTTCAGCGCGGCCTTCGCGGGTGACTACCGCTATGCGCCGCGCACGGCGACCACCGGTGCGACCGTCACGCCCACGGTCCGGACGCAGACGCAGTGGCCCACCGGGACCACCCGCATCGGATCCACCACCTACCAGGTCTTCTACAAGTCCGAAGTCAACATGGGCTTCAACCTCCTGGTCACCCCCCGCCAGTCGGGCGGTCGCATGACCGTGTACCTCGAGCACTACTACTCGGGGGCCTGGCACCAGGTGACCGCGCAGGACTGCGGGAGCGTGTACGCCGACGGCTGGTACGGCTACGTCCGGGCTCTGAAGCTCTTCACGAGCAACGACCCCTACCGCATCCGCGGCCACTACACGCCACCGGCCGAGGGCGCACAGACCGGCAGCGTGTGGAGCCAGTGGACGTACCTCACAGTCCACCCCGGATGAGTCCGAAGCGCTCGGGCCGCGCGGCGCCCGCGGTCGAACCGGGGCCGCGACACGCTCGGCTGGGAAACCCCGGCCGAGCGCGGTCCGAGCGGAGCCCGTGACGCGAGGCGGACGGGACTCAGTCAGAGGTGATGTCGACCGTGACCGTGCCGTAGGCACTGGTGTGCCGCGCGTCGCCCCCGTACTGCACGGTGTACTGGACGTCGCCCTTGGCCTTCGGACGGTCCGTGTAGCCGAACGTGCCGTCGGCGGCGACGGTCGCGGACCCGATCAGCGTGCCCTCACCGGCGGCGGGGTCGTCGAGCCGCCAGATGTCGACGGTGGTCCCCGCGCCGAATCCCACGGGCGCCTCGAGCCTCCCGGTGAGGGTGAGGTCCTGGTTCCGGGGTGACGAGGCGGGTGCCTGCACGGTGACCGTGGTGGTGACCTGCGGGAAGTCGAGGACCTGCAGCGTCAGGGACGAGGAGCCGCTGTCCTCGGTGACCGCGAAGATCCTGCTGCCGTCCGGAGCCCAGGCCAGACCGGCGGACTGAAGGGTGTTGGTGGCGTACGGGGACGACGCCGGGAAGTCCCAGGTCTTGAAGGCCGTGGAGCCGCCCTGCGTGAACAGGTAGACGTCGGGCGAGGAGGCGCCGTCGACGCCCGCCGCGATCGTGCCGTCAGGGGCGATGGCCACGGAGTCGGGGTAGTGGCCGGTGGTGTAGCGGCCGTCGTCGGCCAGGTCGGCCGTGCGGAACGCCTGGTGGTAGTAGGGCGAGGCGCAGGCGACCACCACCCGCGCGCCGTCCGGCGTCAAGGCGAGGTCCCGCAGGCTGGTGCACCCCTCCGGACCGGGGTCGACACGCTTCGCCCGTACGTCGGCCTGGCCGCTGCTCACGTCGTACACGGCCAAAGTGGCGGCGTTGCCGTCCGATTCGGCGGCGACGAGGGTGTCCGGATCCTGCGGTGCGGCAGCCAGGCGGGGGGAGCCGCGGAACGTGTCGAGGCCCTGTCCCCGTGCGACCACCGGCTGCGCTCCGCTCAGGTCCAGGGAGCCGAGGGCGCCGTTCCAGGAGTCGGTGCTGTAGCCGAACCAGATCTTTCCTCCGGCCGACGCGAGCGAGGTCGGGCCGGCGTAGGCGCCCGCTCCGGTTCCGGTGTCGTACCGGGCGGTCTCCTGCAGGGTGGCGGTGTCGATCGCGGCGATCGCGCCGGCGTCGCGGAGTGCCACGTACAGCGTCGTGGAGTCGCTGGAAAGAGCCATGCCCCAGGCGCCGGCCTCACCGCCGATCTGCTTCACGACCTGGCCCGTGTAGTCCGTCACCAGAACGCTGCCACCGAACGGGTCACTGAGAAAGACCTGTTGATGAGCCGCGTCGACGACCATGTCCCGATACGAGCTGATCGGCAGTGGGGCACTGGTGTCCGCGGCGGCCGTGGTCGTACCCAGGCCGAGGAACGACAGGCTCAGGGCGGCGGAGAGCGCTGCTCTCCCCGCGAACTGTCTTATGCGCATGCGGTCGGTCGCTTCCTTCAGTAGGACGTCTGCAAGTGGGCTCCGCGGAAGGCGCGACGAGCGGAGCGGTCCGGCGCTTCGCCCGTCACTGCCACTGTCATGATCGACAGGCGGCCACTTATCAAGCGCAAAGGCCCGGCAGGACGTCACACACGGTGGCTGTGCACGGCACCGGTGCGGCCATCGGGTTCCAGCTCTATCTGATGGCGCGGCCTCCGCACCTGCCCGAGCGGATGATCGCGGCAGCCCCGGACGCCTTCTTCGGCCACTTCCTCGACATCCGGGCCCACGACCCCGGCGCCGTACCTGCCGACATCCGCGCCGCCTGCCGGGACGCCCGCCGTGACGCGGTGCCCTCGATCGCGGCCGACTACCGCGCCTCCGCCGGTGCCGACGCACGCACGCGGCGTGGGAGGTCCCGCGCTCTGCCGGTGAGTACCCGTACTCATGTCTGAACGCGCCCTCCGGTCCACCGTTGAGGACATCGCCCACGGATCGACCCGAAGGAACCCGCGATGCCGAACTCCTCCGTCCCACACCGCCTTCCGCGCCTGCGCCGGCTCCTTGCGCTCGCCACGGACAACTGGCTCGCCCGGGGCTATCTGGCCGTGTTCGCCGCCTGCGTCCTGGCCGGCTTCGTCTTCCCGGACGGCGGCTTCGCCCCGGATCCCCTGATGCTCACGGCGCCGCTCTCCTTCCTGAGTGTGATCCTCCCCTTCGGCCCCGGCACCGAGGGCGGGGTCGGCGAGGTGCTCGCCATGAGCATGTGGAGCGTGTGGCTCCTCCTGTGCGCCCTCGTGAACGCCGCCGTACTGGGCGCCCTCGTCGCGAGGTCCACGGCGGCGGCACCGGCCGGCGGGCGTGAGCCCCGTCTCCCGGTCTCCTCCGAACAGGAGGGGACGGACATGGCGCGTACCGCGCGCCTCAGCCTGCAGGGAATTCGGGCCCTGCTGACGCCCGCGGTGGACAACCGGCTCGCGCGCGGGTACCTGGCGGTGGTCGCGGCGGCGCTGGCGTTCTTCCTGTACGCGGTGTACCTGTCGCCGGACCCGGGGTTCGCCGGGATCTGGCCGCTCATGGCCACCGCGCCGCTCGGCATCGCCGCCACCGTGGTGGCGGCACCCGCGCGGTACTCCTCGCTCTCCTGGCTGAGCCCGTTGCTCTTCTCCGCCGGGGTTGCCCTGTCCGGGCTGGTCAACGCCGTGCTGCTCGGCCTTCTCGCACGCAGGCTGCGGGCGCGGGAAGCAAGCCCGGCCTGAGCGAGACGCCGGATCAAGTCGGCGGTGCCGTCCTGGGGGCGGAGGCTCGAGGAGTGACGACCAGGAGCTGCCCGGGCGATCAGGTGACCGCCGCTGGCGGGTTCACCGGCGAACTCCACTGAGTCGGACGGCCGCCGCCGCCCGCTGTCCCTGGTCGTCACCGGCGGACGGCGGCGGGCGGACTGCGCGTCCCTGGGCCGCGTCACCCTGACGGGACGCGTGATCGCCCGGACAGGCTCCTAGGCGATGTTGTCGAACTTGGTGCCCTCGCCCGCGTAGAGGTTGGTCGCGAGCCGGCTGAACACGGTCGTGGTCGAGCCGGTCGAGCGGTAGACGTCCGTGCCGTTCGGGCCG
Source organism: Streptomyces sp. Ru72 (assembly GCF_002920635.1). Classification (GTDB taxonomy): domain Bacteria; phylum Actinomycetota; class Actinomycetes; order Streptomycetales; family Streptomycetaceae; genus Streptomyces. The sequence continues at coordinate 29,556 of NZ_PQSR01000019.1, read as the reverse complement.
TAGGCGATCAGGTCGCGGCGGCCGTCGGCGGTGACGTCGCCGGCGCCGAGGAACTGGGTGAAGGCGGGTGCCCGAGACCGCGCCCAACTCGTCGTCATCGCCTACCAGTCGGGCCTCGTACAGGCCGGCCCGCCCGCGCTCTGACACGGCAGGAGCATCGCACCGGCCACCGACCTCGGCAGCACTCGGAGATTTTCACGAGAACCGAACTCACGCATCCACGCCTCGCGGAGCGAGGGTTAGGCTCGTGCCGATCATTGTTACCGAAGAGGGGGTTTCCGCGATATGAGCGGAAGAGTGACGGCGGTCAGCAGTAACGGGGAGTACTCGTTCACCAAGCCGAACCGGGACAGCATCAGACTGCTCGCGGGGCTCGGTGTGGAGGGGGACGTGCACGCCGGGGAGACGGTCAAGCACCGCTCGCGCATGGCGCAGGATCCCACCCAGCCGAATCTGCGCCAGGTCCACCTCATCCACGAGGAGCTCTTCGCCGAGGTCGGCGAAGAAGGATTCGAGCTGGGGCCCGGCGAACTCGGCGAGAACATCACCACGCGCGGCATCGATCTGCTCGGTCTTCCGGCCGGCACCCTGCTGCGCATCGGCGAGTCCGCGGTCCTGGAGGTCACCGGCCTCCGCAATCCCTGTGTGCAGATCGACAACTTCCAGGGCGGGCTGCTGAAGCAGGTCGTCGGCCGCGACGAGGCGGGGAACGTCGTGCGCAAGGCCGGAGTCATGAGCATCGTCCGGGAGGGTGGCGTGGTGCGCCCCGGTGACACGATCGAAGCGGAACTTCCCGACGGCCCGCACCGGCCCCTGGACCGGGTCTGACCGGCCTGCCGGCCGAGCCGTGACACGGCTGTCGTGACAGCGATGCGTGCCTGTGGCCGTCCGGGACGGCAACGCGGCGGCCTTCCTTCGAACCACCCGTGGCTGTCTCGCACTGTTCCGATAAGATGTTCGAACTTGCGACGAATGCCCACTGCTCTTCATCGTCGGAAAAGCGTGATGTCCAGCACGATAAACAATCTTCTTCTACCAACATCTAGCAAACGGCTGACTGATTGAGACCTATAGCATCACGGCTGCTTTCGCGAACAGGCGGCAGAACTGCGCTCCCCGTGTGGCGTCGACCACGGGCGATACTGTGGGCCACGGCGGGTGCGGTGGCCCTCGGGTTGCTCGTCACGCTGGAGATCGTCGCGCGTCGCTACGGCCTGCCGGGGCCGATCACCAGCCAGGCGCGAGAGCTGATATTCCCGCCCAAATCGGGCTTCTTGTTGTACGCCAGTATGGCGTTGACGATGGTGGTGCTCACCCGGCGGCAACGGTTCATCGCGGCCGGTGCCGCGATCGGCATCGACGTCGTCTTCGTGCTGGTGCGGTGGGCGGTCGGTGCCAGGGTGACCGAGGGGCACCCCTTCGGCAACGGCGCTTTGTGGGTGATGCTGGGCTGTGCGGTCATCGCCGTCACGCGCCGCACCGGCCGGGAACGTGTCCTGATGCTGAAGGGCGTCGGGCTGGGCCTGCTGCTGGTGGCAGGCCGCAAGACCGGCGACACATGGCTGCTCGTCACGTCGAAATCCCGCCCGATGGTGTTGGACCAGTACGTGGCCACCGCCGATCACGCGTTGGGTAATCCGTCCTGGCTGGTGGGCCGGATCGTCACGGCGACCGGACCGATCGGCGCCCACGTCCTCAATTACGTCTACGCCCAGCTTGCGGTCGCCGCGGTCGTCGTCGCGCTGTACCAGCTGCGTCATGTGGCGGTCGAGCGGCGCTTCCCGGGCCATCATCTGGTGCGCACCTTTCTGGTGATCGGCCTTCTCGGGCCGGCCATCTACATGATCTTCCCGGTGGTCGGACCGCTCTACGCCTACGGCGGCGGCAACGAGCACTGGGCGTCGGCCCACCTGTGGCCGGCGACGCCGCCCACCGTGCACTGGGCGGTGGCCGATCTGTGGCCGGACACGCCGCCGCCGGTCAGTACCCCGCACCCGATGCCGTTCGACCAGATCACCCCGCGCAACTGCATGCCCAGCCTGCACACGGCGTGGGCCACCACCATCTTCGTCCACTCCCGAAAGGGCCCACGGGTCCTGCGATGCGCAGGCGCGTTCTGGCTGATCGCCACGCTCGTCGCAACGCTGGGGTTCGGCTTCCACTACGGTGCGGATCTCGTCGCCGGCGTGGTCTTCGCACTCACGATCGAGGCGGCTCTGCGCTCGGTCCACCACGGCTGGGATCGATCGGGGATCCAGTTGGTCGCCCACGGCGCGACGGTCTTCGCCGCCCTCCTGGTGTCGTACCGCTGTCTGCCGGTGGAGATGGCCGAACATCCATGGGTGTTCGGACCGCTTCTCCTTCTGGCGATGGCCTCGGTGGTCTACGGCTACGTACGGACCACCACACAGTGGGAACCGAAGGCCGCTCCACCGCGGCAGCCGGAACCGCAACCCGAAGCAGTCTGAATCGCGATGCCGGCGACGCGCGCGATGGAGTGATCGCGCGGGCAAGGTATCTTCCTCGCGCGGCGCGTCGAGCTTTTCTCCGTGCCGCGTCAGGGAGGGAAGAAAATGCGCGTATCACTACTCCGACGCCTGGCCACACTGGCCACGACGCTGGGGCTCACCTCGCTCGGGCTCCTCGGTGCCGGCGCGGGAACGGCTCAGGCCGCGATCAGCGACTGCCCGGCGGGCTATTTCTGCGCCTGGAAGACCGACAACGGCACGGGCGCCATGTTCAAGACGAACACGAACAAGGCGACGCTGGGGACCTGGGACAACACGTTCCAGTCCGTGGTGAACCGAACGTCCAAGTACGCCTGCCTGCACGACGATCCGAACTACAGCAAGACCGGCGGCGTCACCTCGTGGGCCCCCGACCCCGCGGGGACCGAGTGGGGTGGCTCGCAACGTACCGTCAGCTCGGTGAGCCTCGTCGCCACCGAGCGGGAGTGCTGGTTCCCGGCCTACCCGGAGTGGTACGCGTCGACCGCGCCCCAGGCCGCGGGCTTCGGCGACCTGAACGCCGACCGCAAGGCCGACGTCCTCGTGCGGGACAAGGCGGGCCGGCTGTGGTTCCTGCGCGGCGACGGCACAGGGCAGCTGGTCGGCAGTGGCGGCTGGAACGTCATGAACGCCCTGGTCCGGCACGGCGACTTCAGCGGTGACGGCCGAGAGGACGTGATCGCCCGCGAGGCGTCCACCGGGAAGCTGTGGCTGTACCCGGGCGCCGGCACCGGCAGCCTCGGTGCGCGCAAGCTCATCGGTAACGGCGGCTGGAACGCGATGAGCCGGCTCATCGCGTACGGCGACCTCTCCGGCGACGGCCGCACGGACGTGCTGACCGTGGAGAAGGCCACGGGCAAGCTCTGGCTGTATCCCGGCACCGGCAGCGGCACCCTCGGTGCGCGCAAGCTCATCGGCAGCAGTGGCTGGAACGGCATGAGCGCGCTGGTCGGGGCGGGCGACATGAACGGTGACGGCCGTGCGGACCTGGTCGTCCGCCAGGCGTCGACCGGGCAGCTGTGGCTGTACCCCGGCAAGTCCGGGGCCCTCGGGTCCCGTGTGCTGATGGGCAGCAGCGGCTGGAACGTCATGGACACGTTCCTGGGCCTGGGCGATGTCACCGGCGACGGCCGTGCCGACCTCGTCACCGTCACCAAGAGCAGCTATGTCGGCGCAAGCTGCCGAGGCGTCGGCTGCCAGCTGGTGTACCCGGGCCGCGGCAACGGCACGCTGGACTCGCGCGTGGAGACGGCAGACGGCTGGTTCGGCCTGAACGGCTTCTTCTGACCCAGGGAAAGGGCCTCCGCTTCCGGGCGGAGGCCCTTTCGCCTGTGTGGCGCCGGACAGCGATGGGACGACGAAGCGAGCAGTCGTCCGGTCTGGGAAATGAGCAGTCGTCGCGGCGAGTCTGCACACCACCCGGTGCCCGGGTCCGGTGAGCCGGTGCCGCCGGCGTTCGGTGGCCGCCCGGGAGCCGGGCGCCGAAGCACGACTCCTCTACGGGATGGCGCACTTGTGGATGCTGCAGGAGCCCAAGCGTGCGGCGGCGGTGCCCAGCGAGTTCTGGCGCTCCGTGGGCGGCCCGAGCCGACCTGAGGTTGCAGCGGTCGAGGCCGGGGCGGCTCCGGTGCCGACCCGGTGGGACACCGACTACGGCTTCTGCGCCGGCTGCACGGGGGGTGGGCGGCAGCCGGCACGGTGTCGACGCCGCGGGGAGCCCCGGTCAGTCGTCCTCGGCTCGCGCGAGCGGTCGGCCGAGTGTCAGGTTCCAGCGCCCGGCGCGGCCACTGAACACGGTCGCGGTCAGCGGCGGTACGTCGATCCGCCAGAAGGACGGCTCCGGCGCCCCCAGCACCCGGACGGTCACGGCCCGTACGACATCCGGCTCGACCACGGCGACCGTCCTGCCCGGGAGGTGCGCGGCCTCGCCCAGCCAGGCTCCGACCCGCTCGCACAGATCGTGCACCGACTCCCCGCCGTGCGGGGCGGCCGCCGGGTCCGTCAGCCACAGGGACACCGATTCCGGCTCGGCGGCGCCCACCTCGTCGAGCGTCCGGCCGCGCCAGCGACCCACGTCGAGGGCGGCCAGTCCCGGTTCGTCGTCGGCGTCCAGGCCGAGCGCGGAGGCCGTCTGCCGACAGCGCACGGTGGGGGAGACCAGCACTCGCCCGGCCCGCGCAAGGGCGCCGGCCGCCGAGCGGGCCTGCGACGTCCCGACCGCGTCGAGTGAGCAACCGTCGTCGAAGCGAGCCGCCCGCAGGGACGCGTTCATAGCTGGTGAGATCAACATCACTCGGTTCGTCACGTGCTCACTCTCGTGATCGACACCCCTGTCCGCACAGGGAGTTCACAGAAGACAGCGACCTGAAGGGCGCCCGTGAAGCGCCCGTGCGCCCTTGGCCGCACCTCCGCTTCGCGGTACCTTCTCGGCGATATCGACGACGGATCGCGGAAGCCGGTGGGATTCCGGCACGGTCGCGCCACTGTAAGCCCCCACGACACATCTCCGTTGTGTGGTGGGCAAGTCAGACCCGCGCCGTCGTCCTGTGCACCACCGAGACGGGACGCGAGTTCCCCAGGAGGTCCTGCCATGGCCCAGTCCGTCGCTCAGTCGACCACCACCCCCACCACCGCACCGGCCAAGCTGCCGATCGGCGCGATCGTCCCCTGGGCGGTCTTCTTCGGCATCCTGATGCTGGTCCTGCTCTACTTCGTCGGCGCCGAGCAGGGCGCCACCTCCGTGATGTCCGGCGAGGACGTGCACGAGTGGGTGCACGACGCCCGCCACCTGCTCGGCTTCCCCTGCCACTGACGACAGGGAGGAAATCGAGCGTTCCATGAACTCGGCAACCGTCCGAAATCTGCTGGTGCGTGGCATGCTCGCGGGACTCGCCGCGGGCCTGCTCGCCCTCGTCGTCGCCTACTTCCTGGGTGAGCCGCGCGTCGACTCGGCCATCGCCTACGAGGAGTCGCACTCCCACGAACACGGCATGGAAGTCGTCAGCCGCACGATGCAGTCCACCGGCGGCCTGGCCACCGGAGTCCTCGTCTACGGCGTCGCGTTCGGCGGCATCGCCGCCCTCGCGTACTGCTTCGCGCTCGGTCGGATCGGCCGCTTCGGGCCGCGCGCGAGCGCGCTGCTCCTCGCGGCGGCCGGGCTGATCGCCGTGTACGTGGTGCCGTTCCTGAAGTACCCCGCCAACCCGCCGTCCGTCGGCGACCCCGACACCATCGGCAAGCGCACCACTCTGTACTTCCTGATGATGCTGCTCAGTGTGCTGCTGGCGATCACCACCGTGATCGTCGGCAAGCGCCTGGCACCACGTCTGGGCAACTGGAACGCGACGGTGGCCGCGGGGGCGTTCTTCGTCCTGGCCGTCGGACTGGCGTACGCGTTCCTTCCGGCCGTCAACGAGGTCCCGAAGGACTTCTCGGCCACCCTGCTCTGGCAGTTCCGCCTGGCGGCCCTGGCCGTCCAGGCGACCCTGTGGACCGCCTTCGGGCTCGTCTTCGGGCTGCTCGCCGAGCGGGTCCCGGCCCTGAAGGCTGCGGGTGAGGCGACCGTGCAGGGGACGAGCGCCGGAACAGGAGCGACACCGGTTCCCCGCTGACGACGCCGCCACGACCAGGCAGCCGAGCGCCGCGGGGTTTCTCCCGCGGGGCGCACACTCGAGAGGACAAGGAACCCCCAGGTCTCTGACCTGGGGGTTTCGCATGGGGCGGGTGACGAGAATCGAACTTCGGCCCACCACCGGTGGGGGGCCGCTGCGGCAGCCCGGGGGGTGGCTCGCGGCCTGAGCGGTCGGGGGCGGCTCACCAACTGCTCTTGGTCACACCGGGGAGTTCGCCCGCGTGTGCCATCTCGCGTACGCGGATGCGGGACAGGCCGAAGGCGCGGAGGTGACCGCGGGGGCGGCCGTCCACGGAGTCGCGGTTGCGCAGGCGGGTGGCGCTGGCGTCGCGGGGCTGTCGGCGCAGTTCCCTCTGGGCGGCGGCGCGTTCGTCGTCGGGTGTCCGGGGAGACGAGATGATCGCCTTCAGTTCGGCGCGGCGCGCGGCGTAGCGCGCCACGATGAGCCGCCGCTGTTCATTCTTCGCGATCTTGCTCTTCTTCGCCATCAGACCTTCCCTCCCCGGGCGCGGATGCGGGCCACCGCGGCCTCGATGCCGATGGTGTCGACCGTCTTGATGCCTTTGGCGGAGAGAGTGAGCCGGACGTGGCGGGCTTCGCTCGGCAGCCAGTAACGCCTGGTCTGGATGTTGGGGTCGAAGCGCCGCTTGCTGCGCCGGTGGGAGTGGGAGATGCGATGGCCGAAGCGGGGCTGGCGTCCGGTGAGTTGGCAGTGGGCGGACATGGTTCCTCCTCGTGTGCTGGCAGCACACTAGCAGTTTGATGAAAATGAAAACCAGTTCACTGTATGGTGCTGTCCATGGCCCGTAACGAACTGCGCCCGATCATCAAGCTGAGGTCCACCGCCGGCACCGGCTACACCTACGTCACCCGCAAGAACCGCCGTAACGACCCCGACCGGCTGACGCTGCGCAAGTACGACCCGGTCGTCGGCCGCCACGTCGACTTCCGTGAGGAGCGCTGAGAGCCGTGAAGCCCGGAATCCACCCCGAGTACCGCCCGGTCGTCTTCCGTGACCGGGCCGCCGACTTCGCCTTCCTCACCCGGTCCACGGCCACGAGCGACAGGACCGTCGAGTGGGAGGACGGCAACACCTACCCGGTCGTCGACGTCGAGATCTCCTCGGCGAGCCACCCCTTCTACACCGGCACCCAGCGGGTCCTGGACACCGCGGGGCGGGTCGAGCGCTTCGAGCGGCGTTACGGACGCGGACGGGGCAAGCAGTGAGCGGGGACCAGGCGCGGCTGCCGGTCGCGATCGTCGCCGGGGCGCACGCCGACGCCCGCAGGGCCGCCGTGGAGGAGATCCTGCGCACGGTCCCGGGCTCGGTCGCGCTCCACCACGACCTGACGTTCGCGGTCGACAGTGCGGTGCACCGGACGGTGCGCGACGCCGACGGCCTACTGGACAGCGGTGACGCACCCCTGGTGAACGACTGCGCGTGCTGTGCGCTGCGCGAGGACCTCGTCCCCGAACTGCTGCGGCTCGCGGAGCAGGGCAGGTACCGACTGGCCGTCGTGGAACTGTGGGACTCCGTCGAACCTCAGGGCATGGCCCCGGTCATCGCGGCCGCAGGCGCACCGCTGGCGCTGACGGGGGTCGCCACCGTGGTCGACCCGGCACTCGTTCTGCCGTACCTGTCGAACGGCGACGACCTGGCCGATGTGGGTCTCGCCGCCGCCCCGACCGACCAGCGCACCGTTTCCGACACCTTCGCCCGGCAACTGGAGTACCCCACGGTGATCGCCCTCGTCGAGGGCGGTTCGTGCGGGGAGGGCGGCGAGGCCGCCGACGAAGCCGACCACGCGCTGCTCGCCCAGCTCAGCCCAGGCGCACGCAAGGTGCGCGTGGACAGCGGCGCCCTGGGTGCTGCTCTGCTGGAGGGCTTCGACGTGGCGGCGGCCGCCGCACGTGTGCATCCTGCGTGCGCGCTGCTGCCGCAGGAGTGCGAGGAGCACGGCGTGAGCACCTTCGTCTGGCGGCGCGAACGCCCCTTCCACCCGAAGCGCCTCTATGCGGCGCTGGAGGACCTGACCTGCGCCGCCGCCCGCAGCCGTGGACGGTTCTGGCTGGCGGACCGTCCCGACACACTGCTGTCGTGGGACGCCGCGGGCGGTGCGCTGTGCGTGGAGTCGGCGGGCCCCTGGCTGGCCGCCCTGCCCGATGCCGCCTGGGAGATGGTGCCCGCTGAACGCCGCCTGGCCGCCTCCGTGTCCTGGCATCCCGAACACGGCGACCGCTGCCAGTACCTCACCTTCACCTCGCCCGGCCTGGACCGCGACGCTCTGCTGGCCCTGCTCGACTCGTGCCTGCTCACCGATGACGAGTACGCGGCGGGCAGGGAGCGCTGGAAACGATTCCCGCACGCCTTCGACGACTTGCTCGACCCGGTGACCTGAACCGCGATCGCGCTCCGCCGTGCGGCTCGCGCACTCCACCGCATCCCGTTGAAAGAGAGGACCGACCTCACCATGCCCCGACGTACGAGCACCGGTCGGCAGACCGCCAAGCGTCAGCGCGTCAACCCGTTGGACGCCGCCGGCATCACCTGCATCGACTACAAGGACACCGATCTGCTGCGGAAGTTCGTCTCCGACCGCGGGAAGATCCGCAGCCGCCGGGTGACCCATGTGACCCGTCAGCAGCAGCGGCAGATAGCGCGGGCCGTCAAGAACGCACGTGAGATGGCCCTCCTGCCCTACGGCTCCCGCTGACCGAGCCGCTGGTGCTCACCGGCGTCCGACCGCCGCATGCCGTCCGCCGCAGTCCGGGCACACCCCGGACAGCTCCACCGTGTGCCGGACGTTCGCGAACCCGGAGGTCTGTGCGATGGTGTTTGCCCACTCCTCGACCGGGCCGGAGTCGACGGGCCGGCTCAGACCGCATTCGGTGCAGATGAGGTAGTGGCGGTGCTCGGGACCCGGGCGGTGGCGGAAGAGGCGCTCGCCGCCCGGGTCGCGGACCACGTCGGCCCGGCCGGCGTCGGCCAGGGCGGTCAGGGTGCGGTAGACCGTGGAGAGGCCGACCGGTGAACCGGCGGCGGCGAGCCGGCTGTGGAGGGACTGGGCGCCGACGAAGCCGTCGGCCCGGATGAGCGCCTCCACGACGAGGGTGCGTTGCTGGGTGCGCCGGCCGATCAGCGTGACGTCGTACGACCGGGTGGGGGTGCGCTGTCGGTTGCGTGCCATCGGCGTGCCTCGGCTCAGGTCCCGGTGGGGACGGCGGTTCGCGTACGAGGAACGGGGGCGGGCCGTCGTATCAGGAACGTCGCGGCGTACACGGCCGTGGCGGCGGCCATGATGCCGAAGCTCGGCGGCATCTTCGGCACCGCGTACGAGGCGAACAGCCCCGCCCACGTCTCCAGCACCGCGAGCCCGGCGGAGAGGGCGAGCGCACGGTAGGGCCGGTCGGTGAGCCGGATCGCGGCACCGGCGGGGGCGGCCAGCAGACCGAGCAGCAGCAGGGAGCCGACCGCCTGGGTCGCCTCGGCGGCGATGATGCCGGCCAGCGCGAGGAAGCCGTGGCCGAGCAGCCGTACCGGTACCCCCCGCGCGGCGGCCACGGCCTCGTCGAGCGTGGCGAACAGCAGCGGCCGGGCGATGAGCACCACCAGCAGGCCGACCCCGGCGGCCACCAGGGCGGCGACGATCGCGCTGCCGGAGGAGATGCCGAAGACGGAGCCGAACAGCACACTCACCCCGGCGGTTCCGTTGGTGGTGCTGCGGGAGGTCGTGTAGAGCGTGACGAAGAAGGCCCCGAGGCCCAGGATCCAGGAGAAGACGCTTCCGATGACCACGTCGTCGGGCCGTGCCCGGCGGCCGAGGGTGCCGAAGAGCAGCGCCATGCCGACGGTGGCGGCGAACAGTCCCAGACGTAGGTCGGTGCCGAAGGCGAGGGCGGCCATCGCGCCGGTGAAGGCGACGTGGCTGAGGGCGTCGGCGGTGAAGACCTGGGCGCGCAGTACCAGGAAGTAGCCGACCAGTCCGGAGGCGGCGGCGATGGCCGTCCCCGCGAGGAGGGCGTGCTGGAAGAACGGCTGGGACAGCGGGGAGTCGGCGAGCAGGACGGTCATACGACCACCTCCCCGGCGGCGGCCGCGGCTCCGGTCCGGTCGTCTCCGCTCCGGCCGGGCCAGGTCCGGCCGGCCGGCTCGCGCAGCGAGCGCCAGCCCAGGGCGAGCAGGTATCCGGCGAAGGCGATGGTCGTCACGAAGAAGCCCAGGGGGTAGGGCGAGTAGTAGGCGGCGGTCAGTCCGAGCCAGGTGGCGGCGAACGCCAGCAGGACGGCCAGGGCCAGGCTCAGCACCGGACGGGCGGTGAGGGCGTGGGCGGTGGCGGCCGGGATCACCATCAGGGCGAAGACCAGCAGGGTGCCGGTGATCTGGCTCGCCTCGGCGGTGGCCGCACCGAGCAGGACGAGGAAGACGACCGACAGGGCCCGTACCGGCACCCCGCGCCCGGCGGCCACCTGCGGGTCGACGGACGCGAACAGCAGCGGACGCCCGATCAGCGCCAGTACCGCGAGGACCACCGCACCGACCACCGTCAACACCGTCACCTGCGACGACGTGATCCCCAGGAAGGTGCCGAAGAGGATGGTCTGCGGCCCCTCCAACAGCCCTCTGTACAGCGCGGTGAACAGAAAGCCCGAGGCCAGCAGGAATGCCTGCACCGTCCCGGTCAGCGCGGACTCCTGGTGGTCACCGCCGCCGCGCAGGGCCGCGATGACCAGCGCGGCGGCCACGCACAGCGTGAAGTACCCGTAGACCGCGCTGGCTCCCAGCAGGAGCGCCCCGGCCGCTCCCGGGAAGGCGACGGCGGAGACGGTGTGCGCGGCGAACGTCTGCCGTCGCAGCACCACGAACCACCCCACGAGGGCGGAGACCACGGCCACGACCGAGCCCGCGCGGAACGCGTTGACCATGAACGGGTACGACCACATCTCCTGGAAGTCGGTGAGGAGGTTCCATGACCAGGCCGGTGCGCCCGTCTCAGCGAGCGTCATGACCGCTCCCCGGGGTGTCGTGCCGATCGGCGTGCACCGCCGGCGGTTCCGGCTGGCCCACCACCACGAGCCGTCCGTCGGAGGTCCGCAGTACCTCGACCGGAGTGCCGTACAGCCGGGTCAGTGTCCCGGAGGTGATGACCTCTCCCGGCGTGCCGGTGGCGGCGCCGCCCCGGGCCAGGTACACCACCCGGTCCAGGTGGTGGAGTATCGGGTTCACGTCGTGGGCGACCATGACCACGGACACGCCCTCCTGGCGGCAGATGCGCCCGATCAGCGCGGCGACGGCGCTCTGGTTGGGCAGGTCGAGGCTGTCCAACGGCTCGTCCAGCAGCAGCAGTTCGGGCCTGCGGACAAGCGCCTGGGCGATCAGCAGCCGCTGCTGCTCGCCGCCGGAGCACTGCCCGATCGGCCGGTGTGCGTACGCCGATGCCCCGACCAGTTCGATGACCTCGTCCACGCGTGCACGGACGGCCTGCCGACGGAGGCCGGGGAACGGCAGTGGGATTCCCCACCGGTCGCCGTCACAGCCCATGCGCACCACGTCGATTCCCCGGATCCGCAGGGTGGCGTCGAAACTGCGGCGCTGCGGCAGATAGCCGATGCGGTCGCCTGCCTGCCCCGGCCGGGCCCCGAGCACCCGGACCTCGCCGGCCGCCGCGGGCAGCGCGCCGAGCAGCACCCTGATCAGGGTGGACTTGCCGACTCCGTTGGGACCGAGCACGGCGGTGAACTCGCCGGCCCCGATGCGAAGGTCCACCCCCGACCACAACGTCCGGCCGCCGACTCGCACGGAGGCGCCGCGCAGGGCGACCACCGGGTCGCCGTCTGTTCCTGCGGCCGTTCCGTGGCCGTCGTCGTGGCCGCCGCTACGGCGGGTGGGGACGGTGTGGCCGCTGTGCGTGACGGCTCGGCGTGCCTTCGCTGTCGGGCTCATGACTCTGTTTCACTTCCCGGTGGCTTTGGCCAGGGCCTGCTCGATGTCCTGCAGTTCGGTGGTCTGCCACTGCTGGAAGGTGGCCCCGGCGGGGGTGAGGGTCTCGGTCACGGTGGCGACCGGGATGCCCTGCGCCTCGGCCGCCTTCACCTGCGCCTGCACGTCCGGCGTGGAGTTCTGGGAGTTGTAGACGTACATCTTGATCAGCTTCTTCTTGATCTGCCGGTCGATGGTGGCCTTGTCCTTGGCCGTGGGGTCGGAGCCCTCGCTCATCGCGTCCAGGAACGTCTCCGGGGTGAGCATCTTCAGCCCCAGGCCGTCGGCGAGCGGCGTGACGATGGACTCGGAAGCACCGATCGGGGTTCCGGCGTACGTCGCCTTGATGTCGGCGATGAGCTTGTTGTAACCGGCGAGGGTCTTGGTCTCGAAGGTCGTCTTCTGCCGGTCGAAGTAGGCGGCGTCGGCCGGGTCGATCTTCTTGTAGTCGGCGGTGATCCTTTCGATCACCTGGTGGACGTCGTCCGGGGAGTACCAACGGTGCGGGTTGCCACCCGGCTTGATCCCGACCAGGTCGCCGACCTTCAACTCGGTGCGCCCTCTGCCGGGGTTGGAGGCGAGCAGCTTGTCGGCCCAGGCGTCGTAGCCGATGCCGTTGAGGATCGCGTACCGGGCGCCCGCCACGGTGCGGGCGTCGGCGGCCGTCGGCTCGTAGTCGTGCGGGTCGGTGTCCGGGTTGCTGATGATGCTGGTCACCTTCACATGGCTGCCGCCGAGTTGGGCGGCGATGCTGCCCCAGAAATTCTCCGCCGCCACCACCTGGATCGTCCCGCCCGAACCGCCGCTTCCCGTCGCGTCGGTGTCGCCGGTGTGAGGGGAGGAGGTCGAGCAGGCGGTCGCCGTCACGGCCGTCAGGGCGGCCGTCGCGGTGACCAGCGCGATCCTCGCGGACGGCCGGGTGGAGCGGGAGGCGGGGACGGTGGACATGCGGAGCTCCTTCGGGCGGTGCCGGACGCGCGGCGGACACGCGTCGGCCGAGTGGCGACGCACTCGACGCTAGATGGAAATGATTTTCAGACCAATGAGCTATTGAAAACCGTTGCCATCTTTTGACCCGGCGACCGACTGCCCGGGTGCTGCGCGGGTGGACGCGGTGGGTGTCGCGCCGGGACGAGCCGGCGGCCGTCGGCCACGAGGGGTGCAGTGCCCTCGCGTCCGACGGCCGCCGATGACTCGAAGTGGCCGGCCTGTTCGCCGAACGCCGGATGCGGCTGCCGGCGGCAGCGGCGGTTCAGCAGTCGCGGAACTCCGGCGACTGGTTGAGGATCTGCGAACGCAGGGAGGTGAAGCGGGTGTGCGTTTCGCCCCCGCGGGCCTCGGGGCGGAAGGCGGCCACCCTGTGGCAGTTCTGGAAGGCGAGGGCGATGCCGAAGTGCCGTTCCAGGCTGCCCCGGATCGCGTCGCTGGACAGGGCGCGCAGCAGCTGACCGCGCTCCTTCTCCGACGGCGGAGGGGTCTGGTTGTCGGTGAACTCCGCATCGGTGGAGCCCAGGTCGGCGGTCAGGCGGGCGATGAGGTCGTAGGCGTACGGCAGGGACGTACGGACCGTTTCCACGAAGTCCTGTTCCCGCACCTCGCCGTTCTCGGCTTCGGCGAGCAACTGCGGGGAGACGTCGAGTGACATGAAGCTTCCTGTTCTGTTTCCGGGGTTCTGTTGAGCGGGTCAGACGATGGCGGTCGGTGCTGCGGGACCGTGCTGGAAGTCCGGGTCGACCTGGGTGGCCAGGTTCCGGCCGGTGGCCTCGTTGGCCCAGGCGGTCGCGTTGCGCAGGTGGAACTCCACGGCGTGCTTCTGGAAGGCCGCCCAGTCCTTGGGACGGGCGTCCACGGCCGCGCGCAGCAGGTCCAGCGTTCGGGTGTTGTGCGGCTCCAGCTCGCCGTGGCCGCGGCCCTGTTCATGGGCGCGGACGTAGGGGGACTGCTCGCAGTGGGCGAGCAGGTCGTCGCCGACGTGCTCCTTGAGGAAGAGCAGGTCGTCCTCGCCGGTGACCTTGTTGCCGACCACGGCGATCGGGACGCCGAACTCGGCCGCATGCTCACGGTACTGGCGGTACACGGAGACGCTCTTGCGGGTCGGCTCGACGACCAGGAAGGTCAGGTCGAAGCGGGTGAACAGCCCGGAGGCGAAGGCGTCCGCGCCCGCGGTCATGTCGACGACGACGTACTCGCCCGGGCCGTCGACGAGGTGATTGAGGTACAGCTCGACCGCGCCGAGCTTGGAGTGGTAGCAGGCCACTCCGAGGTCGCTCTCGCCGAAGGCGCCGGTGACCATCAGCGGGACGCCTGCGGCCTCCTGAACGTGGTGGCTGTGGATCTCGTCGTCGCCGAGCAGGCGCAGCAGTCGGGAGCCGCGGCCGGGCGGGGTCGTCTTGACCATGGCGTCGCGGGAGGGGATGCGCGGGTTGGTGCCCCGCAGGTAGTCCTTGATCTCGCCGGTGCGCGCGCTGAGCGGCGGCGCGGTGAAGCGTTCGCCCTCGTCGAGGCCGAGGGCGTGGGCCAGGTGCTGGTTGATGTCGCCGTCGATCGCGACGACCGGCGCGCCCGAGCGCACCAGGTGACGGGAGAAGAGGGCGGACAGGGTCGTCTTGCCGCTGCCGCCTTTGCCGACGAAGGCAACGCGCATCGCTAGCCACTCCTATTGAAAATGGATGTCATGCGCATAGGCTGGTGGCGTGCCGGGGCGGTGTCAAATCACGCGCGACTCAACTCGGCCGGTCGCCGGGTCAGTTGGTGCAGCTGTGGCGCAAACAGGGGATTCTTTGACCCATGAGGAGGAGGCGCGGAGATGAGCGATGCGGCAGGGCGGTCGCCAGGGGGCACGCGGCAGCAGGTCCTCGCCGCCTGCGCCCGCGACCACGGGAGTCCCTGAGCCCCCGAAGCGGCCAGGCCGGTCACCGTGAGCCGCATGTCCGGGCGCCGGTAAGAAGGCCGCCAAGGAGGCGTCAAAGCACCGCCGGACGCACATACTTGATCGGAGGTTCTCGCGGCGGTCCGGAGTGGGGGAGCGACAAGGTGAGTGGTGGGGGCCAGGGGCTCGGCAAGGTCGAGGTGCGGCTTCGATGGGATCCGAGCCCGTACGGGGAACCGCCTCGGCACCTCGACATCATCGCGGCGACGTATCCGGCGGACGACCTCTACGGGCGGCCGGCGTATGTCGTGCACTACGACAGCCGCTCGCCGGACGGCACCATCAACATGAGCCGGCACAGCCAGACCGGCATGGGCTTCGGATTCGTGGAGGTGATGGTCCTCGAGTTCGACCGGCTCTCACCCGCGTTCGGGCGTGTGGTGGTCGGGGTGGCCATCCACCAGAACGGCGGCCCACGCACGTTCGGTGACATCTCCAACGCCGGGGTGGTCGTCGTCGAGGGGTACCGGCAGCTGATCGCGGACGACTTCGCGCGGGTCGCCGATGCCACTGCCGCGACGGTGGCCGAGTTCACCCGGGACTCCGCCGGAACCTGGGAGCTGCGCGAGATGATCCGGGGCTTCGACAGCGACCCGGTGCTCTTCACCGCGGAGATGGGCAGCCCGGAGCAATAACCGCTCCCGGAGTCTTTCGATCAGCGGAACGTTTCCTTACCGTTCCGGACAACACCACGGAAAGGCGCTGGTGCTCGCAAGGGGGTGTCGGCCCATGGCGATGACGTCGGGACTGCGCGAGGGGTTCCGTAGGAGGCTGTGGCGGTGGCGGCGCAGTCCGCTTCGGCGGACCAGCGATCTCATCGAGGCGTGGCTGCTGCTCGCCGCGTGGCTCCTGGGGGTGCTGGGTGGCGCGACCGCGGGCATGGTGGCCGCGATGGCCGCCGACCGGGGCTTCGAAGAGGACCGCTCCGGCCGCCGACAGGTCGTGGCGGTCCTTCTGGAGCGTGTCAGGGACGTGGCGCCCACGCACGCGGACGTGAGGAGCAACGCCGACGCGACGGTTCGGTGGACGACGCCCGACGGCCGGATGCGAACCGGGCGCGCCGCGGTGCCCGCTCACACTCCGGTGGGGACTCGTGTGCAGGTGTGGACCAGCCCCCGGGGAGACCTGGTGCCCCAGCCTGCGGACCGGTCCGAGGCGGCTCTGAGGTCCTCTCTCCTGGGCGCGGGTGCGGCCGTGGCCGTGGGCGTCACGGTCTGGGGCTCCGCACGAGCCGCACGCGCTCTGCTGGACCGGCGTCGGATGAGGCAGTGGGCGCTGGAGTGGGAGCGTGCCGACACCCGGCAGGGTGGCGCGGCGGCTTGATCCGTAGCCCCTGCCGAATCAGGCCGTTCTGACGCAGCAAAATCACTGGGGGCAGCCGGCCTCTTGGCGGGGTTCACGGGTCCTTCCTCACCGTCGTCGGCGGCCTTCGACGCTTACAGCTCCTTGGCGGGCCAGTCGAGCAGCCGGGCGCCGATGACGGCGGTCTGGAGCATGTAGCGGTGTGCGGGGTCGGCGGGGTTGGCTCCGGTGAGCTGGTGGATGCGTTCGAGGCGGTAGGTCACGGCCCGCACGCTGAGCGAGAGGCGGCGGGCGGCCTCGGCCGCGACGCAGCCGGAGTCGAAGTACGCGGTCAGGGTGTCGAGGAGTGGCTGGGCTCCGCCCCGGGCCGTGGTGAGCGGACCGAGGGTGCTCAGGACGAGGTCGGCCATGGCCTGGCGGTCGCGGGTGAGGACCGGGTAGACGAGTAGGTCGGCTGCGTGCAGAACCGGATCGTCGATGTCGAGGCGTTCGGCCATCTCCAGGGCGTTGAGGGCTTCCTCGTAGGACTGGACCACTCCGCCGGGGCCCGGCTGCGGGCGGCCGACGGCGACGCGGCCGCCGTCGGTGGCCGCGTGCGCCTGCTTGGCGAAGTAGGGCAGGATCTCGGCCTCGTGTCCGGGGGCGATGCACAGCAGCCGTCCGTCCTTGGTGGTGAGCAGCACGCTGCGGTTGCCGAAGCGGGTGATGAGCGCGCGCTCCACCTGCCGGATGACGGGGGCGCCCTCGTCGTAGGCGGTCGGGCCCTGTGCGACGGCGACGGCGTGGGCGTGGGACAGGCGCAGGCCGAAGCGTTCGGCGCGTTCGGCGAGGCGGCCGAGGTCGCTGCGGCCGTAGAGGAGGTCGTCGATGAACTCGCGGCGGGCGGCCTCCTCCCGGCGCACCGCGAGGCGCTGGGCACGCTCGTAGCCCTCGGCGAACGCGTCGACGACCTGCTGTACGGCGGCGAGCGTGCTGTCGGCCGAGCCGGGCGCGGCGGGCCATGCGGCCCGTGCCGCGGCCAGATGGGCGTTGACGAGCGCACGCAGTCCGTGGCCGGCTTCCGCGGCCAGCTCCCCGAGGGCGCGCCGTGACTCGATCTCCCCGCGGGTGAGGCGACGCCCGGTGGCCGAGACCTCGGTCAGGATCCGGGCGTAGCCGTCCAGGTACCGCCCGGGTATCTCCCGCTCCGTCACGCCGTCCCCCCGAATCGTGATGCGCCGGTGACGGCTTCTTGGCGGCTCACCGGCATGCAGACCCTAGTGAACACTGCCGGGAACCGGCAATGCGCGGTGCGGATGCGGCCGTGCACCATGGCCCGCGGGGAGCACTGCGGATGGTTCCGGTGCCGGGCACCGGCAGGTGCCCGGCACGGGGGCCCGGACGCAGGCGCCGTGCTCCCCATATGCGTCACACGTGGGAGAGGGGGTCGCAGGATGCGGGTGTTCGTGGAGGCCGCCACCGGCATTCCCGTGCTTGTGTTCACCGCCGCTCTCGTCGTGGTCGTGTGCTTCTGGCTGCTGGTCGCCCTCGGCGTCACGGCCTCGGGCAGCTTCGATGCGGACGTCGACCTCGACGGCTGGGGGATGGGCGGTGTGCCGGTGGCGGTCGCGCTCTCCGTGCTGACGGTGCTCGCCTGGTTCCTCGGGGTCGGCGCGAGCGTGCTGGTCGCCTTGCTCGTCCCCTCGGGAGCCGTGACCGGGCTTCTGCGCCCGGTGGTGTCGGCCGCCGGACTGTTCGCCGCCTGGCGGCTGACCTGTCTGTCCGTCCGGCCGTTGCACCGGCTCTTCCCCGACGAACCCGGTTCCGTCCGCCCCCTGGCGGGCGACCGCACTGCTTGATCCCCGGCTCACCGCTGCCGGGGCCGGCTCCACCGTCCCTCCCTCCCACTTCAACCGCCTTATGCCTCAAGGACGTATGCCATGGATGCCATCGGCGTGCTCGCTGCCGCCTGCCTGATCGTCGTTCTCCTCGCGTTGCTGGTCCTCTCGCGGTTGTTCCGCAAGGTGGAGCAGGGCAAGGCGCTGATCGTCTCCAAGGCGCGGAAGGTCGATGTGACCTTCACCGGGCAGGTCGTACTGCCCGTGATCCACAAGGCCGAGGTGATGGACATCTCGGTGAAGGCGATCGAGATCACACGGGCCGGGCGGGACGGACTGATCTGCCGGGACAACATCCGTGCGGACATCCGGATCTCGTTCTTCGTGCGGGTCAACAAGACCGTGGAGGACGTGATCAGGGTCGCCCAGTCCGTCGGGACGGCACGCGCGAGTGACCAGGCCACGCTGCAGGAGCTGTTCCACGCGAAGTTCTCCGAGGCGCTGAAGACCGTGGGCAAGCAGCTGGACTTCACGGACCTGTACACCAAGCGCGAGGAGCTGCGGTACCGGATCATCGAGGTCATCGGCGTCGACCTCAACGGCTACCACCTGGAGGACGCCGCGATCGACTACCTGGAGCAGACGCCGCTGACCCAGCTGGACCCGGCCAACGTGCTGGACGCGCAGGGCATCCGGAAGATCACCGAGCTGACGGCGGTGGAGCACGTGCGCACCAACGAGGCCCGGCGCACCGAGGAGAAGGAGATCACCCGGCAGAACGTCGACGCCCGCGAGGCGATCCTGGAGCTGGAGCGCCGGCAGGCCGACGCCGAGATCAAGCAGAAGCGCGAGATCGAGACCTCCCGGGCCCGGGAGGAGGCCGAGACCGCGCGGGTGGTGGAGGAGGAACGGCTGCGTGCGCAGAGCGCGTTCCTGCGGACCGAGGAACAGCTCGGCGTCCAGCGCGAGAACCAGGCCCGCGAGGTCGCCGTCGCCGCGAAGAACCGCGAGCGGGTCATCGCCGTGGAGAACGAGCGGATCGAGAAGGACCGTCTGCTGGAGGTCATCGCCCGGGAGCGGGAGACCGAACTGACACGGATCGCCAAGGACAAGGAGGTCGAGGCGGAGAAGCGGGAGATCGCCGAGGTCGTCCGCGAGCGCGTCGCCGTGGACCGTACGGTCGCCGAGCAGGAGGAGTCGATCAAGAAGCTCCGCGCCGTCGAGGAGGCGGAGCGGCAGCGGCAGGCCGTGATCATCGCTGCGGAGGCCGAGGCGCAGGAGAAGCTGGTCAAGGACATCAAGGCCGCCGAGGCCGCCGAGCAGTCCGCCACGCACCGTGCGGCGGAGGAACTGACCCTGGCCGAGGCGCGGTTGAAGACGGCCGACCTGGATGCGCGAGCGAAGCTGCGGCTGGCCGAGGGGATCCAGGCGGAGGCCGCCGCTGAGGGGCTCGCCGCCGTGCAGGTCCGTGCCAAGGAGTCCGAGGTCATCGAGAAGGCCGGCCGGGCGGAGGCCGCCGCGACCGAGGCCCGGATGCGAGCCGAGGCCGAGGGCGCCCAGGCCAAGGCGCTGGCGGAGGCCACGGCCATCGGCGAGAAGCTGAAGGCCGAGGCGGCGGGCCTGACGGAGAAGGCGGCGGCGATGGCCGCCCTCGACGAGGCGTCCCGTGGTCACGAGGAGTACCGGCTGCGGCTGCAGGCCGAGAAGGAGATCCGGCTTGCCGGGCTGGACGTCCAGCGGCAGGTCGCCGAGGCGCAGGCCACGGTCCTCGCGACCGGACTGGAGAACGCCGACATCGACATCGTCGGCGGGGAGTCGGTCTTCTTCGACCGCCTCATGTCCTCCATCGCGCTCGGCAAGGGTGTGGACGGATTCGTCGAGCACTCCGGGACCGCGCAGGCGCTGGCCAAGCCTTGGCTGGACGGTACCTCGAGCTTCACCGACGACCTGGGCCGGATCCTGGGCTCCGTCTCCACGGCGGACGTGCAGAACCTCACCGTCTCCGCGCTGCTGATGAAGCTGATGAGGCCGGGCGCCACGAACGCCGGACAGGTTCAGCAACTCCTCGACAAGGCCGGGGAGCTGGGGCTCGCCGACACGCCGCTCACCGCCCTCAACGGCACGGCCAGGGCCTGACGACCAGCGGTGCCGGAGCTGCCGCACAGGGGACGGCGGCTCCGGCACCGCACCACCTGAAGAAAGGGACGCAACGTCCATGGCGACCGCCCTGGAGACGGGCTCGTACGACGCAGTCGACGCCGGAACGTACGAGGTGCTGCGCGACCGGCTCACCGCACAAGCAGCGGAACTCGCCCGCGGCGCCGAGCTCCTCAACGCCCGTCGCGTCGAGGAGTTCGGCGCCACGCGGCTGGACCTCACCGGTACGGGCCGGCTGCGCACCGAGCACGCCTGCGTGCCCCGCGACGTCGTAGCAGTCGGGGACCGCCTGTTGTTCGGATACAGCGGCGCCCGTCCCGAGCCGCAGGTGGGCGACGTCCTCGCGCTGTACGACCGCGACCTGAGCCCGCTGCCCGAGGGCGCGGTGCCCGGCCTGCTCGACGACCCGGCCTTCGTACGGGAGTTCGCTGCCCTTCACCGCTACTACCGTCAGGCGCGGCTTCTCCGGCTCCGCCGCGCGGACGGCAAACTGCTGGCCGTCTTCCAGACCGGCGACGCGACCGACGACATCAGGGTGCTGCGGTGGAGGCTGGGCGACGACGGGCAGGTGACGTTCCTGGACGCGCGCGGCGACCGCGACCACGTGCTGCCGCCCTCCCACGACTTCGAGTGGACCGAGGCGACCCGCGAGGACCACGTTCTGGGCCGCCACCCGCACGTGTCCGTCCGCGGCGAGGTCTTCGTCGACACCCTGGGCGGGGCGTTGACCGTCAAGGTGGAGAACGACACCGAGACGGGCGAGGGCATCCACCGCGAGCCGGTCGACGAGCCGCTGCAGTCGCTGGCCGACGCGGACATCGCGCACGCGCGCGTGGGCGCGCTGATCCTGCTGCGGATCCGCCCCTACAAGGAGGATGCCCACCGCTACCTGGTCTTCGACACCCTCACCAGGTCCGTGGTGCGTCTGGACGCCATCGGGCAGGCGTGCCGCCGCCTGCCCGAGGACCACGGGATCGTGTTCCCCGGCGGCTACTGCCTGGCGGGAGGTGTCCACAAGACGTACGACCTCGCTGCGGCCGGTCTCGCATTCGAGCGCGAGGTGCGCTCGCCCTACGGCGAGGACGTCCTGTACGCGTTCCGCGCGCGTGCCGAGGGCCGCAGCGTGCTGCTGTCGTACAACACCGTCCGCAAGGAGATCACCACTCCGCTGCCGTGCCACGGATGGGCCCTCTTCGACGACGGCACCCTGATGACGCTGCGGGCCGACGGCGGCGAGCCCGGCCGGGTCCACCCGCTGCAGCAGTGGACCTCCCCCTATGCCGCCGACACCTACGCAGCCCCCACGGGCACCGGCCCTCTGGGCCGCGTCGGCAACGCCGACCTCGTGCGCGGCATCTCCGACTGCCTGTCCATCAGCCGCGCGGCCGCCGAGACCCCGCCGACGACCGAGGCGTACGAGGCGCTGGTCGCCGCCTGCGTCCGCGCCGCCGACAGCCACCACTGGCTGGGGGAGGCCGGCCTGGGCGACCTGCGCACCGCGCTGGATGCCGTACGGGCAACGGCCGAGCAGGTGCTCGCCGAGTTCCGCACCGTCCAGACGCTCACCCGCCGGGCCGCCGACGCGCTGGAGGAGGCCGCCGGCCGGCTGGCGGCGGTGGTGCGCCGGCTGCGCGGCGAGGCGCCGCGCGGTGCGGCCGCCTGGGTGAGCGGACTGACCGAACTACGGCGCGCTCAGGGGCACCTGCTGACCCTGAAGGAGATGCGGTACGCCGACACGGCCCGCATCGACGGACTCGCCGCCGAGGCGGAGGCGGACCTCGCCGCGTTCGGGAAGCGGGCCGTCGCCTTCCTGGCCCGCGAGGACGCCTTCGCAGGGCACCAACGGGACGTCGAACAGCTCGTCGCGGACGCCTGGGCGATCGGCAGTGTCGCCGAGGCGGCACCCGTCGCGGCCCGGCTCGACGAACTCGCCGACACACTGCGCACGGTCACCGAGATCGTCACCGTGCTGGACATCGGCGACGCCACCGTCCGCACATCCGTCCTTCAGCGCATCGCCGACATGCTGGGCGGGATCAACCGCGCCCGCGCCACCTTGGACGCCCGCCGTCGCACCCTTCGCGACAGCGAGGGGCGCGACGAGTTCGCCGCCGAGTTCGCCCTGCTCGGCCAGGCGGTCACCGGCGCGCTCGCGATGGCCGACAGCCCCGAAGCGTGCGACGAGCAGCTCGCGGGCATCCTGGTACGGCTGGAGAACCTGGAGTTTCGTTTCGGCGAGTTCGACGACTTCCTCGGCGAGCTCGCCGACAAGCGCACCGAGGTCCACGAGGCGTTCTCCGCCCGCAAGCAGAACCTCCTCGATACCCTCGCCCGCCGCGCCGAACAGCTCGCGGCCTCCGCCGCCCGCATCCTGGAGACGGTCGCACGGCGCGCGGCCACGCTCGCCGACGCCGAGGCGGTCTCCACCTACTTCGCCTCCGACCCCGTCGTCGCCAAGGTCCGCCGCACCGCCGGCGAACTGCGAGCACTCGGCGACAGCGTCCGGGCCGAGGAACTGGACGGCCGTCTGAAGGCCGCACGCCAGGAAGCCACCCGCGCGCTGCGCGACCGCACCGACCTCTACACCGACGACGGCCGCACCATCCGCCTGGGCGGCCACCGCTTCGCCGTCACCACCCAGCCCCTCGACCTCACCCTGGTCCCGCACGGCGACGGCCTCGCCCTCGCCCTCACCGGCACCGACTACCGCTCACCCGTCACCGACCCCGCGTTCGCCGCCACGCGCCCGTACTGGGAGCGCACCCTGCCCTCCGAGTCGCCCGAGGTGTACCGAGCCGAGCACCTCGCCGCCCGCCTGCTGAGGGAACACGGCCCAGCCGCCCTGGCGGCGGCCGACCTGCCCGCCCTCGTACGCGAGGCGGCGCAGGACGCGTACGACGAGGGCTATGAGCGGGGCGTCCACGACCACGACGCGACCATCATCCTCACCGCGCTCCTGCCGTTGTACGAGCAGGCCGGGACGCTGCGCCACGAACCCGCCGCCCGCGCCGCCGCCCAGCTGTTCTGGGCCCACGGCACCACGGCGGAGGCACGCGCGACGTGGGCCCGGCGCGCGGTGTCCCTGGCCCGGGCCAGGGACACCTTCGGCGCGGCGCCCGCGATCGCCGACCTGGAAGCGGAACTGGCGTCGGCGATCGGCGCCTGGCCCCCGGCCGGCGGGCCACTGGCCGCCGCGGCGGCGTCGTACCTCTTCGAGGAACTGACGGCCGGCCCCGGCGGTTTCGTCATCAGCGCCGACACTCGCACGCTGCTCGACAAGTTCCGGCGCACGGTGGGCACGTCGGCCTACGCCGAGGACCTGGCCGCACTCGACGACCTGACCGCTCGCCGCCAGCTGGCCGAGGCGTGGCTGTCGGCGTACGCCGCCTCCACCGGCGCGGAGGCCACCGCCGGGGACCTGGCCGAGGCGGTGGCCGCCGAGCTGTGCCCGGACCTGCCCCGCTACGACTCCGACGTCTCGCCGGTGACGACCGCCGAGGGGCTGCTCGGCACGCACCCGCGCATCAGCGGCCGCGCCCTCACCGTGCGCATCGACGAGTTCCTCGCCCGGACCAGGCGTTTCGCCGAGCTCGAGGCGCCCGCGTTCCGCGCCTACCAGCGCCGGCGCACCGCCCTGGTCGCCGCCGAACGCACCCGTCTGCGCCTGGACGACCACCGCCCGCGCTCCATGGCGGCCTTCGTGCGGGGCCGCCTCATCGACGAGGTGTACCTGCCCCTCGTCGGCGACAGCCTCGCCCGGCAGCTCGGCACCGCCGGCGAGAGCAGGCGCACCGACACCGGTGGCCTCCTGCTGCTGATCTCCCCGCCCGGCTATGGCAAGACGACGCTGATGGAGTACGTCGCCGACCGCCTCGGCCTGATGCTCGTGAAGGTCAGCGGCCCGGCACTCGGGCACACCGTCACCTCGCTCGACCCGGCCGAGGCCCCGAACGCCACGGCCCGCCAGGAGATCGAGAAGATCAACTTTGCGCTCGCCGCGGGCACCAACACGCTCCTGTACCTCGACGACATCCAGCACACCTCGCCGGAGCTGCTGCAGAAGTTCATCCCGCTGTGCGACGCCACCCGCCGCATCGACGGCGTACGGGACGGCGAGCCGCGCACGTACGACCTGCGCGGCAAGCGCTTCGCGGTCTGCATGGCCGGCAACCCCTACACCGAGTCCGGCGCCCGCTTCCGCGTACCCGACATGCTCGCCAACCGTGCCGACGTCTGGAACCTCGGCGACGTCCTCACCGGCAAGGAGGACGTCTTCGCGTACAGCTTCCTGGAGAACGCGCTCACCTCGAACCCGGTGCTCGCCCCGCTCGCCGGACGCGACCGCCGCGACCTCGACCTGTTCGTCCGGCTCGCCGCCGACGACCCCGCCGCCCGCGCCGACCGGCTCGCCCACCCCTACGCTCCCGCCGAGGCGGAGCAGATCGTGGCCGTGCTGCGCCACCTGCTCACCGTGCGCGAGACGGTCCTCGCGGTCAACGCCGCCTACATCGCCTCCGCCGCACAGTCCGACGCCACGCGCACCGAGCCGCCGTTCCGGCTGCAGGGCTCCTACCGCACCATGAACAGGATCGCCCAGCGCGTGCGGCCCGCCATGAACGACGCCGAAGTCGCCGCGGTCATCGACGACCACTTCACCGCGGAGGCCCACACGCTCACCGGCGAGGCGGAGGCCAACCTGCTGAAACTGGCCGAACTGCGCGGCACGCCGACCACCGAGGAGGCGGCACGCTGGGCCGAGTTGAAGGCCGCCTACGTCCGTACGCATGCTCTCGGGGCGCCCGCGGAGGGCTCCATGACCCTCCCCCAAGCTCTCGGCTTCGCCCGAGCAGGGGGGACCCCCATGGGGGCCGCCCTCGGTCTCCTCGCCGACCGTGTGGCCGCCATCGAGTCCGCCATCACCCGTGCCACCGGTCCGCGCGATCCGCTCACGAACACCCGTGCCGGGGACGCGGCGCGGCCCGGGGAACAGTAGGGGGCGAGCCCATGCAGTGCGCCCTGCCGCTGTCCGCGGGCGGCCCTCGGTACCGCCCGCGGATCGTCGACGCGATCGGCGCCCGTCACCGCGTCACACCTGGTCGAGAGACGGACTGAGGCCGTCCTGCGCCGTCGGCTGCCGGGTGCGTCACAATGTCACGGTACGGAGCCGCCGCGCGACCGGTGGTCCGCGCACCTCGTCCGCGGGACGCTGCCTTGCGGCGGGACTCAGAGCGAACTCGGAGCCGATGATGCGGGCACGCGATCTGGCAGTGGAGTACGAGACCGTCGGCGTGGACGCCGACGCGATGGCGGCGGCACGGCTGATGGCCGAACACCGGCTGCCCGCCCTGCTGGTGGTCGATGACGAGGGCGTGCCGAAGGCGGTCCTCCCCGCATCCCAGATGATCAAGATCCTCGTTCCCGCCTATGTGATCGACGATCCGACGCTGGCGGCAGTGGTCGACGAACGGCACGCGGACCGGCTGTGCCAGGCACTCAAGGGCCGCACGGTGCGCGACTGCCTGTCCAAGAGCGTGCCGGCGCCGCCCGTCGCCGAGCCGGACGCGACCGCGCTGGAGGTGGCGGCGCTCATGGCGCAGGTCCGCAGCCCCCTGGTGGCGGTGGTGGAGGAGAACGAGGGCGGCATACGGCTCCTCGGCGTGATCACCGCGGCCCACCTGCTGGAACGGCTGCTGCTCGCCGCCTCGTGAGACGACGTTGCCGGAGTCCGGCAATGTTCACGCCTGAGCGGTGCGCGTGAGCAACCTGTCGAAGACGCATCGGGGACAGGTAGGGTTCCACCCGGTGTGCCGGGAAGCCTGGTCGGCGAGCAGGGGAACAGATCTCTCTTCCGATCGGGGGGCTTCCGCCATGGTGCTGGTGGTGGGCTTCGGCGTCGCGGACGACGTCCTTCCTGGTCGGCGCCGCCCTGGCGGCGACCGACCCGGTCTTCGCCTCGCCGATCGTGGGCCGCAGCGAGGCCCCGGCCAAGCTGCGCCGGCTGCTGAACGTGGAGAGCGGCATCACCGACGGGCTCTCCCTGTCGGTCGTCCTCGTCCTGATCGCCGCCGCCGGCCCCACTGCCGAGTCCTTCGAGCCGGTGGGCGAGGCGCCGGCGGAACCGGCGAAGTCACCCGCGCCTTCGACGTCGACGACCTGGCGGGCATCCCGGACGGCCGCAACGACGCGGACGTCCCCCAGACCACGGCACTGCGGGCGCACCGAGGAGCCGGAGGAACGTGAACGACTGGCACAGCTGGGCAGCGATCGTCGTCTTCGTCGGCGCCTACGCCCTGATCATCAGCGAGAAGATCCACCGCGTCGCTGTGGCCCTCGGCGGCGCAGGCCTGATGCTGGCGATCGGGGCGACCGACGACGTCTCGGCGTTCTACTCCGAGCACTCCGGCGTCGACTGGAACGTCATCTTCCTGCTCATGGGCATGATGACGATCGTCGGCGTGCTGAAGAAGACCGGCATGTTCGAGTACTTGGCGATCTGGGCGGTCAAACGTGCTCGTGCCAAGCCGTTCCGGGTGATGGCCATGCTGGTGGTCATCACCGCGGTGGCGTCGGCGCTGCTCGACAACGTCACCACGGTGCTGCTGATCGCTCCGGTCACGCTGCTGGTCTGTGAACGTCTGGCGCTGCCCGCCGCGCCGTTCCTGATCGCCGAGGTGATGGCCTCCAACATCGGCGGCACCGCGACGCTGGTCGGCGATCCGCCGAACATCATCATCGCCAGCCGGGCCGGACTGACCTTCAACGACTTCGTCGTCCACCTGGCCCCGCTCGCCGCGGTGCTCGTGGTCGTGCTGCTCGCGCTGTGCCGGGTGATGTTCCGGGCCTCGTTCGTCTACGACGAGGACCGCGCTGTCGAGATCATGGCCTTGGAGGAGCGCGAGGCGATCCGCGACCCCCGCCTCCTCGTCCAGGGGCTGGTCGTGCTGGCGCTGGTGGTGGCCGGCTTCGTCCTCCATCCGGTGCTGCACTACGAGCCCAGCATCGTCGCCCTGCTGGGCGCCGGACTGCTCGTCGCCGTCTCCGCCGTCGACACCCACGACGTGCTGGCCGAGGTGGAGTGGCCCACCCTGGCCTTCTTCGCCGGCCTGTTCATCATGATCGGCGGCCTCATCGACACCGGTGTCGTCAGCGAGGTCTCCCGGCGGCTCGCGGACGCGATCGGCGGCAACGAGCTCGGCGGCTCCATGACCCTGCTCGGCGGGTCGGCGGTCCTGTCCGGCATCGTCGACAACATTCCGTACGTCGCCACCATGGCCCCCATCACCGCCGACCTGGTCAAGGACATGGGCGCTGCGGGCGACGCCCAGCACGTGCTGTGGTGGGCGCTGGCCCTGGGCGCCGACCTCGGCGGCAACGCCACGGCGATCGGCGCGTCCGCCAACGTCGTGGTCCTCGGCATCGCCGAACGCAGCCGTCAGCCCATCTCCTTCTGGCAGTTCACCAAGTACGGCCTGATCGTCACGGGCACCACCGTGGGCATCTCCCTGCTCTACGTGTGGCTGCGCTACTTCGTGCTCGCGTGAGCTGGTGCCTCCCTCCGCCCGGTGGCGTGCGGTCTGCGGGGCGCCGGGTTGCCGCACTCCCTCGAGCAGGCAGGTCGGACCGGTGTCAGACCGCGAGTCCGGTCGCCCGCTGTCGACCGCGGTTGTCCGCTCTCATCGGCACGCTGTGGGCACGGGCAGCGACGCCTGACGGGCAGCACACCCGCGCGAACGAGCACTGGACGTCGGTGACGGTGCCGCGGGGCTGCCGCCGATCCCGCACCGCGCACAGGGATTGCCGGATCGGCAAGAGAAGTGGACGGCCTGGGCGGGCGTGCCGCACGGTGCCCGTATGACCGCACAGAGGGCTTTTGAGGAACTGGACGTCCTGGTGGTGGGAGGAGGTGTCGCCGGGCTGTCGGCGGCGCTGACTCTGGCGCGCGCCCGTCGCTCCGTACTGGTCGTCGATTCGGGTGAACCGCGCAACGCGCCCGCCGCGGCGGCGCATGGTCTGCTGACGCGCGACGGCACTCCGCCGCTCGAGCTGTTGCGCCTGGGCCGGGAGGAGGTGGTCGGCTACGGCGGGCAGTTCGTGTCCGACCGGGCGGTGTCCGCCCGGCGTGTGGAGGGCGGCTTCGTCGTCGAGGGCGCCAGCGGTCGCACTTTCGGGGCGCGGCGTCTGCTGGTGACG
Organism: Streptomyces sp. Ru72; assembly: GCF_002920635.1. Classification (GTDB taxonomy): domain Bacteria; phylum Actinomycetota; class Actinomycetes; order Streptomycetales; family Streptomycetaceae; genus Streptomyces. The sequence goes on along the minus strand of NZ_PQSR01000019.1, from coordinate 1,046 downwards.
ACGGGCCTGGTCGATGAGCTGCCGGAGATACCTGGTCTGCGGGAGCGGTGGGGGCGCGATGTGCTGCACTGCCCGTACTGCCATGGCTGGGAGGTGCGCGACAGGGCGCTCGGTGTGCTCGGCGGCAGCCCGATGTCCGTACACCAGGCGCTGCTGTTTCGGCAGTGGTCGCAGGACGTGACGTTGTTCCTGCACACCGGCGAGGACGTGTCCGAGGAGCAGTGGGAGCGTCTGGCGGCGCGCGGGATCGCGGTGATCGACGGCGAGGTGACCGGGCTGGCCGTGGACGACGAGGACCGTCTGACCGGGGTCCGGCTGGGCTCGGGCAGGCAGGTGCCGGTGGAGGCGCTGGCGGTCGCATCGCGGTTGGCGGCGCGCAGCGAGCTCCTCGCCGGTCTGGGCCTGGGCGCGGTGGAGCACCCTGTGGGGGTGGGGACGTATGTGGCGTCGGACGCGAGCGGGCTGACCGAGGTGCCCGGGGTGTGGGTGGCGGGCAACGTCACCGACCTGATGGCCCCGGTCCCGGTCGCGCAGGCGGCCGGGGTGCGGGCCGCGACGGCGATCAACGCGGACCTGGTCGACGCGGACACCGATGCTGCCGTGGCCCGCCGCAGGGCAGCCGCCTCCGGGGGCGTGTTCAGTCCGCCCGGTGAGGCCGAGGTCTGCGCGCGGGTCCTGGGCGAGCACCGTCACGGTCTCGGCTCGCTGCTGCGCTCCGAGGATGCGGCGCGGCCGTAGCAGTGGACCGTCCCTTCCCGGCGCGGGCCGCTCGGATCAGCGCGGGCTGCCGGGACCAGCCGGGACGGGCGCGCAGATGGGCGCGCTCGCCCTGCTGTCCGAAGATGACGAGGAGTTCCGCCGGCTGGTCGTGCGGCGCCACCGCGCTTGTTCAGCCGATGGTGACGACACGTGCCCAGGACGGAGGGCCGTCCGGGGCGTAGTCGGGGTTCTCCTCGTCGACGGCGCGGGCGCCACGGGGGAAGAGACCGACGACGGTGCGGCAGGGCGGCTGCGCGGAGGGCCACGGCGTCTGGCCGTCCGTCAGG
>NZ_PQSR01000018.1 GCF_002920635.1 Streptomyces sp. Ru72 | reverse complement strand
AGTGCCCGCGTCCGAGATCGCCATCCTGTTCCGCACCAACTCCCAGTCCGAGATCTACGAACAGGCCCTCGCGGACGCCGGAGTGCCCTATCAGCTCCGTGGCGCCGAACGGTTCTTCGACCGCCCCGAGGTGCGCAAGGCGGGCGTCGCCCTGCGCGGCGCCGCGCGCTTCGGCGCGAACGACTCCCTCCTCGACGACGCTGTTGACCTGCCCTCCCAGGTGCGTGCCGTCCTTGCGGGCGAAGGGTGGACATCCGTGCCGCCCGCGGGCTCCGGGGCCGTCAGAGAGCGGTGGGAGTCGCTGGCCGCGCTCGTGAATCTGGCCCAGGACTTCGCCGCGGCCAGACCCGACGCCACACTCGGCGACCTGGTGGCGGAGCTCGACGAGCGGGCGAACGCCCAGCACGCACCGACCGTGCAGGGCGTCACCCTCGCCTCCCTGCACTCCGCCAAGGGTCTGGAGTGGGACGCCGTCTTCGTGGTCGGGGTCGCCGAGGGCATGATGCCCATCACCTACGCGAGGACCGACGAGCAGATCGAGGAGGAGCGCCGCCTCCTCTACGTCGGCGTCACCCGCGCGAGGGAACGCCTGTACGTCTCCTGGTCCCTGTCCCGCTCACCGGGTGGTCGTCCAGTCCGACGGCCGAGCCGCTTCCTCGACGGACTGCGTCCGGGCTCCTCCGCCACCACCGGCCGTACCTCCATCGGGGGCACCGGAGGCATCGAACGAGGCGTCAGCGCCTTCGGCGCGGCCACCACGGCCCTCACCCCACGCCGTACCAGCAGGACTCCGGCCCGCTGCCGGGTCTGCGGGCGCACGCTGTCCGACGCGGGGGAGATGAAGCTGATGCGCTGCGACGACTGCCCCTCCGACATGGACGAGGGCCTGTACGAACGGCTGCGTGAGTGGCGGGCGGTGCAGGCGCAGCGCAGTGGGCAGCCCGCGTTCTGCGTCTTCACGGATCGGACGCTGGTCGCGATCGCCGAGGCGCTGCCCGCCGATGAGCGTGAACTGGCCCGTGTCCCGGGGGTCGGAGCGCGCAAACTGGGCCGCTACGGAGCCGATGTTCTGGCCATCTGCGCAGGTCGCGATGTCGGGGAACAGGACAGTGGTGACTGATACCAACTCGTCGAAAAAATAGTTTGCGCATGCCCCAGCGATCCCCATAGGTTCTTAGCCACGGGGACAGCGGCCTTCTCGGAGGCCCTGATTCCGTGTTGTACTTGCATATCCGTCGGACTGGCTCACCCCAGTCCCCCGAGACGCCGAGAGGAGGCGATTGAAGTGATCAGCATCAAGACCAGCTCCACCAGCACCGTCAAACTGACCGATCGCTCGGTCGTCTCCACGTGCATGCTCGGCGCCTCCGACCTGGGCACCGGTCTGTCCGGCATTCGTGCCGTGCGTCCGGCGTCCTCCCTGTCTCTCGCGGGTCTTCCCGTCCGCGAGCGCAATGAGCGACCGACCAAGGCACTGGGAGCAGTAGTGGCACAGGCCGAGGCCTATGCCTTTGCGGCGGCCGGTGCCGGATTCCGGAAGCAGACGACGCAGCACCACCTGATGTGGGCCTTCCGTGGGCCAGAACCCTGGAGTGATCCAGCCTGATCGATGATCAGGCCGGCGCCTTCAGGGCCGCGGAACCCCATCCGGGATCCGCGGCCCTTCTGTTTTCCCCGAACGGGGATGGCAGAGCGAAGGGGCCTCGGGACAAGAAAAGAACCCGGTACCAGCCGACACCCGGTCCGATCGGACCGGAACGACCAGACGAGGAAGACGAACCGTGCAACTCGAAGCGCACGCCCCGTCCGTACCGCCTTCCGAAACGATCCCCCCGCCCGGCCTCACGGAGGACTCCACCTTGACCCCGCTCACCGCGCTGACCGCGCTCGACGACGCCATCGAGAACCTCGGCGTACCCGTCCCGTGCCGCTCGTACGACCCGGAGGTCTTCTTCGCCGAGTCGCCGGCCGACGTCGAGTACGCCAAGTCCCTCTGCCGCACCTGCCCGCTGATCGAGGCCTGCCTCGCCGGGGCCAAGGAGCGGCGTGAGCCCTGGGGCGTCTGGGGTGGCGAGCTCTTCGTCCAGGGTGTCGTCGTCGCCCGGAAGCGGCCGCGTGGCCGCCCGCGCAAGAACCCGGTCACGGCATGAACACCACAGGAACGATCGACCGCCCCCTCACGCACGACCCCAAGAAGCAGGCCCCGATGAAGCCGTCCACGAGTGAGCCCATGGGCTCCGCGATCCCAGACGTCACCACCACCGGCGCGAACGCCTCGCGTCAGAACAGGACCCGAGAGATGCAACTCATCCCAGAAGCCCTGGCTCGTGCGCATATGCACGAGCGGCTGCAAGAGGCCGAGCGGGAACGCCAGGCGGTGCGTCTGGCGGTGGCCCGCCGCATGCAGCGCCGGGCCGAGCGCGCCTCGCTGCGCGCCCGTCGGGCGCTCGCCATGGCCGTGATGCAGTAGCCGACGCCGTCGGCACCAGGACAACCACGCAGGGGCCGGCCCGAAGGGTCGGCCCCTGCGGCGCGTTGGGAGATGCGGGCCGAACCGGTCACCCGGGGCAGCCCGGCCAGGCGCGGTGCAGGCCGGTCAGGCCTCCGCCGCCGACTCCTCCTCCGGAGCCTTCTCCGGCAGGAAGCCCGGCAGCCACTCCTCCAGCTCGTCACGCAGGCGGACCGTCGCGCCCAGTTGGCACAGCACGCCGATCGTGCTCAGGGTCACCCGGTGGATGAGGAGGTAGGCCGGAGGAAGGTTGAGCTGCTTGCCCAGCTGGTGGGCGGGGGAGCGCGGGTCGGCGATACGGGCCGCCTGGCTGCGCATCCAGCCGCGAGTGAAGGTGAATTCGTCCGCCTGCGCCGGTTCGATGATCGGGAGGAGGTAGTCGAGGACCGCGTCGGGGTCGAGCGCGATGGACTCCTTGACGAAGCCCTCTTCACACAGCAGTTCGTAGACCGACTGCGCGTCGCCCTCCAGGGTCATGCGCAGGGAGTGTCCGATCGGGGTGGGCAGGCCGCCCGGCAGGCGGTCGACCGTGCCGAAGTCCATGACGCCGAGGCGCCAGCCGTCCTTCCCGTCACCGCTGCGGGGACGGGGCAGGAGGCGGAAGTTGCCCGGATGCGGGTCCGCGTGCAGCAGGCCTGTACGGGCCGGGCCGGAGAAGAGGAAGCGGGCCAGCAGCTGCCCGGCGCTGTCCCGCTGCTCCTGAGTGCCGTCGGCGATCACCTCTGAGAGCGGTATGCCGTCGATCCACTCGGTCACCAGGACCTGCTCGCACTGGTGCACCACTGCCGGCACCGTGACGTCGGGGTCGCCCGCGAACTCCTCGGCGTGGGCCCGCTGAGCCTGCGCCTCCAGCCCGTAGTCCAGTTCCTCCGAAACCCGGTCGCGCAGCTCCGCGATCAGCGGCTTGATGTCCATGCCCGGGATCAGGGGGCCCAGCAGACGGGCGAACCGGCTGAGTTGGTTCAGGTCGGAGAGCAGGGCGTCGCCGGCGCCCGGGTACTGGACCTTGACCGCGACCTCACGGCCGTCGTGCCACACCCCGTGGTGCACCTGCCCGATCGAGGCCGCCGCCGACGGCCTGTCCTCGAACTCCAGGAACAGCTCCTGCCAGTCCGCGCCGAGCCTCTCCTCGAGGACTCCGTGCACCGTCCGGGTCGGCATCGGCGGGGCTGCCTCCTGGAGCTTGGTCAGAGCCGCGCGGTAGGGGCCGGCCACCTCTTCGGGGAGCGCCGACTCGAAGACCGACAGAGCCTGCCCGAACTTCATCGCGCCGCCCTTGAGCTCACCGAGCACCTTGAACAGTTGTTCGGCTGTGCGCTGTTGGAGTTCGCGGCCGACCATCTCCGCGGACTCGCCGACGATCCGTTTGCCGAGTCCCCAAGTCGCCCGCCCGGCGAAGCCGAGCGGGAGCGCGGCGAGCTTGGCGGTCCGGGTGACCGCCTTCCGGGGAAGATCAGACATGCGCCCTCCAAGTCCCAGACAGCCGTGCCGCGTGTGCCTTGCGGGAGAGGTTCCTCGACGGCCGTTGCTCCGCCATTGTCTCGCGCGGCTCCCCGTCCTCGGAGGTGTGTCCCTCCTTACCTTTCTCCGCCGCGCCGCACCCGCATGCGGAATGCGCCCACACCGGCCGGGCGTGCCAGTCGAACCGGGGCACGGACGCCTCCCAGCGTGCGCCCGAGCTGGCGGGCCCGTAGCCGTCCAGGAACGCGAGCGCGTGCCCGGCGGCGACTCCCGCGACGGCAGTCGCCAACGCGAGGTCGCACGCCTGGACCTGGGGTCGGCGCCCCGAGCGCCACTGGGCGACCAGACGTGGCCAGGTCTCGTCCCGGTCGGCGCGCCCCCGGTCGAGGCAGCCGGCGCAGCTCGTCTCGCCCGGCAGGACGAACGGGCCGACGATGCCCGTGCCTTCCGCGACACCCGCGTACAGATGGGGTGTTCCCGAGGCGATCAGCGGTTCCGCGCTGAGCGGGTCGGGGGCGTGCACGTCGACGCCGTCGCGCGGGGCGAGGATCACCAGCGAGAAGCCGGGGTCCGGGTCGTCGTGGAGAGAGCGGCGCGCGGCGCGTTCCTGTCGCGGGGGCCGGTCGGGGGCGGCCGCGCGGACCGCGCGGCGGGCCGCCTCCTCTCTGCGCTCGCCGATCGCCTCCACCGGCAGGCCACCCGGGGCCACGTCCCACGGCTCGACACAGCCCGTGTCGCGGACGTCGACCTCGCCGACGCCGGCGCCCGCGAGGAGCGAGGCGAGGAGGACGCCCACACGGCCCGCGCCGCGGACCTGGACGCGGAGGAAGCGGCGGGCGGCCAGACGCCGGGCGGCCTCGCCGGGTGAGCGGGCGACCAGGGACAGGGATGCCAGATCGGCACGGAGGCGGTCGAGGACGGTCGCCTTGCCGCGGAGGGCGTCGGCCTGCGGGCCACCGCCGGTGGCGTCGTCGAGCAGGCCCGCGCCCGACAGGTTGTCCACGAGCGCGTCGACGTGTCCGTCCGGCAGGCCCATGCGGCGGGCCTCCTCGCGGAGCAGCGGCAGCCCGCGGGTGCCGTCGAGCAGGGTGAGGAAGCTGCCCGTCGCGGTGTCCACCGGGCCCAGCACCATCGCGTGCGAGGGTGCCATCCCGAACTGGACGGTGTTCAGATCGCGCCATCCGCGCCGCAGCGCGGGCTTCACCATCGGATGCATGACCGGCCCCCGTAGTCCGTAATGCGTCAGTACGTCGTCATATGACAGCGGATGTGTCTGTCCGCCGGCGCATGCCAGCATGCCTGGACCCAGCGCAGCGTGCCGAAAGTTGTCCACAGGGGGAGGTGTTCGTCATATGAATCACGTGCGCGGGAGTGGGGATCAGCGCGGAACCGCGTCGGAGGCGGGACTTCCCCCGTGTGCAGCGGGTAACGTCGGGGCGTGCCCGCCGACCCACCGCACCGTGCCGGAAAGCCGCCGCGCAGCACGACGAGCCAGCCGCCGAGCGGCTCGGGGACGAGCGCGATCGAGGTTCGCAGAAGCGCGCGACGCCGCAGAACGGTGTCCGCCTACCGCGAGGGTGATCGCACCGTCGTGCTCATCCCCGCCCGGATGTCCAAGGCGGAGGAGCAGCGCTGGGTGACCGTCATGCTCGACAAGCTGGCCGCTCAGGAGAGCCGCCGGGTGATCGGCGACGCCGATCTGGCCGAGCGTGCCGAGCGGCTGTCGCTGCAGTACCTGGACGGTCGGGCGCGGCCCGCCTCGGTCCGCTGGGTCACCAACCAGAACACACGCTGGGGCTCGTGCACCCCGTCCGAGGGCAGCATCCGACTGTCGCACCGGCTGCAGGGCATGCCCGAGTACGTCATCGACTACGTCCTGTTGCACGAGCTCGCACATCTGCTCGTACCGGGACACGGGCCGCGCTTCTGGCGGTTGCTGGAGGCGTATCCGCGCACCGAGCGTGCCCGCGGTTATCTGGAGGGGGTGGTCGCTGCCGGCCGACTGCCGTACCAGCCGGCGCAGGACGAGGAGTAGCGGCGACGCGGCCCACACTCCCTCAGCGGTCGTACGGGCCATCTCCGTACTGCGCGCACCGCCGCAGAAGGCCGAGAAGCCGCCGGTCCTCACGACGATGCGGTTGTGTACCGGGTCTGTACCGGCTCCCCTCCGCTGCGTGCGTTTGCCGTTAGCCTGGCGCGACGCACTCACATTCGGGATGGGGGACGGTCGTTACGCATGGCCAGGGAATTCCAACGCGGCCACAAGGCCAGGATCAGTGACCTCACGGCGGGCACGGACCTGTACGTAGGGGTGCAGATCTCCGCGCCCGGACTGAGCTTCGACATCAGCTGCTTCGGGCTGGACGCCGACGAACGGCTCTCGGACGACCGGTACTTCGTCTTCTTCAACCAGCCGAAGACGCCGGAGGAGGCCATTCAGCTCCTCGGTCCGCAGGCGGGGGACACGGAGTCCTTCCGGGTCACGCTGGACAAGATCCCGTCGCACATCCACAAGCTGTCCTTCACGGCGACGATCGACGGCGCCGGGCAGATGTCGCAGATCGGCCCCGGATACCTGCGTATCGTCGCGGGCGGCGAGGAAGTGGCCCGCTACCCCTTCAGCGGCTCGGAGTTCACCACCGAACGCGCCGTCATGCTGGGCGACTTCTACCTCAAGGACGTCTGGCGGTTCGCCGCGGTCGGGCAGGGGTTCGACGGCGGCCTCGAGGCACTGCTGAAGAACTTCGGCGGGGAGGTCCTCGAGGAGGAGCAGACGCCCGCCCCGCAGCAGCCGCAGACCGGTGCCGCCCCGGGGTTCGCCCCGCCGGCGTTCGCCGCCCCGGCCGCACCTGCCCCGGCGCCCGCACCCCCCGCACCTCCGGCATCCGCTCCCGCGCCGATGCCGCAGCAGCCGCAACCCGCCCCCCAGGGCTACGCGCCGCCCCAGGGACCCGCTCCCCACGCGCCCGCGCCCTCCGTGCACGCCGCCCCCACCATCGTCGCGCCCCTGAACGCGCCCCCAGCCGGAGCCGTGCCGCCGCCGGGCCCGGCGCCGCACGTCCAGCCGCCCGCTCCGCCCGGCCCCCCGCCCGGATACGGACAGCAGCCGGCCGCGTCGATGCCACCCGGATACGCACAGCAGCCGCCGTACGGCCAGGCTCCCGGGCAGTACCCGGCCCCGCCCGGCGCCCCCTCCCCGTACGGCGCTCCCCAGGGCGCTCCGCAGGGTGCTCCCCAGGCCACCGGTGTGGCCGCCGCGTTGCAGGTCTTCAAGGAGACGCCCACCGGGCAGCGGTGGACGCAGCAGAACAAGAAGCTCGTCCGCGTGGACCTCGGCATCGGCGGCCAGCCCGTACTGGCCCGCCAGGGCAGCATGGTGCTCTACCAGGGCAAGGTCGACTTCGGCTACAAGGGCGCCGGCTTCGCCGGGCGGATCGTGGGCAACGCCACCGGTCAGGAGATGCAGCTGATGCGCTGCACGGGCCAGGGGCAGGTGTTCCTCGCGGAGAGCGCCACCGATCTGCACCCGATCGAGCTCCAGGGGGACGCGATCTGTGTCTCCGCGGAGAACGTCCTCGCCTTCGACGAATCACTCCAGCACGAGGTGCGGCGCATCGAGGGGCACGGCATCCCCGGGGGCGCCCTGTTCACCATGCAGTTCCAGGGCACCGGCACGATCGTCGTCAAGACGCACGGCGCACCCGTGGTGCTGCCCGTCACCCCGACGACGTTCGTGGACTCCAACGCCGTCGTCGCCTGGTCGGCCGCCGCCCAGGTGATCGTCTCCAGCCAGGTGCGCATGCGCCGCAACGCCTATCCGGGCCACACCGGAGAGGGCGTGAACCTGCAGTTCCGCGCCGCACCCGGCAATTTCGTCGTCGTCCAGCCGTACGAGGTCTGAGGGAGCCCGTCATGAACCAGCCGCTCGCGGGCTATGCCCCCGCACCCGTCACCGCTCGCATGGAGAACCACGGCAGCCACATGCTGAAGGTCGCCATGCAGACCGGAAACGACCTCCTCGCGCGCGTGGGCTCCATGGTCGCCTACGAAGGGTTCGTCCAGTACGAGCCCAACCCGCCCGCCGTGCGCCAGATCGCGCGGGACTGGATGACGGGTGAGGGTGCGCCCCTGATGAAGTGCTCCGGCGACGGTCTGCTCTACCTCGCCGACTACGGGGCGAACGTCGTCGTCATCAACCTGGGCGGCGATGCGATCTCCGTCAACGCCACCAACCTGCTCGCCTTCGACGCCCACCTGCAGTGGGGCGTCGAACGCGTCAAGGGACTCGCCAAGTTCGCCGGACAGGGCCTGTGGAACACGAGGATCTCCGGGCAGGGCTGGGTGGCCCTGACATCCCGGGGCACCCCGATCGTGGTCGACTGCGGCGGAGGCGAGGACGAGACGTACGTGGACCCGGACGCACTCGTCGCCTGGTCCCCGAACCTCAAGGTGAAGGGCAAGCGCAGCTTCAAGGCGCAGTCGCTCATCGGGCGCGGCAGCGGCGAGGCCTACCAGATGGCGTTCTCCGGGCAGGGCATCGTGGTCGTCCAGCCCAGCGAGGACAGCACCGACCGCCTCCGGATCCGGGGCTGAGGGGGAACCGCACACCATGCAGAGCTCGCTTTTCGCCTACAACGAGCAGCAGACCCAGGAGCGCTACAGCCTGCAGAACCCGCAGATGCTGCGCGTCCTGCTGGAGGGCCACGACGACGTCCTGGCGCGCAAGGGCACCATGGTCGCCTATCAGGGGCTCATCGAGTTCGACGCCGAGTACCAGAGCGGCGGTCAGCGTCGCGCGCGGGCCCACACCGGTGAGGGCCTGGACCTGATGCGCTGTCACGGACAGGGCACCGTCTACCTCGCCAACCTCGCGCAGCACGTGCACATCATGGACGTCGAGCGGGACGGGCTGACCGTCGACAGCAGTTACGTCCTGGCGATGGACTCCTCGCTGCACCACGAGGTCATCGCCGTCGACAGCCTGTACGGGATCTCCGGCTCCGGCAAGTACCAGCTCAACATCACCGGCCGCGGCAAGGTCGCGCTGATGACGTCGGGTGCGCCGCTGCTGATGCAGGTCACGCCGGACAAGTACGTCAACTGCGACGCCGACGCGATCGTCGCCTGGTCCACCGGTCTTCGGGTGCAGATGCAGGCCCAGACGCATTCCTCCGGGGTGTGGCGGCGCCGCGGCAACACCGGTGAGGGCTGGGAGCTCAGCTTCATGGGCAGCGGCTTCGCGCTGGTGCAGCCCAGCGAGCTGCTGCCGCCGCAGAACGCCCAGATCGGGCAGGGGCTGGCCGCGCAGTTCGGCATGGGGCAGCACGGGGCACGGGCACAGAACCAGGGAAACGTCTGGAGCTGAGCATGGGTGAGGGGTGACCGCAGTGGCGGCCACCCCTCACCCGGTCACACCTTCACAGCCTGGCGCGCGTAGCTTCCAGCAGCCGTACGACCGACTCGTCCGCCACGTCCGCCACCTCGGTGTACGGGAACCAGCGCAGGTCCAGGGACTCGTCGCTGATCGCCTCCACGGCCCCGGCCGGGGCGAGCGCCGCGTACTGGACGTCGAGGTGCCAGGCGCACGGCGTGTGATGCCGGTCCAGGCGCACGGGACCGCCGGGCAGCAGGATCAGTCCCTCGATGCCCGACTCCTCGGTCGCCTCACGGCGCGCGGCGTCCGCCAGCGTCGCGTCGTCCGGCTCGCAGTGGCCGCCCATCTGCAGCCACATCCGGATCTTCTTGTGGAGGGTCAGGAGCACCCGGCCGTGCTCGGGGTCGATCACCAGTGCGCTCGCGGTGATGTGCCCGTCCCCACAGGACTTCCACATGCCGTCCGGGTGCGCCTGGAGGTGGTCCAGATACGCCTGGCGCAGCTCTTCCTGGTCCTCGTAGGACTTGAGCACGAGGACAGCGTCGTCGTGGAGGCTCACTCGGCGTCGTCGCCCTCTGCTTCGCCGCCGTCCTTCTTCCTCAGGTCCGGCTTCGGAGCGGAGCCGCCCGCCGCCTCGCCGAGCATCTTGTCCAGCTCCGAGAAGTCGAGCTGCTCGCGGTGCACGAACCCGTCCGGGTCGTCCAGGTCGGACGCCGTCGGCAGCATGTCCGGGTGGGCCCACAGGCCGTCCCGGCCGTCGACACCGCGCGCGTCCGTGAGCGACGCCCACAGACGGGAGGCGTCCCGCAGCCGGCGCGGGCGCAGCTCCAGGCCGATCAGCGTGGCGAACGTCTGCTCTGCCGGGCCGCCCGAGGCGCGACGGCGGCGCAGGGTCTCGCGCAGCGCGTCCGCGGATGCCAGGCGCGGCTTCGCGGCCGCGTGCACCACCGCGTCGACCCAGCCCTCGACGAGCGCCAGCGCCGTCTCCAGACGGGCCAGGGCCGCCTTCTGCTCCGGTGTGTCCTCCGGCTGGAACATGCCCTGCTGGAGCGCCTGCTGCAGCTCCTCCGGGTTCTGCGGGTCGAACTGGCCGACCACGTCCTCCAGCTTCGCCGTGTCGACCTTGATGCCGCGGGCGTAGCCCTCGACGGCGCCGAACAGGTGCGAGCGCAGCCACGGCACGTGTGCGAACAGGCGCTGGTGGGCGGCCTCGCGCAGTGCGAGGTACAGCCGCACCTCCTCCTTGGGCACGCCCAGGTCCTTGCCGAACACCTCGATGTTCAGCGGCAGCAGCGCGGCCTTCCCGGCCGGGCCGAGCGGCAGACCGATGTCGGTGGAGCCGACGACCTCGCCCGCGAGCACGCCGACGGCCTGCCCGATCTGCGTGCCGAACATGGCGCCGCCCATGGAGCGCATCATGCCGATCAGCGGGCCCGCCATGGCCTGCATCTCCTCCGGCAGGACGTCGCCCATGGCCGCGCCGACGCGCTCGGCGACCGGATCGACGAGCTCCTTCCACACCGGCAGGGTCGCCTCGACCCACTCCGCGCGGCTCCAGGCCACTGCGGAGCCCGAGCCGGACGGCAGCGACGTCGCGTCGTCGAGCCACAGGTCGGCCAGGCGGACGGCCTCCTCCACGGCGGAGCGCTCGCCAGGGCTCACGCTCTGGTCCTTGGTGCCGTCGGGGGTGCCCTGGGAGACCGTCTGGCGGGCGATCTGCTTGGCCATGTCCCAGTTCACGGGGCCGCCCTCGTAGGAGAGCATCTGGCCCAGCTGCTGGAAGGCGGCGCCCAGGTCGGTGGGGTTCAGGGAACCGAACATCGCTGCGAGCGGGTTGTCGGCGCCGGCACCGCCGGCTCCGGGAAGCCCGAAGCCGAACGGGTTGGCCGGTCCCTGACCACCGCCGCTCTGCGGGTCCTTCTTCTTGCCCTCGTCGCCGTTCTCCGGCTCCTCCGGCGGAAGGCCGAATCCGAATGGGGTGTCACTCACGGGATTCCTCGGCTGGTAAGGCCACCGGTTCCTTCCGGCGGCTGGCTGCCCGACAACACCACCCAGCGTAGACACCTTGACCCGATCGGGCCTGGGTGCTTCGCCGACTCCTGGCCTGGGGCAGGATGGATGCCACCTGGTACGCACGCGTGCTTTGCGTCCGTATGGAAGACAACCGCTGGAGACGCCCGGTGAGTTCCCCAGATCCGCAGGTTCGCGCAGCGCGAAACCATTCAGCCCACCCGTCGCCCGACCACCGCCCCTCAAGGACGGCGCTCGGCGCCGGCGAGTCGGCCGCCATCCGCGGGCCCGTCGTCGCGGTCACCGGTGCCGCGTCCGGGGTCGGCGCGCTGCTCACCGAGCGGCTCGCCGCGTGCGAGGAGATCCGGCAGGTCGTCGCCATCGACGAGCGACGCGGGGAGTGCGCGGCGGCGCGGTGGCACATCCTGGACGTGCGGGATCCGGCGATCGCGGACAAGCTGCGGGGCGCGGACGTGGTGGTGCACCTGGCGCTCGACCTGGACCTGGAGACGGACCCGGCGGCGCGCACGGCGTACAACGTGCGCGGAACGCAGACCGTGCTGACCGCGGCGGCGGCCGCCGGGGTGCACCGGGTGGTGCTGTGCACGTCCGCGATGGTCTACGGGGCGCTGCCGGACAACGAGCTGCCGCTGTCGGAGGACGCCGAGCTGCGGGCGACGGCGGAGGCGACCGGGGTCGGGGACCTGCTGGAGATCGAGCGGCTCGCGCGGCGGGCGCCGAGGGCCCATCCGGGGCTCAACGTCACCGTGGTGCGGCCCGCGGTGCTGGTCGGGGGCACGGACACGGCGCTGACCAGGTATTTCGAGTCACCTCGGCTGCTGGTGGTGGCGGGGTCGCGGCCGGCGTGGCAGTTCTGCCACGTCGAGGATCTGTGCAGTGCCTTGGAGTACGCCGTTCTCGAGAAGGTGGAGGGGGAACTGGCCGTCGGGTGCGAGGGGTGGCTGGAGCAGGAGGAGGTCGAGGAGCTGAGCGGGATCCGGCGGATGGAGCTGCCGTCCGCGGTCGCGCTGGGCGCGGCGGCCCGGCTGCACCGCATCGGGCTGACGCCGTCGCCGGCCGGGGACCTCGCGTACACGATGTACCCCTGGGTCGTGAGCGGGAGCCGGCTGCACGACGCCGGGTGGCGGCCGAAGTGGACGAACGAGGAGGTGCTGGCCGAGCTGCTGGAGGAGGTGGCCGGGCGGCACACCGTGGTGGGGCGGCGGCTGGGACGCAAGGACGCGACGGCGGCGGGGGCCGCGGGGGCGACGGTCGCTCTGCTGGGTGCGGCGGCGGTGGTGCGGAGGGCGCGGAAGGCGCGGCGGCGGGTCTGAGGGGCGGTGCGGGGGTCTGGTCAGGTGTCGCAGCGGGATTCCGGCCGGGTTCGGTGCGTCGCGGCTGGGCGCCGAGGCAGTTCGCCCGCGGCCCTCACCCTTCCCCTTCCCGGGTGCTCCGCCCCCGGGGCCCCGCTCGGGGACCGCGTCCCCTGAAATATCGCCCGGGGACTGCGGCTGTTCCTCCTTCTCCGAGGTGTACGGCACGATGGGGGCATGGCACCCAACAGTGATCACCCCGGTGAGCAGGTGGCGGACGAGCCCATCAAGCTGCTGGCCATTCGGGACACCCCGCTCTCCGTCGACGAGGTCTTCCAGTCCGTAGGGGACGCCGCGGCCGGAGGGATCGCGCTGTTCGTCGGAACCGTGCGCAACCATGACGGCGGGGCCGATGTCGACGCGCTCGGCTACTCGTGCCATCCGACCGCCGAGGCCGAGATGCGCCGCATCGCCGAGAAGGTCGTCGCCGAGTACCCCGTCCGGGCGCTCGCGGCGGTGCACCGCGTGGGGGACCTGCGCGTCGGTGATCTCGCCGTCGTCGTCGCCGTGGCGTGCCCCCACCGGGGTGAGGCCTTCGAGGCCTGCCGCAAGCTCATCGACGACCTCAAGCACGAAGTGCCCATCTGGAAGCACCAGAGGTTCTCCGACGGCACCGATGAATGGGTCGGCGCGTAGCGCTGTCGTTGTGGGGTGGTGGTCGGGCGGCGGGAGGGCGGGTCGGTGCCTGCCGAGCGGGGGAGCGCGTACCTCTCCTGGGGTTAACCAACCTCTCACCCGGGCTCCGGTTGCGTAACCGTACCCCTCGCGTGAGCGTTGACATTGCAGATGATTAATCTGCTGATCAGTCAGTTGCGGTCGCTCATCGGGGTTGGGAGGTCGGCATGGCGGCGCTCGCCTGGTTGCTGATTCCGCTTTTGGCTGGGATCGGTGCAGGACTGTGGGGCAGTTGGGCCAGTCGCAACCGCAAGGCCGCGGGCGACGGCTCCGAGCTCGCCGGGTACGCGCGTTTCCGCGAGGCCATGGAGAGGTCCCACTCGGGCGGCTGAGCGCGCCGAGGATCCAGGGCCGCCCGTGCTCGTACGGACGGCCCTGACGGTCCGCTGACAGCACCGTCCCGTACTGTCGTTCCATGCCACGCCGCACCGCGACGATGCTCGCCTCCACCTTGATGCTGATCGCGCTCCTGTGTGCGGGAGTGTTCATCAAAGTGCCGTACTCGGAGATGTCCCCGGGGCCGACGGTGAACACCCTGGACGAGCACGACGGCCAGCCGGTGCTGCAGATCTCCGGGCGCAGGACCTACCCGACGACCGGACACCTGAACATGACCACCGTGCGGGTCACCAGCGCCGACTACAACATGAACCTCGTGGAGGCCGTCTACGGCTGGCTGGCGCACGACACCAAGGTGGTCCCGCACGACACGCTCTACCCGGACGGCAAGACCGAACAGCAGTCCACGCAGGAGAACGCCGAGGAGTTCAGCCAGTCCCAGGAGAGCGCCAAGGTCGCAGCCCTGAAGGAGCTGGGCATCCCGGTGAAGTCCTGGGTGATCGTCTCCACCGTGCTCAAGGGGTCGCCCGCCGAGGGCAGGCTGCACGCCGGCGATGTGATCAAGGCCGTCGACGGCAGTGCCGTGAAGGTGCCCGAGGACGTCGCAAAGCTGGTCACCAAGCACAAGCCCGGCGAGAATGTCGTATTCACGATCGTCCCGGCGAAGGAGCAGGCCGCCGCCGAGAAGGCGCACAAGACGGCGACCGGAACCCGGGATGTGACGATCACCACGACGAAGTCCCACGACACCGGCCGGGAACGGGCCATCGTCGGGATCTCCGCCGGGACCGATCACACCTTCCCGTTCACCATCGACATCAAGCTCGCCGACGTGGGCGGACCGAGCGCCGGGCTGATGTTCGCCCTCGGCATCTACGACAAGCTCACCCCGGGCAGCCTCACCGGCGGCAAGTTCGTCGCCGGCACCGGCACCATCGACGACGACGGCCAGGTCGGACCGATCGGCGGTGTCGAGATGAAGACCGTCGGGGCGCGCAGCAAGGGCGCACAGTACTTCCTCACCCCCAAGGACAACTGCGCCTCCGCCGCCAAGGACACCCCCAAGGGGCTCACCCTGGTGAAGGTCAACACCATCGAGGACGCCCTGAACGCCCTCAAGGACATCCGCACCGGCAAGACCGCCGATCTGCCGACGTGCACCACCAAGGGCTGACGAGCAGCGCCTTCGCATGAGTGGGGGCGCCCGTAAGCCTCCGGGCGCCCCCACTCGCGCGTACGCGGAGCGCTCAGTCCTCGAACGTCGCCGCCAGTGCCTCCGCAAGGCCCGGCACGAGGTCCGGGCCGGTCAGCACCTCCGTCGGCGAGTCCTTCTCGCGCAGCCGCAGCGCCGACTCCCGCGCGCCGTCCCGCAGCACCGCCACCGTCATCCGCACCTCCTGGCGCTCCGGGTGCTCGGCGACCCACGCGGCCAGCTTCTTCTCGCTCAGTCCCTGGGGGACCTGGGACTCCGCGGACGGCGGCAGCATCAGCCGCTCCACCGTGAGCGCACAGCCGACCACCGCGTCGGGCCAGGCGATGGTGCCGAGGAACTCGTCCAGCGGCCGGTCGGCGGGGATCTCGTCCTGCTCGATCGGGGTGAGACCCGCGGCCTCGGGCTCGTCCTGAAGGCCGAGCTGGGTCGCGAGCGCGGGCTCCTCGGTCCGCAGGCGCGCGGTGTCGACGAGGGCGAAGAGGCGAGCGGGCTGGTCCCAGCCGAGGCCGGAGGCGTACTCGTCGATCTCGAGCACGGCCCGGGTGAGCGGGTTCGCTGCCATGGGAGTGTTGGACATGGTCACAATCCTGCCTCGTTCCCACCCGGAAGCGGGAACCGAGTAAAGCGCCAGTAAGTTGCATAGGTGAGGCTCCGCGATCGTGGAGCCTCATCCATGGTCCGCGTTCACGGGGGCCTGACGGATCAACTCGGATCAACAGCGAACTTCGAGGTGCGCACCTTGGCTTTCCAGATGCCCGACCGCGGCGGAGGCCCGACGGGGCCACGGATCAGAGTGGGCCGCCCGTCCGGGCGGGCCCGGACCCTGCTCATGACGCTCGGGGTCCTCGCCGTCCTCGGTATGGCGTTCGTCATGTTCGCCGGTTTCTGGACGGACTGGCTCTGGTACCGGTCGGTGAAGTACTCGTCGGTCTTCACCACCACCCTGTGGACCAAGATCGGGCTCTTCTTCGTCTTCGGTCTGCTGATGGCGGCAGCGGTCGGCGTGAACATCTGGCTCGCGCACCGGCTGCGTCCGCCGCTGAGCGCCATGTCCATGGAGCAGCAGAGCCTCGACCGGTACCGGATGGGGATCGCGCCCTACAAGACGTGGCTGCTGCTCGGGATCACCGCCCTGGTGGGCCTGGTCGCGGGCGCGTCGGCGTCGAGCCAGTGGCGGACCTGGCTGATGTGGGTGAACGGCGTGCCGTTCCACCAGAAGGACCCCCAGTTCCACCTGGACGTCTCCTTCTATGCCTTCGACCTGCCCTGGTACCGCTTCCTGCTCGGCTTCGGCTTCGCCGCGACGGTCCTGTCCCTGATCGCCGCCGCGCTCACCCACTACCTGTACGGCGGGCTGCGGATCACCTCCCCGGGAGCGCGCGCCACCGCCGCCGCCACCGGGCACCTGTCCGTGCTGCTCGGTGTCTTCGTCGCCCTGAAGGCGGTCGCCTACTGGCTCGACCGGTACGGACTCGCGGTCAAGTCCAGCGACTTCAAGGCGACCGGCAACTGGACGGGTCTGCGGTACGTCGACGCGAACGCCTACCTGCCGGCCAAGACGATCCTGTTCTGCATCGCGGTCATCTGCGCGCTGCTGTTCTTCGCCACTCTGTGGCGGCGCACCTGGCAGCTGCCCGTGATCGGTTTCGGCCTGATGGTGCTCTCGGCGATCCTCATCGGCGGGCTGTACCCGGCGATCGTCCAGAAGTTCCAGGTCCAGCCGAACGAGCAGGCCAAGGAGGCGCCGTACGTCGACAAGAACCTGAAGGCGACCCGCGAGGCCTACGGCATCGACGACGCCCAGGTCAGCGAGTACCCGGGGACGAGCAGCAGCAAGGACAAGAGCGCGCTGCGCGCAGACGCGGACGCCACCGCGAGCATCCGCCTGCTGGACCCGAACATCGTCTCGCCGACGTTCCAGCAGCTCCAGCAGATGAAGAACTACTACGCGTTCCCGACCAACCTGGACGTCGACCGGTACACGAAGGACGGCAAGGACCAGGACACGGTCATCGGTCTGCGCGAGCTGAACCTGAACGGCATTCCGAAGAACAACTGGATCAACGACCACTTCCGCTACACCCACGGCTACGGCGTGGTCGCGGCCAAGGGCACCACCGCCGACGCCAACGGCCAGCCCGTCTTCACCGAGTCCGACCTGCCGTCGACCGGTGACCTCGGGACGTACGAACAGCGGATCTACTACGGCGAGAAGACCACCACGTACTCGATCGTCGGCGGCCCCCAGAAGGAGATCGACTACTCCGACGACAACGGCGAGAAGACCACCAGCTACCGGGGCAAGAGCGGGGTCAGCCTCTCCAACCCGATCAACCGGGCCGCGTACGCGGTGGCGTTCAGCGAGCCGCAGATCCTCTACTCCGGCGCCATAGGCGACGGCTCGCGGATCCTGTACAACCGCACGCCCAAGGAACGCGTCGAGGCGGTCGCGCCGTGGCTGACCATCGACGGCGACGCCTACCCGGCCGTCGTCGACGGCCGCATCCAGTGGATCGTCGACGCCTACACGACGTCGAACGGCTATCCGTACTCCTCCCGTACGACGCTGGGCGACACCACGGCCGACTCGCTGACCGCGGGCAACACCCAGCGCGCGGTGATGGCCCAGCAGAACCAGGTCAACTACATCCGCAACTCGGTGAAGGCGACCGTCGACGCGTACACGGGCGAGGTCAAGCTCTACCAGTGGGACACCGAGGACCCGGTCCTGAAGACCTGGATGAAGGCGTTCCCGGGCACCGTGGAGCCGCGTGGCGACATCTCGCCGTCGCTCATGTCCCATCTGCGCTACCCGCAGGACCTGTTCAAGGTCCAGCGCGAGCTGCTGACCCGCTACCACGTCAAGGACGCGCAGACGTTCCTCAGCGGCAGCGAGGTCTGGCAGGTGCCCGACGACCCGACGAACAAGACGGGCAACGCGGTGCCGCCGTACTACCTGAGCATGAAGATGCCCGACCAGCAGGCGCAGGCGTTCTCCCTGACGACGACCTTCACACCGAACGGCCGTGACAACCTGAGCGCCTTCATGGCGGTCGACTCCGAGGCGGGTACCCCCGACTACGGCAAGATCAGGATTCTGAAGCTGCCGACGAGCAGAACGGTCGACGGGCCGAAGCAGGTCCAGAGCCAGTTCAACTCCGAGCAGAGCATCGCCGAGTCGATCAGGCTGCTGAAGGGCGGCGACTCCGACATCGAGTACGGCAACCTGCTCACCGTGCCGATCGACGGAGGACTGCTGTACGTGGAACCCGTCTACGTCCGCGGCGGCGGGCTCAAGTATCCGCTGCTGCGCAAGGTGTTGGTGACCTACGGCGGCAACACCGCGTTCGAGGACACGCTCGACGAGGCGCTCAACAAGGTCTTCGGCGTCCAGGGTTCCACCCCGCCGCCGGAGACCGGGACCGGCAACCCGCCGACACCCGGCAACCCGACCGTCCAACAGGCGCTCCAGGACGCCCAGAAGGCCTTCGACGCCGGCCAGGAAGCCCTCAAGAAGGGCGACTGGGAGGCGTACGGGCGGGCGCAGAAGGACCTGCAGGACGCGCTGAAGCAGGCCGAGGAGGCCCAGACAAAGGCCGGGAAGACCAGTGGCGGTGGCAGCGGTGGCGCGAGCGGCAGCAGTCCCTCCGCCACTCCGAGCAGCTCACCGGGCAGTTCACCGAGCGGCAGTCCGAGCGGTTCGGCCAGCAGTTCGCCGAGCGCTTCCGGCGGGGGCTGAACCAGGACCACTCCCGCGCCGTGATACGGTGAACCAACAACGGCGCGGGGTGGAGCAGCTCGGTAGCTCGCTGGGCTCATAACCCAGAGGTCGCAGGTTCAAATCCTGTCCCCGCTACTGAAGTCGAGGGCCCGGATCCTGATCGTGGATCCGGGCCCTCGGCGTGTGTGCGACACGAGGGGGCGTACGGCGTGACCAGGTGACTTGCCTGAAATGCGGCTGCTTGTGGGGGCAGTTGGCCACTTCTGTGTTTGACTTGTCTCTCTGTGGGCATGTCGACAAAACGCTGAAGTGACCTCACTGGCTGCGGTATACCAGGTGTACCCAGGTTGCAGGTGGTGCGACGATGGACGTTATGGGGGACAAGGCAACTCTGTTCGGGACGGGCCGATTTGTGCGGTCCGCCGACCGGCTCGTGGACCGGCCGGCCGAGCAGTCCGCCGACATGTCCGCCCACCGACTCGCCCACCAGTTTGCCGATCACTCGGCCGATTCCTCCGTCGACCCGTCCGACCAGGCTGTCGAGCAGGCTGTCGAGCGGGACGAGGCCGGTGAGGCGGCCGAGGAGGCACGGCAGCGGCTCGCTGCCGAGGCCGGAGACGTCCAGGCGATGAGCGTCCTCGGCGCCATGCTGCTGCGCCGAGGCGATCTCGACGGAGCCGAGCCCCAGCTGCGCGCCGCCACGGCCGCGGGTGACCGCGCCGCCGCCAACAACCTGGGTGTCCTTCTGCACCAGCGCGGATACGCGGAGGAGGCGGCCGGCTGGTGGCGCATCGCCGCCGTCGCAGGGTCCGCCGCCGCCGCGCACGCGCTCGGACGGCACCACCGTGAGCGCGGCGACGAGCCGGCCGCCGAGTACTGGCTGCGCCAGGCGGCCGAGCAGGGGCATGTGCTGGGCGCCTACGCGCTCGCCGATCTCCTGGAGCACCGCGGTGACGACGGCGCCGAGCAGTGGATGCGGGCCGCCGCGGAGCGCGGGCACCGTGAGGCCGCGTACCGGTTGGCGAGAACGCTCGACCGCAGGGCGCTGTCCGAGCGGAAGGCCGGCGCTGACAACGGTGTCGAGCCGTCCGCGCTCGAGGAGGCCGAGCAGTGGTACCGGCAGGCCGCCGCGCGCGGACACCGGCGCGCCGCGCTGCACCTCGGGGCGATCCTGGAGAGGCGGGGCGAGCTGAAGGAGGCCGGTCGCTGGTACCTGACGAGCGCGAAGGACGGCGAGGCGCGGGCCGCCTGCGCGCTCGGCTTCCTGCTGCGGGACACGGGGGACACCGAGAGCGCCGCGGTGTGGTGGCTCAGAGCCGCCCAGGAGGGCGACGGCAACGCGGCGAACGCGCTGGGCGCGCTGCACGCCGAGCGTGGAGAGACGCAGACCGCCGAGCGGTGGTACCGGGCGGCGATGGACGCGGGCGACGTCAACGGCGCGTACAACCTGGCTCTGCTCTGCGCCGAGCAGGGGCGGACCGCGCAGGCCGAGCAGTGGTACCGGCGCGCGGCGTACGCCGGGCACCGGGAGGCGGCGAACGCGCTCGCCATCCTGCTGCTGCAGGGCGGGGACGCGACGGGGGCGGAACCGTGGTTCTCCAAGGCGGCGGAGGCGGGGAGCGTGGACGCCGCGTTCAACCTGGGCATCCTCTACGCAGGGCGGGGCGAGGACGACACGGCCCTCGGATGGTACGAGCGGGCGGCGGCCGCCGGGCACACCGAGGCGGCGCTCCAGGTCGGGATCGCCCGACTGCGTCAGGGTGACGAGCGGACGGCCGAACGGCATCTGCGCTGCGCCGCGGGGGGCGGCAGCGCCGAGGCGGCGTACCGGCTGGCCATGCTCCTGGACGCGCGGCGGCCCCCGGCGCCCGCGCACGAGCTGGGGGAGCCGTCGCACGAGAAGAGCGAGTGCGAGGAGTGGTACGAGCGGGCGGCCTCGCAGGGGCACCGTCGGGCGCAGGTACGGGTCGGGATGCTGGCCGCCGCGCGGGGGGACGTCGTGGAGGCGGCGAGGTGGTACCGGGAGGCGGCTGAGGGCGGGTCGCGCAACGGCGCGTTCAATCTGGGGCTGCTGCTGGCGCGGGAGGGGAGCGAGCCGGAGGCCGCGCTGTGGTGGACCCGGGCGGCCGATGCAGGGCACGGTCGGGCGGCGCTGCGGCTGGCTCTGGTCTACGCGCGTCAGGGGGAGCTGGCGGAGGGGCAGCGGTGGGCCGACCGGGCGGTGTCGCTCGGGCCGGCGGAGGTGGCGGAGCGGGCGGCGCGGCTGCGGGACGCTCTGCGGGAGGAACTGTCGGCGTGACGGAGCGGGGCTCTGGGCACCGCAGGAGCGTGGGGCCGCTGAAGCGATTTGCCTCTGTCCGTGTCGTTGACGTAATGTTGCGTTCACCGACGCGGGGTGGAGCAGCTCGGTAGCTCGCTGGGCTCATAACCCAGAGGTCGCAGGTTCAAATCCTGTCCCCGCTACTGAAGGACCGAGGCCGGAAACCCAAACGGGTTCCGGCCTCGGTCTGTTATGCATTGATGCTCTGTTGATGCGTGACGCGCCCCTTCTGGCGCTGTGACGCCCCCTTGCGAGGTGAACGCGGCGGCCGGCGAAGCGCCGCTAGGCCGCCGCTGCGCAGTTCGGGCACAGGCCGCGGTACGTCACCTCTACGTCCGACACCGTGAAGCCGAAGCGCTCCGAGTCGGGGAGGTCCGTCAGCGGGTTGCCCGTCGGGTGGACGTCGCGGATCGTGCCGCAGTTTGCACACACCAGGTGGTGGTGCGGACGGTGCGCGTTCGGGTCGTACCGCTTGGCGCGCTTGTCCGTGGCGACCTCGAGCACCTCGCCCAGGGACACCAGCTCGCCCAGCGTGTTGTAGACGGTTGCCCGGGAGATCTCCGGCAGCTTGGCGACGGCACGCGCGTGCACCTCGTCGGCCGTCAGGTGGACGTGCTCGCCGTCGAGGACCTCGGCCACGACACGCCGCTGCGCGGTCATCCGCCATCCACGTCCGCGCAGCCGTTCCAACAGGTCACTCATGCCCACCAGCCTAACAGCTGGGGACCAGATTCCGAACAGGTGTGACTTTGGATGCTTACTTGTCTTGGACTTCGTCCAATGTGGTGGGTGCAGCCCTGCGCCTGCTCCGCGGCTGAGCCGGTGCGGTGCCTGTGCGGATCCTGTCCGTACAGGCACCGTCGTGCATCAGCTCACCGCTGCCGGTCGACGCGCCGGGGCCCAGCAGCGGATGATGTCGCGGACCGAGACGACGCCGACCGGTTCGTCGTCGTCCAGGACGATCAGATGCCGGAAGCCGCCGTGGGCCATGGCCCGCGCGGCCTCCTCGAGAGTCCAGGACGGAGCGGCGAACACGACGTCCATGGTGGTGTGGGCCTGGGCCCGTTCGACGTCCGGGCTCTGGCCCAGGCCGACGGAGTTGAGGATGTCGCGCTCGGTGAGGATGCCGGGGCCGCCGGCGTCCGGGTCGAGGACCACGGCCGCGCCGACCCGGCGGGCTGACATCAGGGCTGCTGCCTGGCGGAGAGTGTGTGCGGGGCCGATGGTGAGGACCACGGTGCTCATGGCGTCGCGGACGAGCATGGGGCGGAGCCACCTCCTACGAGTGCGCTGGACCGAACCCACTCGACCGCACTGGCTCAGGGCTCCGGAACCGTAGGATGTCGCCCGCCGGAAGCGCCCGCCCCAGGCTTCACAAATTCACAAGTGGGTGATGCCCAGGTTCCCAGGCAAAGGGCCGGTCAACAAGAGGGCGCGCGACGTGAGTTCAGGGGCGCTCGCGATGCACAGAAGCACCTCTGTGCACCCCTGGTGTCTCGTACGGACCGGTAGGGCTAGTACCGGTCGTTCAGATGGTCGAGCAGGGTGTCGTGGAGCAGCCCGTTGGAGGCGGCCGCGTTGCCGCTGTGCGGGCCCGGGCGGCCGTCGAGGCCCGTGAAGGAGCCGCCGGCCTCGGTCACGATGATCGCGTTCGCCGCCATGTCCCACAGCGACAGCTCCGGCTCGGCGCAGATGTCCACCGAGCCCTCCGCGACCATCATGTACGGCCAGAAGTCGCCGTAGCCGCGGGTGCGCCACACCGCACGCGTCAGGTCCAGGAAGCCGTTCAGTCGGCCCTGCTCCTCCCAGCCGGACAGCGAGGAGTACGCGAAGGACGCGTCCGACAGCCTCGAGACGCGCGAGACGTGCAGCCGCGACGCCGAGGACAGGCTGCGCCCCGTGAACGCGCCGTGCCCCTTCGCCGCCCACCAACGCCGGCCCAGCGCGGGCGCCGAGACGACACCGACGACGGGCTGGTAGCCCCCCTCGCCCGCCTCCATCAGCGAGATCAGCGTGGCCCACACCGGTACGCCGCGCACGTAGTTCTTGGTGCCGTCGATCGGGTCGATCACCCAGCGGCGCGGGCCCGTGCCCTCGACGCCGTACTCCTCGCCGAGGACCGCGTCGCGCGGCCGGGCGCGCTGGAGCTGGCCGCGGATGAGCTCCTCGGCGGCCTTGTCGGCCTCACTCACCGGTGTCATGTCCGGTTTTGTCTCGACCTTGAGGTCAAGGGCCTTGAACCGGCCCGTGGTCGCGGCGTCGGCCGCGTCCGCGAGCACATGGGCGAGCCGCAGGTCATCGAGATAGTCGGGCATGACCGAACCGTATCTGCCCCTTCGCCGCACCGGCCACACGGGACGGGGGATCTTCCCGGGGCGCCTCCGCGGGCGGCTCCGCGCTGCCGTGCGATCGCGGCGTGCGACGACCGGTAGGCGCCCTTCGATGCCGCCGAGAACCCTTGACACTATCGGTGCACGCGTCAACTCTGTGCGTGAGAGCCGCTGGTCCCGAGGGAGGCGATGATGCCTGCAGCGCGGGAATCCCTGCTGGACGCCGCCTATACGGCGCTCCTGCGCCGTCCGTGGTCCGCCGTGCGCATGGTGGACGTGGCCGCGGCGGCCGGTGTCTCCCGCCAGACGCTGTACAACGAGTTCGGCAGCAAGGACGGGCTCGCCCGCGCCCTGGTGCGCCGGGTGGCGGACGGGTACCTGGCCGGTGTCGAGAGGGCTCTCGCCGCGCACGGGGACGTCGGCGACCGGCTGACGTCCGTCGCGGAGTGGACCCTCTCGGCTGCCCGCGAGAACGTCCTAGTCCGCGCCATGCTCACCGGATGCTGGAGCGAGTCGTTGCCGTCGCCGTCGCTCGCGGCAGTGCCGTCCGGCTCCGCCGTACCGGCACAGCGGCGGGCCGACGGGCCACTGCCCTCACCGTCGGATCTTGTGGGCCTGGTCCGTGATCGCGCCGTGGCGGCGGCGGTCGCGCCCGGCATGGGCAACGGCGATGCCGCGGAGCTGGGCCGTGCCTGTGAGGTGGCCGTCAGGTTGTCGCTGTCGTGTGTGGCGGCTCCGCCGGGGGAGGGTGGGGTCGCGGAGCTGCTGCGGGCTGCTCTGCCGCGGCAGGTTCGATGACGGTGCGCCCCGAGCCCCGCCCCTCACGATGGGTGTCCCCTCGGTCGGCGTGCCCCCTCAGTCTCAGTGAGCCGAACCCGAGAGCTGCAAGCCGATCACGCCCACGATCACGAACGTGATCGAGACGATCTTCAGCGTGGACACGAGGTCACCCAGGAACACCATCCCGTAGATCGCCGTCCCCGCCGCCCCGATTCCCGTCCACACCGCGTACGCCGGACCCACGTCCAGTTTCCTCAAGGACAGCGTGAGGAGGCCGAAGCTGCCCAGTGCGAAACAGCAGAACGCGATGGTCGGCCAGAGCCTGGTGAAACCGTGGGAGAGCTTGAGGCAGACGGCGAATCCGGTCTCGAGAAGTC
This sequence comes from Streptomyces sp. Ru72, assembly GCF_002920635.1. Classification (GTDB taxonomy): domain Bacteria; phylum Actinomycetota; class Actinomycetes; order Streptomycetales; family Streptomycetaceae; genus Streptomyces. The sequence goes on along the minus strand of NZ_PQSR01000018.1, from coordinate 85,339 downwards.
CGGCCACGATGACCAGCAGCCACGCCATGTGTCGTCCTCCCACGTCCCCACGCCGACTGCTCAGGTCCTGTCGGATCTCGATGCGTGTAAGCCTTTACCTGCGTGTGAGGCACCCAAACACCGGCGAGGTCAGTCCCCTTCCCTGCGTTCCCGCGTGGCGAGCAGCCTGCGCAGGGAGTACAGCCGGGCCGGATCCGCGTGGCCCTCGGCGACCCACGCGTCGAGCGCGCAGTCCGGCTCGTCGTGGCTGCACGCCCGTGGGCAGCCCTCGGTGCCGGGCTCGAGGTCCGGGAAGGCGTGGATGACGCGGGACGGGTCGATGTGGGCCAGGCCGAAGGACCGTACGCCCGGGGTGTCGATGACCCACCCGTCCGCCTCCTGCAGCGGCAGCGCCAGCGCCGAGGTCGTGGTGTGCCGGCCGCGGCCCGTGACCGCGTTGACATGCCCGGTCATGCGGCGCCTGTCCTCCGGAACCAGCGCGTTGACCAGGGTCGTCTTGCCCACACCCGAATGCCCGACGAACGCGGTGGCCTTGCCGTCGAGGTGCTCGCGCACCCGGTCCGCGGCGTCGCCGGTCTCCAGTTCCTCACGGCTGGTGACGACGTAGGGGATGTCCAGGTCGCCATACAGCTCCAGAAGCTTCTCGGGCGGTGCGAGGTCCGACTTGGTCAGCACCAGCAGCGGGTCCAGGCCGCCGTCGTAGGCCGCCACCAGGCAGCGGTCGATCAGGCGCGGGCGCGGCTCGGGGTCCGCGAGGGCGGTGACGATGGCCAGCTGGTCGGCGTTGGCGACGACCACGCGCTCGTAGGGATCGTCGTCGTCGGCGGTGCGGCGCAGCACCGACGAGCGCTCCTCGATGCGGACGATCCGCGCGAGAGTGTCCTTCTTGCCGGACAGGTCGCCGACCAGGGCGACACGGTCACCGACCACCGCGGCCTTGCGGCCCAGTTCACGGGCCTTCATCGCCATGACCGTACGGCCGTCGACCAGGCAGGTCAGCCGCCCGCGGTCGACGGTGAGGACCATGCCCTCCGCCGCGTCCTCGTGCTTGGGCCGGATGCTCGTACGCGGCCGGTTGCCCCTGCGGTTGGGACGCGTGCGGATGTCGTCCTCGTCGGTGTGCTTGCCGTAGCGGCGCATGGTCGTCAGTCCGCCCGTCAGTTCCCCAGCATCCCGGTCCACAGGTCGGGGAAGTCCGGCAGCGTCTTGGCCGTGGTCGCCACGTTCTCGATCCGCACGCCCTCGACCGCGAGGCCGATGACGGCGCCCGCGGTGGCCATGCGGTGGTCGTCGTAGGTGTGGAAGACCCCGCCGTGCAGAGGGCGCGGGCGGATGTGGAGACCGTCGGCGGTCTCGGTGACGTCACCGCCCAGTTCGTTGATCTCCTTGGTCAGCGCGGCCAGGCGGTCCGTCTCGTGCAGCCGCAGATGGGCCACGCCGCGCAGGGTGGACGGGGAGTCCGCGAGGGCCGCGACCGCAGCGATACCCGGGGTCAGCTCGCCGACCTCGCTCAGGTCCACGTCGATGCCGTGGACGGCACCGGAGCCGGTGAAGACCAGGCCCCGTTCGGTCAGTTCGCAGGAGCCGCCCATCTCGGTGAAGATCTCACGAAGGCGGTCGCCGGGCTGGGTCGTGCGGGCCGGCCAGTCCGGGATGACGACCTTGCCGCCGGTCACCAGGGCGGCGGCGAGGAACGGCTGGGCGTTCGACAGGTCCGGCTCGACGGTCAGGTCACGCCCGAGCAGGGCGCCCGGCGTGACCCGCCAGACGTTGGGCTCACCACCCGACTCCGGGGTGTCCACCTGGGCGCCGACCGCGCGCAGCATGTCGACCGTCATGCGGATGTGCGGCAGGGAGGGCAGCGTCGCACCGGTGTGGCGGACCTCGACGCCCTGGTTGAAGCGGGGGGCGGACAGCAGCAGGGCGCTGACGAACTGGGAGGACGAGGACGCGTCGACCGACACCGGTCCGCCGTCCAGCGCGCCGCCGCCGTGGACGGTGAGCGGCAGCGCGCCGCGGCCGTCGTCGTCGATACGGGCGCCGAGGGCGCGCAGGGCGTCGATCACGCCGTTCAGGGGGCGTTCGTACGAGCGCGGGTCGCCGTCGAAGCGGACCGGGCCGTCGGCGAGCGCGGCCACCGGGGGCAGGAAGCGCATCACGGTGCCGGCATTGCCGACGTCGACCGTGGCCGGGCCGTGCAGTACGGCGGGGATGACGCGCCAGGTCTCCCCGGAGCCGTCCGGCCCGACCCCTTCCTCGATACCGACCCCCATCGCGCGCAGGGCCGCGGCCATCAGCAGGGTGTCGCGGGAGCGCAGCGGTCGGCGCAGCCAGCCAGGCTCGGAGGCGAGGGCGGCGAGGACGAGGGCGCGGTTGGTGACCGACTTGGACCCGGGCACGTGAACCGTCGCGTCGACGGCTCCGCTCGCGTGCGGGGCGGGCCAGAGGGCGGTGTGCGGGGGGTTCGGGGCCATGGGCCCACTCTATAAGGGCGCTGTTGAGGCGAGCATCGTTCGGGAGCGGCGCCGTCGCGGCTGGTCGCTCCCCCTCAAAGTTCTCGGCTCCCTCGACAGGGGCCCCGTCACGGCGGGGCGGCACACCGAGACGGTAGCGCCCCGTTCGTCGTCACATCTGCAGCAGCCAGCGTCCGCCGCCCATCAGGGAGCACAGCGACACCGCGTGGAACAGGAACAGCCACAGCCCGGCGGGCACGTTCGTCAGCCGCGCCAGCTGGTCGGCGTCCGAGTCCCGGGCGCCCGCGCGGGACCGCTTGGCCTGCAGCTCGAAGGCGGGGCGTACGCCGCCGAGGAGCAGGAACCACACCGCAGCGTAGGCGAACGCCGCCTGCACCTGCGGACCGGTCAGCCAGGACACCGCCAGGAACGTGCCGCCGGTCAGCAGCACGGTCAGCGCGCCGTACGCGTTGCGGATCATCACCAGCATCGACACGAGCAGCGCGGTCGCCAGCCACAGCAGCGCGGTGATGTGCCCGGCGGCGAGCAGTGCCGCGCCGCCGAGGCCGAGGAGCGGGGGAGCGGTGTAGCCCGCGGCGGCGGTGAGGATCATGCCGAGCCCGTACGGCTTGCCACGGCTGACCGTGAGGCCGCTGGTGTCCGAGTGCAGCCGGATGCCGGTGAGCGTGCGGCCGGTCACCAGCGCGACCAGGCCGTGGCCGCCCTCGTGAGCGATGGTGATCGCGTTTCGGGATATCCGCCACAGGCTGTGCGGGACGACCAGGGCGAGCGCCGCGACCATGGTGGCGATCACCACCCACAGAGCGGGGTCCGGTTGGCTGCCGAAGACCTCGTCCCAGAGATCGGGCAGCGAGCTCAGCGAGGTCGAGGCGAGGCTGTCCATTGCGGTGAGTGGCTCCAGGGGTGTCGGCGGATCTGGCAGTGTGGCACGCATGTGCGGACGGTACGCAGCGAGTCGCAGGCCCGAGGATCTCGCAGGAATCTTTGAAATCGAGATGTCGGAGCCGGAGGAGTCTTCGGCGCCCGACTACAACGTGGCTCCGACCAAGGAGGTCTACGCGGTACTGGACCGTCCTTTGAAGGACGCCGACGACACACGCCCGGTTCGCCAGCTGCGCAGGCTCAAGTGGGGCCTCGTGCCTTCCTGGGCCAAGTCGCCCGAGGGCGCCGCCCGCATGATCAACGCGCGTGCCGAGACCGTGCACGAGAAGCCGTCCTACCGACGGGCCTTCGCCACCCGGCGCTGCATCCTGCCCGCCGACGGCTACTACGAGTGGGTCACCGGCAAGGACGAGCGCGACCTGGAGGTCGAGGGCAGGCGCAAGCGCCCGCGCAAGCAGCCGTACTTCGTGCTGCCCGCCGACGGCACGGTCTTCGCGATGGCCGGGCTGTACGAGTTCTGGCGGGACAGGACCCTGCCCGACGACCACCCGCAGGCCTGGTGGGCGACCTGCTCGGTGATCACCACGGAGGCGGAGACCGCACCCCTGGCCGCGGCCCCGGCCGAGGGCCCGCGCACCCTGGCCGACATCCATCCCCGGATGCCGCTGATGCTGACCCCGGACCGCTGGGACGCCTGGCTCGACCCCTCCCGTACGGACCCCCACGACCTGCGCTCCCTGCTGGACCCGCCACCCCCGGGCCTGATGCGCGCCTACCCGGTCTCCACGGCGGTGAGCAACGTCCGCAACAACGGCCCGGAGCTGCTGAAGGAGCTGGCGGGGCCCGAAGAGGGCACACTCTTCTGACGTGACCGATGTGACACAGAGCGTCGAGACGGACGCCGGTACGGCCCGCGTCACCTGGCACCGGGCGAAGCGGGCGAGGCTGGTCCTGGCCGTGAGCCACGGCGCCGGCGGCGGCATCGAGGCACGCGACCTCCAGGCACTCGCCCGGGTCCTGCCCGCGCACGGTGTGAGCGTCGCGCTCGTGGAGCAGCCCTGGCGCGTCGCCGGCAAGAAGGTGGCGCCCGCGCCGAAGACGCTGGATCTGGGGTGGCGCGGGGTGTGGCCCGCGCTCGCCGCCCCCGGGCTGCCGGTGATCGCGGGCGGACGCAGCGCCGGGGCCCGGGTCGCCTGCCGCACCGCCGCCGAGGTGGGCGCGCACGCGGTCCTCGCCCTGAGCTTCCCGCTGCATCCGCCGGGCAGGCCGGAGAAGTCCCGGGCGGACGAACTGCTGGGCGCGGGCGTGCCCACGCTGGTGGTGCAGGGCGGCAACGACCCGTTCGGCAGGCCGGACGAGTTCCCCCGGGGCTCCTACGAGATCGTCGAGGTGTCGTACGGCGACCACGGCTTCGCGGTGCCCAAGCGCGCGGACACCACTCAGGAGCAGGCGCTGGAGACGATCACCGACGCCGCGGTGAAGTGGGTCACGTCACTCGGGTGACGTCCGGGAATGTTGCGGGGTGGACCACTGTTGTCGGGATCAGACAGCACCCGGCGTGCTGTACGCACCGACGAGAGGAAGTCCGCCGCATGGGTTCGATCATCTGCCCGAGCCGTAGCAGCAGTGCTGACCTGGACTGGACGGTGCTGCACGCGGCCAAGACCGCTCCGATTCGAGCGGCGGCGGGCAACGATGTTCGTCTATCCTCCGATTCGAGTGGGATCGGTTTCGGTCCTGCCACGTCGTTGGAGGAGGTGGGTCCGGTCACCGGTACCGACGCAGGGACCGACTACGGCCAGGCGGAGCAGCCCGAGGGCCGGGGCACGGGCATGGAGTCGTCCGCCGAGCGCAGTGCGCGCTTCGAGCGGGACGCGCTCGAATTCCTCGACCAGATGTACTCGGCCGCGCTGCGCATGACGCGCAACCCGGCCGACGCCGAGGACCTGGTGCAGGAGACGTACGCGAAGGCGTACGCGTCCTTCCACCAGTTCCGCGAGGGCACCAACCTCAAGGCCTGGCTGTACCGGATCCTGACCAACACGTTCATCAACTCGTACCGCAAGAAGCAGCGCGAACCCCAGCGCAGCGCGGCCGAGGAGATCGAGGACTGGCAGCTGGCACGCGCCGAGTCGCACATGTCGACCGGTCTGCGCTCGGCGGAGTCGCAGGCGCTCGACCACCTTCCCGACTCGGACGTCAAGGAAGCGCTCCAGGCGATCCCCGAGGAATTCCGCATCGCCGTCTACCTCGCGGACGTAGAGGGCTTTGCCTACAAGGAGATCGCCGACATCATGGGGACACCCATCGGCACGGTGATGTCCCGGCTGCACCGGGGGCGCCGTCAACTGCGCGGCATGCTCGAGGACTACGCCCGCGAGCGCGGGCTGGTCCCGGCCGGCGCCGGAGAGTCGAACGAGAAAGGCTCGGGCTCATGAGCTGCGGAGAGCCGCACGAGACGGACTGCAGTGAGGTCCTGGACCATCTCTACGAGTTCCTCGACAGTGAGATGCCGGACGTCGACCGCACGAAGTTCCAGCAGCACTTCAAGGAGTGCTCTCCCTGCCTGGAGAAGTACGGGCTGGAGCAGGCCGTGAAGAAGCTGGTCAAGCGGTGCTGCGGCCATGACGACGTGCCGACGGACCTGCGGGCGAAGGTCATGGGTCGCATCGAGCTGATCCGCTCCGGCCAGACGGTCCCCGAGCACGATGTGACCGCGACTCCCCAGGAGTCCTGAACTCAAGTTCGGACGCTCGGTCAATCCTCGGCAGTTCGTCACTCGAACGTGCTAATCCGCGGGCCGGAGGCCCATGGATTCGGCCAATGCCGCCCCGGTGCGCCACCTGCCCCCCTAGGCTCCCGAGCCTGAATGGGGCATGACCGGGCCCGCCCCGTTCCAGGACCGGGCGCCGGTCGGCGGGAGGTGGCGTCGTGGGACCGGATCGGCCTTGGGGCCACGTGTACGTCGGCTGTGCGGCCCTGGCAGCCCTGTTCTGCGTGGCTCCCGTGCCGGAGCTGCCCGTCCCCTGGTGGGCGGTCGCCCTGCTCGCCGTGCTCTACGCCGGCTGCGAGCAGGTCCCCCGGTGCTCCCTCGTGGGCCGCCACGCACCCGTCGGTATGGGCACGTTCTTCCCCGTGCTGCTCGCCGGCGCCTTCCTGCTGCCGCCCCCGGCTGCCGCGCTCGTGCCGTTGCCGGGCGCCCTGCTCGCCCGGGTCGACGGGCGGCCGGCCTGGCTGCGCCGCACCTGGCGGGCCGCACAGCTCGCCCTGGCCGTGTGGGCGGCCTCCCGGGTGCACTGGTCGCTCGGCGGCCACGACGCGGTCGTCGGCCCCCGCTTCCCGTACGCGCTCCTGCCCGCGGGCGCCGCCGTTGTGGCGTTCTGCCTGGCGCTCACCGCCCTCGACGGCGGGATCCTGGCGCTCACCGAGCGCGTACCGGCGCACACCGCCTGGCGCGGCCTCTTCCTGCGCTCCCTCGCGCCCGTCACCGTGCACGGCCTGGCCGGACTGATGATGGCCGTGCTGTGGCGCAGCACGTACGGGCCCCTCGCGGCTCTGCTCGTGCTGCTGCCCATGTACGTCTCCTGCTGGGTCTTCGCCCAGTACCACCGCGAGCGGGCGGCCCATCAGGCCACGATCCGCGCACTCGTCCAGGCGGTCGACATCAAGGACGGCTACACACGCGGGCACAGCGAACGGGTCGGACAGGCCTCGGTGATGATCGCCCGCGAACTGGGCATGGACGACGAACGCGTCGAGGTGCTGCGCTTCGCCGGGATCCTGCACGACGTGGGCAAACTCGGCGTGCCCACCCGGCTGCTGCGCAAGGACGGGCCGCTCACCCCCGAGGAGCGGCGGATCATCGAACTGCACCCCGAGTACGGCCATGAGATGGTCCGCGGCATCGGGTTCCTCGACGAGGCGCGGTCCGCGATCCTCCACCACCACGAACGCCTGGACGGCAGCGGGTATCCGTACGGACTGACGGGCGACCGGATCCCCGAGTGCGCCCGCGTGGTCGCCGTCGCCGACGCCTTCGACGCCATGACCTCCACCCGCTCCTACCGGCGGGCCCGCCCCGTCGCCGCGGCTCTGGAAGAACTCCAGCGGTGTGCGGGGTCCCAGTTCGACCCGGCGATGGTACGGGCGTTCGTCCGGGCCCTGGCACGGTGGGGCTGGCACCCGGTGGTGACCGCGGACGAGGAACGGCGCCAGGAGGCCCGGGAAGTCCGGGCGCGCGGAAACGTACCGCCTCCGGCCCTGCCCCTGGCCGGCCGTCCGGCCGGGCGGGGACCCGGCGGGGGCGGTGCATGACCGCCGGCCGCCTCCCCCTCGTCCTCGCCCACGCGGCGGCCTGGCTCCTCGGCGCAGGCTCTCTCGCCCACACCCTCTGGCACGGCCTCGAGGAGCCGGGTGCCGCCCTCGCCTTCGGGGTGCTCGTCGGCGCCGGCGAGCTCGGCCGGTGGAGCGGAAGCGGCGAACGCGAGCCCGCACCCCTCGGGGCGGCCGGGGCGCTCGCCTACGCCCTCCTCGCAGAGACCGCCGGCCGGGCCACCCACCACGGCGTGCCCCAGGTCGTCGCGGTGGTGCTCGCGGCCTCCCTCGCAGGTTGTGTGCCGCACGTGGCCCGCGGGCGCGGCCGCACCACCGACCACCTCACCCGCCGCCTGCTCACCGTCGGCTTCACCGCCGTCTGCTTCCAGCCCCTCTTCCACCACGGCGGACTGCAGCAGCACCGGAGCGGACCCGCGTACGCGCTGATCGCCGTCGCCCTGCTCGTCCTGACCACCCTCTGCGACGCCGTGCTCGCCGCCGTGCTCGCGCACTGCCGGACCCGCTGGCCGTTCGGGCCGCTGCTGCGCGACGAGCTGCGCGGCAGGCGCGGCATCGGCTCCGCGGTGTGCGCCACGGGAGCCGTGATGTCCCTGGCCGTCGCGGTCGTCGGCCTGTGGGCGCTGCCCGTCTTCTCGCTGCCGCTGCTGCTCACCCAGCTCTCCTACCGGCGCTACGCGGCCGTGCGCACCACCTACCGGCAGACCATCGCCTCCCTGGCCCGTGCCACCGAGATCGCCGGGTACACGCCCCCCGGGCACGCTCGCCGCGTGGCCGAGCTCAGCCGGGCCGTCGGCCGTGAGATGGGCCTCACCGAGCCCGAGCTGACCGTCCTGGAGCACGCGGCCCTCATGCACGACATCGGGCAGCTCAGCCTGGTCGACCCCGTACCCGCCGGCGCCACCGCCCGGCTGCCCGCCGAGGAGCAGCGGCGCATCGCCCTGCTCGGCGGCGCCGTGGTGCGTCAGACCGGCGTGGACGCCGAGGTGGCCGTCGTCGTGGAACGGCAGGCCGACCCCTACCGCGAACAGCCGGTGAGCGCCAGAATCATCCGGGCGGTCAACGCGTACGAGGAGATGTCGAGGGAAGAGACGGGACCGGGGGGACCGCTCAGCGCGCTGGAGCGGCTGCGGCTCGCGTGCGCCCGCGACTACCAGCCGGAGGTCGTGGAATCACTCGCACGAGTGCTGCAGCGAGACGGTCTGAGGGCCCCAGCGGTGGGGTAACCCATGGGTAATGAGCGCCCGTCCGGCCGTACGTGGTTGGATGCGAGGAGAGGGTGTTCGGGGGCACGCTCGGTCCGTGGCCCCGCAGACGGCAGGAATCCGGCAGGCGGGAATCGCAAGGGACTGGCAGGCGGAATCGTGAGGATCTTCGGGAAAGGACGGCACCGGCCCTCCGCCTCCTGGCGGCAGGCCACCGACCGCGCGTTCACCCTGATCGGTGACGGCCGGTACGAGGACGCGGGAGCGCTGCTGACCCGTGCCGCGGATCTGGAGCCCTGGCTTTCGGAGTCCTGGTTCAACCTGGCGCTGCTGCACAAGTTCCGCCACGACTGGGAGCAGGCCCGTGCCGCCGGGCTGCGCGCGGTTGCGTTGCTCGAGAAGGAGACCGGGGCGCCCGACTGGTGGAACGTGGGCATCGCCGCCACCGCCCTGCAGGACTGGCCGCTGGCCCGCCGCGCCTGGCAGGCGTACGGGCTGAAGGTGCCGGGGGGCGCCGCGGTCTCCTCGGAGCCCGCCGGGATGGAGCTGGGCAGTGCGGCCGTGCGGCTGTCACCGGAGGGCGAGGCCGAGGTGGTCTGGGGCCGCCGGCTGGACCCCGCCCGGATCGAGGTGCTCTCCATCCCGCTGCCGTCCTCCGGGCGCCGTTGGGGCGAGGTCGTGCTGCACGACGGGGTACCGCACGGGGAGCGCACGACGGCCGCCGGGCACACCTATCCCGTCTTCGACGAGATCGAGCTGTGGGCGCCCTCGCCGGTGCCCACCTGGGTGGTCCTGCTGGAGGCCGCCACGGAGGCCGACCGCGACGCGCTGGAACAGCTGGCCGCCGACGCCGGGTTCGCCGCGGAGGACTGGTCCTCGTCCGTGCGGCTGCTGTGCCGTACGTGTTCCGAGTCCCGGATGCCGGCCGACGAGGGCGACGGCGAGCACCTCGACCCGCACGACCACAGCGAGCCCGGCCACCCGGGGCCGCTGGGGCACCGCACGGACGGGCAGCTGTGGGTGCCCGAGCGGGAGTGCGGGGTGGCCGCGCCGGCTTCGCTCGTTCGGGGGCTGCTGGACGGGTGGGTCGCGGACAGTCCTGATTCCCGTGACTGGCGCGACCTCGAAGAGGTGTGTTGACCGGGCCTTCACCGGTCGCCCCGGGGAGGACACCCGACCACGCCCCGTAGGCTGTACTCGCAGATTTCCCATGGTTGCAGGAAGGCGTACGTCGGTCATGGCGCAGCAGGACACCGATCAGCAGCACGCGGGCGTGCTCCCCGTCGACGACGAGGGTTTCGTCGTCGACACGGAGGACTGCGAGGAGCGCGAGACGGCCTGGCGGGAGCGTGGCACCTCGCGGCCGATCACGGTCGTCGGGAACCCGGTGCTGCACAAGGAGTGCAAGAACGTCACCGAGTTCGGCGAGGAGCTCGAGCAGCTGGTCGCGGACATGTTCGCCAGCCAGCGCACGGCGGAGGGCGTGGGCCTGGCCGCCAACCAGATCGGTGTCGATCTGAAGGTCTTCGTCTACGACTGCCAGGACGACGAGGGCGTGCGCCACGTGGGCGTGGTCTGCAATCCCAAGCTCGTCGACCTGCCCGCCGACAAGCGCCGTCTGGACGACAGCAACGAGGGCTGCCTGTCCGTGCCGACCGCCTACGCGCCGCTCGCCCGCCCCGACTACGCCGAGGTCACGGGGCAGGACGAGAAGGGCAACCCGATCAAGGTGCGCGGCACCGGCTACTTCGCGCGGTGTCTGCAGCACGAGACGGACCATCTGTACGGCTACCTCTACATCGACCGGCTCTCCAAGCGCGAACGCAAGGACGCCCTGCGGCAGATGGCCGAGAACGAGCCCCGCTACCCCGTGGTGGCCAACGACTGAGCCCCATGGGGGTGTCTCGGACACCCCCGGCACCTCCTGGTCGACGGCGCCGGGCCGGCACTCCGCCCTGCCCGGCGCCGTTCGCGTAGGTGCTCGCGTTCATGTGTGCGTCGCACATTCGACCCCTTGTACGCATGAACTGAACCTTAATCAGTCACACAAGGGGAGAATCTCGGCACAGTAGAGGAGTGAGTAGAGCAAATCCGTTCCCATGCCGGTCAGTTGTAGTGCTGAATGGAATGCGCGGGACAACGCGACGGCGGTGCGCCCGGCACGACGGAGGGGGCGCGGCGCCAACCGGCCGCTGAGAGGGGTTTGTTCGTGCCAGCTTTCCCACACAGCACTTCACCGACGGCGACCGCGGTCGCGGTTCCACCGGCGCTCCGGCTGCCGGTGATCGAGGCCGCGTTTCCCCGTCGACTGCACCCGTATTGGCCCCGCCTGCAGGAGAAGACACGTTCCTGGCTGCTGGAAAAGCGGCTCATGCCGGCGGACAAGGTCGAGGAATATGCCGACGGACTGTGCTACACCGACCTCATGGCGGGCTACTACATCGGCGCCCCCGACGAGGTCCTGCAGGCGATAGCCGACTACAGCGCGTGGTTCTTCGTCTGGGACGACCGCCACGACCGCGACATCGTGCACCGTCGGCCCGCTGCCTGGGGGAGGCTGAGGTCGCGACTGCACAGGGCCCTGGACTCTCCCGCGGACCATCTGCACCATCAGGATCCCCTGGTCGCCGGGTTCGCGGACAGTGTGCTGCGGCTGTACTCGTTCCTCGGCCCCACGTGGAACGCCCGCTTCGCCCGGCACTTCCACGCGGTGATCGAGGCCTACGACCGGGAGTTCCGCAACCGCACTCTGGGGCGCGTCCCGACGGTGGAGGTCTACCTCGAACTGCGCCGGCTCACCTTCGCGCACTGGATCTGGACGGATCTGCTGGAGCTGAGCGCGGAATGCGAACTGCCGGAGCACGTCAGGAAACACCCCGCATACCGGCGGGCGGCCTTGCTGAGCCAGGAGTTCGCCGCCTGGTACAACGACCTGTGTTCGCTTCCCAAGGAATTAGCGGGGGACGAGGTCCACAATCTCGGAATCAGCCTCATCCATCATGAGCGGCTGACGCTCGAAGAGGCCGTCACGGAAATACGGCGACGGGTCGGGCAATGCGTCACCGATTTCGTCGCCGCCGAAAAGGAGGCACTGCGGTTCGCAGACACCCTCGCGGACGGGACGGTGCGGGAAAAGGAACTGGGCATCGCGGTCAGAGCGATCGTCGCAAACATGCGGAACTGGTTCAGCACCGTGTACTGGTTCCACCACGAGTCCGGCCGGTACCGGGTCGACAGCTGGGACGACCGGTCGACACCCCCGTATGTCGACAACGAAGCGGCAGGTGAGAAATGACGCTGGAATCGGTCAGGACCCAGGCGGCCACGGAGCCGTCTGTTCCGCCGCTCGCCGCGGGCGGTGTCCCCGGTCTCGGACACGGCTGGAAACTGGCCCGCGACCCGCTCGGCTTCCTCACCCGGCTGCGTGACGACGGCGACGTCGTACGGCTGAGGATCGGCCCGAAGACGCTGTACGCGGTCACCAGCCCCGAACTCGCCGGCGCCCTCGCGCTCAGCACCGACTTCCAGATCGGTGGGGCGCTGTGGGAGTCCCTCGAGGACCTGCTCGGCAAGCAGGGCGTGGCCACCAGCAACGGGCCGCTGCACAGGCGCCAGAGGCGGGCCATCCAGCCCGCCTTCCGGCTCGAGGCCGTCCCCGCATACGGCCCGATCATGGCGGAGGAGGCACACGCGCTCGTGGAACGCTGGCGCTCCGGCGCCGTCGTGGACGCCACCACGGAGGCCTTCCGCGTGGCCGTCCGCGTCGCCACCCGCTGCCTGATGCGCGGCAGTTACATGGACGCCCGGGCCGAGCGGATCTGCGCGGCGCTCACCACACTGTTCAGCGGTATGTACCAGCGCATGGTCCTGCCTCTGGGGCCGCTTTATCGCCTGCCGCTTCCGGCCAACCGCGAATTCAACCGGGCATTGGCCGATCTGCATCTCCTGGTCGACGAGATCGTCGCCGACCGCCGGGCATCCGGTCAAAAGCCGGACGATTTGCTGACGGCTTTGCTGGAGGCGAAGGACGAGAATGGCGATGCCATCGGGGAACAGGAGATCCACGACCAGGTCGTCGCCATCATCACCGCCGGAAGCGAAACCGTCGGTTCCATGATCATGTCGCTCCTGAAGGTCCTCTCCGAGCGCCCGGATCAGGGCGACAAGATCCGCGACGAGGTGAAAACCGTCGTGGGGGACCGGCCGGTGGCATTCGAGGACGTCCGGAAGCTGACGTACACCGCGCACGTCATCGTCGAGACAATGCGTTTGCATCCCGCGGTATGGATATTGACGCGGCGGGCGGTGGCCGACACACAGCTCGGCGGGTACCGCATTCCGGCCGGGGCCGACGTCGTCTACAGCCCGTACGCGATCCAGCGTGATCCGCGCTCCTACGGGCGGCATCTGGAGTTCGACCCAGACCGATGGCTTCCGGAGCGGGCCAAGGAGGTCCCCAAGCACGCGATGACCCCGTTCGGCGTCGGCAACCGCAAGTGCCCGGGCGACCACTTCTCGATGGCCGAACTCACGCTTCTCACCGCGGCGATGGCCTCCGCCTACCGCTTCGAACAGGCACCCGGATCAGAGCCCGGGCCCCGCATCGGCATCACGCTCCGCCCGCGCAGGCTGCTGCTGCGGGCCCTGCCCCGCTGATCCCTCGCACCCGGCGCAGGTTCGGACGGCCCGCGAGCCGCCCGAACCTGCGCCGGCAGGTGCTCAGAAGTCCTCGTCCAGGTCGACGGTGCCCTCCACCGCGACCTGGTACGCCGACGGACGCCGCTCGAAGAAGTTGGTCAGCTCCTGGACGCCCTGCAGCTCCATGAAGGAGAAGGGGTTCTCCGAGCCGTACACCGGGGCGAAGCCGAGGCGCGTGAGGCGCTGGTCGGCGACGCACTCCAGGTATTGCCGCATCGAGTCGGTGTTCATGCCCGGCAGGCCGTCACCGCACAGGTCGCGGGCGAACTGCAGCTCGGCCTCGACAGCCTCCCGGAGCATGTCGGTGACCTGCTGCCGGAGCTCGTCGTCGAAGAGGTCCGGCTCCTCCTTGCGGACGGTGTCCACGACGTCGAACGCGAACGACATGTGCATCGTCTCGTCGCGGAACACCCAGTTGGTGCCGGTGGCCAGGCCGTGCAGCAGGCCCCGGCTGCGGAACCAGTAGACGTACGCGAAGGCGCCGTAGAAGAACAGGCCCTCGATGCATGCGGCGAAGCAGATGAGGTTGAGGAGGAACCGGCGGCGGTCCGCCCTGGTCTCCAGGCGCTCGATCTTCTCGACCGAGTCCATCCATGTGAAGCAGAACTCGGCCTTCTCACGGATGGACGGAATGTTCTCCACGGCCGCGAAGGCCGCCGCCCGGTCGTCCGGGTCTGGAAGGTAGGTGTCCAGCAGCGTCAGGTAGAACTGGACGTGGACGGCCTCCTCGAAGAGCTGCCTCGACAGGTACAGGCGCGCTTCGGGGGAGTTGATGTGCTTGTAGAGGGTCAGCACCAGGTTGTTGGCGACGATCGAGTCGCCGGTCGCGAAGAAGGCCACCAGGCGGCCGATCAGGTGCTGCTCGCCCGGGGTGAGCTTGGCGAGGTCGGCGACGTCCGAGTGGAGGTCGACCTCCTCCACGGTCCAGGTGTTCTTGATGGCGTCCCGGTAGCGCTCGTAGAAGTCGGGGTAGCGCATGGGGCGCAGGGTCAGCTCGAAGCCGGGGTCGAGCAGGTTCTGGTTAGTCATTACCGTCGGCGCGAAGCGCCGTCCTCCAGGGGTGGTGGTCGGGTGGCGGGCGGGAATTACTGGCAGGCCTCGCAGGACTCGGGGTTTTCCAGGGAGCAGGCGACGGCCTCTTCGGGGGCCGGCTGCTGTACGGGGATGGCGGCCTGGGCGGCGCGGGCGATGCGGGTCGCCGGGCGCGAGCGCAGGTAGTACGTCGTCTTCAGGCCCTGCTTCCAGGCGTACGCGTACATCGAGGAGAGCTTGCCGATGGTCGGCGTCTCCATGAAGAGGTTCAGGGACTGGGACTGGTCGAGGAAGGGGGTCCTCGCCGCCGCCATGTCGATCAGGCCGCGCTGCGGGATCTCCCACGCCGTGCGGTAGAGCTGCCGCACGTCCTCGGGGATCCACGCGAAGTCCTGCACCGAGCCGTTGGACTCGCGCAGCGCCTCACGGGTGCGGGCGTCCCAGACACCCAGCTCCTTCAGGTCCCGCACCAGGTACGAGTTGACCTGGAGGAACTCGCCGGACAGGGTCTCGCGCTTGAAGAGGTTGGAGACCTGGGGCTCGATGCATTCGTAGGCGCCCGCGATGGACGCGATGGTCGCGGTGGGCGCGATGGCGAGCAGCAGCGAGTTGCGCATGCCGACCGCGGTGATGCGTTCGCGCAGGGCCGCCCAGCGCTCCGGCCAGGCCGTCTCGACGTCGTAGTGGTCGGGGTGCAGCACGCCCCGGGCGGTACGGGTCTTCTCCCAGGCCGGAAGCGGGCCGTGCCGCTCGGCGAGGTCCGCGGAGGCCTCGTACGCGGCGAGCATGATGCGCTCGGCGATCCGCGTGGACAATGCCGTGGCCGCGGGGGAGTCGAAGGGCAGCCGCAGCTTGAAGAAGACGTCCTGCAGGCCCATAGCGCCGAGGCCGACGGGGCGCCACCTGGCGTTGGAGCGGGCCGCCTGCTCGGTGGGGTAGAAGTTGATGTCGACGACGCGGTCGAGGAAGGTGACGGCGGTGCGGACGGTGGCGTCCAGCCGCTCCCAGTCCATGTCGCCGTCGGCCACGAACGCGCCCAGGTTGACCGACCCCAGGTTGCAGACCGCCGTCTCCTCGTCGTCCGTGACCTCCAGGATCTCCGTGCAGAGGTTGGAGGAGTGGATCACGTGGCCCGGCTCGGCCGTCTGGTTGGCGGTGCGGTTGGCGGCGTCCTTGAACGTCATCCAGCCGTTGCCGGTCTGCGCCAGGGTCCGCATCATGCGGCCGTACAGGTCCCGGGCCGGGATCGTCTTCTTGGCGAGACCTGCCGCCTCGGCCCTGCGGTAGGCGGCGTCGAACTCCTCGCCCCACAGGTCGACCAGCTCGGGCACGTCCGAGGGGGAGAACAGCGACCACCGCTCGTCGGCGGCGACCCGGCGCATGAACTCGTCCGGGATCCAGTGCGCGAGGTTGAGGTTGTGAGTGCGGCGGGCGTCCTCGCCGGTGTTGTCCCGCAGTTCCAGGAACTCCTCGATGTCCACGTGCCAGGTCTCCAGGTAGACGGCGGCGGCACCCTTGCGCCGGCCGCCCTGGTTCACGGCGGCGACCGAGGCGTCGAGGGTCTTCAGGAACGGGACGATGCCGTTGGAGTGCCCGTTGGTGCCGCGGATCAGGGAGCCGCGGGAGCGGACGCGGGAGAAGGCGATGCCGATGCCGCCGGCGTGCTTGGAGAGGCGGGCGACCTGGTGGTAGCGCTCGTAGAGGGAGTCCAGCTCGTCCTTCGGGGAGTCGAGGAGGTAGCAGGACGACATCTGGGGGTGCCGGGTGCCGGAGTTGAAGAGGGTGGGGGAGGAGGGGAGGTAGTCGAGCCGGCTCATGAGCCCGTAGAGCGCGGCGACGTCGTCCACCGCCCGGCTGCCCGTCTGCGGATCGAACGCAGTGTCCTCGGCGAGCCCGGAGGCGACGCGGAGCATGAAGTGCTGGGGCGTCTCGACGACCTTGCGGGTGATCGGGTGGCGCAGGAGGTAGCGGCTGTGCAGGGTGCGCAGGCCGAAGTAGCCGAAGCGGTCGTCGGCCAGCTCGTCCACCAGGACGTCGAGACGGTCGGCGTGCAGGCGCACGAACTCGGCGGTGCGGTCCGCGATGAGTCCTTCCCGGTGGCCGACGGCGATGGACTCGGTGAACGACGTGACGCCCTGGGAGGCGGCCTCGGCGCGGATGCCGATGGTCAGCAGGCGGGCGGCCAGCTTCGAGTAGGCGGGGTCCTCGGAGATGAGGCCCGCGGCGGCCTCCGTGGCCAGCTCGCGCAGTTCGGCCTCGTCGGCACGGGCGGACCGGCCGCGCAGCGCGGCGGCGGCGACCCGGCCGGGGTCGGCGTCGGGAAGGTCGGCGGTCAGCTCGGTCAGGGTCCGCAGCAGCGCGGCACCGGGACCGTCGAATTCCAGGCCCGTGGCTGAAGCCGGATCGGCTGGCGCGATGGTCACGTGGGGCTCTCCCTCGCTCGGCACGGGACCTGGCGGAGGGCAGGGGGCAGCTCACGAGCGCACGCGGCGTCGCGTCCACCGGCCCATTCCGCGAGGCCCGGACGTCAGGGCACCCGGACCGGACGGCCGGGCGCACTGTCGGCAGGTCCTCGGACTGACGCTCGTACGACGGCATGCGGGCATACGTGTACGAGTACACCGTTGCGGGACAGTTCCGGATTCGCACCGGATTCCCCTGCGGCGACAGCGAGCATGAGCATACATCTTGTGCCGGGCTGCGGCGCCACCCCCAGATGTTGTGTCGCAACCGCCTCAGAGCGTCAACTCGTAGGTGAGGAGAGTGATGTCGTCGAGCTGGGGGAGGGGGTTCCAGTCCCGCTCGGGTGTGCGAACGAAGCCCAGGCGTTCATAGATGCGATGGGCGGTGCGCATCGTGCGCTGGGTCGACAGGACGACCCGTACGCAGCCGTCCGTGGCCCGTGCGCGGTCGACGCAGGCCCGGACGAGAGCCTCTCCCGCTCCCCGGCCGCGGGCGGCGTGCGCGACCGCGAGCATTCGTATCTCGGCCTCCCCCGGTCCCGCGATGTCGGCCATGGGGCTGCGGCTGGTCGGTACGAAGGTGACGCCGCCGAGAACATGCCCGTCCGCCACGGCCACCAGCACCTCTGCTGCGGCCGCCCGCCCTGACACGTCCTTCAGTTCGTCGAGGTAGGCGTCGCTCTCACCGAAGTCGAGGAGGCCGTCCCGGAGATAGGCCTGCGCGGTGATCTCGCCGAGCGTGTCGTACTCGTCGGGGGTCGCCGGCCGGATGGTGAGATCCATGAGCCCGAGTGTGCCCGACGGGTACGACAACGGGCCGCCGGATCGGCTCCGACGGCCCGTTGGCCCGCGTACGGCGTGGACTCAGTGCGAGGTGCCGGCCGTGGCCGGCGGCAGCTCCACCTGCACCCCCGGGTCGCCCGCGTCCGCCGTGTAGTCCTCCGGCTTCGTCTCGTCGATGCCCTCCGGAGCCTTCAGCGCCTTCAGGACGAACGTCAGCACCACCGTCACCACCACGTTCATCACGAACGCCGTCAGGCCGATGTAGCCGATCTCCCCGATGCCGGGGATCTCCTTGGCGGAGCCGCCGAAGTGCCGCTGGGTCGGGGACGCGACACCGTAGGCCGCCAGCGTGCCGTAGACCATGCCGACCGCCCAGCCGGCGAGCAGCGCCCAGCGGTGGAACCAGCGGGTGAACAGACCGCCGACCAGGGCCGGGAAGGTCTGCAGGATCCAGATGCCGCCGAGCAGCTGGAAGTTGATGGCGACCGTCTTGTCCATGGTCAGGACGAAGACCAGGGCGCCCACCTTCACCAGCAGCGACACGATCTTGGAGACCCTGGTCTCCTCCGCTGCCGTCGCGTCCGGCTTGATGAAGTCCTTGTAGATGTTGCGGGTGAACAGGTTCGCGGCCGCGATCGACATGATCGCCGCGGGCACCAGCGCACCGATGCCGATCGCCGCGAAGGCCACGCCGGCGAACCAGTCCGGGAACATGTTCTCGAACAGCTGCGGAATCGCCAGCTGCCCGTTCTTGACCTTCACACCCGCCGCGATCGCCATGAAGCCCAGCAGCGCCAGCAGGCCCAGCATCAGCGAGTACAGCGGCAGGATGGTGGTGTTGCGGCGGATCACCTCACGGCTGCGCGAGGACAGCGTCGCGGTGATCGAGTGCGGGTACATGAACAGCGCGAGCGCCGAGCCCAGCGCCAGCGTGGCGTACGTCCACTGGGTCGCCTCCGAGGGCGCGAGGGCCCCGCGCGGCTTGCCCGTCGCCGGGTTGACCTGTGCGAACGCCTGGCCCGCCTTCGTGAAGACGTCGTCGAAGCCGCCCAGCTTGATCGGGATGTAGATGATCGCCACCGCGATGACGATGTAGATCAGCGTGTCCTTCACGAACGCGATCAGGGCGGGCGCCCTGAGCCCCGACGAGTACGTGTACGCGGCCAGCACACCGAAGGCGATCAGCAGCGGCAGGTCCTTCACGAACCAGTTGGTGTTCTCGCCGCCGCCCACGCCCATCACGTCCAGCACCGCCTGGATGCCCACCAGCTGGAGCGCGATGTACGGCATGGTCGCCAGGATGCCGGTGAGCGCCACCGCCAGCGATAGGCCCTTCGAACCGAACCGGCCACGCACGAAGTCCGAGGTCGTGACGTACCCGTGCCGGTGCGAGACCGACCACAGCCGCGGCAGGAAGGTGAAGATCAGCGGGTACACCAGGATGGTGTAGGGCACCGCGAAGAAACCCGAGGCGCCCGCCGCGTAGATCGCCGCCGGCACGGCCACGAACGTGTACGCGGTGTACAGGTCGCCGCCCAGCAGGAACCAGGTGATCCAGGTCCCGAACGAGCGGCCGCCGAGGCCCCACTCGTCGAGGCTGTGCTCGTTGTCGGCCCTGCGCCAGCGCGCCGCCAGGAAGCCCATGACCGTGACGGCCAGGAAGAAGAAGATGAAGACGCCGAGCGCGACGCCGTTCACGCCGTCCTTCACTGCGACGCACCCCCCTTCTGGCCGGCACGGGAGCGCTGGTCACGCTGCCACAGCTTGTACGCGAGCATCGTCAGCGCCGTGGAGATGAGCACCCACAGCATCTGGTACCAGTAGAAGAACGGGATGCCGATGAACGCGGGGTCCGTCTTGGCGTACGAGCCGACCCACAGCATCGCGACGAAGGGTGCTACAAGGCAGAGGGCGATGACGACGCGCATCGGCGTCACCACCGCCGCTCTGGCTGCATCTGGCTGATCGGACATGCGGCTCCGTCCCCTCACTGGTCACCTGTGCACCTGTGTAATGCGCAGGCAATGTAGGTGACCGCGTCATGAAAGCGGAAGCCCTCGTCCGCATATCGGTCGTGACCAGGCGGTCGTGACCGGGTCCGGAAGGCGCTGCCGGGTTACTCCGCGGGCCGCTTGAGCCGGGCCACGAACTTGTAGCGGTCCCCCCGGTAGACGGACCGCACCCACTCCACCGGCTTGCCCTCGCGGTCCAGCGAGTGGCGGGAGAGCATCAGCATCGGCAGGCCCACGTCCGTGCCGAGCAGACCCGCCTCGCGCGGGGTGGCCAGCGAGGTCTCGATGGTCTCCTCGGCCTCCGCGAGACGGACGTCGTAGACCTCCGCGAGCGCCGTGTAGAGGGAGGTGTACTTCACCAGCGAGCGGCGCAGCGCCGGGAAGCGCTTGGCGGACAGGTGCGTAGTCTCGATCGCCATCGGCTCGCCGCTCGCCAGCCGCAGCCGCTCGATGCGCAGCACCCGGCCGCCGGGCGAGATGTCGAGCAGCCCGGCGAGCGTGTCGTCGGCCGTGATGTAGCCGATGTCCAGCAGCTGCGAGGTGGGCTCCAGGCCCTGCGCGCGCATGTCCTCCGTGTACGAGGTCAGTTGCAGCGCCTGGGACACCTTCGGCTTGGCGACGAACGTGCCCTTGCCCTGGATGCGTTCGAGCCGACCCTCGACGACCAGCTCCTGCAACGCCTGGCGCACCGTCGTGCGGGAGGTGTCGAACTCCGCGGCCAGCGTGCGCTCGGGCGGCACCGGCGTGCCCGGCGCCAGCGTCTCCGTCATGTCGAGCAGATGCTTCTTCAGACGGTAGTACTTGGGCACGCGCGCGGTGCGGACGGTCGTCCCGCCCTCGCTCTCCGCACTGCTGACCTCGGTGCTCATGCTCTGCCTTCCCGGCTCCGGATGCCGATGCGACCGACAAGGCGTCGGTCACGGCTCACATCGTGGCACGGCTTCATGGGGAGCAGAGCCCCACGCTCCGTGATCCCCGCTCCACGGACGGGGATCCCCTCTGTATACCGTCGGCACCCCCGCTGGTCTAGTCCACATCGCGGAAGTGGTCCAGTCGCGACCGCCGGAGCCCGGGTGCCCGTTTTCGCTGGGTTCCTACTTAAAGGTCCTTTCATATGTAGGTCGCATAACGAACACCTTGAGCGGCTCGAACGCCCTTGACGAGCCTATTGGTCTGAGCCAAGCTCCCCCGTACTGGTCTACACCATTGGTCCAGTCCCGGCCCCACGGGCGGTGCGCGTCGTCACGCCGCGGGGACAAGGGGGGTTTGTGGCATCCCTGAGGAGGATGGCGTGAAGCGCAAACTGACAGTCGCGATCGGTATCGCGGGCATGATGGTCTCCATCGCGGCGTGCGGGGGCGGGAAGTCCGGCGGGTCGAGCACGGGGGCGGACGCCAAGGAGCTCACCGTCTGGCTGACGGTCGACGCCCAGAACAACTGGCCGGCGCTGGTGAAGGCCGCCGACGACGCGGTGCTGAAGAAGCACCCGGGCCTGAAGATCAACCACGAGTACTACGGCTGGCCGGACAAGAACACCAAGCTCGACGCCGTCCTCGCCACCGACAAGGCGCCCGACGTGGTCGAGATGGGCAACACCGAGATGCTCGGTTACATGGTCAAGGGCGCCTTCGCCCCCGTGGACACGGCCAAGTTCGACAACTCCGCCCAGTGGCTGGACGGCCTCAAGTCGTCCGTCACGTACGACGGCAAGGCCTACGGCGTCCCTTACTACGCCGGGGGCCGCGTCGCCAACTGGCGCAAGGACATCGCCGCTTCGGTCGGTGTGAAGACGCCGCCGAAGACGTACCAGGAGCTCACCGCCGACCTGGACAAGATCCAGAAGAAGGAGGGCAGCGGGTTCAGCGCCTGGTACCAGCCCACGCGCGACTGGTACGCGGCCATGTCCTTCGTCTACGACGCCGGCGGGTCCATCGCCAAGCAGGAGGGCGGCCAGTGGAAGGCCAGCCTCTCCTCGCCGGAGTCCCTCAAGGGCCTCAGCGAGTTCAAGACGGTCATCGACAAGTACATGCACGGCGACAAGACCAAGGACGAGTCCGACCGGTACATCGTCTACGGCCAGGGCAAGTCCGCCATGATCTTCGGCGCCGCCTGGGAGGGCGCGGCTGCGGCCGACCCGAAGGCCGACAAGACCGGCGGCAAGCTGAAGACCAGCCTCGAGAACTTCGTGATGCCCGGTCCGTCCGGCAAGAACATGCCCGTGTTCCTGGGCGGTTCCGACCTGGCGATCCCGGTCAAGTCCAAGGCGCAGGCACTGGCAGCCGAGTGGATCAACGCCTTCACCGGGTCGCAGGGCCAGAAGGGTCTCATCGCCAAGGGCAACCTGCCCAACAACAAGACCGACCTCGCGACCCTGAAGAACGACCCGGCGACGGCGGTCCCGGCCACCGCGGCCGAGTCCAACTGGTTCGTCCCCATGGCACCCGGCTGGGGCCAGGTCGAGAAGGCGCAGGTCCTGCAGACGATGCTGCAGGACATCGGCACCGGCAAGAAGTCGGTCGAGGCCGCCGCGAAGGACGCGGACGCCGCGATCGACAAGGTCATCAACACCAAGTAAGCCGACGGCAGGGCCCCGTGGACCCCGGGGGGTGTTCGGGGAGGGGCCCTGCGTCTCGTACGACCGTGGGGGCGGGGCTGCCGTCCTCCTGCGACCGTGCGGGTTTCGCCTTCGTACGACCTGAAGGACCGCTGAGGAGCGCGCGATGAGTGCCGCAGACACGACCACCCCTGCCAAGGTGCCGCCGCCGCGGCCGGCGCCTCCACCACCGGGCGCCGTCGCCGTGAGGCCACACAGAGGGCGGGCGCCGGGCGGGACCGCCGTCCCCTGGGCGCTGCTCGCCCCCTGTCTGCTGGTCCTCGCCCTGGTGATGGGCTATCCGCTGGTCCGCCTGGTGACCCTGTCCTTCCAGAAGTTCGGCCAGTCCCAGCTGTGGGGGTTCCAGCCGGCCCAGTCGGCCGGGCTCGCCAACTTCACCAACGTGCTTCAGGACGGCGAGTTCTGGGCGGTCGTCGTGCGCACGATCGTCTTCGCGGCCGGATCGGTGATCTTCACCATGGTCCTCGGCATGCTGATCGCGCTGCTGCTCCAGCGGGTCTCCGGCTGGATGAAGACGCTGATCAACATCGTGCTGGTGGCCAGTTGGGGCATGCCGGTCATCGTGGCCACCACCGTCTTCAAATGGCTCTTCGACTCGGACTACGGCATCCTCAACGCCCTGCTGAGCAAGCTGCCCGGCGTGCATCTGATCGGCCACAACTGGTTCGCGAGCGGACCGCAGGGCCTGGCCGTGATCATGCTGCTCGTGGTCTGGGGCGCTGTGCCGTTCGTCGTGATCACGCTCGGCGCGGGCCTCACCCAGGTGCCCGTCGAGCTTCAGGAGGCGGCCCGGCTCGACGGCGCGGGCTCCTGGGGGGTGTTCCGCCACGTCACCCTCCCGATCCTGAAGCCGATCATCGTGATGCTCTCGACCCTCTCCGTGATCTGGGACATGGGCGTCTTCCCGCAGGTCTTCGTGATGCGCGGCGGCCACCCCGAGGCCGAGTTCCAGTTGCTCACCACGTACTCGTACGACCGGGCGTTCGTGGTCGACGACTACGGCCAGGGCTCCGCGATCGCGCTGATCACCGTGCTGTTGCTGCTCGGCGTCGTCGCCGTCTACATGCGCCAGATGCTGAAGATCGGAGAAGTCGAATGAGCGGCATGAGCGGCATGAGTGCGACGACGCTCGCCGGGCGCTCCGCGGCCCGCCGCCGGACCAGGTCCCGGCTCGGCTGGAACCTCCTCGGCCTGCTGGTCTTCCTCACCGTGGGCTTCCCCGTCTACTGGATGATAGACACGGCGTTCAAGCCGGCGAAGGACGCCATCGACCCGGACCCGAGCCTGCTGCCCACCGGTTTCACACTGGACAACTTCCGCCGGGCGCTGGCCATCGCGGACTTCTGGGGACCGGTCGGCCGCAGCCTCGTCGTGTCGCTGTCGGTGGTCGCGATCGGCATAGTCGTCGGCATGCTGGCGGCGCTGGCCATCTCCCGGTTCGCCTTCCGCGGCCGGAAGATCGTGATCGTGGGCATCCTGGCGGTCCAGATGGTCCCGCTCATCGCCATGATCATCCCGGTGTTCCTCCTGCTCAACGACCTCGATCAGTACGACAAGCTGTCCGGTCTGATCATCACCTACCTGACCTTCATCCTCCCGTTCACGGTGTGGACGCTGCGCGGCTTCATCGTCAACATCCCGCGCGAACTGGAGGAGGCGGCCATGGTGGACGGGTGCTCGCGCACAGGCGCCTTCCTGCGGGTCGTCTTCCCGCTGCTGGCCCCCGGCCTGGTCGCCACCTCGGTCTACGGCTTCATCCAGGCATGGAACGAGTACCTGTACGCCCTGATGCTGATGAGCCAGCAGCACCAGACCGCGACCGTCTGGCTCGGCAACTTCACCACCAAGCACGGCACCGAGTACGCCCCCATGATGGCCGGCGCCACGATGATGGCGGTGCCGATGGTCGTGCTCTTCCTCCTCGTCCAGCGCAAGATGGCCGCGGGCCTCACCGCGGGCGCCGTGAAGGGATAACGCCCCCTGATGACGACATTCGCCAGCGGCACGGACACTCTGACGCGCGACGCGCTGACGGTCCTCCAACCCGGCTTCATCGGCACCACCGCCCCCGACTGGCTGCTGCGGCGCCTCGGCGAGGGCCTGGCGTCCGTGGGCCTGTTCGGCCGCAACATCACCTCGCCCGAACAACTCGCCGCCTTGACCGCCCAGTTGCGCGCCGAACGCGACGACGTGCTCGTCGCCATCGACGAGGAGGGCGGAGACGTCACCCGCCTGGAGGCGCGCACCGGCTCCTCCTTCCCGGGCAACCACGCGCTGGGCGCGGTCGACGACGTCGACCTGACCCGCGAGGTGGCCTACGCACTCGGCCGTCGGCTCGCCGAGTGCGGGGTCAACTTCAACTGGGCGCCCTCGGCCGACGTGAACTCCAACCCCGCCAACCCGGTGATCGGCGTCCGGTCCTTCGGCGCCGACCCTCAGCTGGTGGCCCGCCACACCGCCGCCTACGTCACCGGCCTGCAGTCCGCCGGCGTCGCCGCCTGCACCAAGCACTTCCCGGGGCACGGGGACACCGAGGTCGACTCCCACCTCGCCCTGCCGCGCATCGACGCGGAACCAGTGGTGCTCACGCACCGCGACGTCGCCCCGTTCCGCGCGGCGATCACCGCCGGCACGCGCGCCGTGATGAGCGCGCACATCCTGGTCCCGGCCCTGGACCCGGACCGCCCGGCAACGTTGTCCCGGCGCATCCTGACCGACCTGCTGCGCGACGAGCTCGCCTACGACGGCCTGATCGTCACCGACGGCATGGAGATGCGGGCGATCGCCGACACGTACGGCATCGAGCGTGGCAGCGTCCTCGCCGTCGCGGCCGGCGCGGACGCCATCTGCGTGGGCGGCGGTCTCGCGGACGACGAGACGGTACGACGGCTGCGGGACGCCCTGGTGGCGGCGGTCCGCTCCGGAGAGCTGGCCGAGGAACGGCTCGCCGAGGCCGCGGAGCGCGTACGGGCGCTGGCACGGTGGACGGCGTCGGCAGCAGCGGACGGCGTCGGCCCACACCGGCCGCCCGTCGCCGACATCGGCCTGCTCGCGGCCCGCCGCGCGCTGAACATCACCGGCGAAGCGGGCCTCACCCCGCTCACCGAACCGCCCTACGTCGCCGCCCTCGCCCCCGTCGCCAACATCGCGGTGGGCGACGAGACCCCGTGGGGCGTGACCGCCGAACTGCTCCGCCTGCTTCCCGGCACGGAGACCGGCAGCTTCGCCGGGGAGGCGGCGGGCCGTGCGGCACTGGCGGCCGCCGGGCCCCGGCGGATCGTGGCGGTGGTCCGCGACGAGCACCGCCACCCATGGATGGCCTCCGCCCTCGACACGCTCCTCGAGCAGCGTCCCGACACGATCGTGGTCGAGATGGGCGTCCCCCAGGCCGTTCCTCGCGGCGCCCTGCACATCGCCACCCACGGCGCGGCACAGGTGTGCGGTCGCGCGGCGGCGGAGGTCCTCGCGGGCCGTTGAGCCGCGGTGGGCAGGACGCCGGGTCCGGGTGCCGTCCGGACCCGGCGTCCTCCTTGTGAGGCCTCTTCCTGCGAGGGTGCTAGATGCCCTGCCAGTCGGGCTTGTTGGCGTAGGTGTGGCGGAAGTAGTCGGCGAGCTTCAGCTTGGACGCGGCGGCCTCGTCCACGACGACGGTCGCGTGCGGGTGGAGTTGGAGCGCGGAGGCCGGGCAGACCGCGGCGACCGGTCCCTCGACGGTCGCGGCGACCGCGTCCGCCTTGCCCTCGCCGGTCGCCAGCAGCACCAGATGCCGGGCCTCGAGGATGGTGCCTATGCCCTGGGTGATCACGTGGTGCGGCACCTGGTCGATGTCGCCGTCGAAGAAGCGGGCGTTGTCGATACGGGTCTGCTCGGTGAGCGTCTTGATACGGGTGCGGGAGGCGAGCGAGGAGCACGGCTCGTTGAACCCGATGTGCCCGTCGGTCCCGATTCCGAGCAGTTGCAGATCCACGCCACCGGCCTCGGCGAGCGCCCTGTCGTACGCCTCGCACGCGGCCTGAACGTCCTCCGCAGTGCCGTCGGGCCCCAGGAAGGCGTCCATGCCTATCCCGAGCGGCTCCAGCACCTCCCGCCGCAGGACGGAACGGTACGACTCCGGGTGGTCCGCGGGCAGTCCTACGTACTCGTCGAGCTGGGCGACGCGCGCCCGCGAAACGTCCACAGCACCGGAGCGCGCCCTGGCCGCCAGGGCTTCGTACACGGGCAACGGTGTCGACCCGGTGGCGACACCGAGCAGGGCGTCGGGCTTGCGTCGGAGCAGCTGCGCCATGGCCTCGGCGATGAGCTCGCCACCCGCCTGGGCGTCCGGAACGATGACAACTTCCACGCTGGGCCTGCCGATCTGAGGAGAGGGACTGGGAACCGGGGAAATGGGCCATGTGGTTTAGACCAATCTAACAGAGTCGGGTCCGTCGGAGGGCCTGCGGGAGGGGCGTTGGCGGGAGGTGGAGGAGGCGGTCCGGAGGGAGTCGGCGGCGTCCCGAACGCGGGGTCCGGCCAAGGTCGCCTGCCTGGCGGATCCGAGCCGGCAGGCTCACTGATTCGCCCCTCTGCCCGGCATCGCCCGGCACGGATCCGCCACTGCCTCCCCGTCGAGGCGTCGCCGGGTCCGAGGGGGTGGAATGGAAGCCGTCAGGCCATGGCGAGAGGCACTGAACCACCCAGGAGGAACCCCCATGACGCCGACGACACCGGACCCTCAGCGAGACCTCCCGGGACGGGCCATGGCCCGGGAGATGGCCGAACAGCCCGCCGTTCTGCGCCGCATCCTCAACGAGGGGGCGCCGCGCATCCGGGAGGTGGCCCGCGAGGTCGCCGCCCGCAAGCCCCGGTTCGTGCTTCTGACGGCCCGCGGCACCTCGGACAACGCCGCGCTCTACGCCAAGTACCTCCTGGAGATCCGTCTCGGCCTGCCCTGCGGTCTCACCTCGATGTCCACGACCACGGCCTACGGCGCCCGCCCCGACCTCACCGACGTCCTGGTCATCACCGTCAGTCAGTCCGGCGGCTCCCCGGACCTCGTCGCATCGACGCGGGCCGCCCGCGAGGCCGGTGCCCTCACGCTCGCCGTGACCAACAACCCGGACTCACCGCTGGCCGCCGTCTCCGAGTACCACATGGACGTCATGGCCGGTGAGGAGAAGGCTCTCCCCGCGACCAAGACCTACACCGCCTCCCTTCTCGCCCTCTATCTGTTGGTCGAAGGACTGCGCGGCGGTGACGGTGCCCCCGCGAAGGCACTGCCCGACCTCGCCGAGCAACTCCTCGCCCGTCAGGACGAGGTCCGCACTCTCGCCGCCCGCTACCGCTTCGCCGAGCGCATGGTCATCACCTCGCGCGGCTATGGCTACCCCACCGCCAAGGAAGCCGCCCTGAAGCTGATGGAGACCAGCTACATCCCCGCGCTCTCCTACTCCGGCGCCGATCTCCTGCACGGCCCGCTCGCCATGGTCGACAACGTCTCGCCGGTCATCGCCGTCGTGACGGACGGCAAGGGCGGCGCCGCGCTCCAACCCGTACTCGACCGGCTGCGCGGCCGCGGAGCCGACCTCGTCGTCATCGGACCGCCGAGCCAGGTCGAGCAGGCATCGGCGGGCTTCGTCCTGCCGACCGAGGGCGTGGCCGAGGAGGTCCAGCCGATCCTGGAGATCATTCCGCTCCAGCTCCTCGCGTACGAGGTCACCATCGCCCGCGGCCAGGACCCGGACGCCCCGCGCGCTCTGGCCAAGGTGACGGAGACCCACTGAGAAGCGGCCGGGTGCGCCGGAAGTCCGCAGGAGGCCCTAGGTCAGCGAACCTCCCGTTGCGTCCACCCAGCTGCCCGTGACCCACCGGCCGGCGTCGGAGGCCAGGAACGCCACCACGTCGGCGACGTCGGCCGGGGTGCCCACGCGGCCAAGTGCCGATATGGAGGCGGCCCAGGCCGCGCCGTCCTGTGTGCCGTGCAGCAACTCGGCGGTGTTGTCGGTGTCGATGATCCCGGGCGCCACCGAGTTCACGGTGATGCCACGATGGCCCAGCACCTTGGACAGGTCGCGGGTGAAGACGTCCAGGGCGCCCTTCGTCATCGCGTAGGCGACCTGCTGCGGTATCGCCGCGGTTCTGGACAGGCCGGAGGAGATGTTGACGACACGGCCGCCGTCCCTCAACCGATCCAGGCCGCGACGCACGATGAAGAACGGCGCCTTCACATTCACCGCGAAGACCTTGTCGTACTCCTCCTCCTCGATCTCCGGCAGCGGGCGTGCACCGCCGATGCCCGCGTTGTTGACCAGGATGTCCACGCCGTCCGCATGGCGGTCGAAGGCCTCCCACAGGGCCTGGGCGTCGCCTGGCAGCCCCAGTTCGACGCCGATCGCGAACGCGGAACCTCCGGCTTCCTCGATCGCTGCGACCGTCTCCTTCGCTGCCGCCTCGTTCCGGCCGTAGTGCACGGCCACCCGTGCACCGTCACGCGCCAGCCGCTCGGCGATTCCCCGGCCGATGCCCCTGCTCGCCCCCGTGACGAGCGCGGTCCTCCCCGCGAGCACGCCCATGTCGATACCCCTCGCATTCCCTAGCGGTCGATACAGAAAAGACCGTACTGCAGGACGGGCGCATTTCTCTAGCACCCGCTATAAAATCCACCCCATGGTGGAGAGTCAGGACAGCGACCGACAGACCGAGCCGTCGGCCGGAGGGTCGACGCGGGCCGCGGCCGAGGGCCGGCCCGCGAGCCAATCGACGCGGGCGCGCGGTGGTCCCGGGTCCTCCCGCCCTCGCGGACGCCCCCGTTCCTTCGACCGTGGGACCGCGCTTGAAAAGGCCCTCCTCGCGTTCTGGGAGCACGGCTACGAGGCCACCTCCGTCTCCGACCTGACCCGGGTCATGGGCATCGGTGCGCCGAGCCTGTACGCGGCGTTCGGCGACAAGCGGTCCCTCTTCGAGGAGGTCGTCGGGGTCTACGACGAGCGGTACGGATCCTTCGGTGGCCGCGCCCTCGCCGAGGAGCCCACCGCCCGTGCCGCGGTCGAGCGAATGCTCCGCGAGGCCGCCGAGATCTACACCGCCCCCGGGCGCCCGCACGGCTGCCTCGTCATCCACGCCGCCACCAACTGCACGACACCGGAGGTCGAGGAGTCCCTGCGGGCACGGCGCAACGCCAACATCGACGCCTTCGAGAGCCGTATCCGGGCCGCGGTCGCCACCGGTGAGCTGCCCGCCGGTACCGATGCCCGCACCCTCGCCCGGTACGTCGGCGCGATCATCCAGGGCATGTCCCAGCAGGCGCGCGACGGGGCCACCCGGGAGGAGCTGGAGGCGCTCGCCGAGGTCGCCCTCGCCGTCTGGCCCCCCTCGCGAACCGGCGGCGGCTACGCTCCAAGTGGGCCGTCGGGACGGCCGGGACGGATGCGTGACGGCGTGGATGTCTGATAAAGAGACAACAACAAACATCCTCCAACGCATGGACACACGCACAGGACCCGGGCACCATTGGTCTCGTCGGCGTGGTCTAGTCCACCAGCGCCGCCAACGCTAGGTAAAGTAAGTAAAGCCACACAGCCCCGTCTTCCCCGCACAGGAAGGCGGACCGAGGAACCGGCGCTCTCTGCCCTGACTGCTCCGGCTCCTCGACCTTCGGCCGACCGGGACCGCACACCCCGCGGCCGTTGATGCTCCGGGCTGCGGTGCCGGGAGGGTTGAGGGTCCCTCCCAGGCGCCGCGGCCCGCGGGTGCTTCCCGGGGCCGTACGAGCGCCGCACCCGGACCGCCTCCCCGGCAGGGTCGTACCGGGGTGCCTGCACCGGCCGATTTCGATCGATGTCCGAACGCCCAGGTACCCTCGCACACGTGCCCTCCATGAACGAACTGGTCCGCCAGCACACCGCTCTCAGCGACTCCGACCTGGAGTGGCTGCATCTGCTGGTGTCGGAGTGGCAGCTGTTGTCCGACCTCTCCTTCGCCGACCTGGTCCTGTGGGTGCCCACTCTCGACGGCACCCGATACGTGTCGGTGGCCCAGATGCGCCCCAACACCGGCCCCACGTCCTACCAGGACGACATGGTCGGCCACCTCGTCCCCCGCGGCCGCCGTCCCATGCTGGACGCGGCCCTGGACGAGGGCCGGATCGTGCGCGAGGGCGACCCGGAGTGGCGTGAGGAGGTTCCGGTCCGGGTCGAGTCCATCCCCGTACGCTGCGGGGGCCGCGTCCTCGGCGTCATCGCACGCAACACCAACCTGCTGACGGTGCGCACCCCGAGCCGCCTGGAGCTCACGTACCTCCAGAGCGCCTCCGACCTGGCCCAGATGATCGCGGCCGGCGCCTTCCCGTTCCCGGACCAGCAGGTCGACATGGACGCCTCACCGCGCGTCGGTGACGGCTTGATCAGGCTCGATGCGGACGGCATCGTCCAGTACGCGTCACCGAACGCGCTGTCGGCGTACCACCGGCTCGGCCTCGCCGCCGACCTCGTCGGCCACCACCTCGGCAAGACCACCGCGGAACTCGCCCCGACCAAGGGGCCGGTGGACGAGGCACTGGTCAAGCTTGCCAGCGGATGGGCGCCGCGCGAGTTCGAGATCGAGGCCAACGACGGGGTGATCCAGTTCCGCGCGATCCCCCTCAAACCCAAGGGCACGCGCATCGGCTCGCTGGTGCTGCTCCGGGACGTCACCGAACTGCGGCGCCGCGAGCGCGAGTTGATCACCAAGGACGCGACCATCCGGGAGATCCACCACCGGGTGAAGAACAACCTCCAGACGGTCGCCGCCCTGCTCCGCCTGCAGGCCCGTCGTATCGAGTCCGATCGCGGCAGGGAGGCCTTGGAGGAGGCCGTGCGAAGGGTCGGCTCGATCGCCATCGTCCATGAGACGCTGTCCCAGAACCTGGACGAGCGCGTGGAGTTCGACGAGATCGCCGACCGGGTGCTCGCCATGGTCGCGGAGATCTCGCCCGGCACGGTCACCGGCCGGCGCAGCGGCCGCTTCGGCATCCTCGACGCGGAGGTCGCCACCCCGCTGTCCATGGTGCTCACGGAGGTCCTGCAGAACGCGCTGGAGCACGGCTTCCGTCAGGGCGAGACCGGCACGGTCGAGGTCTCGGCCGTCCGCGGCGGTACTACGAAGGAGGCGCGCCTCCTGGTCACCGTCCAGGACGACGGGGTGGGCCTGCCCGAGGGCTTCGATCCGCAGACCGCCGGCAACCTCGGGCTGCAGATCGTGCGAACGCTGGTTGAGGGCGAGTTGGGCGGGACCTTCGATATGGTCCCGGCCCCGGGGCGGGGCACGCGTGTGATCCTGGACATCCCGGTCCGTGCGCAGAAGTGAGCCCGGGCGGCGGCGAGCCGGTAGGGATATCGCCGCCGTCGCCGCCTCGGCTCCGCAGGGCGTCGTCCCCACAGCAATGAGCCCCGGGCCACCAAGTGGTCCGGGGCTAAAAGCTCGTTGGTGCCAGCTGCTGCTAGCGACTGCGCGCTGCGGCTCGGGGGCGGGAGAAGCGTACTCGCTGTACGCGCCGCCAAGCTCAGGCTCGTCGGGGCGGGTGTGTCAGGCGGAGGCCTGACGGGCCCGGTTGCGGGCGGCGCGGCGCTTCATGGCGCGGCGCTCGTCCTCGCTGAGACCACCCCAGACGCCGGAGTCCTGGCCGGACTCGAGCGCCCACTGCAGGCACTGCTCGATAACCGGGCAGCGACGGCAGACGGCCTTGGCTTCCTCGATCTGCAGCAGCGCAGGACCGGTGTTGCCGATGGGGAAGAAGAGCTCGGGGTCTTCCTCGCGGCAAACGGCGTTGTGACGCCAGTCCATGGCTGCTACCTCTCCTTGGTATTACGTGCAGGTTGCTTGTGAATGTGAACGCTTTCACGAATCCCTCAACAAGTGAAGGGCCGATCGTCAGACTCACTGACGTGGTCCTGTGGATTGAGGAGGGGTTCGGACACTCTCGATGGGAGCCGGTGTTGCGGGCTGTCCCGAGCGCCACGTAGAGACTCGCAAACCTCAGCGGCGGATACAACCCCTTCCGGAAAGTTTTTTTGATTCCTTGGTGTCGACTAGGTCACAGCCGTACTTCCAAGGGGTGGATCCTGGCCTAAACGTTCGAGTGAAAGGACTTTGGCCCCTTCTGCTCACACAATCACACGCAGTGCACGGCGTACGCCTGTGAACGTCACGCTCGTACGCACCCCGAGGTGGTCGCCGTCCATCTGCAGGGGGAGGGGCGCCTTCGAATGCAAGGTGAAGCCGCTCAGGTCGTGCAGCGAGACCACATGCCTGCCACGGGGTCCGCGCTCGGGGGACGAAGTGAGCAACTGGGTCGCATACCGGGCAATCGAGGCCGTCGAGAGGCGGCTGAGGGCCAGCACGTCGAGGCCGGTATCGAACGAGGCCTTAGGCGAGGCGTACACCGGACGATTGCCGAGAAACGTCCAGGGCGCGGTGTTGCAGATTATGGACATGACCAGATCGGTGACCGGCTCCTCACCCGCCCGCTCCAGGGTGATCGTGCCGTGCCTGCGATGCGGTTCGTCCAGGAACTGACGGATCACCTGGCGCAGGTAGAGCGCATGGGTGGACCGCTTGCCCTGTTCCCGCTGCTGCTCCACCCGGCCGACCACTCCCGCGTCGAAGCCGAAGCCCGCGTTGAAGGTGAACCAGCGGGAGGGCACCGCCTCGTCCTCGGTGCCCGGGGTGCCCGCGGCGAGACCGAGGCCGACCACACGCTCACGGCGCTCGCGCAGGCCGTCGAGGATGGCGCCGGTGGCCTCCACGACGTCGTTGGGCAGGCCCAGGGCCCGGGCGAAGACATTGGTCGAGCCGCCGGGCACCACGGCGAGCAGGGGGAGGCGGTCGGGGTCCGGGCCGTGGTGCAACAGGCCGTTGACGACCTCGTTGACCGTGCCGTCCCCGCCGAGCGCCACGACCAGGTCTATGTCCTCGCTCTCCGCGGCCTGCCGGCCGAGGTCCCGGGCGTGCCCCCGGTACTCGGTGGTCACCGCCTCGAGCTTCATCTCGCTCGCCAGCGCGTGGATGAGGACATCACGGGTACGTGCGCTTGTGGTGGTTGCCGCCGGATTGACCACGAGAAGTGCACGCATGGTGTGCAGCGTACCTACTGGGCGGTACCGGGCCCTAGCCCGGGTAGGGATCCGGTAAGGACCGGGAGTCGTCTTGGGCACAGCGGGGCCGGAGGCGTCGGCGGCGGCGACCGGGCCGAAGGCTACCCTTCAGGGGTGAGCGCTGAGCAGAACCCCACTCCTGAGACCCGCGAAGCCGGGCCCCGCCCCGCGCGGCTGACCGCCGCGGCGGCGCTGGCCGGCCTGGAGGGGCTGGCCCTGGTCGCGGGCGGCGCCTGGACGCTCGTCCTCGGACTCACGGGCGCGCCGGACGACCGGCAGCAGGCCGTCACCCTGGGCATCACCCTGATCGTGCTCGCGCTGCTTCCCCTGCTGGCCGCGCGGGGACTGCTGCTGCGGCGCGGCTGGAGCCGGGGGCCCGCCGTCATCACCCAGATCATGGCGCTGCCGGTGGCGTACAACCTGCTGCGCGCCGACAGCGTCGCGATCCCGGTCGGCATCGTGCTCGCGATCGTCGCGGTGACGGCCCTGGTGCTCCTGGTGAACCCGGCGACGACGCAGGCCCTCGGAATCCGCGGGCCCGGCCGCGCGGAGGAGCCGAAGCGGTAGCAGGCGTCCGGCCGGCTCTGCGGAGGGGCCGAGGCGGTGGCCGACGTCCGGCCTTGCGGGGCGGCCGGAGAGGAGCCGACGTACGGCCGGTGTCGGCTTGGCGTCGCGATGCCGGGCAAGGACAC
The DNA here is from genome assembly GCF_002920635.1 of Streptomyces sp. Ru72. Lineage (GTDB taxonomy): Bacteria > Actinomycetota > Actinomycetes > Streptomycetales > Streptomycetaceae > Streptomyces. Next base: position 51,045 of record NZ_PQSR01000018.1, on the reverse strand, counting down.
CGAGCCCGGTGATTTCCTTGCCCGACGACTGATTTCCCCGCCCGACGACACCAGCGGCAGCAACGACAACAGCGACATCCCGGCCGTCGCCGGCCTCCCGCGCCCCCGAGCCGACGCGAAGGCGGGACACCGCCCGGCCGTCGCGGGACGCCGCTGACCGGCAGCCCCGCGTGCCGCCGTCCTACTCCTCCACCAGCAGCTTGTCCCGCAGCTGCGCCAGCGTCCGCGCCAGCAGACGCGAGACGTGCATCTGCGAGATGCCGACCTCCTGCGCGATCTGCGACTGCGTCATGTTGCCGAAGAAGCGCAGCAGCAGGATCCGCTTCTCCCTCGGCGGCAGATCCTCCAGCAGCGGCTTCAGCGACTCGCGGTACTCGACGCCCTCCAGCGCCTCGTCCTCCGCGCCGAGCGTGTCCGCGACCGCCGGGGACTCGTCGTCCGTGTCGGGGACGTCCAGGGACAGCGTGGAGTACGCGTTGGCGGACTCCAGGCCCTCCAGGACCTCCTCCTCCGAGATGGCCAGCTTCTCGGCCAGCTCGTGGACCGTCGGGGAGCGGCCGTGCTGCTGGGACAGCTCGGCCGTGGCCGTCGTCAGGGCCAGGCGCAGCTCCTGCAGGCGCCGCGGCACGCGCACCGCCCAGCCCTTGTCGCGGAAGTGCCGCTTGATCTCGCCGACGACCGTCGGGGTCGCGTAGGTCGAGAACTCGACGCCCCGCTCCGGGTCGAAGCGGTCGACCGACTTGATCAGACCGATGGTCGCGACCTGGGTCAGATCGTCCAGCGGCTCGCCGCGGTTGCGGAAGCGGCGCGCGAGGTGCTCGACGAGCGGCAGGTGCATACGAACCAGCCGGTTGCGCAGCTCCGCGTACTCCGGGCTGCCTTCCTTCAGCTTGCGCAGTTCGACGAACATCGCCCGCGCGCCGCTGCGGTCCTGTGGGTCGTGCTGTGCGCCGACCGGCACACCCTGCTCAGCGTTTCGCTCGTGCTCGCTCATCGTCCCGCCCGTCGTCCGCCGCCCTCCGGAGGACGTGCCCGTGGCTCCGCCTGCATCCCGTCGTGCGCCGCCCCGGACGGAGAGCACCTCGTCCGCCCCGGCCGGACCCGTCTGCACGGGTGCCATGACCGCCGACGCCTGGCCCTCCGGGTGCGGACGGGCCTGCTCGGGGATGCCGTCCACGCCTTCCGCCATGCGCGGCGCCCCGTCCGGGCCGCCCGCGCTCCCGGCGGAGAACTTCCGTGTGCCGCGCTCTTCGTCCCGCACCGGCCCGTCCCCGTTCGTCACGCCGGCCCGGGTCCCGCGCCGCGCTGTTTGTAGAGGCTGATGGACACGGTCTTGTCGTCGGAGACCGCGGAGGAGACCTTGCCGGCCAGGGCCGACAGGACCGTCCAGGCGAAAGTGTCCCGCGAGGGGGCATGGCCGTCCGTGGTCGGGGCCGCGACCGTGACCTCCAGCGAGTCGTCGATGAGCCGGAAGACACAGCTGAGCACCGAGCCGGGCACGGCCTGCTGCAGCAGGATCGCGCAGGCCTCGTCGACCGCGATGCGCAGGTCCTCGATCTCGTCGAGGGTGAAGTCCAAACGGGCTGCGAGACCGGCCGTGGCCGTGCGCAGCACCGACAGGTAGGCACCCGCAGCCGGCAGCCGGACTTCCACGAAGTCCTGGGTCGCGGGCTCGCCTGCGATCTGGGACACCCTCACCTCCAAGGTGGTACAAGCTGTTTCGGGGGCCGAGGGTCGCCCCCCGGGGTAACGCCCCTCGTGGTTCAGCGGTGACGCTATCGCGCTCTCAACGTACCTGTCCCCGGGACCCCGACCCCTTGCTGTCACTCATAGTAAACCCATGTATACGCACAGTGGCTAGGGGTCTGGCGGAACCAATCGGGGAGAGCGCGTGCCGCTTTGACGTACCCGGACGTCAGACCGGCGAACCGTCCGGATCCAGGGTCACACGGGGGCCGGTCCGCGGTCACACGAGTACATGGTCGACGAAGCACCAGCGCCAGTTCTCACCTGGTTCGAACGTGCGCATCACCGGGTGGCCGCTGGCCTCGTGGTGCGCCGTGGCGTGCCGGAGGGGCGAGGAGTCGCAGCAGCCCACGTGTCCGCACTCCAGGCACAGACGCAGTTGCACCGGGTGCGTGCCGGCGGCGAGGCACTCCAGGCAGGTCTCGCTCTGGGGCTTGGGCTCGGGGTCCGGCAGCGCGTCGCCGTGCGTGCACTGTTTCATGGTGGCCAGATTACGACGGGTCCGCGGGAAGCGGCGCGGAAAAAGAGGGCGGGCGGAAGACGATGAACGTGGTGCCACTGCTGTTGCTGGTCGCCGGCAGCGCGGCCGTAGCCGGGGCGGCGCGCCGGACCCCGGTGCCCGCGCCGCTGCTGCTCGTCGCCGTGGGGCTTGCCGTCTCGTACCTGCCCGGGGTGCCCGAGTACACCCTCGACCCCGAGATCGTCCTGCCGCTGGTGCTGCCCCCGTTGCTCTACACCGCGGCCACCGACAGCTCCTACCTGGATCTGAGGGCGCAGATGCGGCCGGTGGCCCTGCTGTCCGTCGGATACGTGCTCTTCGCGACCCTCGCCGTGGGCTGGGCGACGTACCTGATCGTGCCGGGCCTGCCGCTGACGGCGGCGCTGGTCCTGGGCGCGGTGGTCGCGCCGCCGGACGCGGTCGCGGCGACGGCGGTCGCCCGGCGGGTGGGCCTGCCCTCACGGATCACCACGATCCTGCAGGGGGAGTCGCTGGTGAACGACGCGACCGCGATCACCGCGTACAAGGTGGCGCTGGCCGCGGCGGTCGGCGAAGGCGCGACCTGGTCGGGCGGCGTGCGGGAGTTCCTGATCGCGGCGGTCGGCGGGGTGGTGATCGGTCTGCTGCTGATGGTGCCGATCCATTGGCTTCGCACCCACCTGAAGGAGGCGCTGCTGCAGAACACGCTCTCCTTGTTGATCCCGTTCGTCGCCTACGGCGCCGCGGAATGGGTGCACGCCTCCGGAGTGCTCGCCGTGGTCGTCGTAGCCCTCTATCTCGGCTACCACAACTACCAGGTCGACTTCGCGACCCGTCTCCAGGAGGAGGCGGTGTGGAAGATGGTCGCGTTCGTGCTGGAGTCGGCGGTCTTCGCTCTCATCGGACTGCAGCTGCCGGTCGTCCTCAGGGGCCTCGGTCCGTATGAGGGCACGCGCGCGGCCTGGTACGCGGTGGCCGTGTTCCTGGTGGTCGTCGTGTCCCGGTTCGTCTGGGTGTACCCGGCGACCTTCCTGCCGCGTGCCCTCTTCGGGCGCATCCGGGAGCGCGAGGAGAACCCGACGTGGAAGGGGCCGTTGATCATCGGCTGGGCGGGGATGAGGGGGGTCGTGTCACTCGCGATCGCCTTCTCGATCCCGCGGACCGTGCACGGTGGCGGCCCGTTCCCCGACCGCAACCTGGTCCTCTTCCTGACCTTCACGACGGTGATCGGCACGCTGGTGGTGCAGGGACTGAGCCTGCCCCCGATCATCCGGCTGCTGCGCCTGCCGGGGCGCAACCCCCAGGCGGAGACGCTCGCGGAGGCGAACGCACAGGCGCAGGCGTCCCGGGCCGCCGAGCAGCGCCTCGAGGAACTCCTGGAGGACGAGCGCAACGCACTGCCGCCACCACTGGCCGACCGCCTCCGCATCGTCCTGGAGCGCCGCCGCAACGCTGTCTGGGAACGGCTGGGCTCGGTGAACCCGGTGACCGGCGAAACGGTCGACGAGACCTACCGGCGGCTGTCGCGCGAGATGATCGGTGCGGAGCGGGAGGTGTTCGTCAAACTCCGCAACCACCGCTACATCGACGACGAGATGCTCCGCACCCTGCTGCGCCGCCTGGACCTGGAGGAGGCGGCGGCGTTCCGGGAGACGACATGAGCCCCTCGCACGGGGCCGGGCTCCGCTAGGGAAAGGGGCGACCCGTGATCACGGCCGCCACCGTCGTCCCCCTCGGGAACGCCCCCTCCCGGGTCAACGTGACCAGTCCGTACAGCAGCTTGGCGACATAGAGACGTTCCACAGGCAGGCCGTGGCGGGAGGCGAAGTCGGTCGCGAACGCTTCGAGTTCGGGGGTGGTGCGGGCGTACCCGCCGAAGTGGAAGCGGTCGTCGAGGGACCAGGTGCCGCGGCGGGCGCCGAAGGCGCGGGTCTGCAGGGCGGTCACCTCGGCGGTCAGGAAGCCGCCTTTGAGGACGGGGATGCCCAGGGCCCGCTGGCCAGGGGCCAGGCCGGCCGCGAGGCCCGCCAGCGTGCCACCGGTGCCGCAGGCCAGGGCCACCACGTCCGCCCGGCCGCGCAGCTCCTCACCGAGCGCGCGGCAGCCGCGCACGGCGAGGGAGTTGCTGCCGCCCTCCGGAACCACGTACGCCTCCTCGGCGTCCGCCGCACGCAGGACGCCGGTCAGCGTCTCCGGCTCCGCCTTGAGGCGATAGGTCGACCTGTCGACGAAGTGCAGTCGCATGCCGTCGGCCCTGCACCGGGCCAGCGAGGGGTTGAGCGGGCGGTCGGCCAGCTCCTCGCCGCGCACCACTCCGATCGTCTCCAGCCCCAGCAGCCGGCCCGCCGCGGCCGTCGCGCGCAGGTGGTTGGAGTACGCGCCCCCGAAAGTGAGCAGGGGGCGGCCGGCCGCGGCCCGAAGGTTGGGGGCGAGCTTGCGCCACTTGTTGCCGACCAGGTCCGGGTGGATCAGGTCGTCACGCTTGAGCAGCAGCCGCACGCCGTACCGTGCGAACCGCTCGTCCACGACCTCCCGCAGCGGCGACGGCAGGCGCGGGCGCAGCTCGGTCGCCGGGTCGGGCGTCTCGCGGGCGTCCCGCGCGGCAGGGCTGGTCACCCCGCCATTGTCGAATACCGGCCACCGGCCGGGAGCACTCGGAAACGCGGGCTCAAGTGCCCAACCCAGCCGTGATCCATTCCCGCTCTTTCGTGTAATGGTGCGACCACGATGCGTGATGGAAGGCTGGTCCTCGCAGATCGGATGCATGACCGGGAGGGGCATTACCAATGTCGGTAGGCGAAGAGGTCCGCGCCGAGGAGAACAGGCCGCAGCAGAGCCTCGGCACCGCGGCGGCGCGGAACCTGGCCACCACCACCAAGTCCGCACCCCAGATGCAGGAGATCAGCTCACGGTGGCTGCTGCGCACGCTGCCGTGGGTGAACGTGCAGGGTGGCACGTACCGGGTCAACCGCCGCCTGACCTATGCGGTGGGCGACGGCCGAGTGACCTTCGTGAAGACCGGTGATCAGGTGGCGGTCATCCCCGCGGAGCTGGGCGAGCTGCCCGCCCTGCGCGCGTACGACGACCTGGACGTGCTCGGCGAACTCGCCCAGCGCTGCCAGCAGCGCAGGTTCGCACCGGGGGACGTGCTCGCCGAGTTCGGCAGCCAGGCCGACGAGGTGTTCCTGCTCGCGCACGGCAAGGTGGAGAAGATCGGCACGGGCCCCTACGGGGACGACGCGGTGCTCGGCGTCCTGGCCGACGGCGCATACTTCGGCGACCAGTCGCTGCTCGACCCGGACGCCATCTGGGAGTACACGGCCCGCGCGGTCACCACCTGCACGGTGCTCGCCCTGCCCCGCCGGGACGTCGACCAGGTCGCGGAGCGGGCCCAGTCGCTGCGCGACCACCTCCAGCGGCAGCGCTCGATCCCCGCCCAGCGCACCAACAAGTACGGCGAGAAGGCGATCGACCTCGCCGCCGGTCACTCCGGTGAGCCGGACATCCCGCACACCTTCGTCGACTACGAGGCATCGCCCCGTGAGTACGAGCTGAGCATCGCCCAGACGGTCCTGCGCATCCACACGCGCGTGGCGGACCTCTACAACCAGCCGATGAACCAGACCGAGCACCAGCTCCGGCTGACCGTCGAGGCTCTCAAGGAGCGCCAGGAGCACGAGCTCATCAACAACCCCGACTTCGGGCTCCTGAGCAACTGCGAGTACGACCAGCGGCTGCAGCCGCACGACGGCGTGCCGAGCCCCGACGACATGGACGAGCTGCTCAGCAGGCGGCGCGGCACCAAGCTCTTCCTCGCCCATCCGCGTGCGATCTCCGCGTTCGGCCGTGAACTCAACAAGCGCGGACTCGTCCCGGAGACCATCGACATCGGAGGCAACCGCATCCCCACCTGGCGCGGCGTGCCGATCTACCCGTGCAACAAGATCCCGGTCACCGAGGCCCGCACGACCTCGATCATCGCCATGCGTACCGGGGAGGAGGAGCAGGGCGTCGTCGGACTTCGCCAGTCCGGGATCCCCGACGAGATCGAACCGAGCCTGTCGGTGCGGTTCATGGGCATCAACGAGCAGGCGATCATCAGCTATCTGGTGACGGCGTACTACTCGGCCGCCGTCCTGGTCCCGGACGCGCTGGGGGTCCTGGAGAATGTCGAGATCGGCCGCTGGAGGTGAGGCCCCTCCTCGGCTCGTCCGCCCACGAGGCGCGTCCGATCGCGGCCCAGAAGCGGCACTCGGTGTTCCGCCCGTCACCGTGGGTAGATCATCCGGGCATGTGTCCAGCGGTAGCGGAAGGCGTCACCGTCCGCAGACTCCACGAGGCGGTTCCATGAGTGAGTTCATGACGGAGCCGAAGCGGGGCCCGGCCCTCGCGCGGCGCGGCCCGGCCGGTGTCCCGAAGCGGCGTGACCCGCTCTCCGGTCGGCCGGCTCCGCCCGACGGGCACGAAGCCGCGGCGATCCTGGAGCGCACCCGCGCCGCGGTCGACCCCGAGCTGCGCCGGGCCGTCGACTCGCTGCCCGGCTCCATGCGCCGGATCGCGCGCTATCACTTCGGTTGGGAGCACGCGGACGGCACCCCGGCGACCGGCAACGCGGGCAAGGCGATACGACCGGCGCTCGTGCTGACGGCCGTACGGGCACTCGGCGGGCAGGAGTCGACCGCCGTACGGGCCGCCGCGGCGGTGGAACTCGTCCACAACTTCACGCTGCTGCACGACGATCTGATGGACCGCGACACCACCCGCAGGCACCGCCCCACCGCGTGGACCGTGTTCGGTGACGCGGACGCGATCCTCGCGGGAGACGCCCTGCAGGCGCTGGCCCTGCGGCTGCTCGCCGAGGACCCGCACCCGGCGTCGGGCGCGGCCGCCGCCCGGCTCGCGGCCTGTGTCGTCGAGCTGTGTGCCGGGCAGCACGCGGACACGGCCATGGAGCGGCGTGGCCCCCACGAGGTCACGCTCGCGGAGGTGCTCGCCATGGCCGAGGCGAAGACGGGCGCCCTGCTCGGCTGCGCCTGCGCGCTGGGCGCGCTGTACGCGGGAGCGGACGCGGCGGACGTGGAGGCGCTGGATGCGTTCGGCCGTGAGGCGGGGCTGGCTTTCCAGCTCATCGACGACGTGATCGGCATCTGGGGCGACCCGAGCCGCACCGGCAAGCCGGCCGGTGCGGACCTCATGGCCCGTAAGAAGTCGCTGCCTGTGGTCGCCGCGCTCGCCTCCGGTACGCCGGCGGCGGCCGAGCTCGCGGAGATGTACGAGGGGCCGTATCAGGAAGGGGAGTTGGAGCGCACTGTGCTCGCCGTCGAGCAGGCGGGCGGGCGGGACTGGGCGCAGTCGCAGGCGGCCGACCGGATGGGCCGGGCGATGCAGGAGCTGTCCCGCGCGGTCCCCGACCCGGACGCGGCGGGTGGCCTCCTGGCGCTGGCCGAGTTCGTCACCCGGCGCAGCGCCTGACCGGCACCACCGCTGGAACCCCGGAGACCGGGCCCGAGCGGCTCCTGACCCCGCCACGGTCCCGGAGACTCCGGCCGGGGCGGCCCCCGTACCTCAGACGATGTGCGGGGGCCGCCCCTCCCCACCCGTGGCGCCCCGGCCGATCGAGTTCCGGTTAGGCTGCAACCGCCGTTTCGACGGGGCGAGTTGACGTGAAGGGGTGGGCTGATGGGTGTGGCCATTCGGGCGGCCGACGGGAGCGACCGGGAGCTGGTCGTCCGGCTGCTGGACGAAGCGTTCCAGGACGACCCGGTCAGCAGTTGGGTCTTCCCGGGCGAGGAGTACCGCCGCAGGACGCATCACCGACTGATGGCCGCGTTCACCGACGTCGTGCTCGCCGAGGGACGCATCGACGTGACCGAGGACGGCACGGCGTGCGCACTGTGGCTGTCCGTACCGGGGGGCGACCACGCGCCGGAGGGGGGTACGGGCGGGGCGGAGCCCGAGGAGGGGGACGACGGGGTGCGGCTGCGGGAGGCCGTCGACCCGGAGAACGAGCGCGTGGAGCGGATCGCCCGGCTGACGGCCGAGGTGCACCCCGCGGACCGCGCCCACGAGTACCTGTGGATGATCGGCGTGGCCCCCGGACACCAGAGCAGGGGCCTCGGCACCGCGCTCATCCAGCACGTCCTCGATCGCTGCGACAGCGAGAGCCTGCCCGCCTATCTGGAGGCGAGCAGCGCCCGCAGCGTACGGCTGTACGAACGCCTCGGCTTCGCCTCCACCGGACGCACCGTGGACCTCCCGGACGGCCCGCGGATGTGGCCGATGTGGCGCGAGCCGCGCTGAACCGCTGAACCCGGCGACGCGGTGGACGGCGGGCGCAGGCCCCCGGAACCGGCCTAGGCTGGAGGCATGGGCAGCCAGGACCCCGTCTGCCCGTCCTGCGGGCATCCGGTCGCCACCGTCGTACGGCGCCACAAGACGCTGGGCGCCGTGGTCCCCGTATGGCGCCCCGGCCCGTGCCGGAATCCGCAGTGCCCGGCCTACGCGGCCCGGGAGCCCGAGGAGGCGCAGCCGAAACGGCGCGGTGAACGCAACAGGCCTTAGCCGGGCAGGCCGCCCGTCCAGGGGTCGCGGCCCGTCAGGCAGTAGGTGCCGCCCGCCGGGTCGCTCATCACGGTCCAGTGGGTGCCGTCGGCGACGTGTGTGGCGCCGAGCCGCTCGTGCCAGGCACGGGTGGCCTGGATGTCCGCGCACGCGAGGTCCAGGTGGGCCGAGGCGGGGCGGTCGGTGCCGAGGCGTTGCAGCAGGATACGGACGGGGAGGCCGACGGGCGGCCTGACCACGTGGAACTCCGGGAGCGAGCCGGGGGAGGAGTCCCAGCCGGTGAGCTCGGTCCAGAAGGCGACCTCGGCGTCGAACACGGCCGGGGCGAGGTCGAGGCACACCTGGTCGAGGCGCGTGGCCGCGCCGCCGGGGCCCTCGAAGGCCGGCGGTCGCGCCGACTCGCCGTGCCAGGGCACCGCGCAGAACAGCACGCCACCGGGGGAGCGGAGGACCGCCCAACCGGCGTGGTCGGAGACGAGGTCCGCGTCCAGCCGCCGCGCCGCCGCGACGAGCGCGGGCACGTCCTCGACGGCGAGATCCAGATGGGCGCCGCCGCCGGCTCGTACCGCCTGGGCCTTCACACAGGGGTCGCCCGACTCCGGCAACAGCGTGACGAACTCACCCTCGTCGCCCCGCGGTCGGGACGACTTGGTGCCGGTGGCGGCGGTCCAGAAGTCGCAGGCCCGGCCGAACTCCTCGGCGGGCCGGTCGACGAAGGCGTACGTCCAGCGGATCGGTTCGCTCATGAGGGGCACGCGGTCTCCCTGGCAGACGGTTCACGGGCTCGTACCGTCTCCCCGCGCCGTCCCGTCGCGCAAACGCCTTTCCCGTGGGTCAGGCGTCGCGACGCTGGTTGAAGCGAAGCAGGTTGCCCGCCGGGTCGCGGAAGGCGCAGTCGCGCACGCCGTACGGCTGGTCCATGGGCTCCTGGAGGACCTCCGCGCCGGACGCCTGGACGCGGGCGAAGAGGGCGTCGCAGTCATCGGTGGAGAAGATGACGCCGCGCAGAAGACCCTTGGCGAGCAGTTCCGCCATCGCACGGCGGTCGGTGGGGGAGGCGTCCGGGTTCGCCGCCGGGGGTTCCAGGACGATCTCCACGTCCGGCTGGAGCGGGGAGCCGACCGTCACCCAGCGCATGCCCTCGAAACCGACGTCGTTGCGCACCTCCAGGCCGAGGACGTCCCGGTAGAAGGCGAGCGCCTTGTCGTGGTCGTCTACGGCGATGAAGCACTGGGAGAGTTTCACGTCCATGAGGCCAGGCTAGAGCGCTACAGCTGCTCACGGGGGTCTGTCCGCGTGTCGCCCGGCCGCCCCCGGCGCGGGCGCGTCAGTCCCTTCGCCACGCACGGCGGTATCGCCGCTCCCTGCTCGTGTGACCGCGCCCGGTAGGCGCTCGGCGTCTCGCCGACCAGTTCCGTGAAGCGTGAGCTGAAGGATCCCAGCGAGGTGCAGCCGACGGCGATGCAGACTTCCGTCACGGTCAGGCCGCCGCGTCGCAGCAGTGCCTTGGCCCGCTCGATACGGCGGGTCATGAGATAGCTGTACGGCGTCTCCCCGTACGCCTCGCGGAAACTGCGCTGGAAGTGCCCCGGCGACATCAGCGCGGTGCGCGCCAGCGCCGGTATGTCCAACGGCTCGGCGTACTCACGGTCCATCCGGTCGCGCGCCCGCCGCAGCCGGACCAGGTCCTCCACGTTCACGCCGTCAGCATCGCACGGGCCACTGACAGCGGGCCCTCGAGCAGGACCTGGATGTGCGGGCGGCAGAGCGGACCGAGGTCACGTACGCGGGCGGCGCACGGACCGTCAGGACGCCCGAGCCCAGGTCCGGCACCCGGACTGACGCGGCGCGACTCCCGGCCTGTCGGCCCCTGATCGGTGCCACGATGTCCCCATGGACCCGCACCCGCCGCCCGCCCTCGCCACGGCCCTCGACCTGGCCCGCCGGCTCGTCGACAGCCGTTACCCGGGTGCCCTCTCCGCCGTGCTCGGTGGTTCCACGGCGCGGGGACGGGCGACCGCCACGAGCGATCTCGACCTCGTCCTGCTGCTCCCGGACGGGGACGTCAGCCGCCGGGAGACGCTCCGGTACGAAGGGCGGGTGACGGAGGTGTTCGCCCACACCCGTGCCGGCCTGGAGGAGATCTTCGCCGCGGACCGGGCGAGCCGTCGCGGGACCATGCTGTTCCTCTACGCCGAGTCGGTCCCCGTCCACGACCCCCACGGGCACGCGGCGGCTTTCCGCGCCGAGGCCCGCGCCCTGGTGGCGGCGGGCCCCGACCCACTGACGCGCAAGGAACGCGACGGCACCCGCTACGGGCTCACCGATCTGCTGGACGACCTGGCCGACGTCCAGGACCGCCACGAGCAACTGGTCCTCGCGGACCGGGTGCTGAGCAGCGCGTCCATCCTGCTGACGGACCACCACCGCGCCTGGTGGGGCAACGGCAAGTGGCTCCCGCGCCGCCTGACGGCAGCCGACCCGGTCCTCGGCGGCGCCCTCCTGCGGGCACACCTCACGCTCGCCGAACACGCCGACCCCGGCCCACTGACCGCGATAGCGCAGGAGATCCTCGACCTGGCGGGCGGGCCCCTGCGGGAGGGCTACTCGAGTCTGTGGTCCGAGCACGGGAAGAACGGGGAATGAGGCGCGTTCACGGTGCACCGGCCACGACGCGACGGGGCCCGGCCGGTTGGTGCGGCCGGGCCCCATCGGGTGCGGAGCGGACCTGCGAGGGTGCACCGCTCGCCGGTCGGTCGTGGGCGAAAGACCGGGTCAGGCCTTCTTGGTCTCCCAGAAGATCTTGTCGATCTGGGCGATGTAGTCGAGCGCCTTCTGGCCCGTCGCCGGGTCCGTCGAGCCCTTGGCGGCCGAGAGGGCCTTCAGGGTGTCGTTGACCAGCTGGTGCAGCTCCGGGTACTTCTCGAAGTGCGGGGCCTTGAAGTAGTCGCTCCACAGCACCGACACGTGGTGCTTGGCGAGCTCGGCACGCTGCTCCTTGATGGTGGTGGCGCGCGCCTGGAAGTGCGGGTCGTCGTTGGCGGCCATCTTCTCCTGGATGGCCTTCACCGACTCCGCCTCGATGCGGGCCTGGGCCGGGTCGTAGACACCACAGGGGAGGTCGCAGTGGGCGCTGACCTTGACCTTCGGGGCAAACAGGCGGGAGAGCATGAAGCTGTCCTTCCTCGTGATCGTCATCTCAGGTGGGACATTACTCCGTAGGGGACCGGTTTTGGCGAGTGCCCCCAGGGGCTTACGCCAAAAGTCCAGGGTGAGACTGGGACTGGTGGAGGAACGGACCGGGGAGGTGCCGGATGATGCCGGAGCTGTCACAGGAGACCGAGCGCGCGAGGGCGTTGCTGCCGCTGGGGGTGGCGGAGGTCACAGGGCCGTCCATGGTGCCCACGCTCCAGCACGGCGACCGCCTGCTCCTGCAGTACGGGGCCCGGGTGCGGCCCGGTGACGTCATCGTGCTGCGCCACCCCTTCCAGCAGGACCTGCTGGTCGTCAAGCGTGCCGTGGAGTCGCGCGAGGGCGGCTGGTGGGTGCTCGGCGACAATCCGTACGCGGGTGGGGACAGCACCGACTACGGCACCGTTCCCGAGGAACTGGTCCTTGGGAAGGTGTGGTTCCGTTACCGCCCGCTCAGGGACGGTCAGCGCTCGGCCTTCGCGCTGCTGCGCTGGGCGCTCTCCGCGGCCCGGCCCGTGTTCTCCGACCGGTCCGCCTCCAGGCGTTTGCGGGCACGGTAGGCGGCCACGTTCGCGCGCGTCGCGCAGCGGTCCGAGCAGTAGCGCCGGGAGCGGTTCGTCGAGGTGTCGAGGTAGGCGTTGCGGCAGGGAGCCGCCTCGCACAGGCCCAGGCGGTCCACGCCGTACTCGGTGAGGTGGAAGGCGAGCCCCATCGTGGCGATGGCCGCGTAGCCCGCGGTCGCGTTCGACGGGTGGTCGGCGAGGTGCATGTGCCACAGGGGCCGGCCGTCGTCGTCCCGGTGGTCGTGCCCGGAGATCTGCGGGCTCACTGGGAATTCGAGGAGCAGTGAGTTCAGCAGGTCCACGGCGAGCGTCTCGTCGCCCCGGTCCGCCGCCTCGAAGACCGAGCGCAGCCGGGCCCGGACCGAGCGGAAGCGGGTGACGTCGGCGTCGGTGGCTCGGCGGGCCGCCGACTGGTTGCCCCCGAAAAGGTCGCGGACGGCCTCCACCGAGGTCAGCGAGTCCTTGCCCCGGGCCGGTTCCTCGCTGTTCACGAGACGTACGGCGTAGTCCGAGTAATAGGCCAGTTCCACTTGTAGTCCTTACGGAGGCGCTCTATCGTCGTGGGTGCGATGCGTAACAGATGACCCTGCATCCAGGGTATTACGCAGTTCTGTGGAGAAGGGGGCTTCTTCCGATGGACACAACGACCGGATCCACCACGGGCACCGACTGGCAGGCATGGCAGGAGAGCTGGGACCGCCAGCAGGAGTGGTACATGCCCGACCGTGAGGAGCGCTTCCGGATCATGCTCGACATGGTCGAGGCGTTCGTGGGCAGCGGACCCCGGGTGCTCGACCTCGCGTGCGGCACCGGCAGCATCACCGCCCGGCTCCTCGCCCGTTTCCCGAAGGCCACCAGCACCGGCGTCGACCTCGACCCGGCCCTGCTCGCCATCGCACGCGGCACGTTCGAGGGCGACGACCGCGTCACGCTCGTCGAGGCCGACCTCAAGGACCCCGACTGGCCGGCGCGCCTGCCGTACGACGCGTACGACGCCGTCCTCACCGCCACGGCCCTCCACTGGCTGCGCGAAGAGCCCCTCGAGGCCCTCTACGGTCGGATCGCGGAACTCGTCCGCTACGGCGGCGTCTTCATGAACGCCGACCACATGATCGACGAGACGACGCCCCGGATCAACGCGGCCGAAAGCGCCCAGCGGCACGCCCGTATGGATCAGGCCATGCGCGACGGCGCCCTCGACTGGGCCGAGTGGTGGGCGCTGGCCGCCAAGGACCCCGTCCTCGCCGCGCCCACCGCCCGCCGCTTCGAGATCTACGGCGCCCACGCCGACGGCGAAATGCCCGCCGCGGCCTGGCACGCGCGCGTACTGCGCGAGAAGGGCTTCGCCGAGGCCCGCCCGGTGTGGTGCTCCCCCTCGGACACGCTGCTGCTGGCCCTCAAGTAGGGCCCGGGAGAGAAGAGTCGAGGGCGGTACGGGGAGCCCGTACCGCCCTCTGTGTCGTGACCGGTCAGAGGACCTTCGACAGGAAGGACTTCGTCCGCTCGTGCTGGGGGTTCGACAGGACCTCACGTGGGTGGCCGGCCTCGACCACCACACCGTCGTCCATGAAGACGAGCGAGTCGCCGACCTCCCGGGCGAAGCCCATCTCGTGCGTGACGACGATCATCGTCATGCCGTCCTCGGCGAGGTCCCGCATGACGTCGAGGACCTCGCCGACCAGCTCCGGGTCGAGAGCCGAGGTCGGCTCGTCGAAGAGCATCAGCTTGGGCTCCATCGCCAGCGCGCGGGCGATGGCGACGCGCTGCTGCTGGCCGCCGGAGAGCTGGGCGGGGTAGTGGCCGGTACGGTCACCGAGGCCGACCCGGTCCAGCAGCCGCTGCGCCCGCTCCCGGGCGGCGGCCTTGCTCTCCCGCTTGACCTGGACCGGCGCCTCCATGACGTTCTCCAGCGCCGTCATGTGCGGGAAGAGGTTGAAGCGCTGGAACACCATGCCGATGTCCCGTCGCTGCGCCGCGACCTCCTTCTCCTTCAGCTCGTAGAGCTTGTCGCCCTTCTGCCGGTAGCCGACCAGGTCCCCGTCGACGTACAGCCGTCCGGCGCTGATCTTCTCCAGGTGGTTGATGCACCGCAGGAAGGTGGACTTGCCCGAGCCGGAGGGGCCGATGAGGCAGAACACCTCCCGCGGGTTCACCTCCAGGTCGATGCCCTTGAGGATGTGCGCGAGACCGAAGGACTTGTGCACGCCCTCGGCCTTGACCATCGGGCCACCACTGGTGCTCTTGCCCATGCCCTTGCCGAGACTGCTCATCGGGCCACCTCCGGGCGACGGAACGAACCGAACAGACGGAGGTTCTTCCTCAGCCGCTGCAGCGGGGTCGGCGGCAGGTTGCGCGTCGAGCCTCGGGCGTAACGGCGTTCGATGTAGTACTGGAAGATGCTGAAGATCGTGGTCAGGATCAGGTACCAGATCGACGCCACGAAGTACATCTCCACGACCGCGAGCGAGGTGCTGGAGATGTCGGTGGACCGCTTGATGAGCTCGTTGAACTGGACCGCGTAGGCGAGCGACGAGGTCTTCAGCATGTTGATGAACTCGTTGCCGGTCGGCGGCACGATCACTCGCATCGCCTGCGGGAGGATCACACGCCGCAGCGTCTGGCCCTGGGTCATGCCCAGTGCGTGGGACGCCTCCGTCTGCCCCTCGTCGACCGACTGGATGCCCGCGCGCACGATCTCCGCCATGTACGCGGCCTCGTTCAGGCCGAGGCCCAGCAGAGCCGTCAGGAACGGCGTCATCACCTGGTTCATCTCGTCCTTGTAGAACCCCAGGTTCAGGATGGGGAACACGAGTGCGATGTTGTACCAGAGGAGCAGCTGGACCAGGACCGGAGTGCCCCGGAAGAACCAGATGTAGAACCAGGACACCGTGCTGGTGACCGGGTTCGACGACATCCGCATCACCGCGAGGACGATGCCCAGCGCGAGGCCGAGCACCATGGCGAGGACCGAGATGTACAGCGTGTGCCAGGCGCCGGACAGGATCGTCCCGTCCGTGAGGTAGTCCGGGATCACGCTGTAGTTGATCTTCGCGTTGGAGAACGCGATTCCGATCAGCACCACAACGGCGACGACCAGGACGCCGGCCACCCAGCGCCCGTAGTGGCGCACCGGTATGGCCTTGATCTGCTCCGGCGGCACCGTCGGCGCCGGAATCTTGTCGACAGTGTCAGTCACGGTGACTGCCCTTCAGTGTTGCGTGAGGCTCAGGAGCCGCCGTTGATCTTCGCCTCGGTCACCGAGCCGTCCGTGACGTTCCACTTCTGCAGGATCTTCTGGTACTCGCCGCTCTTGATGATCGCGCTCACGGCCGCCTGGAGGGCGTCGCGCAGCTGGGTGTTCTCCTTGCTGACCGCGATGCCGTACGGACCCGCCTCGATCTGGTCGCCGACGACCTCGAAGTCCTTGCCCCCGCCCGAGGTCTTGGCGTTGTAGGCCGCGACCGGGAAGTCGTTCAGGTCCGCGACGGACGCGCCCTGCTTGAGGCGGAGCAGCGCCTCGGGGTCGGTGTCGAAGGTCTGCAGCGTGATGGGCTTCTTGCCGTCCTTGGTGCACTTCGTGCTCTGCGCCTTGGCGACGTCCTCGGACGTGGTGGCCCTCTGCAGGGCCACGACCTTGCCGCACAGGTCGTCCAGCGACTTGACGCCCTTCGGGTTGCCCTTCTGGACGAGGATCGAGGTGCCCGCGGTGAAGTAGTCGACGAAGTCGACGCCGTTGCCGACCTTCTTGCCGTTGCTGGAGTCGATGCCGTTCTGGCGGTCCTTGGTGTCGCTCATCGCGGACATGATCACGTTGAACCGCTTGGCCTGCATACCCACGATGAGCTGGTCGAACTTGCCGTTCTGGAACTCGAACTTCACGCCCAGCTGCTTGCCGAGGGCGTCCGCGATGTCCGGGTCGATGCCGACGGCCTTGCCGCCCTGCATGAACTCGACCGGAGCGTACGAGATGTCGGAGCCCACCTTGATGACGCCCGCGTCACGGATGTCCTTGGGGAGCTTGTCGGCGAGCGGCGCCGAGGACGTGGACGAGCCGCCGCCGCTGTTGTCGGTGCTGCCCTTGTCCGTGTGGTCGCCGCAACCGGCAAGCACCAGGGTGCCCGCGACCGCGATGGCGCCGACCGCGGCTATTCGGGAGCGCGTGGCGGTCGTACGACGGGTGGAGCGTGCGGTCATGGTGGTTCCTCCGGCGGAATGGGGTTTGTGCCGACGGGTCGACGAGTACACACACCTTCGGGTGTCGCGACCTCGCGTGATTCAGGCATCTTGCCAGTCGCACCGCGGCATTCAGGTGACCCGCTATGTCAAAATCGGATAACGGGTGACCCCCGAACCGCCTCGGGCGGCCGATTTCGGCCGCACCTTGTGCGGGAATCCTTCCTTCCGGCCGGAAGATCTTCGGTGTATCTCACCATGCGGTCGGTCTCACGCCCCCACGCGTGATCGTGTGAGGGCGTGCAGCGGACTTGTCCACATTTTCAGCCATGAGTCATCTCACCGGCGTGTGACCTTCGCGTTATGGACTCGTCCCGAGCACCATCCGTCCGGTAAGAAGGTGCCTTACACCCCTCATCCGGGGCTCAGGGCGCGTGTGCGGCGCGCCCGTCGCGTATGTGCCCTCACGCACCAGTCACGTGGGTCGTACGCGGTGCCCGCCCACCCCTCAACCAGGAGTGGTCACCCTCAAACCATGCAGATCTAAGGGGTACAAGACAGTGGCAGCGGAGATCGTCAACTCGCGCAGCGACAGCAATGCGGATCAGGACGGCGGGGCGGAGCCCCACGATTCCTTCGATCCGGCGTTCGCGCTGCACCGCGGCGGCAAGATGGCCGTGCAGGCCACCGTGCCGGTCCGCGACAAGGACGACCTGTCCCTGGCGTACACGCCCGGCGTCGCCCGGGTGTGCACGGCCATCGCGGAGCAGCCGGAGCTGGTCCACGACTACACATGGAAGTCGTCGGTCGTCGCCGTGGTGACCGACGGCACGGCAGTGCTGGGGCTCGGCGACATCGGCCCCGAGGCCTCCCTCCCGGTGATGGAGGGCAAGGCGATCCTGTTCAAGCAGTTCGGCGGCGTGGACGCGGTGCCGATCGCCCTGGACTGCACGGACGTGGACGAGATCATCGACACCGTGGCCCGGCTCGCGCCCTCCTTCGGAGGCGTCAACCTGGAGGACATCTCGGCGCCGCGGTGCTTCGAGATCGAGCGTCGGCTCCAGGAGCGGCTGGACATCCCGGTCTTCCACGACGACCAGCACGGCACGGCCGTGGTGACGCTGGCCGCCCTGCGGAACGCGGCGCGGCTGACCGGGAAGGGGCTCGGCGACCTGCGGGCCGTCATCTCCGGCGCCGGCGCGGCGGGATTCGCCATCGCGAAGATGCTGATCGAGGCGGGGATCGGCGATGTCGCGGTCGCCGACCGCAAGGGAGTCGTCTCGCGGGAGCGGGAGGATCTGACGCCGGTCAAGCGGGAGCTCGCCGAGTTCACCAACAAGGCGGGGCTTTCGGGGTCTCTCGAGCACGCCCTGGAGGGTGCCGACGTCTTCATCGGGGTCTCCGGCGGCACCGTCTCGGAGAAGGCGGTGGCGTCGATGGCGGAGGGTGCCTTCGTCTTCGCGATGGCCAACCCGAACCCGGAGGTGCATCCGGACGTCGCGCACAAGTACGCGTCCGTGGTGGCGACGGGCCGCTCCGACTTCCCGAACCAGATCAACAACGTGCTGGCATTCCCCGGCATCTTCGCCGGAGCCCTCCAGGTGCGGGCGTCCCGCATCACGGAGGGGATGAAGATCGCGGCGGCGGAGGCGCTGGCGGGGGTCGTCGGGGACGACCTCGCTGCCGACTATGTGATTCCCTCGCCGTTCGACGAGCGGGTCGCCCCCGCGGTGACGGCGGCGGTGGCCGCGGCAGCCCGGGCAGAGGGCGTGGCTCGGCGGTAACGGTGCGCCGGGTGGGCGGGGGGCTTTCCAACCCGCCCACCCGGGTGGTGTGAGGCGCGGCTTCCTGCTCGGGGTCCCAAGGCATCCGGCGTGGGTGCGGGCCGGGCGTCGGCCGCGCTTTCCGGCGCCGGCAGGGCGCCCCCAGAAGGGGTGCCCCCAGCGCCCACCCGTGCCGCTTCGGGGTCCCCCCGGGCCGCTGAGGCACTGGGGGAGGCACGACTGCCCGCAGCTACTTACGCGCCCCCAGCGGGATGCGTGTCACAGTCGGCCATGGTTCCGTGACACCCCGGCGGAGCCTAATCTCAAGGTCATGTTCGCTGCCTACGCCGCCCGTATCGACCGCGACGACCCCCTCTCCGGCCTCGAGCTGGGAGAGCGCCCGGCCCCCGAGCGGAGGCCCGGCTGGACGACCGTGACCGTCAAGGCCGCCTCCCTCAACCACCACGACCTCTGGTCCCTCAGGGGTGTCGGGCTCTCCGAGGACAAGCTCCCCATGATCCTCGGCTGTGACGCGGCCGGCGTCGACGAGGACGGCAACGAGGTCGTCCTCCACTCCGTCATCGGCCAGACCGGCCACGGCGTCGGCCCCGACGAGCCACGCTCCATCCTCACCGAGCGCTACCAGGGCACCTTCGCCGAACAGGTCTCCGTCCCCACCTGGAACCTCCTCCCCAAGCCCAGGGAACTCTCCTTCGAGGAGGCCGCCTGCCTGCCCACCGCCTGGCTGACGGCCTACCGGATGCTGTTCACCAATGCCGGAGTCCGCCCCGGTGACTCCGTCCTCGTCCAGGGCGCGGGCGGCGGTGTCGCGACCGCCGCCATCGTGCTCGGCAAGGCGGCCGGCCTCAGGGTCTTCGCCACCAGCCGGGACGAGGCCAAGCGCAAGCGCGCCGTGGAACTGGGCGCAGTGGAGGCCCTGGAGTCCGGTGCCCGGCTGCCGCAGCGCGTGGACGCCGTCATCGAGACCGTCGGTGCCGCCACCTGGTCCCACTCGGTCAAGTCGCTGCGTCCCGGAGGCACCCTCGTCATCTCGGGCGCCACCAGCGGTGACCGGCCCTCCCACGCGGAGCTCACCCGAATCTTCTTCCTCGAACTGAAGGTCGTCGGCTCCACCATGGGCTCCAAGGAGGAACTGGAGGACCTGCTCTCCTTCTGCGCCGCCACCGGCGTACGCCCCGTCATCGACGAGGTGCTTCCCCTCGACCGGGCCCGCGAGGGCTTCGAACGCCTGGAAGCCGGAGACCAGTTCGGGAAGATCGTGCTGACGGCAGGCTGACGGCAGGCTGAGGGCCGACTGACGGCACACGGACGGCACCTTCCTCCACCCCACGGCGGGCTCGGGATTCATCCCGGGCCCGCCGTGGGCGTTTTCGCGACCGACATGTCAACCCGGGTTGACACCCCGGGATGCGTCAACCTATGTTGACAGCATGACCGAAGCAACGGATCTCGCCGAACGCGCAGGCGACCGCGATCCACGAGTCGGGCTGCGAGCCGTCGCCGCGCTGCGCAGGCTGCTGGAGCAGCTGGAGGCGGTGCAGGTGCGCAGCGCGCGCCATCAGGGCTGGTCGTGGCAGGAGATCGCCGCGGAACTCGGAGTCAGCAGGCAGGCCGTGCACAAGAAGTACGGGAGGCAGTGATGTTCGAACGGTTCACCCAGGACGCCCGCGCGGTGGTCACCGGCGCCGTCGCGCACTGTGAACGCGCCGGTGGGCAACGCGTCGACGAAGCCCACCTGTTGCTCGCCCTCCTCGAGAGCGAGGGCGGCCGTGCCGCGTTCGCCCTGGCGGCGCTCGGGGTGGCCGGACGGCGCGACGCGATCGAACGGGACCTCGCCGAGGCCCGCCGTCGCGGCGGGCTCACCCGCGCCGACGCGGACGCTCTCTCCGGGCTCGGCATCGACCTCACCGAGATCGTCTCCCGGGTCGAGGAGGCCCACGGAGAGGGCGCGCTGGCCGCGACCCACGGGGTCGTACGGCGGTCCGGGCGCCGCCCCTTCAGCCGCGGGGCCAAGGATGTTCTCACCCGGTCCCTGCGCGCGGCCCTCGCGCACGGCGACCGGCGCATCGGCGACGAGCACCTGCTCCTCGCCCTGACCGCCCGCCCCGGCGTCCCGTCCGAGGTCCTCGCCGACCATGGAGTGACCTACGCCGGCGTGCAGGACCTGCTGTGGGACGGCAGCGGCCGGGCGAAGGCAGGGTGAGGCTGCCGCCGGGAGACGCTCGGCCGGTCGTGAGGTGAGGAGCCCTACCCCTTCCGCGACCGCAGCGTCGCCCCGATGTGCGCCGCCGCCGTCGACAGATGCCGGCGGGCGTCGCGCAACTGCTCCTCCGTCACCCCGTGGTCCCGGGCCGCGTCGCGGATGTCGTCACGGAAGCGGTCCAGGAGCCGGTCGAGGGCGCGGGCCGGGTCGCCCGGGAAGTCCTCATGCGCCCAGGACGGCTCGTACGCACCCGGGAAGTCCTCGGGGGTCGTCGCGTACTCGGGCCGCTCCGCCGGCCTGGGCGCATCCGCGGTTCCCGGGTGTCCGAAGCCGAAGTCCTTGCCGAAGTCCTTGCCGAACTCGCCGAACTCCTTGGCCAGTTCGGACAGACCCTCCCGTAGGCCCGTCGGCCAGTCGCCCCGCGCGAAGTGGTCCTGGACCTGCTCCTGCACCCGTCGCACCATGCGCTGCAGCTCCTCCTGCGCCTGGGCGCGCGCCCGCTCCTGGGCCTCCTTGGCCTGGCGGCGTGCCCGCTGGGCCTCTTCACGGGCCCTTCGGCTCTCGTCCTTGGCGCGCCGGGCCTGCTCCTTCCACTCCTGCTTGACGCGCCGCATCTCCTCCCGGGCGGCGCGCCACGCCTCCTTGTCGGCCTGGTCGCCGTAGGCACCCTCGTGCTCCTTGGTGCCCCGACGCGCCTGTGAGACTGCGGCCCGCATCTCGCGGCGCAGGTCGCCCGCCGCCCCCCGCACGTCGGCCTGGATCTCGGCGGCCAGCTCGGCGACCGACTCGCGGATCTCCAGCTCCAGGTCGGCCAGCTCACCGCTGCGGTCGGCCAGTTCGGCACGGCCAGCGTCCGTGATGGCGTACACCTTGCGGCCGCCCTCGGTGGTGTGCGTGACCAGTCCCTCGGCCTCGAGCTTGGCCAGCCGGGGGTAGACGGTGCCGGCGGACGGCGCGTACAGCCCCTGGAAGCGCTCCTCCAGCAGCCGGATCACCTCGTATCCGTGGCGTGGTGCCTCATCGAGGAGCTTCAGCAGGTACAGCCGCAGGCGGCCGTGGGCGAAGACGGGAGGCATGTCAGAGCCCCTTCCGCTCGGTGGGGCCGCCGGTCGTGCCGTGGGCGGAACGGTCGGCCGGTACGGCGGTGTCGTCGCCGCTGGTCCCGGAGGACGCGGTGGCGGGCGGTGTGTCCCATGGCTCGTCCTCGGCGGGTGGGCGGCGCAGCAGGGCGATGGAGCCGGAGACGGTGGTCGCCTTCAGCCGGCCGTTGCCCCCGCCCAGGCGGCCCGTGATCTTCTTCGCGCCCCGCTGGCCGGTGACGCGCAGGTCGTCGAAGGCGTTGGACACGGTGCCGCTCGCGGTGTTCGCCTCCACCTCCGCGTCCGCCGGGTGGGGGAGACGGATGGCGATCTCGCCCGAGACGTTCGTCAGGCGGGCGTCGGTGGGGCCGCTCGTGGGATCGAGGTCCAGGATGATCGAACCGCTGACCGAGTCGGCCTTCACGGACGGGCACGCGCCCTCGATGACGGTCAGGTCGCCGGAGACGGAGTTGAGCCGCAACTCGCCGGTGACGCTCTGGACCTCCACGCTCCCCGACACCGTGGTGGCGCGGACCGGACCGGAGAGGCCGGCCAGGGTCGTGGCCCCCGTGACGCTCTTGACGTCGGCGCCGCCGTCGATCCCGGAGACCAGGGCGTCGGCCCCGACCACGCCCACCTCCACGCGGGTGGACGCCGGGACGGCGAGGGAGACCACGGCGCTGCGACGCCAGCCCTTGGGGTCGAGCCACTTGAGGAAGCCCTTCCAGGGCAGGTCGTCGTAGGCCACGGTGAGGGTGCCGTCCTTCTGTGTCACCGTCAGGGCGGGGCCCTCGATCTGCGAGACCTCCAGCCGTGCGGAACCCTCGTCGGTGCCCACCACGTTCACCGTTCCGTTGACGACGCGCACATGGAGTGCCGTCACCGGGTCGTCGAAGGTGAGCTTCTTCGGCTCTGCGACGGACCACTCGGGCATGGTGCTGACCTCCTCGGCCGGTGCGGGCGCGCGCGACGAGCGGACGCGTCCGAGAAACGACACGCCATATCGCGTCTTCCATACTCACGATATATCGCGCCTCCGGGAAGTCAAGACACCCGTCCGAGGGATCAGGCGACAAAGAAGGGGCGCCCTGCGGACAGGGCGCCCCACCGGATGGCGATGTCTACTCGTCGTCCTCGTCGTCCAGGCGCGCCAGCCACGTCGCCAGGCGTTCCACCGGCACCTCGAAGTCCGGGTTGAGATCGACGAACGTCCGCAGCTGCTCGGCGAGCCACTCGAAGGTGATCTCCTCCTCGCCGCGCCGCTTCTCCAGCTCCTCGATGCCGCGGTCGGTGAAGTACATGGGGCTGCTCTCCTGCGTTCGTACGGGCCGGTGGTGCCGGAACCAGCCTACGTACCGATCGGAGGTGCCGCGTGACCCCTGCGCCCGCCCTGCTCGGGCCGGGCGAGGAGCCGGCGGAGGCGGTACGGGTGGGAGAGGGTGCAAGGCGCCTTCGGCGACGATCTCCTTGCGCGAGTCCACCAGCCGGCCGCGCGGCTGTCGGCCGCCGAGCGGCGCGGACCACGCGGCACGTGAGCCGTCCAAGACGCGGAGAGGGCCCGGCCCGAGTCACGCGGACTCGGGCCGGGCCCTTCGTGCGTACCGCCGTGGGGCCTACGCCTCGAACACCTCACGCACCAGCTGCTCCTGCTCCGCCTGGTGCCGCTTCGCCGAGCCCACCGCCGGGGACGACGAGTGCGGGCGGGAGATGCGGCGCAGGCGCTCGCCGGCCGGGATGTCCGCGCCGACCGCCAGGTCCAGGTGGTCGATCAGGTTCAGGGCGATGAACGGCCAGGCGCCCTGGTTCGCCGGCTCCTCCTGGGCCCACAGGTACTTCTCGGCGTTCGGGTATTTCTTGATCTCCTCCTGGAGCTCCGCACCCGGCAGCGGGTACAGCCGCTCGAGGCGGATGATCGCCGTGTCCGTCACGCCGCGCTTGGTGCGCTCGGCATCCAGGTCGTAGTACAGCTTGCCGGCCACGAAGACGACCTTGCGGACGGCGGCGGGGTCCACCGCGGAATCGCCGATGACCGGGCGGAACTGACCCGACGTGAACTCCTCCGTCTTCGATGCGGCGGCCTTGAGACGCAGCATCGACTTCGGGGTGAAGACCACCAGCGGCTTGTGGTGCGGGTTGTGCACCTGCCAGCGCAGGAGGTGGAAGTAGTTCGACGGGAGGGTCGGCATGGCGACCGTCATGTTGTTCTGGGCGCAGAGCTGGAGGAACCGCTCGACGCGGGCCGAGGAGTGGTCCGGGCCCTGACCCTCGTAGCCGTGGGGGAGCAGCAGGACGACACCGCTCGTCTGGCCCCACTTCTGCTCGGCCGCCGAGATGTACTCGTCGACCACCGTCTGCGCGCCGTTGACGAAGTCGCCGAACTGCGCCTCCCACATCACGAGCGCGTCGGGGCGGGCCAGCGAGTAGCCGTACTCGAAGCCCATGACCGCGTACTCGGACAGAAGGGAGTTGTAGACGTTGTAGCGCGCCTGGTCCTCGGCGAGGTACTGGAGCGGGGTGTACTCCTCGCCCGTCTGGCGGTCGATGAGGACCGCGTGGCGCTGGCCGAAGGTGCCGCGCTGGGAGTCCTGGCCGGACAGGCGGACCGGGGTGCCCTCCAGGAGGAGGGAGCCGACCGCGAGGGTCTCGCCCATGCCCCAGTCGATCGTGCCGTCCTCGACCATGGCCGCCCGGCGCTGCAGCTGAGGCAGCAGACGCGGGTGTACGTGGAAGGACTCGGGGATGTTGACCTGGGACTCCGCGATCCGCTTCACGACCTCCGTGGAGATCGCGGTGTTCACGGCGACCGGGAACTCCGCCTGCGGGTCCGTGACCGGGCCGACGCTCGGCTGGGCCGTGGTGGCCTCGCGGACCTCCGTGAAGACCTTCTCCAGCTGGCCCTGGTAGTCCTGCAGCGCCTGCTCGGCCTCCTCCAGGGTGATGTCGCCGCGACCGATCAGGGACTCGGTGTACAGCTTGCGCACCGAGCGCTTCTTGTCGATCAGGTCGTACATCAGCGGCTGGGTGAAGGCCGGGTTGTCCGACTCGTTGTGACCGCGGCGGCGGTAGCAGATGAGGTCGATCACCACGTCCTTGTTGAACGCCTGGCGGAACTCGAAGGCCAGGCGTGCGACGCGCACGACGGCCTCGGGGTCGTCGCCGTTCACGTGGAAGATCGGGGCCTCGATCATGCGGGCGACGTCCGTCGCGTACATGGAGGAGCGCGAGGACTCGGGGGCCGCGGTGAAGCCGACCTGGTTGTTGATGACGATGTGGACCGTGCCGCCGGTGCGGTAGCCGCGCAGCTGCGACATGTTCAGGGTCTCGGCCACCACGCCCTGGCCCGCGAAGGCCGCGTCGCCGTGGATCGCCACCGGCAGCACCGTGAAGTCCGTGCCGCCCTTGTTGATGATGTCCTGCTTGGCCCGGGTGATGCCCTCGATGACCGGGTCGACCGTCTCCAGGTGGGAGGGGTTCGCGGCCAGCGAGACCTTGATCTGCTCGCCGTCCAGGCCGGTGAAGGTGCCCTCGGCGCCCAGGTGGTACTTCACGTCGCCGGAGCCGTGCATCGACTTCGGGTCGAGGTTGCCCTCGAACTCGCGGAAGATCTGCGCGTACGACTTGCCGACGATGTTCGCCAGGACGTTCAGACGGCCGCGGTGGGCCATTCCGATGACGACCTCGTCCAGGCGGGACTCGGCCGCGGAGTCGATCACCGCGTCGAGCAGCGGGATGACGGACTCGCCGCCCTCGAGGGAGAAGCGCTTCTGGCCGACGTACTTCGTCTGCAGGAAGGTCTCGAAGGCCTCCGCCGCGTTCAGCCGGCGCAGGATGCGCAGCTGCTCCTCGCGCTCCGGCTTGGAGTGCGCGCGCTCGACGCGGTCCTGGATCCACTTGCGCTGCTTGGGGTCCTGGATGTGCATGTACTCGATGCCGGTGGTGCGGCAGTAGGAGTCACGGAGCACGCCGAGGATGTCGCGCAGCTTCATCATCGACTTGCCGGCGAAGCCGCCGACGGCGAACTCGCGCTCCAGGTCCCACAGGGTGAGGCCATGCTCGGTGATGTCCAGGTCGGGGTGCTTGCGCTGCTGGTACTCCAGCGGGTCGGTGTCGGCCATGACGTGGCCGCGGACCCGGTAGGAGTGGATCAGCTCGAAGACGCGGGCCGCCTTGGTGACGTCGTCGTCGTGGCTTGCGTCGATGTCCTTGAGCCAGCGGACCGGCTCGTAGGGGATGCGCAGGGCCTCGAAGATCTCGTCGTAGAAGCGGTTCTCGCCCAGCAGCAGGTTCGCGACCTGGCGGAGGAACTCGCCGGAGGCGGCGCCCTGGATGACCCGGTGGTCGTAGGTCGACGTGAGCGTCATGACCTTGGAGATGCCGAGCTTGTTCAGGGTGTCCTGGGAGGTGCCCTGGAACTCCGCCGGGTAGTCCATGGAGCCGACGCCCATGATCACCGACTGGCCGGGCATCAGGCGCGGCACCGAGTGGACCGTGCCGAGGCCGCCGGGGTTGGTGAGGGAGACGGTGACGCCGGTGAAGTCGTCCATCGTCAGCTTGCCGTCGCGGGCGCGGCGGACGATGTCCTCGTAGGCCTGCCAGAACTCGAAGAAGTTCAGGGTCTCGGCCTTCTTGATCGCCGCGACGACGAGCTGGCGGTCGCCGTTGGGCTTGACCAGGTCGATGGCGAGGCCGAGGTTGACGTGGTCGGGCCTGACCAGGGTGGGCTTGCCGTCCTTCTCCGCGAACGACCAGTTCATCGACGGCATCGCCTTGATGGCCTGGACCATCGCGTAGCCGATGAGGTGCGTGAAGGAGATCTTCCCGCCGCGGGCGCGCTTGAGGTGGTTGTTGATGACGATGCGGTTGTCGAAGAGCAGCTTCACCGGGACCGCGCGCACGGACGTGGCCGTGGGGATCTCCAGGGAGGCGTTCATGTTCTTCGCGACGGCGGCGGCGGGGCCGCGCAGCGTCACCAGTTCGGGGCCGGCGGGGGCCTCGGACACGGGCTCGTCCTTCTTGGGCTGGGCGGGGGCCGCGGCGGGCTTCGCGGCGGCGGGTGCGGCGGGCTTGGCCGGAGCCGGTGCGGCGGCGGCCGGGGCGGGCTTCACCGGGGCCGGCGCGGCGGCCGGCTGCGGTGCGGCGGCGGCCGGGACCTGCGGTGCGGCGGGAGCCGCGGGCGCGGACTGCGCTGCCTGGGGCGCCGTGGTGGTCTCCGCGGCCCCCGCGGCCGCGGGACCCGACGGAGCCGAGGAGGCAGCGGCGGCGGCCCCCGGCTTGTAGTCGGCGAAGAAGTCCCACCAGGCGCGGTCTACCGAATTCGGGTCCTGGAGGTACTGCTGATAGATCTCGTCGACGAGCCACTCGTTGGGACCGAACGCAGCAGCGGGGTTCTTCCCGGCTTGGTCGTCGGTCGAGACGCTCGGGTTACTGGGGGACTGTGGCGACACGGCGGCAACCGCCCTCTTCCGCTTCACAAGGTGATTGGACAGCGGGAATAAAGGCTACGCCTCCAAGACCGCGAAGGTCAGGTCGGGCCGGTTCATCGTCGCGTAAGTCACATCGGAAAGTGCGTTTCAGGGGTTGAAATGGCGGGAAACAAGCGTGGTTCCGGTTGTGGACGGGTGCGACGGCCCGGGCCCGGCGCGGGGAGTGCGCGGGCCTCTGCCTGATCACACGTGTCCGGGTGTGCGGACAGGCGTGGATCTTGTTGCTCCGGTTCGAACTTTACGTCAACTTGGCAGAGACGGCTCTCCCGGAAGGGTGACCTGGATCCGGCAGCCGCGCGGGGATTCGGCCACCCCGATCCGGCCACCGTGCAGATCCACCGCCCAGCGGGCGATCGCCAGGCCGAGGCCCGTGCCGCCGTCGCTGCCGGGCCCGTGCGGCCGGTTCACGGCGCCGCGGTTGAAGCGCTCGAAGACCCGGTGCCACTCCGACTGGGGGATGCCGGGGCCCTCGTCCAGCACCTCCAGCTCCAGCGAGTCCGGAGCGGGGCCGCGCCGGGCCTTCACCGTGACGCGGCCGTGCGGCGGGCTGTGCTTGACGGCGTTGTCGATCAGGTTGGCGACGACCTGGTGGATCCGCTCCGGGTCGGCGTGCGCGGTCAGCTCCGGCGGGGAGACGTCGAGGTGCAGATGGACGTCCGTACGGCTGTGGCTGCCGGAGCCCGAGGCGAGGCCCGCGCGCGCGGAGGACACCATCTGGGCCTCCTTGAGGACGCCCGAGAGGTACGGCCACACCTCGAAGCGACGTTTCTTCAGCGGAACGACGCCGTTGTCCAGGCGAGAGAGGTCCAGCAGCGTCTCCACCAGGCGCCCGAGGCGCTCGGTCTGCTTCAGTGCCGTGCGCATGGTCTCCGGGTCGGCCTCGGTGACCCCGTCGACGATGTTCTCCAGCACCGCGCGCAGGCCCGCGATGGGCGTGCGCAGCTCGTGCGAGACGTTCGCCACCAGCTCCTTGCGCTGGCTGTCCTGGGCCTCCAGCTCGTCGGCCATCAGGTTGATCGTCTGGGCCAGGTCACCCAGCTCGTCCCGGCGGTTGTCGCGCACACGACGGCTGTAGTCGCCGTGCGAGATGGACCGGG
Source organism: Streptomyces sp. Ru72 (assembly GCF_002920635.1). Lineage (GTDB taxonomy): Bacteria > Actinomycetota > Actinomycetes > Streptomycetales > Streptomycetaceae > Streptomyces. Next base: position 22,686 of record NZ_PQSR01000018.1, on the reverse strand, counting down.
CCACGGCGTTCATCTCGTCCAGCGGAGCGGTGAGCGAGTGCGCCACGAACTGCGTGATCAGCAGGGTGGCGATCATCGAGAACACCGTGATGAACCGCAGCTCGGTGGCGGTGCGCACCGCGATCATCAGCAGACCCGTGGTGATGAACACCGAGATGACGACCAGCGCGCCCAGCTTGGTCTTGATCGAGAACGGGCGTACGCCGCCCCAGGGCTGCCCGGGGCTCCTCCGCGCGGCCGACCGCCCGCTGCTCATGGCGTCGGGGTCTCCAGGGCGTAGCCCACGCCGTGCACCGTTCGGATGCGCTCCGCGCCGATCTTCCGCCGCAGCGCCTTGATGTGGCTGTCCACGGTGCGGGTGCCGGAGGCGTCCGCCCAGTCCCACACCTCGGCGAGCAACTGCTCACGGGAGAGCACGGCACGCGGCGTGTTGGCCAGGCACACCAGCAGGTCGAACTCGGTGGGCGTCAGATGGACGTCCTCGCTGCGCACCCGCACCCTGCGCTGCGCATGGTCGATCTCCAGTTCGCCGAGGCGCAGTATCCCGGTGCGGGGGGTCGCGGCGGCCAGCGCGGCCCGCTCCACCCGGCGCAGCAGCACGTGCACGCGTGCCGCCAGCTCCCGCATCGAGAACGGTTTGGTCATGTAGTCGTCGGCGCCGACACCGAGTCCGACCAGCATGTCGGTCTCGTCGTCGCGCGCGGTGAGCATCAGCACCGGCACCGGGCGCTGGGCCTGCACACGCCGGCAGACCTCCAGCCCGTCGAAGCCCGGCAGCATGATGTCGAGGATCAGCAGGTCGGGCTGCCATGCCTCCGCCGTGTCGACCGCCGCCGGGCCGTCACCTGCCGTTTGCACGAGGAATCCCTCCGCGCGCAGACGGGTGGCGATGGCGTCGACGATCGTCTGGTCGTCCTCGACCACCAGGACGCGTCGTTGAGCGCCCGGGGTCGCCGTCGTGCCGTTGTGGGAGGTGTGTGTCTGCTCCATCGCCCGCCCCTGGGGTTGCTTTCCGGAATCCGTGGGGTGATCCCATGACTGCGTTTGACGCTTGAATGATCCGCGTCAGGGAAGCAGCGTACGGGGAGTTACCGCCGGTCGGCTATCCAGGTCCGATCGCGAGGTGCACGACGTCGGGAACGCCCCGGGCAACGGGCACCTCTTCGGTACGCACCTGCCGGAACCCGGCATTCCTAAGGGTTCCTTCAAATTCCGGAGAGGGCTCGGCCGACCACACCGCGAGCACACCGCCGGGTTTCAACACCCTTGCGCAGCTTGTGAGTCCGGACGTCGAGTAGAGGTTGCCGTTGTCGTCCGTGACCGTCCACGCGGGGCCGTTGTCGATGTCCAGGCAGAGGGCGTCGTACGTGTCCGATGTCTCATTGACGTGGGTGACGAGGTCGGCCTCCACGACGCGGGTGCGCGGATCGGCCAGCGCGTCGGCGGTCAGCGTGGACAGGGGGCCCTCGAGGTGCCAGTCGATGACGGCGCGTTCGCGTTCGACGACGGTGATGCGTCCCCAGCGGGGGTCGGCGGCGGCGTGCGCGAGCGAGAAACCGACGCCGAGTCCGCCGATCAGCACGCTCGGGTCCGGGCGGCCGTCCAGGGCGTCCGACGCGGCCTGCACCAGCAGCCGTTCCGAGCGCCCGTCGGAGGTGTCCATCAGGAAGCAGCCGTTGGCGATGATCTGCAGCAGCTCACCGTGGCGCCGCAGCACCACCTCGCCGTGCGGTCCCTCGCGACGGTCCAGGACCACCGGGGTCCCGTCGGTGTCGTACGGATGAGGCATGGACCACATTCTGGTGACCTGCGGGGCGGCGGACGAAGGATTTTCCCCGGCGGCCGAACGGGTCTTCCCGCAGCGGTCGAGCGCACTCCGATGCCGCCGGCAGTCGCGCGCGCTCGCCCCGGACGCCGGAAAGAGATGGGAAGTTGCTGTGAATCGCGTCTCGGGTGGCGTCGGTCATAGACAGCGACCGGCGTGGCGCGAAGGGTGGGGCCTGACGGAAGGAGCGCCGCACCTTGGAACGTACGGTCTCGGCGGCTGACGCCTCGCTCACGCCCCCCGAGACGGGCGTGCCGCTTCTGGACGGCATGCCGCGTCAGCGCACGGCGCCGCCGTCCGTCGCGTCTCCGGCTGCCCTCCCGGTGCGGTGGACGGCACCGCGCCTGGTGTCGCTGCTGCCGAGCCCCGGACGGGCGCCGTTCAGCTTCGGCTACGCCGCCGTGTTGCTGGTGACCTCACTGTTCGCCCAGTTCGCCGACCCGTCGCTGGTGAACGCCCTGTACCAGGCATCCAGCACGGACGTCGCGCATCTGATGCGCAGTCCGGTGGTGGTGCTGCTGGCCAGCGCGTTGTGGATCGCGGGCGGGATGATGTCGTACTACACGCTCGTCTTCCTGGTCGTGCTGACGGCGCTGGAGCGGCGGATAGGCGGTGCCCGCACGGCCGTCGTCTTCCTGTCGGGGCATGTGCTCGCGACGCTGGGCACCGAGGTCCCGGTCGGCCTCGCGGTGCTGGCGGGCCATCTGCCGGACAGTTCGCTGCACCGCCTCGACTACGGCATCAGCTTCGGGGTGGCGGCGAGCCTGGGCGCGCTGACGGGGTTGCTGCGGCCGTGGCTGCGCTCGATCGTGCTGATCGTGTTCTCCGCGCTACTCCTCCAGGACCTGGCCGAGTTCACGGACCCGCTGAGCAACTGGGGCCATCTGCTGGCGCTGGCGGTCGGCATCGCGACCTGGCCGCTGGTACGGCGCTGGGCCCGGACCGGAGCGGAGGTCACCCCGGCGCCGGCTCGGTGACTTCGGCCCACGCCCCGCGGCTTTGCTGCCACGCGCCACTCATGCGGCACCGCCCGAACCGTCCGAAGCACCACACGCGGACGCCGCCCCGCCTCCCACGGCGACCCGTCCCGGCCTCCCGAGCGAGCCGTCCCGGCCTCGGGCGTCGATCTGTCTCCACGCCACTCCGTGCCTGGTCACAGCACCCGCACCGACTGATCGCCGAGAGCGAACAAGGCTGGGGGAACAATCGAATCCTCTCGTGCATTGAGTCTGCACAGCTCAACTTGACTGCCGAAGGGGAGATCATGGCTTCGACGTCCTCACCGCTCACTCTGCCTGTGCTGCCGCTCGACGGCGAGGTTGTGCTGCCCGGCATGGTGGTCCCGCTGGACCTGAGCGACTCCGAGGTCCGCGCGGCGGTGGAGGCCGCCCAGGCGGCCGCCCGTTCCGAGCCCGGAAAGCCCAGGGTCCTGCTCGTTCCACGCATCGACGGCACGTACGCCGCCACCGGTGTCCTCGGCACCGTCGAGCAGGTCGGCCGGCTCGCGGACGGCGACCCGGGCGCCCTCATCCGCGGCCTGGGACGGGTGAAGATCGGTGCGGGCACCACCGGGCCCGGCGCGGCGCTCTGGGTCGAGGGAACACGCATCGACGAGACGGTCCCCGACCCGCTGCCCGGCCATGTCGCCGAACTCGTCAAGGAGTACAAGGCCCTCGCCGCCAGCTGGCTGAAGAAGCGCGGCGCCTGGCAGGTCGTCGACCGCGTCCAGGCCATCGACGACGTCTCCGCGCTCGCCGACAACTCCGGCTACTCGCCCTTCCTGACCACCGAACAGAAGGTGGAACTCCTGGAGACCACCGACCCGGTGGCCCGGCTCAAGCTCGCCACCCAGCAGCTCCGCGACCACCTCGCCGAGCAGGAGGTCGCCGAGTCCATCGCCAAGGACGTCCAGGAAGGCGTCGACAAGCAGCAGCGCGAGTTCCTGCTGCGCCGCCAGCTGGAAGCCGTCCGCAAGGAGCTGCGCGAGCTGAACGGCGACACCGCGGAGGGTGAGGAGTCCGACGACTACCGCGCCCGCGTGGAGGCCGCCGACCTGCCCGAGAAGGTGCGTGAGGCCGCGCTCAAGGAGGTCGACAAGCTCGAGCGCACCAGCGACCAGTCCCCCGAGGGCTCCTGGATCCGCACCTGGCTCGACACCGTGCTCGAGATGCCCTGGAACGAGCGCACCGAGGACGCGTACGACATCCGCGGCGCCAGGGCCGTCCTGGACGCGGAGCACGCGGGCCTGGAGGACGTGAAGGAGCGCATCACCGAGTACCTCGCGGTGCGCAAGCGGCGCGCCGACCGGGGCCTCGGCGTCGTGGGCGGCCGTCGCGGCGGCGCCGTGCTGGCGCTCGTCGGACCGCCCGGCGTCGGCAAGACCAGCCTCGGCGAGTCCGTCGCGCACGCCATGGGCCGCACGTTCGTCCGCGTCGCCCTCGGCGGTGTCCGTGACGAGGCCGAGATCCGCGGCCACCGCCGTACGTACGTCGGCGCCCTGCCCGGCCGTATCGTCCGCGCCATCAAGGAGGCCGGTTCCATGAACCCGGTCGTCCTGCTCGACGAGATCGACAAGGTGGGCTCCGACTTCCGCGGCGACCCGGCCGCGGCCCTGCTGGAGGTCCTGGACCCGGCGCAGAACCACACGTTCCGCGACCACTACCTGGAGGTCGAACTCGATCTGTCCGACGTGGTGTTCCTCGCCACGGCCAACGTCCTGGAGGCCATCCCGGAGGCGCTCGCCGACCGCATGGACATCGTCCGCCTGGACGGCTACACCGAGGACGAGAAGGTCGTCATCGCCCGTGACCACCTGCTCCCGCGCCAGCTGGAGCGGGCCGGCCTGAACAAGGACGAGGTCACGATCGACGAGGCCGCGCTGCGCAAGCTCGCCGGCGAGTACACCCGCGAGGCGGGCGTGCGCACCCTGGAGCGGTCCATCGCGCGGCTGCTGCGCAAGGTCACGGCCCAGCACGAACTCGGCGAACGCGAGCTGCCGTTCACCGTCCGGGACGAGGACCTGCGCGGGCTGCTCGGGCGCCCGCACCACGTGCCCGAGTCCGCCCAGGACCCGGCCGAGCGGCGCACCGCGGTCCCCGGTGTGGCCACCGGCCTCGCGGTCACCGGCGCGGGCGGGGACGTCCTCTACGTGGAGGCGTCGCTGGCCGACCCGGAGACGGGCGCGGCGGGCCTGACCCTGACCGGCCAGCTGGGCGACGTGATGAAGGAGTCCGCGCAGATCGCCCTCAGCTTCCTGCGCTCCCACGGCGCCGAACTGGAACTGCCCGTCGGCGATCTGAAGGACCGGGGCGTGCACATCCACTTCCCGGCGGGCGCGGTCCCCAAGGACGGTCCGAGCGCGGGCGTCACGATGACGACCGCGCTGGCCTCGCTGCTGTCGGGCCGGCTGGTCCGCACGGACGTGGCGATGACCGGTGAGGTCTCGCTGACCGGCCGGGTCCTGCCGATCGGCGGGGTGAAGCAGAAGCTGCTCGCCGCGCACCGGGCGGGGGTCACCACGGTGATCATCCCCAAGCGCAACGAGCCGGACCTGGACGACGTCCCGGCGGAGGTGCTGGACAAGCTCGACGTCCACGCCGTCACGGACGTCCGCCAGGTCCTGGAGCTGGCCCTCGCGCCCGCCACGAGCGATGCGACGCCGGAGGTTCCGGTGGCGGCGTGACGGACGCTGCCGGATGAGGGAAGGCCCGGGTTTCGTGAGGGAGGCCCGGGCCTTCGCCATGGACCGGTGCTGCCGTTGGTCTACGCCTGCGAAATACTGGCGGAGCTGCGGCGACGGCGACCTTTGGCGGAAACTTCGAGGAACGGGATACCGGATCAGGTGACTGACGTGCACGAGGACGGAAACGGCGAGCGGCGTCCGGTGGCCCCGGGCGCGTCGGCGGAGGGTGCGGACCGGTCCGGTGGTGCGAACCAGGAGTTCCTGGCGCTGGAGCGCGAGCTGACGGTGTTCCTCCGGCGCGCCCGCGCCAACGCCGGGCAGATGGCTCGGGAGGTCCACCCGGACCTGGAGTCCGCCGCGTACGGGCTCCTCGTACGGCTGGACGAGTGCGGCCGCCAGCGCGCCACTGAACTGGCCGCCTACATCGGGGTCGGCAAGGCCACGATGTCCCGCCAGCTGCGCGCCCTCGAGGAGCTGGGTCTGGTCGCCCGGGAGCCCGATCCGGCCGACGGCCGTGCCTGGCTGGTGCACCTCACGGAGGAGGGCCACCGGCGTGTCGGCCGCGTCCGCGAGGCCCGCCGCGCCCGCTATGTGCGCCAGCTCGCCCACTGGGACCCGCGCGAGGTGGCGGAACTGGCGCGGCTGCTGCACCAGCTGAACATGGGCATGGACAAGCAGTAGCCGTACCGGGTTGTGGGAGCCCAGCGAGGGCGCCGGCCCCACGCAGCGGGAGCCGCATGGGGGCAGGACCCCTACGGCTCCACGTACACCACCGTCGCGTCGTCGTGCGTCTTGCTGCGGCCGAGGTACGCACGTTCCTCACGGTCGGCGCTCTCCAGCGCCCGTACGCGCTCCACCAGCGCCGCCGCGCCCTCCTTGCGGACGACCGTGAACAGATCCGTCCAGTCGCCCTGGCGGAACTTCTCCGTCCAGCGCGTCGCCCCGTCCGTCAGGGCCACCAGGGCCTGCACCCGGCCGCGCGGCAGCTCCCCGGTGACGGCGCGGGCCGCGACCGAGGGGTCCGCGGCCGCCGTGAAGAAGCCGCCCTCTTTGTTGCGGACCGTGGCGTCCACCAGCGCGTCCGTGGCCAGCGCCGCGCGCGGGAGGCGGGCGAGGCGGTCGTCCAGGAGAGCGGTGACCGTGCTGTCGGGGGCTTCGACGAGGAGCACCGAGTCCGACAGGACGAGGTACTCCACCGCGGCATCGGACCAGCGGGCGAGGACCACGGTCGCCTGAGGCGTCCGCGGGTGAGAAAGCTCACAAGTGGCGGAGTGGGCGTCGGCGGTGCGCGCAACGGCCTCCGCCAGGATCTCCGCGAGTGTCAGATCCCGGCGGGAAACGGACAGTTCGGTCAGCAGGCCGCCCAGGCGCGCGCAGAACCAGGGGACGGAATGCAGACAGCCGTGGTCGCCGGCCGGCGGGGTCACCCCGTCCAGGACGACCAGCGCCCCGCCCTGTCCTGAGGCCGGAAGCGCGAGCGCGGCGAAGTCCTCGTTGGGGCGAGTCGCGTCGCCGGGTTCGGACGTCAGCTCAATACGCATCCAGCCAGTCTGCACGAGGCCTTCACAAGGTCCACGAAAGGCCGTCAACGGTCGCTGAATCGATGCGAGCGCGCAGGTCAGCTGCCTGGTTTGGTACGGAATAATCGCTTCCGGTGAAGCGCGGTGGCGAATATTGCCAAAGTGCGCCGCCGACGTCCAACCGGCCCACCGCGCAAGGCCTCGGCACGGGCCAGAGGAACTTGCCCGCCAACTCCCCACCGATGTTCACTCCTTCGGGTGGCGGGTCAGGCGAAGCGGGACCTCTGCCCACCGGCACTGGGAGGGTCGGAAGCCGTCGTACCGGGTCGGCATTCCCGTTGACGGAACGTCACCCCGGGCCCATGGGTACACGAGTGAGGAAGTGCGAGCACCGGTGCAGAAGACGCGGCCTCGGAGCACAGGCAAGCAGACGGCCCCCGAGCAGGGGGCCTCGTCCGAGTCCGCGGGCCGGGGCCGCCCCGCCCATGTGCGCAACCGGCTGATCGTCGCCGTCGCCGTGGTCGCCGCCGCCGTCGTCGGGGCCGGGGCGCCGAGCGTCGTCGCCGCCTCCGGGCAGCTGCACGACTCCCAGAACCTGGTCACGCTCGCCGAGCAGACCCAGGACGCGCTCGTCCTCGCGCACTCGCTGGCCGACGAACGGGACGAGGTCACCTCGTACGTGGCCGCCGGGCGCCCCGGGTCCAAGGCGCCCGCCGAGCAGCAGCAGGCCCGCGTCGACCGGGAGATCGAGGACCTGCGCGCCAACCCGGACCTCTCCGGCGGCCTGCGCAAGGACCTCGACGACGTGGCCGCGGTACGGCGAGCGGCGCTCACCGGCAAGAGCACCGCTCTCCAGGCGCATCAGGCGTACTCCGCCGCCATCACCGAGCTGCACGCCCTCGCCGAGCAGCTGGCCGAACAGATGCCGCCGCGCGCGGGGTCCGGCGCCCACTCCCTCGCCGAGCTGGACACCGCCGTGCAGCAGGCCGCCGCCGCCCGCGGACTGCTCCTCGCGGCCCTGAACATCCCGCACACCACCCAGACCGTCATCAGCCCGGTCACCGGCCTGCCGACCACCACCAGCACCTCCTCGGACGCCGACACCAAGCAGCGTGACGCGCTCACCGCCGCCGCCCAGCAGGCCGCCGTCCGCTCCGACGCGGCGATCGCCGGCTTCCGCGACACGGCCCCCGTTGCGGCCAAGTCCTCCTACGACTCCACGGTCACCGGCCCCGAGGTCTCCTCCGCCGAGAAGTACCTCGCCTCCCTCACCGACCAGCCCACCCTCTCCGACAGCGACCTCGACCTGAGCACCAAGAAGGTCGACGCCGCGCTCTCCGCCCGCGTCGACCTGATGCGCGGCGTGGAGTCCTCCCTCTACGAGGCCCGCAGCAAGGACCTCGCCCAGCTGCGCGACGACGACGTCACCGCGCTGGAGATCCGCATCGCCGTCCTCGGCGCCATCCTGCTGGTCGCCGTCGGCATCGCCATGGCCATGGCCCGCAGCCTCACCCGCCCGCTCGCCGTGCTCCGCCTCGGCACCGCGCGCGTGGCCGCCGACCCGGCCGGCGAGGAACCGGTGAAGTTCACCGGCCGCAACGACGAGTTCGCGCAGGTCGTCCGCTCCGTCAACGCCCTGCACGCGCACGCCGCCGCCCTCCAGGAGCGCCTTGCGACCCTGGAGGCCGACCGCAAGCACCTCGTCGGCCAGCGGCAGACCATGGCCGACGAGCGCGAGAGGCTGCGCGCCGAACTGGCCCAGGCCGCCGCCCATCTGCAGCAGGTCCGGCACAGCATCCACTCCACGTTCGTCAACCTCGCCCTGCGCACCCTCGGCCTGGTCGAGCGCCAGCTGACCGTCATCGAGGGCCTGGAGGAGCGGGAGCAGGACCCGGAGCGGCTGTCCACACTGTTCAAGCTCGACCACTTCGCCACGGTCATGCGGCGCCACAGCGAGAACCTCCTCGTCCTGGCCGGCGCCGAGCACGTCCAGCAGCACGCCGGGCCGGTGCCGCTCGTCGACGTGGTGCGCGCCGCGGTCAGCGAGATCGAGCGCTACGAGCGCGTCCGTATCGCCGCACTCCCCCCGCACGCGCACGTCGCCGGGTTCGCCGCCGACGACCTGTCGCACCTGGTGGCCGAACTCCTGGAGAACGCCACCTCCTTCTCGCCGCCCGACGTCCCCGTCGAGATCTCCGGCTGGCTCCTGGAGAGCGGCGAGGTGATGCTCTCCGTGCAGGACGAGGGCATCGGCATGGCCGCCGAGCGGATGAGCCGGCTCAACGCCCGGCTCGCCGACTTCGACCCGGAGGACGCCTACGACCAGGAGAGTGGCGAGGGCCTCGGCCTCGGCCTGTACGTGGTCGCCCGCCTCGCCCACCGGCACGGGGTGCGGGTGCAGTTGCGGGAGCAGAAACAGGGCGGCGTCGCGGCCGTCGTGGTCCTGCCGAAGCCGCTGCTCGCCGAGGCGCCGGCCGCGGCCGTGCCCGCCGGGGCCCCGATGGCCGCGGGTGCGGCTTCGTTCTCGCTGCCCGGCGCGGACGCGGAGGTCAACTCCAACGTCCTCAGCGGTCGTGCGCGGCTCGCGCCGGGGAGGCCCGGGGGCGACGAGGACCCCCTGATCGCGGCGGCGGAGGAGGCCGTACGGGAGCGGGAGGGGAGCGAGCAGCGGCAGGAGCCCGCCCGGGGTGAGGAATCCGTAGGGGACGACTGGGGCGTGCCGCGAGCCGAGTCCGTACGCGAGCCCGCCACCCCGGAGCCCGCCGCCGAGCCCGAGTTCGGTCCCGAGACCACGATGGAGCTGTTCCTTCCGTCGCCCCGCGTGGAGCCGTCGCCCCGGGCGGAGGAACCCGCCCCGGCCGCCGGCATCCCCGCCCAGGCGGCGGCCGACCCCTACGCCATCGGCCCGGAGAGCCACGAACGCACCCTGGACGAGGGCGAGCCGCAGCCCGCCGCGCAGGCACCCGCGTCGGAGCCGCCCGCGTCGAAGGCACCCCAGGAGCCCGAGGCGCCTCAGGAGCCCGAGACCCCCCGGCTCACCGCCAAGGGGCTCCCCAAGCGCACCCCCAGGATCTCCGCGCCCGCTCCGGCCCCGCGTCCGCGCCCCGGCGGTGTGGACGCCGAGGCGCTGCGCCGCAGGCTCGGCGGGTTCCACCGGGGAGCCAAGGAGGGCTTCCGCCACGTCGAGGCGGAGATCGCCGAGCGGACGGGGGAGACCAAGGCACCCGGGCACCGGCCCACGGCCCCACCGCAGCACGCGACACCCGGCACCGCACAGGACGTTGAATCATCGGGGGGCACAGTCGAGGAGGCAAGCAGTTGACCGCGTCCAGTACCTTCGGACTGAGCAGTGAAGCCCGCAACCTGCACTGGCTGCTGACCAACCTGATGGAGGAGGTGCCCGGCATCCTGTCGGTCGCGGTGGTCTCCTCCGACGGCCTGCTCCTGCTCTCGTCCGACCCCGGCCTCCCCCACGCTCGAACGAGCTCGCGCGGCGGGACCCCCACGGCGGAAGCCCGCGCCGGCCGCGACGGGAGGCCCAGCGGGCCCAAGGGGTCCGCCGCCGACCTCGCCACCATCGTCTCCGGCATCGGCAGCCTCACCATCGGCGCCGCCAAGCTGATGGACGCAGGCAAGGTCAAGCACACGATGGTCGCCATGGACGAGGGCAGCCTGTTCGTCATGTCCATCAGCGACGGCTCGCTGCTCGGCGTGCACGGCTCCGCGGACTGCGACATGAGCGTGGTGGCGTACCACATGGCGCTCTTCGTCGGCCGCGCCGGACACGTCCTGACGCCCGAGCTCCGCAGCGAGCTGCGCAGGTCCCTCGAGGCCGAGTCGGCAGGGAGCGCCCGATGAGCGGCACACAGAAGAAACTTCCCGTCCGCGGCGGCGAGCGCAAACCCGCCCGCGTGCGCCCCTACTCCCTCACCGGGGGCCGTACCCGCTTCGGCCACGTCCTGCTCGTCGAGACCTTCGTCGCCGCTCTGGAGGCCCCCGAGGAGCGGCGGGAACTGACGAATGGTTCACTGTCCACCCGCGTGATGCCGGAGATGCGGGCCATCGTCGAGCTGTGCCGCCGTATGCGCACGGTGGCGGAGATCGCGGCACTGCTGAAGATGCCGCTCGGGGTGGTCCGCGTCCTCCTGAGCGACCTCGCGGACCAGGGAAAGATCCGTGTGTACGGAACCGGTCACGGCACGGGACAGCCGGACCGCGCTCTGCTGGAAAGGGTGCTGAGTGGACTCCGTCGTCTCTGACGCCGCCCCGGGCGTCGACCGACTCGTCGAGCCCGACGAGGAACTGAAGGCCTGGCAGACGGACCGTACGCGTGCCCCGATAGCCACGAAGATCGTGGTGGCGGGCGGCTTCGGCGTCGGCAAGACCACCCTGGTGAGCGCCGTCTCGGAGATCACGCCCCTGCAGACCGAGGCGCTGATGACCGAGGCCAGCGAGGAGACCGACGACCTCACGGGCACCCCGGACAAGCTCACCACCACCGTGGCCATGGACTTCGGCCGCATCACGCTCGACGACGACCTGGTGCTCTACCTCTTCGGCACGCCGGGCCAGCAGCGGTTCTGGTTCATGTGGGACGACCTGGTGCGGGGCGCGATCGGAGCGGTCGTCATGGCCGACACCCGCCGGCTCGCGGACTGCTTCCCGGCGCTCGACTACTTCGAGAGCAGCGGCCTGCCGTACATGGTCGCCGTCAACCACTTCGACGGCAGCGAGCGGTTCGAACCGGAGGATGTGCGCGAGGCCCTCACGATTCCCGCACACATACCTGTCATGATCATGGACGCGCGCCGCCGGATCTCGGTGATCGAGACCCTTCTGGCCCTGGTGGGCCACGCGCTGGACGTCACCCCCGAGTAGTCGTGAGTAGGAGCACCACCCGCATGCGGAAGATACTCGTCGTCGGAGCCGGCCAGTCCGGACTCCAGCTCGCCCTCGGCCTCCAGTCGCACGGGTACGAGGTCACCCTGATGTCCAACCGGGCCGCGGACGAGATCCGTACCGGCCGGGTCATGTCGACGCAGTGCATGTTCGACACGGCGCTGCAGCACGAGCGCGACCTGAAGCTGAACTTCTGGGAGTCCCAGGCCCCGAAGATCGAAGGACTCGGCGTGTCCGTCGCCGCTCCCGGCTCGTTCGACCCGGGCCCGTCGCAGCGCGCGATCGACTGGGTGGCCGAGCTCGACGGGTACGCGCAGTCGGTCGACCAGCGGCTGAAGATGGCAGGCTGGATGGAGACGTTCGCGCAGCGCGGCGGCCAGCTCGTCATCCACGGCGCGGCGGTCTCCGACCTCGACTACTTCTCCCGCACCTACGACCTGGTGCTCGTGTCGGCCGGCAAGGGCGAGCTGGTGTCGATGTTCGCCCGGGACCCGGAGCGCTCCCCGTACAGCGAGCCGCAGCGCGCGCTCGCCGTGTCGTACGTCCACGGCCTCGGGCCGCGCCCCGAGCACCCGGACTTCGACGCGGTCCGCTGCAACCTGGTCCCCGGCGTCGGCGAGCTGTTCGTCATGCCGACGCTCACCACCTCCGGCCGCGCGGACATCCTGTTCTGGGAGGGCATACCCGGCGGCCCGCTCGACGTCTTCAAGGGCGTCAAGGACCCCGGCGAGCACCTCTCCCTGACCCTGGAACTCATGGAGAAGTTCATTCCCTGGGAGTATGCGCGGGCCACCAAGGTGGAGCTGACCGACGCCGGCGGCACGCTGGCCGGGCGGTACGCGCCCACCGTGCGCAAGCCGATCGGGCGGCTGCCCGGTGGCGGGCTGGTGCTCGGCGTCGCCGACGTGGTCGTGGCGAACGACCCGATCACCGGGCAGGGCTCCAACTCGGCGTCCAAGTGCGCGGCCGCGTATCTGGCCTCGATCCTCGAACACGGGGACAAGGAATTCGACGAGGCGTGGATGCAGCAGACGTTCGACCGCTACTGGGAGACGGCGCGCCACGTGACCAAGTGGACGAACGCGATGCTGGGCGTGCCGCCGGAGCACGTGCTGAACCTGATCGGGGCGGCGGGGGCCATGCCGCCGGTGGCGCACCGGATCGCCAACGGGTTCAACGACCCCTCGGACTTCGAGAACTTCTTCTACGAGCCGGAGAAGGCCGAGGCCTACCTGGCGTCGGTGGCCGGCGCCTGACCTGACGCCTCCGGGCGCACGGCGCCGTATGCCGCCGGGCCCTCGGCCGTCGGCGTCGGCTTCGCGTCGGGCGCACCGGAGGCCGGGGCCGTCTGCTGGGCCGCCGCGGCCGTGTCCTGCTCGTACCGGGCCAGGGCGGCCAGCTGTTCGGGAGTGAGGGAGGCGAGCCGCTTCTCGATGTCCTTCAGCCGCCGTTCGACGTCGTCCCGCGCCTTCTGCCGCTGGTCGGTGAGGGTGAGCTGGTCGTCCAGCGCCTTACGGGCCGCGCGGGCCAGGGCGTCGGCGCTTCTCTCTGCCAGGATCAGCTGATTCACGGTCGCGGCCCGCTCCTGCGTCAGCCGGCCGATCAGATGACCCTCGTCGAGCGCGCGCTGCGGGTCGCGGGCGAACAGCAGGCGCACGTACGGGGAGAGGTAGGTGCCGGTCTGGTACTGCTGCCGGGCCAGCCGGCCGGCCTCGACGCGGCTGCTCTGCAGCTCGAGCCGGGTCCTGGCGAGTTGCCCGTCCAGCCGGGCCACCTCCGCCCGGCGCTGCTTCAGCTTCTCGGTGGTGGCGTTGTAGGCGTCGGTGGCCTGCTCCGCCGCGCGGTAGAGCTGCTGAAAGTCGGTCAGGAGCTGGGAGACGGGGTGGGTCCCGGGTCGGGCGGTGCTGGGGGCCGGGTCCGGTGGGGCCGTGGTGCCGAGGGCCGGGTCCGGTCGGGGCGTCGTGCTCGGCCGGGTCTCCGGTGGGGCGGTGGGGCCGGGGACGGGGTCCGGCTGGGCCTCGGGGTTGGGGGTCGGGTCCGGTCGGGGCGTCGTGCTCGGCCGGGTCTCCGGTGGGGCGGTGGGGCCGGGGACGGGGTCCGGTGGGGCCGTGGTGGTGGGGGTGGGGTCCGGGACGGCGATCGCCGGCGCGGCGGCGAGCAGGGCCCACATGGTCACCGCCGCCGTACCCGCCAGGCGCAGCGACCTTTCTGACATGTCATCACCTCCGGATGCCGGGTGGTCCCTCCACCTCGCACCGGAAGGATGAGACGGGTGCGGCCCGTGCGCGCGCCGGGTGGTCGGTTCGGCGCAGCGAGGTCACTCGTGGGCGGTGTCCGGGCCGTCCCCCGGCGTGGCGTCTGGCTTCCGTCGAGGCTTCGACCACGGCCACCGCAGTCGGCCGCCGGTGTCCCCCTCCGGGTCGTACTCGTACCTCCAGCCCGGGTGGAGACCGAACCTGCCGCTCGGGCCCGCCTGGACGCGACGGTAGACGAGGACGGTGGGCGGACCGCCGGCCGCGTCCGGGACCGGCACGCGGTACGTCTTCGGGGGGTGGCCGGTGAGGCCCAGCAGGACGGGCAGGACGCGGCCGTCCAGGGGGCCGCCGACGAACGGGGTGTCTTGGCTCTTCACGGCACCAGTGTCACAGCAGGTGACCGGCGTCGCCGAGCACGGGCAGGACGCGCCGGGCCAGGGCGCCGACCAGGCCGTCGGCGCTCTCCAGGGTCAGCGCGGAGCGGACCACGGCGGCGGTCTGCGCATCACGTCCCGCGGTGGCCACCAGCCCGGCCACGAACTGCTCCACCAGCCAGTCCCGCAACTCCTCGACCGGGGGCTGCTTGTCCTGGTCGAGCCAGATGAGGGAGGCGGCCTCGACGGAGGTGATCCACATGCGGACGGTCATCCGCAGCCCCGGGCCGGGGTCCTCGACGCCGAGGTGACTGAGGATGTGCTCGGCCGCGGCCCGGCGCACGCCGTCGACTATGGCGGTGGTGCGGGACGTCTCGACCACGCTGCCGCCCTGGAGCAGGGCGCTGAAACCGGCGTCGTGCCGGGCGACGAAGGCGAGGTAGCGGTCGAGGGCGCGGGCCAGGCGGTGGCTGAGCGGGCCCTCGGGCGGCTCGGCGAAGCACTGCCGGAGGTCGTCGGCGGCTGAGCGGAGGGCGGCCTCGTAGAGCTGCTGCTTGCCGCCGGGGAAGTAGCGGTAGACGAGGGGGCGGGAGACGCCGGCCGCCTCCGCCACGTCGTCGAGGGAGACCTCCTCGGGGGCGCGGTGCGCGAAGAGGGTGAGCGCGGCGTCGAGGAGTTGCCTGCGGCGTTCTTCCACGCTGAGCCTTCGGTACGCGCGCGTGGTGGCCTCGGAGGTCATGTTCGCAGCGTAATCGTGTTGCCGGGAGGACGAGGCACCCGGAGCTGCGGAGGCCGTGCCGGGGCCGCGCCCGCAGTCCCCTGCCGGCCTGAACGGCCTCGTCCTCAATCTCCCCCACTTTCGGCTTCGCTCTAGCGGGGCCGCCACGACGGGCTGAAGATGCCGGACCGAAGCCGAGACGCACTCATGCCAGCAACCCGGACGACCGCCACAACCGCCGGCCCACACCCCTGAGCACCCCGATGTCGTCCAGGAAGTCCGTCAGTCTCTTCGCTCCCGTCTGCATGATCTCCCGGCGGTGGCCGCTCGCCCTCACCTGGGCCATCGCCTCCCGCTTGTCCAGGCCCACGTTCGTGTAGACCTCCGGGTTCACGAAGGCCACCGAGAACACCCGTGCGAACTCGCCGGACGTGATGCGGGTGAACTCCTGCGACCACCGCGGAGCGGTCACCATCTGGCGGCGCAGTTCCTCCCGGGCGTAGCGGACGTGGCGGGCCTCCTCGACCACGTGGATACGGGTGACCCCGCGGATCAGCGGCTGCACCCGCTCGTCGGGGAACGTCAGCCGCTGCATCCAGTCCAGCACCTCCTCGCCCAGCAGCGTGGCCGTGAAGGAGCCCGGCGTGGTCGAGACCGTCTTGAAGACGCGGCCCAGGTTCCGGTGCACCCGGCTCACCGGGTACCAGGGTGTGTCGCCGTGCGCTATCAGCCGGGCGAACATCTTCGAGTGCCGGCACTCGTCCTCGATCTCGGTCAGCGCGTACCGCACGTGCGCGCTCGTCGCCGCCTTGTCGTAGATGTGCCGGACCAGCAGCTGCATCAGGATGATCTCGAACCAGATGCCGAGCGAGGCGAGCGCCGCGGCCTCGTGCTGGGAGAGCCGGATCCGCTGCTCCTCGCTCATCCCCCGCCACAGCGGTGTGTCGTAGAGCGACACCAGCTCCGGGGGCCAGAACCACATTCCTTCCTGGTAGGGCGCGTCCCAGTCCAGCTCCTCGTCGGGGTCGAAGGAGTGCTTGGCGGACGAGGCGAGGAGCCGCTCCGCCACCTGCTCCCGGTCCTTGAGCAGCCCCAGCGCGTCGCGCAGCACGTCTGCTTCCGTCACGGTCGTCATCG
Organism: Streptomyces sp. Ru72; assembly: GCF_002920635.1. Lineage (GTDB taxonomy): Bacteria > Actinomycetota > Actinomycetes > Streptomycetales > Streptomycetaceae > Streptomyces. The sequence continues at coordinate 6,276 of NZ_PQSR01000018.1, read as the reverse complement.
CTGTGCCCACCACCTCGTCGTACGGGCCGCCTGTTACCCGCGGTCACGGATTTATGAGACTGCTTGTCAGCAACGCCGTCAATCCCTTGCGCTCCACTTGTTGACGCCGCGTCTACCTCGTGTGAGCGTGTGCTCATGCCGACGTTTGAGCTGTACGCCAAGGAGCCGGAGGAACCCCTCTGGCAGGTGCCCGCCAGTGGCGCGGCCCGCTTCAGCTGGGAGTACGACGACGGGCGCGACCGGCTGCTGGCCCTGTACCAGAAGGGCAAGGACAAGCAGTGGGACGGGCAGAAGCGGATCGACTGGGACCTGGAGGTGGACCCCTGCGACCCGCTCGGCACGCCGGACGAGGCGATGACCCTGTACGGGACGCCGTACTGGGCGAAGATGACCGACAAGGACAAGGGCGAACTGCGCAAGCACTACGCCTCCTGGCAGTTCAGCCAGTTCCTGCACGGCGAGCAGGGCGCGATGGTGTGCGCGGCGCGCATCGTGGAGTCGGTCCCCGACCTGGACGCCAAGTTCTACTCGGCGACCCAGACGATGGACGAGGCGCGGCACGCGGAGATCTACGGCCGCTTCCTGCACGAGAAGATCGGGATGCTCTACCCGATCAACGACAACCTGCAAGCACTCCTCGGAGACACCCTGCGGGACAGCCGCTGGGACATGCCGTACCTCGGCATGCAGGTCCTCATCGAAGGTCTGGCGCTCGCCGCCTTCGGCATGATCCGCGACACGACCGACAAGCCGCTGCCCAAGCAGATCCTCGCGTACGTCATGCAGGACGAGGCCCGGCATGTGGCGTTCGGCCGCATGGCGCTGCGGGACTACTACAAGCAGCTCACGGACGCCGAACGGCGCGAACGCGAGGAGTTCGTCATCGAGGGCTGCTACCTGATGCGGGACCGCCTGCGCGGGGTGGAGGTGCTGGAGAACTTCGGCATCCCCAAGGCCGAGGCGGAGGCGTACAGCGAGAAGTCCGAGTTCCTCCAGCTGTTCCGGCAGTTGCTGTTCAGCCGCATCGTCCCGTGCGTGAAGGACATCGGCCTGTGGGGCAAGCGCCTTCAGCAGGCCTACGTCGACATGGGCGTCTTCGAGATGGGCGACTCGAACCTGGACCTGCTGATGGCGCAGGACGAGGAGATCGCCGAGAAGCTGGACGCGGAGCGCTTCGCGGCGGAGGAGAGGGAACGGGTCGCCGAGGTGGAGGAGGCGATCGAGCAGGGTCAGCACCTCGGTGGTTGATCACTCGATCGACGGGCGAATCGGCATATTCCCCTGGGTACGCTGGCTGTGCCGGGCAGACTCCGTCGCATGGGAGCAATCATGAGCGCCGCACGTGACTACGGGCTGGACGACGACTACGAGTGGGCTCGTCCGCCGGAGGGTGGCTGGACGGCGGACGACCTCGACAAGCTTCCCAATCTTCCTCCGCACACGGAGCTGATCGACGGGAGTCTTGTCTTCGTGAGTCCGCAGACCAGTTTCCACTCGCGTGCCATGCGCTTGCTGGAGCACACCCTGCTGGCCCAGGTGCCGGACGAGCTCGACGTCATCCGGGAGATGACGATCAAGCTCGACAAGCGCAATCGACCGGAGCCCGACGTCCTGGTTTTCCGTGCCGATGCCGATGCCGGTCCGCGGCAGACCTGGTACCGGCCGGAAGACGTCGTCATCGCCATCGAGGTCGTCTCGGAGGACTCGGAAGACCGGGACCGGGACGTGAAACCGCGGAAGTACGCGCGGGCGGGCATCCCGCACTACTGGCGCGTCGAAGAAAACAAGGGTCTTCCGGTGGTGTACGTCTACGAACTCGACCCCGCGACCCAGGCCTACGGCCTGACCGGCATCTTCCACGACAAGCTGGAACTGACCGTCCCCTTCCCCCTCACCGTCGACCTCACCGCCATCAACCGCCGGCCACCGGTCGCGCCTCCCCCGGGGGGAACGACGTCCGCAGGGTGAACGCGTACTCCGTCGGCCCGTGCGCGCGAAGGTGCAGCAACCGCTCCTCCGCCTCCGCAACCGTCGGGCGGTGGCCCGACGGGACCCACCACAGGGCCGTCACGGCCTCTTCCAGCCGCTCGAACCACTCCCGGCGCCGCGCCAGCATCTCCCGGTGCTGCCCCTGGTACATGAAAGCCGTGAGGGCGTTCGTGTCCCGCCATGTCGACATATTGATGATCAGCCACTCGTCGCCCAGCACGGGGATGTCCGTGGCGTTGCCCGAGTCGCTCTGCAACCGCCAGACGAAACCGTCGGCCGCGTCCGCCGTCGCGTTCACCGGGTCCAGGGCTTCCACGAAGTCCTTCAACTGCGGTGAGTCCAGCGGGGCCTTGAGGCGGGCGATGTTGACCTCGGCGAGTTCGTAGGTGGTCGTCATGACCGAACGGTAGGTCGGCCCGGCCGCCGGGCGACAGCCCCCGTCTCAGCACCTGGACCTCAACCCCTGCCGTATGGACGGGAGTTGAGCACCGCCTCCATCACCGCCTTCGCGACCGGCGCCGCGTCCCCGCCCCCGCTGACCTCGCCCTGCCGGCCCGACGCGTCCTCCACGACCACCGCGACCGCCACCGCCGGCTCCAGCGCGTCGTCCGCCTGCGCCCAGGAGATGAACCAGGCATACGGCCTCGCGGAGTTGTCGACGCCGTGCTGGGCCGTGCCCGTCTTGCCGCCCACTCGGGCGCCGGGGATCGCCGCGTTACGACCCGTGCCCTCCTGTACCACGTCCGTCATCATCTCCCGCAGCTGTTCCGCCGTGGTGGCGCTCATCGCCCGGTGCAGGGTTCGGGGCGTTGCCGTGGAGACCGTCTCGCCGCCCTTGGTCGTCGTCCGCTCCACCAGGTACGGCGCCCTCACGTCGCCCCCGCCGGCCACCGCCGCCGCGACCATCGCCATCTGCAGCGGTGTCGCCCGGGTCTCGAACTGCCCGATCGAGGACAGCGCCAGCTGGGAGGCGTCCAGCTTCGCGTCGAACGTGCTCGGCGCCACCGCGAACGGCACCCTCAGCTTCCGCCCGTCGAAGCCGAAGTTCGCCGCCGTGCCCGTCATGTCCTTCAGCCCCACCTCCACGCCCAGCTTGGCGAACACCGTGTTGCACGACCAGGTGAAGGCGTACCGCAGCGACGCGTCCGTGCAGTCGTCGGTCTCGTTGGTCAGCTCGGTCGTGGTCCCGGGCAGCCGGTACGGGTCGGGGGAGTCCGTCGGTGCGTCCAGGTCCGTCACCACCCCCGCCTCCAGGGCCGCCGCGGCCGTGACCACCTTGAACGTCGAACCGGGCGGATACGTCTGCCGGATCGCCCGGTCGAGCATCGGCCGCGCCGCGTCCCCGTTCAGCCGCTTCCAGGCCCGGGCCGCGGACGGCGACGTCCCGGACAGCTCCCCGGGGTCGTACGACGGCGTCGAGACCAGCGCCAGGATCCGCCCCGTCGTCGGCTCGACCGCGGCGACCGCGCCCGCGCGCCCGGCCAGCCCCTGGTACGCCGCCCGCTGCGCCGCCCCGTTGAGCGTGGTGACGACGTGGCCGCCGGGGATGCGCTTCCTCAGGACGCCGTTCCACAGGGGGAACGGATCGAGCAGCGGGTCGGTGCCCGACAGCAGCGCGTCCTCGGTGTGCTCCAGCAGCGTCGTCCCGTACAGCTGGGAGGCGAAGCCGGTGACCGGCGCGTACAGCGGCCCGTCGGTGTACGTCCGGGTGTGCCGGAACATGCCGCCCGTGTCCCGGGACCCGGTCACCGGGCGGCCGTCGACCAGGATGTCACCGCGGGGAACCTCGTAGCGGGTGATCATCTGCCGGCGGTTGGCGGGGTTGTCCTCGTAACGGGCGGACTGGAGGATCTGCACTCGGGTGGCGTTCGCCAGCAGGCCGATCAGCAGCACCGCGCACAGGGCCGCCGCCCGGCGGATGTACCTGCTCATGGCGCGGCCTTCCTGTCGTACTGGCTGCGGGCCGAGTCGCTGATCCGGATCAGCAGCGCCACGATGATCCAGTTGGTCACCAGCGACGAACCGCCCTGGGCCAGGAACGGCATCGCCATGCCCGTCAGCGGGATCAGGCCCGTCACCCCGCCCGCGATCACGAACACCTGGAGCGCCACGATCGACGCGAGCCCCACGGCGAGCAGCCGCCCGAACGGGTCCCGCAGCGCGAGCCCCGCCCGGTAGCCGCGCTCCACCAGCAGCGCGTAGAGCAGGAACAGCGCGCACAGGCCGGCGAAGCCCAGTTCCTCGCCCGCCGTCGCCAGGATGAAGTCCGACTTCACGGCGAAGCCGATCAGCACCGAGTGGCCGAGGCCGAGCCCGGTGCCGAGCGCGCCGCCGGCGGCGAACGCGAACAGTGACTGGGCGAGCTGGCCCGCGCCCTGGCCCGCCTCGATCGACGCGAAGGGATGCAGCCAGTCCTCGACCCGGGCGTGCACGTGCGGCTCCAGCCGGCCCACGGCGAACGCGCCCGCCATCGCGAGCAGCAGACCGACCGCGATCCAGCCGGTGCGGCCCGTGGCGACGTACAGCAGCACCACGAACAGCCCGAAGAACAGCAGCGAGGTGCCGAGGTCGCGCTCCAGGACGAGGACGCCGACGCTCAGCAGCCAGATCGCCACCACCGGGCCGAGGACCCGCCCGGTGGGCAGCTGCAGCCGCCACACCCTGCGGCCCGTGAACGCCAGCGCCTGCCGGTTTGCGGCCAGGTAGCCGGCGAAGAAGACCGCGAGCAGCAGCTTCGCGAACTCGCCCGGCTGGATGGAGAACCCGGCGACCCTGAGCCAGATCCGGGCGCCGTTCACCGCGGGGAAGAAGATCGGCAGGGTGAGCAGGGCGAGCGCGGCGCCGCCGCACAGGTAGGTGTAGCGCTGGAGCACCCGGTGGTGGCGCAGCAGCAGGACGACGGCGGTGAACAGCGCCACGCCGAGCGTCGACCAGGACAGCTGGGCGGGGGCCGCCCGGTGGCCCGGGGTCTCCAGGTCGAGGCGGTAGATCAGCACCAGGCCCACGCCGTTGAGCAGGACCGCGAGGGGCAGCAGCAGGGGATCGGCGTACGGGGCGCGCAGCCGTACCGCGCAGTGCGCGAGCAGCGCGAGCGTGCCGAGCCCGGCGCCGTAGCGGAGGGCTCCGGGCGGGAGGGTGCCGTGCCGGGCGAGGCCGACGGCGCAGTAGCCGTACACCGACAGCAGCACGGCGAGGACGATCAGGCCGAACTCGGTGCCCCGGCGCCGGGGCAGGCGCAGCGCGGGGCGGGGGCGTCCGCCGGCGTCACGGTCCTCGCTCCTGGCGTTCCGGGCGGGATCATGTGCGGAACGTAGCAAGAGGTGAGCGGTATGTCCCGTTATGCAGGGGCAATCAGCCCGTTCCGGTACTCCTTGGTGTCTGCGGGAGGGAGAGCGTGGCCACGGCCCCGCCGTCCGGCGCGTTGGCGAACTCCAGCCGGGCGCCCAGCACCTCCGCCTGCCCGAGCGCGATCGTCAGCCCGAGGCCGTGCCCCTTCGCGCCGCTCTCGGTGCGGAACCGCTGCGGTCCGTGCGCCAGCAGGTACTCCGGGTAACCGTCCCCGTGGTCCCGTACGGTGACCCGCGCACCGTCGACGGTCAGCACCACCGGGCCCCGCCCGTGCCGGTGCGCGTTCGCCACCAGATTGCCGAGCACCCGCTCCAGCCGCCGCCGGTCGGTCGCCACGCACGCGTCCCGCACCACCCGCACCTCCACGGGGGTCCCGGAGGCCCGCACCACCCGCTGCGCCAGCGGCGCGAGCCGCTCCTCGGCCGGCTCGAGGCGTTCGCCGCCCGCCTCCAGGCGGGAGATCTCCAGCAGGTCCTCGGTGAGCGTGCGCAGCGCCGCCACCCGGTCCCGCACCAGCTCGGTGGGCCGCCCAGGCGGCAGCAGCTCGGCCGCCGCGTGCAGCCCGGTCAGCGGGGTGCGCAGCTCGTGCGCCACGTCAGCGGTGAACCGCTGCTCGCTCAGCAGCTTGCCCTGCAGCGTGGCCGCCATCGTGTCCAGGGCGCCCGCGACGGCGGCCACCTCGTCCTGGGGGCGCGCCGGATTCCTCGCGCGCCGGTCGTTCACGCGCGCGTCCAGGTCGCCGCGCTGATCCGCCGGGCCACCTGCGCGGTGGCCTGCAGCCGCCGGGTCACCCGGGTCACCGCGAAGGCTCCCACGCACAGCGTCGCGCCGCTCGCCAGGGCCGAGGACCACACGATCGCCTCGTCCAGGGCGTCGATGATGCGGGCGCCCTGCGCGTAGTCGACCTGCACGGCGAGCGCCCGGCCGCCGTCGGCCGGG
>NZ_PQSR01000017.1 GCF_002920635.1 Streptomyces sp. Ru72 | reverse complement strand
ACGGCTCCGGTCTCACGCTCCTGTCGGAGACCCGGGCGGCGGGCTGGCCCAACGGTCTGGCCCTGTCCGCCGCCGACGACATCGGAGCGGTCCGCAACGCCCTCGCGGGCGGAGTCAAGGGCTATGTCGTCACCGGCACCCGCACCAACATCGGGCTCCCCACCCGGCCGGGTGCCGCCCCCATCGGCGCCGCCGCCGCGCGCCTGCACCGCCGCCCCCCGGGTGCCCCGAGCCACCCGGGCGGCTACCGCGAGCTGTCCGGCCGCGAGGTGGAGGTGCTGCGTCTGGTCGCCGAGGGGCAGTCGAACAAGGCCATCGGCGTCTCGATGGGCCTGTCCGCCCTGACCGTGAAGAGCCACCTGGCCCGCATCGCCCGCAAGCTCGGCACCGGCGACCGTGCCGGGATGGTGGCGGTGGCCCTGCGGACCGGCATCATCCACTGACCCCCTACCTCCGACCGCCGGACTCCCTTACTCCCCGACTCCCCTCCCGCCCCTCCTCTACTCCCTGACTCCCGCCCCTCCTCCGACCGCCCCGGTCCGCGTCCGCACCGAGCCGCCGGCGAGCCGCGTCCGGGGACCTGACCGCACGCCGGGACGCCCGCCGTCCCGTGCCGCACACCGGCACCGCGCCCTCGTGCCGGACCCGAACGACCCATGTGACACATGACTGGTTTACGACCCCCCACCGCCCGTCGACGGAACGTTCCGTCGGCGGGCGTAGTCGACACACAGATACCCTTGACAGGTGACCGACGCCCAAGAGACCGCAGCAGACAGCCCACTGCGAACCACCGGAGGCGCCCCTCCGGACGACGTCGAAACGGCGCCGATCCCGTTGCTCGAGCCGCGAGACGGCATTCCGCCCGTGATCGCCGACGATGCCTCCCTCGCCGAGGTGATCGCCGCCTTCGCCGCCGGCACCGGCCCCGTCGCGGTCGATGCCGAGCGCGCGTCCGGCTACCGGTACGGCCAGCGCGCCTACCTCGTGCAGCTGCGCCGCGAGGGCGCGGGCACCGCACTGATCGACCCGGTGGCCTGCCCGGACCTGTCCGCCCTGAGCGAGGCGATCTCCGACGCCGAGTGGGTACTGCACGCCGCCACCCAGGACCTGCCCTGCCTGCGTGAGATAGGCATGGTGCCCACGCGTCTGTTCGACACCGAGCTGGCCGGGCGCCTCGCCGGGTTCCCGCGGGTCGGCCTCGGCGCCATGGTGGAGAGCGTCCTCAGCTTCATCCTGGAGAAGGGCCACTCCGCCGTCGACTGGTCGACACGGCCCCTGCCCGAGCCCTGGCTGCGCTACGCCGCCCTCGACGTCGAACTGCTCGTGGACCTGCGGGACGCCCTGGAGAAGGAGCTCGAGCGGCAGGGAAAGCTGGAGTGGGCCCGGCAGGAGTTCGACGCGATCGCCTCCGCGCCGCCGCCCGAGCCGCGCAAGGACCCCTGGCGCCGTACGTCCGGGATGCACAAGGTGCGCCGCCGCCGGCAGATGGCGGCCGTCCGGGAGCTGTGGCAGGCGCGGGACCGGATCGCGCAGCGCCGGGACGTCTCGCCGGGCAAGGTGCTCGGGGACGCCGCGATCGTCGAGGCGGCCCTCGCCCTGCCGCCGAACGTGCACGTCCTGGCCACGCTGAACGGCTTCGGGCACCGCATGGGGCGGCGCCAGCTGGAGCAGTGGCAGGCCGCGATCGACCGCGCCAAGGCGTTGCCGGAGGCGGAGCTGCCGCAGCCGGGGCAGCCGGTGACGGGTCCGCCGCCGCCGCGGGCCTGGGCCGACAAGGATCCGGCGGCGGCCGCCCGGCTGTCCGCCGCGCGCGCCGCGGTGTCGGCCCTGGCCGAGCAGCTCACCATGCCCCAGGAGAACCTGATCTCCCCGGACACCGTACGGCGCCTGTGCTGGGAGCCGCCGAAGCCGGTGGAGGAGGAGACCGTGGCCTCCGCTCTGGCCGGGTACGGGGCGAGGGCCTGGCAGGTCGAGCAGATCACCCCGGTGCTGGTGAAGGCCCTGTCCGTGAAGGGCGTCCAGTCGCCGTAGCGGCTTTGTCGTAAGCGGGTGGGGGGCGTCCCCGATGGGGGGGCGTCCCCGAGGGGGACGCCCGCGCGGCCGAGCCGCGTGCGAGATGGCGGGGTTGCAGGGCGACGCGACGCGGCCGTGTCGGCCGCGTCCAGCCGTGCCGGTCGGCCGCCGCGCGCACGGCGGCCGGGTCGGCCGCAGAGCCGACTACGGGGTGGAGCCATGCCGATTCGGCGGAGCCGCATGGCGGCACCCCCATCCGGTGCCGACGCGGCGCGGCCCGCAGCCGATGCCCACGCTTCGCAGCCGGGTGTCGACCAGGGGTCCCATGCCGTCGCGACCCCGAGCCCCCTCGTGGCGAGGCCGCCCTTTGCGGGGAGGCGGCTGCTCACGCGGATGCGGCCACTGCCTCCCGTTCCGAGCCCCTTGCCGACCCCGCGGGGAAATCCCTCCCTCCGCCGAAGGTGTGACCTTCGCCGCTTGGGCGTGCGGGACTGGGCAGCTTGGTTACCCACAAGTAGCATGGTGCTGAGCGCGTGCTCAGCGCGTCGCAGCAGTGCCATCCCGCACCCTGGAGGAGAGCCATCGTGCCTCGTACCGTCAGGGACGTCGTCTTCGTCGACGGCGTCCGCACCCCGTTCGGCAAGGCGGGCCCGAAGGGCATCTACCACGAGACCCGCGCCGACGACCTCGTCGTGAAGGCGATCCGGGAGCTGCTGCGCCGCAACCCGGGTCTCGACCCGAAGAAGATCGACGAGGTCGCCATCGCCGCGACCACGCAGATCGGTGACCAGGGCCTGACCCTCGGCCGCACCGCGGGCATCCTGGCCGGTCTCCCCCAGTCGGTCCCCGGCTACTCCATCGACCGCATGTGCGCGGGCGCGATGACGGCCGTGACGACCACGGCAGGCTCGATCGCGTTCGGCGCGTACGACGCCGTGATCGCCGGCGGTGTGGAGCACATGGGCCGCCACCCGATGGGCGAGGGCGTCGACCCGAACCCGCGGTTCGTGAGCGAGAAGCTGGTCGACGAGTCCGCGCTGTTCATGGGCATGACCGCGGAGAACCTCCACGACCGCTACCCGCACATCACCAAGCTGCGCGCCGACGAGTACGCGGTGCGCTCCCAGGAGAAGGCCGCGAAGGCGTACGCCAACGGCAAGATCCAGGCCGACCTGGTGCCGATCTCCGTACGCCGCACCAGCCCCGAGGGCGGCGAGACCGGCTGGGGCCTGGTCACCGCCGACGAGCCGATGCGCCCGGGCACCACGCTGGAGAACCTGGCGAACCTGAAGACGCCGTTCCGCGTCCACGGCCGGGTCACCGCGGGCAACGCGGCCGGTCTGAACGACGGCGCCACCGCCTCGATCATCGCGAGCGAGGACTTCGCCCGCGAGAACGGGCTGCCGGTGAAGATGCGCCTGGTCTCCTACGCCTTCGCGGGCGTCGAGCCGGAGGTCATGGGGTACGGCCCGATCCCGGCCACGGAGAAGGCTCTCGCCAAGGCGGGCCTGTCGATCTCCGACATCGGCCTGTTCGAGATCAACGAGGCCTTCGCCGTCCAGGTCCTGGCCTTCCTCGACCACTACGGCATCGCGGACGACGACGAGCGCGTCAACCAGTACGGCGGCGCCATCGCCTTCGGCCACCCGCTGGCCTCCTCCGGCGTCCGGCTGATGACGCAGCTCGCCCGCCAGTTCGAGGAGCAGCCGCAGGTCCGCTACGGCCTCACCACCATGTGCGTCGGCTTCGGCATGGGCGCGACGGTCATCTGGGAGAACCCGCACTTCGACGGAGGCGACAAGTGAGCACCACCGCTGAGCTGTTGAAGGGCGCGGCCGAGCTGTTCCCGGACGAGGTCGTCACGCAGGCGCACGTACGCCACTTCGACCTGCCGTTCGGTGTGGGCCGGTTCGCCCTGATCACCCTGGACAACGGCCACGACCACACCAAGCCGACCACCTTCGGCCCCGCCTCGCTCGCGAACCTGAACACCGCGATCGACCAGGTCGAGAAGGAGGCCGCGGACGGCGAGATCGTCGGCGTCGGCATCACCGGCAAGCCGTTCATCTTCGCGGTCGGCGCCGACCTCAAGGGTGTCGAGCTGCTGAAGCGGCACGAGGACGCGCTGGCCATCGGAAAGGGCGGCCACGAGGTCTTCAAGCGCCTGTCCAAGCTGGCCGTTCCGACGTTCGCGTACTACAACGGCGCGGCGATGGGCGGCGGCGTCGAGGTCGGCCTGCACTGCACCTACCGCACGGTGTCCGCGGCCCTGCCCGCGTTCTCCCTCCCCGAGGTCTTCCTGGGCCTCGTCCCCGGCTGGGGCGGATGCACCCTGCTGCCGAACCTGATCGGCGCCGACAAGGCCGTCTCGGTGATCATCGAGAACAGCCTCAACCAGAACAAGCAGCTCAAGGGCGTGCAGGTCTACGAGCTGGGGATCGCCGACGCGATCTTCGAGGGCGCCGACTTCCTCGAGCAGTCGCTGATCTGGACGGCGTCCGTCCTCAAGGGCGAGATCGTCGTCGACCGTCCGGTGATCGACCGCGGTGAGGCCTGGGACCAGGCCGTCGCGCGCGGCCGGTTCATCGCCGACGGCAAGGTGCACGGCGCCGCCCCTGCCGCCTACCGCGCCCTGGACATCATCGCCGCCGCGAAGAACGGTGACCTGCAGCAGGGCTACGACGCCGAGGACCAGGCTCTCGCGGACCTGATCATGGGCGGTGAACTGCGCGCCGGCATCTACGCGTTCAACCTCGTCCAGAAGCGCGGCAAGCGCCCGGCGGGCGCCCCCGACAAGAGCCTGGCGCGCCCGGTCACCAAGGTCGGTGTCGTCGGCGCCGGTCTGATGGCCTCGCAGCTCGCCCTGCTCTTCCTGCGCCGCCTGGAGGTTCCGGTCGTCCTGACGGACATCGACCAGGAGCGCATCGACAAGGGCGTGGGCTACGTGCATGCCGAGATCGACAAGCTGCTCGGCAAGGGCCGGATCAACCAGGACAAGGCCAACCGCCTCAAGGCGCTGGTCTCCGGTGTCCTGGACAAGGCCGAGGGCTTCGCGGACGCGGACTTCGTCATCGAGGCCGTGTTCGAGGAGATCGGTGTCAAGCAGCAGGTGTTCGCGGAGGTCGAGGCGGTGGCCCCGGCGCACGCGATCCTGGCGACGAACACCTCCTCCCTCTCGGTGACGGAGATGGCGTCGAAGCTGAAGCACCCCGAGCGGGTCGTCGGCTTCCACTTCTTCAACCCGGTGGCGGTCCTTCCGCTCCTGGAGATCGTCCGCGGCGAGAAGACGGACGACGCCTCGCTCGCGACCGCCTTCGCGGTGGCCAAGAAGCTGAAGAAGACCGCGGTGCTGGTCAAGGACGCCCCGGCGTTCGTCGTGAACCGCATCCTGACCCGCTTCATGGGCGAGATCCAGAACGTCATCGACGAGGGCACCCCGGTGGAGGTGGCGGAGAAGGCGGTGGAGCCGCTGGGCCTGCCGATGTCCCCGCTGGTCCTGCTGGAGCTGGTCGGCCCGGCGATCGGCCTGCACGTCTCGGAGACCCTCAACAGGGCGTTCCCGGACCGCTTCACGGTCTCCCCGAACCTCAAGGCGGTCGTCGAGGCGGGCAAGCGCGGCTTCTACGTCTACGACAGCGGCAAGCCGGAGCTGGACCCGGAGGTCGCCGCGCTGCTGAAGCAGGGCGACACCGTCCTGACGGAGGAGCAGGTCCGCGCCCGCGTCCTGGACGCCGTGGCGCAGGAGATCGGGCTGATGCTCGAGGAGGGCGTCGTCGCCGAGGCCCAGGACATCGACCTGTGCCTGATCACGGGTGCCGGCTGGCCCTTCCACCTGGGCGGCATCACGCCGTACCTGGACCGCGAGGGCGTCTCGGAGCGCGTGAACGGCAAGACGTTCCTCGAGCCGGGCGTGGCGTCGGTTCCGGCGTAACGGCCGTGGCACGGTGAAAGGGCCTCCGCCCTGTGCGGAGGCCCTTTCTCGTTGTGTGCGCGAGGCCGGTGGCGCCGGGCCCGCCGGAGCCGCCGTCCCGGCCGCGCCGCAGCCAGGAGCCGTTCAGCAGGGGGCCGTTGACACTCCCCCGGTCTCAATGAGGCGTCCCTCGCGCGGGCCGGACAGGCTCGTGGGACGCTGGGGGCATGAGTGTCCCGCTCCTGGTGATAGTCGATGGCGCGAACGTCGTCGGGTCGGTGCCCGACGGCTGGTGGCGGGACCGGCGGGGCGCCGCCGACCGGCTGCGGGACCGTCTCGTGCCGTTCGCCGCCGACGGGCTGCCCGGCTTTCCCGGGCCGCTGGAGCTGGTTCTGGTGGTGGAGGGTGCGGCGCGCGGTGTGGAGCCCGTTCCCGGCATCCGGGTGGACGCGGCCCCCGGCAGCGGGGACGACCGTATCGTCGAGCTGGTCGCCGAGGCCGGGGACCGCGCGGTTCTGGTCGTCACGGCGGACCGGGAGCTACGGCGCCGGGTGACGGATCTCGGCGCGGAGGTGACGGGACCGCGTACGGTGCGCTGACCCCTTGCGGAGCGCCGCGGTCACCGCGTGCCGCCTCCGGGCGGACCGCTCACCCCGCCCGCCGCGGACTTCTCGGCACGGCCCACACGGCTGTGCGAACGGCCGTAGAGGAAGTACACGACGAACCCGATGACCAGCCAGATCGCGAACCGCAGCCAGGTCTCGGCGGGCAGGTTCAGCATCAGCCACAGCGAGGCGCACACCGACAGGATCGGCACCAGCGGAACGAGCGGAGTGCGGAAGGCGCGTGGCAGGTCGGGGCGGGTGCGGCGGAGGATGACCACGCCGATCGCGACCACGATGAACGCGAACAGCGTGCCGATGTTGACCAGTTCGGCCAGTTCGCTGAGGCTGGTGAAGCCCGCGACGACGGCGATGACCACGCCGAGCAGGATGGTCGGCCGGTGCGGGGTCTTGAAGCGCGGGTGGACGCGGGAGAAGAAGCGGGGCAGCAGCCCGTCGCGGCTCATCGCGAAGAACACCCGGGTCTGCCCCAGCAGCAGGATCAGGCAGACGGTGGTCAGGCCGACGGCGGCACCGAAGCTGATCACACCCGCGAACCACGGGTGGCCGATGGCCTTGAACGCGTCGGCGAGCGGGGCGTCCACGGACAGCCTGCTGTAGTGCTCCATGCCGGTGACGACGATCGACACCGCCACGTACAGCGCCGTGCAGATGAACAGGGAACCGAGGATGCCGCGCGGCATGTCGCGCTGCGGGTTGCGGGTCTCCTCGGCGGTGGTCGCCACGATGTCGAAGCCGATGAAGGCGAAGAACACGACGGACGCGGCGGTGAAGATGCCCATCACGCCGAAGTTGGACGGTGCCCAGCCGACCATCAGCTGGATGAGCGGCGCCTTGAGGCTGCCGCCCGCCGGAACCGCCTGCGGCTCCGGGACGAACGGCTTGTAGTTGGCGCTGTTGACGAAGAAGGCGCCCCCGATGATCACGATCAGTACCACGGTCACCTTGATGGCCACGACGAGCTGGGTGACCCGGGCCGACAGCTTCATCCCGAGCACGAGGATCGCGGTGAGGAGGAGGACGAGCGCGGCGGCGAGGATGTCGAAGCCGAATCCGTGCGCGCCCTCCCGTCCGCCCAGATAGGCGGGCAGGTGCCAGCCCGCGTTGTCCATCAGGGAGCGGATGTACCCGGACCAGCCGACGGCGACCACCGCCGTGCCCAGCGCGAACTCCAGGACCAGATCCCAGCCGATGATCCACGCGGGCAGCTCGCCCAGTGTGGCGTAGGAGAACGTGTACGCGGATCCCGCGACCGGAACCGTGGAGGCGAACTCGGCGTAGCAGAGCGCGGCGAGTGCGCAGACGACGCCCGCCACGACGAAGGACAGGGAGACGGCGGGGCCGGCGTTCTGTTTGGCGACCTTGCCGGTGAGCACGAAGATGCCGGTGCCGATGATGACCCCGACGCCGAACACGGTCAGGTCGAGGGCGGACAGGGTCTTTCTGAGCGCGTGCTCCGGCTCCTCGGTGTCCTGGATCGACTGCTCGACGTTCTTCGTCCGGAAGAGTGTGCTGCTCATGGCGTACCTCCCGCGCTCGCCGTCCCCGACATGATCGGAAGGGGGCGTACTCCGTGTGCCCCGGCACGGGCAGATTCACGCAAACGGGCCGGTTTCGCCACCGTAAAGGATGGAGAAACCGGCCCGGGCGCGTGCGGCGGGTGGTCTCAGTCGCGGGCGGGCTCCACCGAGTCCACGGTCCGGGCGTCGCCCGTACGGTCGGTGGGGGACCCCCCGCTCGAGCGAAGCCGGGAGTGGGGGAGGCCGCCGTCCAGCTTGGAGACCAGCCCCGTGACCTGGCGGGCGATGTCCGGCGCGGTCAGGCCGATCTCCGCGAGGACCTCCTTGCGGGAGGCGTGGTCGAGGAAGCGCGGCGGGACTCCGAAGTCGCGAAGCGGCACGTCCACGCCCGCGTCGCGCAGCGCCTGCGCGATGGCCGAACCCACACCGCCGACGCGGGAGTTGTCCTCGACGGTGACGACCACCCGGTGCCGCTCGGCGAGCGGGGCCAGCGCCTCGTCGACGGGCTTGACCCAGCGGGGGTCGACGACGGTGGTGGAGATGCCCTGCTTGTCGAGGAGGTCGGCGATCTCCAGACACATGGGCGCGAGCGCGCCGACGGAGACCAGCAGGACGTCCGGCACGGGGGCCTCTGCCTTGCGCAGCACGTCCATGCCGCCGACCTTGCCGACGGCGGGGACGGCCGGGCCGACGACGCCCTTGGAGTAGCGCAGCACGGTCGGGGCGTCGTCCACGTCGACGGCCTCGCGCAGCTGGGCCCGCAACTGCTCGGCGTCGCGCGGGGCGGCGATCCTCAGGCCCGGCACCACCTGGAGCATCGACATGTCCCACATGCCGTTGTGGGAGGCGCCGTCGTCGCCCGTGATGCCCGCCCGGTCGAGCACGAACGTCACACCGCACTTGTGCAGGGCGACGTCCATGAGCACCTGGTCGAAGGCGCGGTTGAGGAAGGTCGCGTACACCGCGAAGACGGGGTGCAGACCGCCGGTGGCGAGGCCGGCCGCGGAGACCGCGCCGTGCTGCTCGGCGATGCCGACGTCGTAGATCCGGTTCGGGAAGGCGTCCGCGAACTTCTTCAGGCCCACCGGCTGGAGCATCGCGGCCGTGATGGCGACGATGTCGTCGCGCTCGCGGCCGAGCCTGACCATCTCGTCGCCGAAGACGGAGGTCCAGCTGGCGGCGCCGGCCTTGATGGGCAGGCCGGTGTCGGGGTGGATGGGGCCGATGCCGTGGAAGCGGTCGGCCTCGTCCTGCTCGGCCGGCCGGTAGCCGCGGCCCTTCTCGGTGAGGCAGTGCACGATGACCGGGCCGCCGAACCGCTTGGCGCGGGCCAGGGCGGACTCCAGGGCCTCGATGTCGTGGCCGTCGATCGGGCCGACGTACTTCAGGCCCAGGTCCTCGAACATCCCCTGCGGGGCGATGAAGTCCTTCAGGCCCTTCTTGGCCCCGTGCAGGGTCTCGTAGAGCGGCTTGCCGACGACGGGCGTGCGCTCCAGGACCTCCTTGGTGCGGGCCAGGAACTTCTCGTAGCCGTCGGTGGTGCGCAGGGTGGCCAGGTGGTTGGCGAGGCCGCCGATGGTGGGCGCGTAGGAGCGCTCGTTGTCGTTGACGACGATGACCAGCGGGCGGTCCTTGGCGTCGGCGATGTTGTTCAGCGCCTCCCAGGCCATGCCGCCGGTGAGGGCTCCGTCACCGATGACGGCCACGACGTGGCTGTCGCGCTTGAGCAGCTGGTTGGCCTTGGCCAGGCCGTCGGCCCAGCCCAGGACGGTGGAGGCGTGCGAGTTCTCGATGACGTCGTGGTCGGACTCGGCGCGCGAGGGGTAGCCGGACAGACCGCCCTTGCTGCGCAGCTTGGAGAAGTCCTGACGGCCGGTGAGCAGCTTGTGGACGTAGGCCTGGTGGCCGGTGTCCCACAGCACCTTGTCCTTGGGTGAGTCGAAGACGCGGTGCAGGGCGATGGTGAGCTCGACCACACCGAGGTTGGGACCGAGGTGGCCGCCGGTCTTGGAGACGGCGTCGACGAGGAAGGTCCGGATCTCCTCTGCCAGCTGGTCCAGCTCCTCCAGGCTGAGCCGGTCCAGATCGCGCGGTCCCCTGATGCGGGTCAGCAGCGGCACCCGTGCCTCCTTGCAGTAGAGCTGTGTCGAGCATTCGCCGGGCCTGTCGAGTCTAATGTTCCGCCTGTGAGGGATCACCGATGGCCCCACGGATCCCCCCGACGTGTCCGCCGAAACACGGTGCCGCACACAGGACTGTGCCCGGCACCGCCGTTGGCGCCGGGCACAGGGTCCTTGCGATGTCTGTCACGAAGTGCGGTACCGCAGCCCCGCGACAGGGGCGTGGAGGTGTGACACCCCCCACGGTGCTCTCGTGGAGCGTTTACGCGCGCCCCGCGGCCTTCTGGCTCTTGCGGGACACCGAGTCGATCACCACGGCGCCCAGGAGCACCGCGCCAGTGATCATGTACTGGATCGACGTGTTCATGTTGAGCAGGTCCAGACCGGTCTGGATGGACTGGATGACCAGCATGCCGAGCAGCGCGGACCACACGTTGCCCCGGCCGCCGAAGAGGCTGGTACCGCCGATGACCGCGGCCGCGATCGCCAGCATCAGCGTGTTGCCGCCACCGGCGTTCAGCGTCGCGCTCGCGGTCTGACCGGCGAAGAACATGCCGCCGAGCGCCGCGAACCCGCCGGAGATGGCGAACACGGTGATGCGGACCAGGGGCACGTTGATACCGGCCCTGCGGGCGGCCTCGATGCCGCCGCCGACCGCGAAGACCTTGCGGCCGTAGGTGGTGCGCCGCAGCACGAAGTCGACGATCACCAGTGCCGCGAGGAAGATCACCAGGGCGTTCGAGACACCCGCGGAGTTGTTCAGCACGGCCGCGGCGGTGAAGGAGGCCACGGCGAGCGCGCCGACCCGCAGCAGGATCTCGCTGGTGGGCCGGAAGGGCACCCCGGCCGCGCGGCGGCGCCGCTGGTCGTTGAACGATCCCACCAGCGTCAGGACGACACCGAGGCCGGCCAGGAGGTAGGCGCCGATGATCTGCTGGTCCATGAAGAAGGAGTTCTGGCCGAGCAGGTGCACCGGGCCCGAGTCCGCGGGGATGTTGATGGTGCCGCTGGAGCCCAGCAGCCACAGCATCAGACCGTTCCAGCCGAGGAAGCCGGCCAGGGTCACGACGAACGCGGGTACGCCGATCCGGGCGAAGAACCAGCCGTGCAGCGCGCCGATGGCGACGCCGGTCAGGACGGTCAGGAGCAGGGCCAGCCAGGCGTTCATGCCGTGGTTGGTCACGAAGACCGCGAACGCCGTGGACGCGAGGCCGCTGACCGAACCGACGGACAGGTCGATCTCGCCCAACAGCAGCACGAACACCAGGCCGATGGCGAGCATGCCGGTGGCCGAGAGGAAGTAGCTGATGTTGGAGAGGTTGTCGGCGCTGAGGAACCGGCTGTTCTGGAGCTGGAAGATCGTCCAGATGACGATCAGGCCGATGACGACCGGCAGGGAGCCCAGCTCACCGCCCTTCACCTTGCGCTTGAACTCGGTGATGTAGCCCTTGAAGCCTTCTTCACGGACCAGCAGGCGCGGGTCGACGACGGCGACCGGCGCGGCGGTCGGGTCGTCGGCCGGCGTCGTGGTGGACACGGAGTCCGACGCCTCGATCGTCGTCGAGTCGCTCTTCACGGTCTTGGACGTGTCGCTCACTTTGCCGCCTCCGCGGTGCGACGCCCCGCACGACGGGTGACGGCGTTGTCCGTCGCACCCGTGATCGCGGCGATGATCTCTTCGTGGCTGGTGTCCTTCACGGAGAAGGATCCGTTGTTCCTGCCCAGACGCAGGACGGCGACGGTGTCCGCGACCGCCTTCACGTCGGCCATGTTGTGGCTGATGAGGATGACGCCGAGGTTCCGGTCGCGCAGCCGCTCGACCAGGTCCAGGACCTGGGCGGTCTGCTCGACGCCGAGGGCGGCGGTGGGCTCGTCCAGTATGACGACCTTCGGGTCGCCGATCAGGGCGCGGGCGATGGCGACGACCTGGCGCTGACCGCCGGACAGGCTCGCGATCGGGATGCGCACGCTCGGGATGCGGATCGAGAGGGTGCTCAGCAGTTCCCGGGCGTTCTTCTCCATCGTCACCTCGTCGATGACGCCCCGGTGCAGGAGTTCCCGCCCGAGGTAGAGATTGCCGACCACGTCGAGGTTGTCGCACAGGGCGAGGTCCTGATAGACCGTCGCGACGCCGAGTCCCTGGGCGTCGTGCGGCTTGGTGATGCTGACCGGCTTGCCCTCCCACTCGATGACGCCGTCATCGATGGGGTGGACGCCCGCGATCGTCTTGACCAGGGTCGACTTTCCTGCGCCGTTGTCGCCCACCAGGGCGACCACTTCTCCGGCGTGGACCTCCAGGTCGACATCGGTGAGGGCCTGGACCGCACCGAATCGCTTGGAGACTCCGCGCAACGCCAGCACGGGCGTAGCGGACACGTGAACCATCTCCTTCGCCGCCTGACCGGCGGGGATGCCGCGCTTGGGGTAGGGCGCGGAGGGGCGTGCACAAGGCACGGTTTACAAGGTGAACATGCGCGAACCCGCTGCCTTTGGCAACGGTTGTTTCCGTCCGACGCCCGCCCGGCAGCGGGGTTGGAGAGCCGGGGCGGGCGTCGGCGGAGGCTTCGCGGGACCGCGGGGTCTTCGACCCGAGGGCTTACTCGAGGCCGGCGGCCTTGCAGGCCTTGGCGAACTCGGCGGTGCAGATGTCCTTGATGCTCCAGAGCCCGTCCTTGACCACCGTGTCCTTGATGTTGGCCTTGGTGACCGACACCGGGGTCAGCAGCGTCGAGGGCACCTTGTCGCCGGAGCCGCTGGTCAGCGTCGTGGTGGTCAGGGACTTGATGTCCTTGCCCTGCAGCAGGTCGACCGCGAGCTCGGCGGCGGTGTCGGCCTCGGGCTTGTAGGCCTTGTAGACGGTGGCCGACTGCGTGCCGGCGACGATGCGCTGGATGGCCGCGAGCTCCGCGTCCTGACCCGTCAGCGGGATGCCGCTGATGCCGGCGCCCTTGAGGGTGGTGGCGATACCGCCGGCCATGCCGTCGTTGGCGGAGTAGACGCCCGCGATGTTCTTGGCACCCAGCTGGGTGATGGCCGCCGACATCTTCTGCGCGGCGACGGTGTCCTTCCACAGGCCGGACTGCTCGTAGGCGATGTCGACCTTGCCGTCGAGGGCCTTGTGGGCGCCCTGCTTGAACTGCGCGGCGTTCGGGTCGGCGTCGTCACCGTTGATCATGACGACCTTCGACTGCTTGTTCGCCTTGGAGCCGAGCGCGTCGAGCAGCGCCTGGCCCTGGAGCTCGCCGACCTTGACGTTGTCGAAGGAGACGTACGCGGAGACCGGGCCCTGGGCGAGGCGGTCGTAGGCGACGACCTTGATGCCCTTGTTCACGGCGGTCTGGATGGAGGACTTGATGGCGGCAGAGTCCTGGGCGCTGATCGCGATGACCTTGACGCCCTTGGTGATCATGCTGCTGACCTGCTGGGCCTGCTTGGCAGCGTCGCCGGCCGCGTTCGCGTACTCGACGTTGCAGTCCGAGCACAGCTCCTTGACCTTGGCCTCGAAGAGCGGCTTGTCGAACTTCTCGTAGCGGGCGGTGACGCTGTCGGGGAGCAGCAGACCGATGGTCTTGCTGCCCGAGCCGCTACCGCTGCCGCTACCGGAGTCGCTCTTCTTGTCGCCGGCCTTGCCGCAGGCAGCCAGCGTCACGGCCATGGAGACCGCGGTGGCGCCGATCACGACTCTACGCATCGTTGCGTTCATTTGGGGGTGCCTCCCTGACAGGGCCGCAACGCTGCGGCCGAGGTGGCTGGAAGTCAACTCGTCCACACGTGCGACGTCAAGAAGTAAATACTTAACGAGATGGCAACGGCGTCATGCGTTTTCTAAATGAAGGCGGGCGCGGCCGCCGTCGTCGCGCCGTCCAACAGGGTCGAATCGCCCATCTCGCTCAGCGCGAGAGCGAGTGCCCCGAGCACCTCCGCCCGGCCTCCGAGGGCTCCCGGCAGCACCGACAGATGACGTGCCGCACTGGGGATGGCGTAGCGGCCGACGGACTCCCTGATGGGTCCGAGCACCAGCTCTCCGGCCTCGGCGAGATCGCCCCCGAGGACCACGCGGCTGGGATTCAGCAGATTGCACAGGTTGGCCACTCCGCTGCCGATGTGGCGGCCGACATCGGCGATCACCCGGCGGCAGCCCGGGTCGCCGTCCCGCGCCAGCCTCACCACGCCCTCCATGGTGAGGTCCGGGCCGTGGCTGGGCTGGAGCAGCGGGAGCACGTACCGTGCCGACGCGAAGGTCTCCAGACAGCCCCGGTTGCCGCAGCGGCAGACGGGACCGGATTCATCGAGAGTGATATGGCCGATTTCTCCCGCTGTGCCGCCAGGCCCGCGGTAGATCTTGCCGTCGATCACCAGTCCGGCGCCGACACCGCTCGCCACCTTGATGTACGCCAGGTCCTTGACCCCCCGGCCGCTGCCCCAGACCAGCTCGCCGAGGGCGCCGAGGTTGGCGTCGTTGTCCACGTGCACGGGCACGCCGAGCCGGCCCCGCAGCTCCTCGGCGGGTTTGGTGCCGGTCCAGCCCGGCAGGATGGCCGTGGAGCCGAGTGTGCCCGACTCGACGTCGATGGGGGCGGGCACGCCGACGCCCACCCCCGCGATCTTGGACCGGCTCACTCCGGTGGCGTCGATCAGCCTGCTGACCAGCTCTTCCGCCCGGTCGAAGCCCTGTGCGGCGGAGGCGTCCACATCCAGGGGCTCGGACTCCTCGGCGAGCACCTGATGGGCGAGGTTCCCGATCGCGACGCGCAAATGGGTGTGCCCGAAATCGACGCCGATGACGATGCCGGCGTCACCGCTGAGGGAGACGCTGCGGGCCCTGCGGCCACCCGCCGATGTCGGCGTGACCTCGACGGTTCCGCCGTCTTTCAGCTCCCGAACGATATTGGACACGGTCGCCGCGGACAGGCCGGTCGTCCTCGCGATCTCGGCCTGGGTCAACGACCCGGCGAGGCGCACCGCCCGGACGACGCGTTCCAGATTTGCCCGATGCAGCGACGACTGCGATCCCGGAGTCTCCATCGACTCATCCACTCCTGCCCTCAGCGCGGCGGCCTCGGCCCGCCCCTGTGACCCGGAGCCAGCAGCGGAATCCGGGTCACGTACAAGTTGTGAACTCCAAGCTCCGCTGAACGGGTTACCGCAGTCAAGTCCTTGACGGAAATCGTGAAAGATCAGAAAGCAGACGTCCGGACACACCGGCGCCTCCCCCGGTTCACGAAAAGGACGCCGATCGGTCTCGGCGGAAGAAGTCGATCGCTACTTCAGCGCACCGGCCGTCAGCCCCTGCACCACCTGTCTCTGGAAGACGATGTAGGCCGCGAGGACCGGCAGCATGGCCATCACCAGGCCGGCGAAGAGTCCGGACCAGTCGCCCTTGTACCCCTGGCTGGCCGCCAGCTGGACCAGGCCCTGGGTGAGGACGCGCTTGTCGGGGTCGGTGTTCAGGACCGTCGGGAGCATGTACTGGTTCCACTGGCCCAGGAAGTTGAAGATCCCCACGCTGATCAGGCCCGGCTTGGCCATCGGCAGCATGATCTGGAAGAACGTACGGGAGTGCGAGGCCCCGTCCACGAACGCGGCCTCGGCCACCGAGGTGGGCAGCGAGCGGAAGAACGCGGTGAGGAAGAACACCGTGAAGGGCAGCGAGTAGGCGATGTAGACGAGGATCAGCCCGTGGATCGTGTTCAGCAGCCCCATGTTGTTCACGACGTAGAACAGCGGGACCAGCGCCAGCATGATCGGAAAGCTCATGCCGCCGATGAACAGGTAGTAGATGAACCGGTTGCCCGGGAAGTCGAAGCGGGCGAGGACGTACGCCGCCATCGAGCCGAGCACCAGGGTGCCGATGAGCGAACCGCCCACCACCAGGACGGTGTTGAGGAAGTAGTCGCTCATGTTGGCGTCGGTCCAGGCCCGCGCCCAGTTCTCGAAGTGCAGCTTGTCCGGCAGCGACCAGGGCGAGTCGAAGATCGAGCGGTCGTCCTTGAAGGAGGTCGCCACCGCCCACAGCAGCGGCATGACGACCATGAACGCCCACAGGATCAGCATGCCGTGCGAGAAGACGTTGAGGACGGCGCCCTCCCGCTTCCCCCGGGGCGGCCCGCCGACCGGGGCGTCCGCCTTTCCGGCGGGGACGTGCGGCTCGGCCGGGATCGGGGCGGGGGTCTCGGTGGTCTCCATGATCAGTACTCCAGCCGCTCGCGCCGGCCCAGCCGCATCACGACCGCCGCGAACAGCAGCGTGACGACGAGCAGGGCGACACCGATCGTGGTTGCGTAGGCGGCCTGACCGTCGCGGAAGGCCTTCTGGTAGACGTACAGCACCAGGACGGTGGTCGAGTAGTCCGGCCCGCCCGGCCCGGTCGTCATGATCTGCACGACTGCGAACGACTCGGCGCCGAGCGCGAGGATGCCCATGTACACCCAGCCGGACTGCACGGTGTCCCACAACAGCGGCAGGGTGATCCTGAAGAAGGTGGTGGTGCGCTTCGCCCCGTCCAGGAGCGCAGCCTCGTACAGGTCCGCCGGGATGGAGGCCATGCCCGCGGAGAACAGGACCACGAAGAAACCGACCGTGGACCAGACGAGGACCGCCATCACACACCAAAGGGCGAGGCCCGGATCGCCCAGCCAGAGCGGCTGGACGCTCCCGAGCCCGATGCCGCGCAGCAGCGAGTTGATGGCGCCGCTGTCCGGGTTGTACGCGAAAGCGAACAGCAGGGCGACGATCGCGATGGAGAGCACCTGCGGGAAGAAGTAGACGATCTTGTAGAAGGACGAGCCGCGGACCCCGGAGATCACCGGCCCGCCCTTCCGCCGCCGCCCGCCCACATTGATCATGAAGGCCAGGAACAGCGCGAGACCGATCGTCACCGGCGGCAGCACCAGCGCGAACAGCAGGCTGTGCCACAGCGACTTCCAGAAGATGTCGTCGTGGACCAGCCGCGTGTAGTTGTCGTAGCCCACCATCTTGAACTCGGGGCTCAGGCCGGACCAGTCCGTGAACGAGTAGTAGATGGACTGGATGAACGGCCAGACGACGAAGAGCGCGTACAGGCCGAGGGGAACCGTCAGGAACCCCACGATGAACCGGTACTTGCCGTGATGCATGGCTACCGACCCCGATCCGGCCGTGCGGGCGGCCGTCTCCGCTGCCGCCGACGGACCTGCCGCTGACAGGCCCGCCTCTGGCAGACGTGCCCCTGACGGACCCTCACTGGTGCTTGTAGTGCTTGATCGACGTGTCCTTGGCGGTCTCGTCGGCGAAACCCTGGATCCGCTTGATGGCCTCGGCCGGGGTGATACGGCCCGCCATCATCTCGCCGAGACCGGAGACGCCGATCTTCTCCTTCTGCAACTGCACGTACCAGTCCTGCAGCCGCGGGTTCAGGACGTTGCTGCCTGCCTTCTCCAGCGCGGCCACACCCGACTTCAGGCCCGGGGTGAGGCTGATGCCCGTGGTACCGCCGTTGAACGCGGTCAGCGACTTGACCTTGGTGGTGAAGTTCTTCGAGGACGCCTCGCTGAGCATGATGCGCAGTTGCTCCATGCCGCCCTCGGGGTTCTGCGCCTTGGCGGGGACGATGAAGGGCTCACCGCCGGAGGCCCAGATGGTGCCGAAGGGCAGCTTGTCGGAGGAGTCGATACCGGAGGGGGCGGAGACGGCGAGGTCGAAGTCGGCGGGGATGACGTTGGCCGACTCGTTCTCCACCCAGGAGCCGTTCGGGATGAACAGCGCCTTGCCCTGGGCCCAGGCGGTCTGCGACTGGATGTGGTCGAGGCCCGGCGTGCCCTTGAGGATGTAGCCCTTCTTGTAGAGCTCGTAGTACGCCTCGAAGCATGCCTTGACGGCCGGGTGCTTCCAGGCGTTCGGCTCCAGGTTGTCGATGGCGTCGAGGACCTCGCGGCCGCCGACCTTGCCGATCATCGGGTACAGGGAGAAGGGGATGTAGTACGGGTACTTGCCGGCGTAGGTCCAGCCCGCGATGCCCTTCTTCTTGGCCTTCTCGCAGACCTTGAGCATCTCGTCCCAGGTCTCGGGGTACTTCTCGTCGAGCGAGTCGAGGAGCTTCTGCGAGTACCAGACGCCGTAGACCGTGTAGGCGTAGTACATGATCCACACGGGTTTGCCGTCGAACTGGCCCATCTCGACGATGCCGGGGCGCAGGGTGTCGCGGACCTTCTTCGACGGGTCGTCGTAGGAGGGGGCGTCCAGCAGCGGGGTCAGGTCGGCGAGCTGGTTGCGGCTGACGAGGACGCCCATGTCCATCTGCTCGGCGCCGGAGTTGTCGATGAGGTCCGGCGGATTGCCCTGGTTGAAGCGTGGCTGCAGGGTGGACTGGATCTTCTGGGTGGCGGAGAACTTCACCTTCGCCTTCGGGAAGTCCTTCTGGTAGATCTTGACCGCGTCCTGGGCGTACTCCTTGCCGAAGCCGCCGTCGAAGAGCACGAACTCCATCTGTGCCGTGTCGTTGACGCCGAGCGGGTTCTGCTTGGTCTTCTTGCCCGCCTTGGCCTTCTCCTGGCCGCCGCCCCCGCTGCTGGCGCAGGCGGACAGAAAGCTCATCGTGGGGACGGAGACCAGGCCCAGCGCGACGGAACGCTTGATCAGACTGCGGCGCCCGACGCCTTCGGGTGTGGTGGTGTGCTCGCCGGAAGTGGATCCCATGCTCAAGTCCTCGCCTTCTCCAGGACTCAGGCGGTGCACCGGCTCCTCCCCGGCACCGCGGTGATGGTGAAGCTGGGGTCGTGCATGAGCGATTCGGGGGGACGGTGCGGCGGTGGTTCGTTCTCGGGACGGTCCGCCGCCTCCCGCTTCCCCTCGGGCGTGCCTGTCCACAGCCGTCGTACGGCAAGGTGACGGCTGCCCGGACGCCGACAGGTATAGTCCACTCTCCGTCGCCCGAGCAATATCGCAAGCAAGGTTGGCCCGGCGCGTTTCCGAGTTGAGACCTCGTGGAAATACGGGCGCTCGCACGGCTCTCGAACGCGATACCCATTGCATTGAGCCCGAATGCCACAACCAACGCCCTTGACACTACTGACCACTTGACCACCTACTGGTCCTTGCGCAGACGAAGTGACAACGTTGTCCATTCTCAACAGGCGCAGGGAGGGTGCTCGCGCATGCAGCACAGATCTCGGCACAGATGGGCTCCTACGGCGGTCGTGGCAACGGCCGCCTTCGCGTTGCTGGTGGCGGCCCAGGGCGCGGCGGTGGCCCTGCCCGGTGAAGCGGCGGCCGCCAACCGCGAGTTCGCCTCCTCCTTCGAGCCGGGTGATCCGGCGCCGACGTGGCTGAGCACCGTGGACAGGACGGCGGACGGCACCAAGCGGGCGTCCGGTGTGGACGGAGGCTACACCGCGGGCATTCCGGGCAATGTGACCGATGAGGTGACCGATGTCCGGGCCGGCGCCGAGAACACGGACGCCGGTGAGGTCGCGGACAACCTGATCGACGGCGAGCCGGGCACCAAGTGGCTGACGTTCGCGCCGACGGGCTGGGTGGAGTTCGACCTGGACGAGCCGGCGAAGGTGGTGACGTACGCGCTGACCTCGGCCAACGACCACGCCGAGCGGGACCCGGCCGACTGGACGCTTCAGGGGTCCACCGACGGCAAGGACTGGAGGACACTGGACACCCGCACCGGAGAATCCTTCGACCAGCGCTTCCAGACCAAGTCGTACGATCTCGCCGAGCCGGCCGAGTACGCGCACTTCCGGCTGGACATCACCGGGAACCACAGCGGCGGCATACTGCAACTCGCCGATGTGCAGTTCTCCACCGGCAGCAGCACCGATCCCACGCCGAAGGACATGCGCACGCTCGTGGACCGCGGTCCGCTCGGCTCCCCCACCGCCAAGGCCGGCGTGGGCTTCACGGGCAGGAGGGCGCTGCGCTACGCGGGGACGCACACCGCCGGCGGGCGGGCGTACTCGTACAACAAGGTCTTCGACGTGAACGTACGCGTCGAGCGGGACACGCAGTTGTCGTACCGCCTCTTCCCGGCGATGGCGGACGGCGACCGGGACTACGACGCCACGAACGTCTCGGTCGACCTGGCCTTCACCGACGGCACCCATCTCAGTGACCTCGGCGCGCTCGACCAGCACGGCTTCCCGCTGAGCCCCACGGGACAGGGCACGGCCAAGGTGCTGTACGTCAACCAGTGGAACAACGTGGTCTCCCGGATCGGGTCGGTGGCGGCCGGCAAGACCGTGGACCGGATCCTGGTGGCGTACGACTCGCCGAAGGGGCCGGCTCGGTTCCGGGGTTGGCTGGACGACCTGGCGCTGAAGCCCGCACCGCCGGACAAGCCCGAATCTCACCTGTCCGACTACGCGGTGACCACTCGCGGCACCAACTCCAGCGGCTCCTTCTCCCGGGGCAACGACTTCCCGGCGACCGCGTTGCCGCACGGCTTCAACTTCTGGACGCCGGGGACCAACGCCGGCTCGCTGAGCTGGTTGTACGACTACGCCCGGGCCAACAACTCCGACAACCTGCCCACGATCCAGGCGTTCAGCGCGAGTCATGAGCCGAGCCCGTGGATGGGTGACCGGCAGACGTTCCAGGTGATGCCGTCGGCCGCGTCCGGTGCTCCGGACACCGGGCGTGCCGCGCGGGCGCTGCCGTTCCGGCACGAGAACGAGATCGCGCGCCCCTACTACTACGGCGTGACCTTCGAGGGCGGCCTGAAGGCGGAGATGACGCCGACGGACCACGCGGCGGTGCTGCGGTTCACCTATCCCGGCGACGACGCGAGCGTGATCTTCGACAATGTGACCGAGCAGGCCGGGCTCACCCTCGACAAGGCGGGCGGCGTGGTGACCGGCTTCTCGGACGTGAAGTCCGGGCTGTCGACGGGCGCGACGCGCCTGTTCGTGTACGGCGTGTTCGACGCGCCGGTGACGGACGGGGCGGCCTCGGGCGTGAAAGGCTATCTGCGCTTCACGCCGGGCGCCGACCACACGGTCACGCTCCGCCTCGCGACCTCCCTCATCAGCATCGACCAGGCGAAGGACAATCTGCGCCAGGAGATCCCGGACGGCACGTCGTTCGACGATGTCAGGGCGCGCGCCCAGGGGACGTGGGACAAGCTGCTCGGCACCGTCGAGGTCGAGGGCGCGACCACCGACCAGCTCACGACGCTGTACTCGTCGATGTACCGGCTGTACCTCTACCCCAACTCGGGCTTCGAGAAGGTGGGGTCGGCCTACCGGTACGCGTCCCCGTTCTCCCCGATGACGGGCCCGGATACGGCCACGCACACCGGGGCGAAGATCGTCGACGGCAAGGTGTACGTCAACAACGGCTTCTGGGACACCTACCGGACGACCTGGCCCGCGTACTCCTTCCTGACCCCCACTCAGGCGGGGGAGCTGGTCGACGGCTTCGTGCAGCAGTACAAGGACGGCGGCTGGACCTCCCGCTGGTCGTCCCCCGGTTACGCCGACCTGATGACGGGCACCTCGTCGGACGTGGCGTTCGCGGACGCCTATGTGAAGGGGGTGAAGTTCGACGCCGAGGCCGCCTACGACGCGGCGGTGAAGAACGCGACGGTCCTGCCGCCGTCGTCCGGCGTGGGCCGCAAGGGCATGGCCACCTCACCGTTCCTCGGCTACACCAGCACCGCCACCCGCGAGGGCCTGTCGTGGGCGATGGACGGTTACATCAACGACTACGGCATCGCCCGGATGGGCCAGGCGCTGTACAAGAAGACCGGCGAACAGCGCTACAAGGACGAGTCGGCCTACTTCCTCAACCGCGCCCGGGACTACGTCGGCCTCTTCGACTCCAGGGTGGGCTTCTTCCAGGGCCGCGACGCGCAGGGCAACTGGCGGCTGGATGCGTCGAAGTACGACCCGCGCGTCTGGGGCAACGACTACACGGAGACCAACGGCTGGGGCTTCGCGTTCACGGTCCCGCAGGACAGCCGGGGCCTTGCGAACCTGTACGGCGGCAGGGCGAAGCTGGCCGACAAGCTGGACGAGTACTTCACGACGCCGGAGACGGCCTCACCTCAGTTCGTGGGCTCCTACGGCAGCGTCATCCACGAGATGACGGAGGCCCGTGACGTGAGGATGGGCATGTACGGGCACTCCAACCAGCCCGCGCACCACGTGATCTACATGTACGACGCGGCGGGCCAGCCCTGGAAGGCGCAGGCGAAGGTCCGCGAGGTGCTCTCCCGCCTGTACACCGGCAGCGAGATCGGGCAGGGCTACCACGGCGACGAGGACAACGGCGAGCAGTCCGGCTGGTACGTCTTCTCGGCTCTGGGCTTCTACCCGCTGGTGATGGGCAGCGGCGAGTACGCCATCGGGTCCCCGCTGTTCACCAAGGCCACCGTGCACCTGGAGAACGGCAGGGACCTGGTCGTCAAGGCCCCGAGGAACAGCGCGCGGAACGTCTACGTACAGGGCCTGAGAGTCGACGGCAAGGAGTGGACGTCGACGGCGCTGCCGCATTCCCTGCTCTCCCGGGGCGGTGTGCTGGAGTTCGACATGGGTCCGCGGCCCTCGGACTGGGGCACCGGGAGGAACGCGGCACCGGTGTCCATCACCCGGGACGACAAGGTGCCCTCGCCGCGGGCGGACGCGCTCAGGGGTGACGGTCCGCTCTTCGACGACACCTCGGCGACGGAGGCCGCCGTGACGAGCGTGGACCTGCCGGTCACGGGCGGCACCAAGGCGGTGCAGTACACGTTGACGTCCCCGGCGGACCACACCAAGGCCCCCACGGGCTGGACCCTGGAGGCCTCCGAGGACGGCACGCAGTGGACGACCCTCGACCAGCGGTGGAGCGAGTCCTTCACCTGGGACCGGCAGACGAGGGTGTTCTCCGTCCCGCATCCGGGCACGTACGCGCACTACCGCCTGACCTTCACGACGGAGTCGACCCTGGCGGAGGTGGAGCTGCTGGCCTGACGCACACCGGCACGGAGGAGGGGCGGACCACCCGGGGCCGCCCCTCGTGCTGAACAGCGGTGATCGGCCAGAGGCGTGGGTGAACACGTGCACGCCTACCGGAACGTCGCTTCTTGAACGCCGCTCGGGGAAGCCGTCGTTCGGCCGGCGCGCCGGTATGTCCCCCTGGAGGGTGAACCCGCCTGGGAGACCCTTGACATCGTTGTCGCCCCCCGGGGTACAGTCATGTACAGACCATTCCGACAACGTTGTCGAACCGGTCGGACAAGCCGTCAGACCCCGGTCCGGCCTACTCCCCCCGGGCCGGGCCGGCTCGCGGACCGGGTGGCACGCACAGCGGCCACCCGGTCCGCCCTGAGGCCCGGACAACCCCGCCGACCCCCAACCGTCACTCGTGGGGGCGGTGTTCACCGCTCCGGGGCGCGCGCGGGGCAACCCCAGTGCTCTCGTGGTCATCTACCTGTACGAACGCGATGACCGGGGAGAAGGACGGGTTGTGCACGGTTCCGGTGCGGACGGTGGCCGCGAGAAGGCCACCGCCGGCTCCTGGTGGGCGGCCGCGGTGGCGAACCTTCTGATCGGCATGCTGGCGATCGTCCCCGGCGTGTGCGTCCGGTGGCTGCTGAACAGGTACGCGCTGTTCCACTGCATCACCGGGTTCGGATGCGGCGGCACCTCACCGGACCAGACCGTCGGTATGACGCTGGGCGCGGTGCTGGGCGGGGGGTTCGTCCTCGGGATGGTGCTGGTGGTGGACGTGCTCGTGCCGTGGCAGGAGGGCCGACCGCTGCACCTGTGGCTCGGCATGACGACTCTGGTGCCGGCGCCGTTCGCGGTGGCGCAGGCGGCGGGATGGATCTAGGGGGCGGTGTCCCCGTTCGGGCGGCGGTGGGGAGACGGCGGAGGGCCGCACCCCCGGGCGGGGATGCGGCCCTCGACTGCCGTGCCGGATCGGCTACTTGCGGATCAGGCTGCGCAGCACGTACTGCATGATGCCGCCGTTGCGGTAGTAGTCGGCCTCACCGGGGGTGTCGATGCGGACGACCGCGTCGAACTCGACACCGGTGTCGGTGGTGACCTTGACCGTGCGCGGCGTGGTGCCCTCGTTGAGCTCGGTGACGCCGGTGATGGAGAAGGTCTCCTCACCCGTCAGGCCGAGGCTCGCGGCGGACTGGCCCTCCGGGAACTGGAGCGGCAGCACGCCCATGCCGATGAGGTTCGAGCGGTGGATGCGCTCGTACGACTCGGCGATGACGGCCTTGACCCCGAGGAGCGCGGTGCCCTTGGCCGCCCAGTCGCGGGACGAGCCGGAGCCGTACTCCTTGCCGGCCAGGACGACCAGCGGGATGCCGGCGGCCTGGTAGTTCTGCGAGGCGTCGTAGATGAAGGAGACCGGGCCGCCCTCCTGCGTGAAGTCGCGGGTGTAGCCGCCCTCGGTGCCCGGCGCGATCTGGTTGCGCAGGCGGATGTTGGCGAACGTACCGCGGATCATCACCTCGTGGTTGCCGCGGCGGGAACCGTAGGAGTTGAAGTCGCGGCGCTCGACGCCGTGCTCGGTGAGGTACTTGCCGGCCGGGGTGTCGGCCTTGATCGCACCGGCCGGGGAGATGTGGTCGGTGGTGACCGAGTCGCCGAGCTTGGCCAGGACGCGGGCGCCGGTGATGTCCTCGACCGGGGCCGGCTCCATGCCCATGCCCTCGAAGTACGGGGGCTTGCGGACGTAGGTGGACTCCGGGTCCCACTCGAAGGTGTTGCCGGTCGGGACCGGGAGGGACTGCCACTGGGCGTCGCCCGCGAAGACGTCGCTGTAGGACTTGGAGAACATGTCCTCGCCGATGGCGTTGGCGACGACGTCGTTGACCTCGGCCTCGGAGGGCCAGATGTCCTTCAGGTAGACCGGGTTGCCGTCCTGGTCGGTGCCCAGCGCGTCCTTGGTGATGTCCACCTTCATGGAGCCCGCGATGGCGTACGCGACGACCAGCGGCGGGGACGCCAGGTAGTTCATCTTGACGTCGGGGTTGATACGGCCCTCGAAGTTCCGGTTGCCGGAGAGGACCGAGGTGACCGCGAGGTCGTGGTCGTTGACGGCCTTGGAGACCTCCTCCGGCAGCGGGCCGGAGTTGCCGATGCAGGTGGTGCAGCCGTAACCGACCAGGTTGAAGCCGACCTTGTCCAGGTACGGGGTCAGGCCCGCCTTGTCGAAGTAGTCGGTGACGACCTTGGAACCCGGGGCGAGGGTGGTCTTGACCCACGGCTTGCGGGTCAGGCCCTTCTCGACCGCCTTCTTGGCCACCAGGGCGGCGGCGACCATGACGTAGGGGTTCGAGGTGTTGGTGCAGGAGGTGATGGCGGCGACGGTGACGGCGCCGTGGTCCAGCTCGTAGGTGGTGCCGTCGGGGGCGGTCACCGGGACCGGGTTCGACGGGGCGCCGTTGGGGGCGACGGCCGGGGCGTCGGAGGCCGGGAAGGACTCCTGGCCCGCCTCGTCCACGATGTCGACGTAGTTGCGGACGTCCTGCTTGAACTGCTCGGCGGCGTTCGCGAGGACGATGCGGTCCTGCGGGCGCTTCGGGCCGGCGATCGAGGGAACGACCGTGGACAGGTCCAGCTCGAGCTTCTCGGAGAAGTCCGGCTCGGCCTTCGGGTCCAGCCAGAGGCCCTGCTCCTTGGCATAGGCCTCGACGAGCGCGACCTGCTGCTCGGAGCGGCCGGTCAGGCGCAGGTAGTTCAGGGTCTCGTCGTCCACGGGGAAGATCGCGGCGGTGGAGCCGAACTCCGGGGACATGTTGCCGATGGTGGCGCGGTTGGCGAGCGAGGTGGCGGCCACGCCCTCGCCGTAGAACTCGACGAACTTGCCGACCACACCGTGCTTGCGGAGCATCTCGGTGATGGTGAGCACGAGGTCGGTGGCGGTGGTGCCGGGCTGCAGCTCACCGGTGAGCTTGAAGCCGACGACACGCGGGATGAGCATGGAGACCGGCTGGCCGAGCATCGCGGCCTCGGCCTCGATGCCGCCGACGCCCCAGCCGAGGACGCCGAGGCCGTTGACCATCGTGGTGTGGGAGTCGGTGCCGACCAGGGTGTCCGGGTAGGCCTTGCCGTCACGGACCATCACCACGCGGGCGAGGTGCTCGATGTTGACCTGGTGGACGATGCCGGTGCCCGGGGGGACGACCTTGAACTCGTCGAAGGCGGTCTGGCCCCAGCGCAGGAACTGGTAGCGCTCCTTGTTGCGGCCGTACTCCAGCTCGACGTTGACCTTGAAGGCGTCGTTCGTGCCGAACTTGTCGGCGATGACGGAGTGGTCGATGACCAGCTCGGCCGGCGCCAGCGGGTTGATCTTCGCCGGGTCGCCGCCCAGCTCCTTGACGGCCTCACGCATGGTGGCGAGGTCCACGACACAGGGCACGCCGGTGAAGTCCTGCATGATCACGCGGGCCGGCGTGAACTGGATCTCCTGCGACGGCTGGGCCTGGGAGTCCCAGTCGCCGAGGGCGCGGATGTGGTCGGCGGTGATGTTCGCGCCGTCCTCGGTGCGGAGCAGGTTCTCCAGCAGGACCTTGAGGCTGTAGGGCAGGCGGGCCGAGCCCTCCACCTTGTCCAGCCGGAAGATCTCGTACGACTCGTCGCCCACCTGCAGCGTGCTGCGGGCGTCGAAGCTGTTCGCCGACACGACAGTCTCCTTCATTGATGTGCGCGTACCACCACGATCCTGCCGCCACGGCATCTCGGCCGATCCGCTAAGGTAAGGCTAAGTTAGGTAACCCTTACCGGAGCGGCTACTGCGGTACGCCTTCGGCAGATATCTCGATGTCGAGATAACTCTAGTACATGGGGCCGGGTAGGTCATGCGCGGCCGGAGGTCGACGCGACACACCAGCTGTCACCAGGCATCACTCTTTTCCCTTCACCCAAATGGACCCCACAAGATGCCCCATCTCATATCTGAGATAACCTCAGTCTCATGTCAGACGACTACCTCGTACGCATCGGCAAGCTCATCCGTGTCGCTCGCCAGCATCGTGGCATGACCCAGGCGCAGCTCGCCGAGGCACTCGGTACCAGTCAGAGCGCCGTGAACCGCATCGAGCGGGGCAACCAGAACCTCAGCCTTGAGATGATCGCCCGCATCGGGGAGGCCCTGGACAGCGAAATCGTGTCCCTGGGCTACGCGGGCCCCATGCATCTGCGCGTGGTCGGCGGCCGCCGGCTCTCCGGCGCGATCGACGTCAAGACGAGCAAGAACGCCTGCGTGGCGCTGCTGTGCGCCTCACTGCTCAACAAGGGGCGCACGGTGCTGCGGCGTGTCGCCCGCATCGAGGAGGTGTACCGCCTGCTGGAGGTGCTCACCTCGATCGGTGTGCGAACCCGTTGGATCAACGAGGGCGTCGACCTGGAGATCGTCCCGGCCGCGGACCTCGACCTGGACGCCATCGACGCCGAGGCCGCCCGCCGTACGCGGTCCATCATCATGTTCCTGGGTCCGCTGCTGCACCGCCTCGACCGCTTCAAGCTGCCGTACGCGGGCGGCTGCGACCTCGGGACGCGCACCATCGAGCCGCACATGATCGCTCTGCGCCGCTTCGGGCTCGAGGTCACCGCCACGGAGGGGCTGTACCACGCGACGGTGGACCGGTCCGTCTCCCCCGGCCGGGCGATCGTGCTGACCGAGCGGGGCGACACCGTGACCGAGAACGCGCTGCTGGCCGCCGCGCGGCACAACGGCGTCACGGTCATCCGCAACGCCTCCTCCAACTACATGGTCCAGGACCTGTGCTTCTTCCTCGAGGCGCTCGGCGTCGAGGTCGAGGGCATCGGCACCACCACGCTCACCGTCCACGGCGTGCCGAACATCGACGTCGACGTGGACTACTCCCCCTCCGAGGACCCGGTCGAGGCGATGAGCCTGCTGGCCGCCGCGGTGGTCACCGAGTCGGAACTGACGGTGCGCCGGGTGCCGATCGAGTTCCTGGAGATCGAGCTCGCGGTCCTGGAGGAGATGGGGCTCGACCACGACCGCACGCCCGAGTACTCCGCCGACAACGGCCGTACGCGGCTGGTGGACCTGACCGTGCGGCCCTCCAAGCTGGAGGCGCCGATCGACAAGATCCACCCGATGCCCTTCCCCGGCCTGAACATCGACAACGTGCCGTTCTTCGCGGCCATCGCGGCCTCCGCGCAGGGCAAGACGCTGATCCACGACTGGGTCTACGACAACCGGGCCATCTACCTGACCGACCTCAACCGACTGGGCGGGCGCCTGCAGTTGCTCGACCCGCACCGGGTGCTGGTCGAGGGCCCCACCCGCTGGCGCGCCGCCGAGATGATGTGCCCGCCCGCACTGCGCCCCGCCGTGGTCGTCCTGCTGGCGATGATGGCGGCCGAGGGCACGTCCGTGCTGCGCAACGTGTACGTCATCAATCGCGGCTACGAGGACCTGGCCGAGCGGCTGAACTCGGTGGGGGCGCAGATCGAGATCTTCCGGGACATCTGAACGGCGAGTGCCGCCGCACCCCGCTTGACCTGCCCGAATGCGGGTCAGGAGGGGGCGGCGGCACGGGGCGGGAAGTGCGCGCACTCCTCCAGGTTCGCGAACGTCCGGCACACGGTGGAGTCGTCCGGGGTGCGCCCGGACTGCGGCGGGCGGCGGGCGAACGCCCGTGAACACCGGCGCCGCTCCCCTTCCGGCGTGATCTCCGTAAGGGCGGCAAACGCATCCGTGTGCGCGGCCGCGGGCATCCGCCTCCCGTCCGGCCGCGCCCGGCGCGACGGTCGCGGGTGCCGCGCAGCACACCTGCGCACGCCACGCGTCGCGCCCCTCTTTCGCCGCGACCGCGGCGATGGCCGGGGACGCGACCGGATCGGCCCGCGACCAGCCGAGCAGGGCATGGGCGACCAGGCCGACCAGCAGCACCGCCGACAAACAGGTGTACAGCAGGGTCTGCTGGGAGTCGGCCACGGCGGATGCGGAGCCCAGTTCCCGTCCGGCGCGGCGCCGGGCCGCCGACGGGAACGGCATGACCATGAGCGAGCGTGCAGCCGGCCCGATACCGGGCACGGAGCGCGTGCCCTCACCCGTGCCGGTCAGGGCCGTACGGCGTCGACCGTGACGTAGGCGGCGAGCGCGAAGAACGACAACGCGATGATCCGCAACGCCCTCTTCTCCCCGGCCTCGCACACCGCGTACTCGCGGGCGGGTCCGGAGCCCCGACTCTCCCACCCTCGACCTGCGACTGCGCTGGACGGCCTACGCCGGTGTCCCGCACCCCGGGCGAACCTGAGCACGGCCCAGCGCGAACGTGGTCACCACCGCCGCGTGGTCCGACGGCCAGTCGTTGCCGGTGACGTCGGGCCAGGGTTGTGGGGTTCCGGTGACGACCGTGCGGGAGCCGATCACCGTCAGGCCGCGGTGGAGGATGTAGTCGATGCGGTCCTGGGGTTCGGGGCGTCGGCTGCCGTCCTCGTGCACGGGGTGGATCGGTGACCACGTGTGACCCGGATCGGCGGCCGGGTCCGGGTGGGCCTCGCGGTAGGAGTCGCGCAGGCCCGCCTCCTCGGCCGCCTTGGTGACCGGCCATTGCACGTCCGGCCAGTCGAGATGCGAGGGGCTGTTGAAGTCGCCGACGAGGACGACCGGCAGGGAGTCGTCGCCGGCCTCGGCGATCCGGCGCAGGGTGTCCCGCATCTGAGCCAGCCGCACTTCCTCGTGGGCGATCAGCCCGGCTCCGGACAGGCCGTCGAAGACGGCCTCGTAGGGTCCGTAGGGCGTGCAGTCGAGGTGGGCCGTCCAGACGTCGGTCTCCCGGTCCCCGACCGCGATCCGGACCCCGGTCGCCCCGTAGAAGCCGACACCCGGATCGCCGAAGCGGGCGGTGATGGGATGGCGGCTGATGATGCCGAGATTCTCGCCGGCGGCGTGGTGGTGCCAGCCGAGGGCTTCGGCCAGTTCCCGGGCCGCGGTACCGCCGGTCTCCTGCAGTCCGACCACATCCGCGCCCGTCTCCAGGATGGTCTTGAGCTGCTTGGCCCGGTGGTCGTCGACCTTGGTGCCGCCATGCCACAGGTTCCAGGTCATGACGCGCAGTTCGTAGGGAAGCAGAGCGGCGAGATGCTGCGTGGTGAGGCCGGACAGGCTCGAGCGTACGGTCCGGCCGGGTGCCGTGTCGATAGGGGCGAGTGAGGGCACCGCGAGAACCGCGCACCCGGCCGCCTCCGCCGATCGCACGCCGGTCTCGGTGTCCTCGACGGCGACGCAGGCCACCGGGTCGGCGCCGAGGGCGCGGCAGGCGGCGAGGTAGGGCTCGGGGGCGGGCTTGGTGTGCTCGGTGTCGTCGGCGGTGACGGAGACGGCGAAGCGGTCGGCGCCGAGGGCCTCCAGGACGGTGTCGGTGACGGCCCGGGGCGAGGCGGTGACCAGGGCGGCGGGGATGCCGTCGCGGGCGAGGGCGTCGAGGAGGTCGAGCGCGCCGGGACGGGGCTCGATGCCGGTGCGGACCCGGTCGGCGAACTCGCGGTGCAGTTCGGCGGCGAGGTCCGCGGCCGGCCTCCCCGTGGCCTCGCCCAGCCATGCGGCGGTGTACTCGACGGGGCGGCCGAGCACTTCCAACCGGTCCGCTTCGGTCAGGGGTCTCCCGGCGACGTGCTCCACCGCCTCCCACCAGAGGCGCTCGGTGTCGACGAGCGTGCCGTCCATGTCGAACAGGACGGCCTGGAGCGGGAGTCGGGGCTGGTGGGAGGTCACGTGTCTCTCTTCCACTATCGAGTCGTACGTGCAGCCACGAGCACCGGGCGCGCGGGCAGTGACACGCCGACGGCGGTTCCGGCGCCGATTCCGGCGGCCTCGTGCGCGGGCACGTCGGCCTTCACCTCGGTGCCGTCCGTGAGCCTGACGGTGAGGCGGACGACGGCGCCCAGGAACGCGGTGGCGATGACCCGTGCGTCACCCGTCTCGTCCGCCGTCACGCGCACCGCCTCGGGCCGCACCAGCACGTCCACGTCCGAGGCGTCCGGCGCGTCGCCGTCGACCGGGAGCCGCTGCCCGAGCACTTCCACGCCGTCGCCCCTGAGGACGCCGGGGATCCGGCTCATCGTGCCGACGAACTCGGCGACGAAAGCGGTCGCGGGCCGCCCGTACAATTCGGCCGGCTCGGCGCACTGTTCGAGCCGCCCGGCCCGCATCACGGCGACCCGGTCGGCGACCGACAGCGCCTCTTCCTGGTCGTGCGTCACGAACAGGGTGGTGATGCCGAGCTCCTGCTGGAGGCGGCGGATCTCCTCGCGCAGTGTCAGCCGCACCTTGGCGTCGAGCGCGGACAGCGGCTCGTCGAGGAGCAGGACGCGCGGCCGGAGGGCGAGCGCGCGGGCCAGGGCGATGCGCTGCTGCTGTCCGCCGGAGAGCTGGTGCGGGAACCGCTCGCCCTTGTCGGCGAGTCCGACCAGTTCCAGCAACTCTGCTGCGCGAGCGCGTCGTTCGGCGGTGCGCACCTTACGCATCCGCAGTCCGAAGGCGACGTTGTCGACGGCGTTCAGGTGCGGGAAGAGGCTGTAGGACTGGAAGACCATGCCGGCGTCGCGGCGGTGGGCCGGAACGCGGGTGATGTCCTCGCCGTCCACCAGCACGGCACCGGCGTCGGGGTGTTCGAATCCGGCGAGCATGCGCAGCGCGGTGGTCTTGCCGCAGCCGGACGGGCCGAGCAGGGCGAGGAACTCCCCCGGCCGCACGGTCAGGTCGAGCCCGTCCAGGGCGACGGTCGAGCCGAACTCCCGGCGCAGTCCCCGGAATTCGACGGTGGCGGCCTTTCCGCCGATGGCGGCTTTCTCAAGCGTGGTGGCGGTCATGGTTCATCCCCGGGAGGCAGTGGTACGGGAGCGTCCGCCGACACCGGCGAGCGCGAGGAGCAGGACCCATGTGACGAGCAGGCTGAGCACGGACACGGCGACGGAGAGCTGGGCGTTGGAGCCGCTGACGTTCACGATCCACACGGCGAACGGCTGGAAGCCGAGCAGCTGGGCCACAGTGAACTCGCCCAGTACCAATGCCAGTGTCAGGAAGGAGGCGTTGAGCAGCGCCCCGCGCAGATTCGGCAGCACCGCGCGGACCAGCGCCTGAGGCCGGCTCGCTCCGCAGCTGCGGGCTGCCTCGACGAGCGTGCGTACGTCGATGGCGCGCAGCCCCGCGTCCAGCGCGCGGTAGACGAACGGCAGCGCCATCACGACGTAGGCCAGGACGAGCACGACGGGGAAGCTCGGGTTCTGGATCGCCACGAACGTCTGGAACAGCGGAGTGCGGGAGAGGTGATCGGGTCCCCACTTCAGGACCGTGACGATCCCGGCGACGAACGCGATCGGGGGCACGACCAGGGGGAGCGAGCACACCACCTCCACGACCGGCCGCAACCGGGCCGCGCCGAGCCGCAGCGCGACCGTCGCGGGCACCATCAGCAGCAGTACGACGGCGATGGTGGCAGCGGCCAGCTCCAGGGAGAGCAGCAGGCTGGAGCCGAAGCCGGCGGTGGAGAAGATCTGCGTGTAGGCGTCGAAGGTGACGCCCTGCCCGGGCACGTCGACCGTGAAGACCACGGACGCCGCGAGCGGTACCAGGAAGTACAGCGCGGTGAGGCCGAGCACGGTCCACCGCCAGAGGTTCACGCTTCGAGCCATCGCGCGCTCCGTCGTTGCAGGGGCAGGTAGAGAGCCATCACCAAGCCCGCGACGAGGACCATGTCGAGGCTGAGGGCGAGCGCCACGTTCTCCTGGCCGACCAGCACGTTGCCGGAGAGGGCGTCGGATATCTGCAGGGTGACCAGCGGGATGGAGCTGCCCACCATGGCGGCGGCGGTTGCGTACGCGGCGAAGGCACTGCCGAAGAGCAGGACGAACCCGCCGAGCAGGGTGGGGGCGAGGACCGGCAGGGCGACGTGGAGCCAGTACTGCGCGGTGGTGGCGCCGTTGTTCTGCGCGGCCTCACGCCACTGCGTGCGCAGTCCCTCCAGGGCCGGGGTCACGGTGAGGACCATCAGGGGGATCAGGAAGTACAGGTAGACGATCACCAGGCCCCAGAAGCTGTAGAGGTCCCAGCCCTTCTTCTCCAGGCCGAGGTGCTGGGTCAGCACGCCGGCGTTGCCGAGCGTGGCGACGAACGCGAACGCCAGCGGGACGCCGCCGAAGTTGGCGAGCACGCCCGAGGCGGTGAGCACGCCTTCGCGCAGGCCGCGGAACCGGGAGGTCACCACCACCTGGGCGAGCGGCACTCCGAGCAGGGCGCCGAGGGCCGCGGAGACGGCGGACAGCCTGACGCTGCCGAGCAGGGCGGTCAGGTACGCGCCGTGCAGCGATGCGGTCAGGTTCTCGGCGCCGTACGAAGTGGCGCCTGTGCCCTGGTCCTTGATGCTGAAGGCGCCGTTGAGCATGGCAACGGCCGGCAGTCCGAAGGCGATCGCGGTGAAGGCCAGCAGCGGCACCAGCGCGAGCCAGGCGGGGGCGCGGCGCCGCCGCTTCACCGAAGCGACGGGCGGCGCCACGTCCGTCTCGATCACGGTGGCCGTCATCCGGAGACGGCCTTCCCCCAGCCCTGCGCGATGACCGTCTTGGCCTTGTCCTGCTGGGCCTCGGTCGGGAAGGAGGGCGTTCCTGAGACCTTCGGAAGCTTGGCCGCGGCCGTCTTGTCGAGCGTGCCGGCCTTCTCCATCCCGGCCATCAGGGCCGGGCGGGCGTAGCCCTCGAGCCACAGGTTCTGGCCCTCGGCGCTGTAGAGGTACTCCTCCCACAGGCGGGCGGCCGCCGGGTGCGGGGCGTCCTTGTTGATGGCCTGGGAGTAGTACTGGGCGAACTGGCCGTCGCTCGGCACGGCCACCTTCCAGTCCAGTCCCTTGGACTTGAACTCGTCGGCGTACCCGGCGTTGAGGTAGTCCCAGTCGATGCTGATCGGGGTCTCGCCCTTCTCGACGGTGGCCGGGGTCGACTCCACGGGCGTGTAGTTGCCGCTCTTCTTGAGCCTCGCGAAGAAGTCGAGGCCGGGCTGGATGTCGTCGAAGGAACCGCCGCTCGCGAGCGCGGCGGCCCATACGCCGGCGAAGGCGGAACCCGACTTGGTGGGGTTGCCGTTGAGCGCGACCTGGCCCTTGTACTGCGGCTTGAGCAGATCCTTGAAGGTGGTCGGGCAGGTCTTGACCCGCTTGGCGTCACAACCGATGGAGATGTAGCCGCCGTAGTCGTTGTACCAGCGGGCCTCCGGGTCCTTCTGTCCGGCGGGGACATCGGCGAACGAGGTCACCTTGTACGGCGCCAGCAGCCCCTGCTGGGCGGCGCTCAGCGCGAAGGAACTGCCCAGGTCCAGCACATCGGGAGCGCGGCCCTGGCCCTTGCGCGAGGTCACGGCGTTGATCTCGTCCTGGCTGGTGCCGTCCGGGTTCTCGACCTGGACCTTGATGCCGTACTTCTTCTGGAAGCCGTCGATGAGAGCGCCGTAGTTGGCCCAGTCTCGGGGCAGCGCGATGGCGTGCAGCGTGCCCTCCTTCTTCGCCGCGGCGACCAGCTTGTCCATGCCGCCGAAGCCCGCGGCGGAGGTGGCGGTCGCGGCGCTCTTGCCGCCGGCAGTGGTCGACACGTTGTCGGGGGCGGCGCCACAGGCACTCAGGGCGAGCGCGGCGACGGCGAGGGAACCGCTGAGCACGGCTGTTCTCGGCAGGGACACGGACACGGCTGCTCCAGGGGACGCACGAGGGCTGCGGAAAGACGCACAATGCGCATGACTTGTCTGAACAAGTTGAGCCTCAGTAGGCCCGCCTCAGGTGTCTTTTCCGTTAACTCCGCCGAAAAGATGTCCCTTTGTTTCCTGTGCAATCCTGCACGGAACAAAGGCCCGACGGATCTCGATTAGGCTGGTCACGCTGTGCACAGCAGTCGACTCAGAGGGGAAGCATGGCGGCGCGACACGAGGAGATCGCCGACGATCTGCGGCGGGCCATCGACCGCGAGGAGTACACGATCGGCAGCCGACTGCCCTCGGAGGCGGAGCTCGCCGCGCACTACGACGTCTCGCGCGGCACCGTCCGCCAGGCCATCGCCGCCCTCACCGCCGAGGGGCTCATCGGCTCCCGCCAGGGGGCCCGCCGCGTCGTGCTGGCCAGCCGCCGCAGCCAGAGTTTCGCCGAACTGCGCAGCTTCGCCCAGTGGGCGCGCGCCATGGGGCGCGAGGCGACGGGACACGTGGTCGCGCAGGAGTACCGCCGAGCGACCGAGGAGGACGCGGTACATCTGCAACTACGCGCAGGGACGCCCGTTCTGCATGTCCTCCGGGTGCGCGGCCTCGACGGCGAACCGGTACTGCTGGAGCGGACGGTCTACGCGGACTGGATCGCCCCGGCCGTCGAGGTCATCGAGCCCGACTGCCCGTCGGTCACCCAGCGCCTGTACGACGACACGGGCCTGGTCCTCGCCTACGGCGAGCACGTCATCGACGCGGTGACCGCCGGTGCCCAGGACGCCCGGCTGCTCGGCATCCGCCGCACGAGCCCCCTGTTGCGCATTCGCCGGGTCACCACCACACGCGAAGGGCGTCCCGTGGAATGGTCGGACGACCGCTACCGCTCGGACGCCGTGACCTTCAGCGTGCACAACTCCGTGGACAGCAACGCGCTGGCCCGCAAAACGGCCAAGTAAGAGCTGACGGACTCTCCGGTCCACCGTCTCGAACCGGCCGACGCACCGGCGGAGGTCAGCCCTTCGCCGTCAGGTTGACGTCCTGCTGCAGGACCGCGCGGAAGCGGGGCAGCGGGAGCCCGGAGCCGTTCAGTTCCGTCAGCGTGGCCTCGACCTGCGCCGGGCCCGGAGTGTACGCCCCCCGGCGGGTCTCGGAGTTGGTCCAGCGGTGCACGATGCCGTCGCACACGGCCAGGGTGCCGCCGACGCCGTGCTGGACGCGGTGGTCGCCCTGGGAGATCGAGGAGGACACGAAGACCGGGCCCCCGGTGCCGCCGGCGCAGCGGTAGGTGCCGGAGAGGGTGAGCGTGCCGTCGGGCGCCAGGTACCCGGTCGGGTCGACGGTCACCTCGTCGGACGAGCGGGACAGGGCACCCGCGGCGGGGGCGGAGGACAGGAGCAGAGCGGCACCGACGACCGGCACGGCGACCTGGCGCAGAGACATGGAAGCACCTCCTGGATTCGGGTGTTCCACAGGTACCGGGAGGCCGCGGTGCGGTCCGTGATCCTCACCCCTTCGGTGGCGAGTCCTCGGCGGCCGGGGCCGCACACGTCGTGCCCATGGCGTGGCTACGGGAGCACCGCGAAGCCGTCCAGTTCCACGAGCGCCTGCTCGTCCCACAGACGTGTGATCCCCACGACGGCCATCGCCGGGTAGTCACGGCCCGCCAGCCGCCGCCAGATGCGGCCCAGTTCCGGCGCGTGCGCGCGGTAGTCGGCCACATCGGTGGCGTAGACGGTGACGCGGGCGAGGTCGGCGGGGGCGCCGCCGGCGGCGCGCAGCGCGGTGAGCAGGTTGGCGAGGGCACGCTCGAACTGCTCGGGGAGCGTCTCGCCGACCACCTTGCCGTCGCCGTCGAGGGCGGTCTGGCCCGCCAGGAAGACCACGCGGGTGCCGGTGGCGACGACAGCGTGTGAGAAGCCCCTGGCCGGGGAGAGGCCGGGCGGGTTGACGCGCTCACTGGTCACGGGGCCTCCACGGTGGCGTACAACTCCTTGGCGATGATGCCGCGTTGCACCTCGCTCGCCCCCTCGTAGATCCGGGGTGCGCGCACCTCGCGGTAGAGGTGTTCGAGGAGGTGGCCGCGGCGCAGTGCGCGGGCGCCGTGCAGTTGGACGGCGGCGTCGACGACGTACTGCGCGGTCTCGGTGGCGAGCAGCTTCGCCATGGCGGCCCGCTTCGGGACGTCCGGGGCTCCTTCGTCGTACGCCGTCGCCGCCGCGTGGACCATGAGCCGGGCCGCCTCGGTGCGCAGGGC
This sequence comes from Streptomyces sp. Ru72, assembly GCF_002920635.1. Classification (GTDB taxonomy): domain Bacteria; phylum Actinomycetota; class Actinomycetes; order Streptomycetales; family Streptomycetaceae; genus Streptomyces. The sequence continues at coordinate 75,727 of NZ_PQSR01000017.1, read as the reverse complement.
CATCTCGGCGACCTGGTGGGAGACCGCCTGGAGGTCCTTGAGCCGACCGCCGAAGGCGTCCCTTGCGGCGGTGTGGGCGATGGTCGCGTCGAGGGCGGCCTGCGCCATGCCGACCGCGAACGCGCCCACGCTGGGGCGGAAGAGGTTGAGGGTGCCCATCGCGACCCTGAAGCCGCGGTCGGCCTGGCCGAGCAGGTCGTCCCCGGTCACGGGCACCGCGTCGAAGGCCAGCGTGCCGATCGGGTGCGGGGAGAGCATGTCGAGGGGGGTGCCGGTCAGGCCGGGGCGGTCCGCGGGGACGAGGAACGCGGTCACACCGCGGGCGCCCGCGCCGGGGGTGGTGCGGGCGAAGACGGTGTAGAAGTCGGCTTCCGGGGCGTTGGAGATCCAGCACTTCTCGCCCGTGAGCCGCCACCCGGAGGGGCCGTCGGGCTCGGCCGCGAGGGAGAGCGCCGCCGCGTCCGACCCCGCGTCCGGCTCGGTCAGCGCGAAGGCGGCGACCGTGGTGCCGGCCCGGACGCCGGGCAGCCAGCGGGCGCGCTGGGCCGGTGTCCCGTAGGCGTGCACGGGGTGGGCGCCCAGCCCTTGCAGGGCGAGGGCCGTCTCCGCCTCGGTACAGGCGTACGCCAGGGACTCCCGCATCAGACACAGGTCCAGCGCCCCGGAGGTGAACAGCCGGTCGAGCAGACCGAGTCGGCCGAGTTCGGTGACGAGGGCGCGGTTGACGCGGCCGGGCTCCCCCTTCTCGGCGAGCGGACACAGCCGTTGCTCGGCCAGGGTGCGCAGTTCCGCACGCCAGGCCAGCTGGGCGGGGTCGAGCGAGAATGCGGTCATGGCCGGTCCCCTCTCCCTGACGGCCCCTCGGGGCCGGGTGGGCTGCTCACCCGAACGTATCGCGGACCGTTGACTGTCGTCACCAACACGATACGCTCGATGCGCGAGCCCACCACGACAAGGGGGCGAGACGTCATGGACCCGAGGGACGCCACCAGCGCCACGGACACCGAGAGCGCCGGCGAGACCGCGAGCGCCACCTTCACCGCCGGCGCCACCGACATCGCGAGCCGTGCGCCGGCCGTAGCTCCGCCTCCCGCCCCCACCGGCCACCGCGACACCTTCGCCCGTGACCATCTCCCGCCTCCCGAGCAGTGGCCCGAGCTCCGCTTCGACCTGCCCGAGCTGCGCTACCCCGAACGGCTGAACGCGGCGGTCGAGCTGCTCGACCGCACCGCCCCCGACCGCCCCGCGTTCCGCACGACGGACGGCGACGTGTGGACGTACGGACAGCTCCGCGCCCGTGTCGACCGCGTCGCGCACGCGCTCACCTCCCGTCTCGGTGTCGTCCCCGGCAACCGTGTCCTGCTGCGCGGCCCCACCACGCCCTGGCTCGCCGCCTGCTGGCTCGCGGTCCTGAAGGCGGGCGCGATCGCCGTCACCGTGCTCGCCCAGCAGCGCCCGCACGAGCTGCGCACCATGTGCGCCATCGCCCGGGTCGGCCACGCCCTGTGCGACGTCCGCGTGGTGGACGACCTGGTGAAGGCCGACGTTCCCGGGCTGCGCATCACCCCGTACGGAGGCGACGCCCCCGACGACCTGCTGCGTCTGCCGGTACCCGGTGAGCCGTACGCGCCGGTGGACACGGCGGCCGACGACGTCGCTCTGATCGCCTTCACCTCAGGCACGACGGGCCGCCCGAAGGGGTGCATGCACTTCCACCGCGACGTGCTCGCCATCGCGGACACCTTCTCGAGGCACATCCTGCGCCCGTGCCAGGACGACGTATTCGCGGGCAGTCCCCCGCTCGGCTTCACCTTCGGGCTCGGCGGACTCGTCGTCTTCCCGCTGCGGGCCGGCGCCAGCTCCTTACTGCTCGAACAGGCGGGTCCCAGGCAGCTGTTGCCCGCGATCGCCGAGCACCGGGTCTCGGTGCTGTTCACCGCGCCGACCGCCTACCGGGCGATGCTCGACGAGCTGGACGCCTACGACACGACCTCGCTGCGGCGCTGCGTGTCGGCCGGCGAGAACCTTCCCGAGGCCACCTGGCGGGCCTGGCACGAGCGCACCGGTCTGCGCATCGTCAACGGCATCGGCGCCACCGAGCTGCTGCACATCTTCATCTCGGCCGCGGACGACCGGATCCGGCCGGGAACAACGGGGCTTCCGGTGCCGGGGTGGCACGCGCGCGTGCAGGACGCCGACGGCGTGCCCGTACCGGACGGCGAGCCCGGACTGCTCGCGGTGCGTGGACCGGTCGGCTGCCGCTATCTCGCCGATCCACGGCAGCGGGAGTACGTCCGAGGCGGCTGGAACATCACCGGCGACACCTACGTCCGCGAGCCCGACGGCTACTTCCGCTATGTGGCCCGCGCCGACGACATGATCATCTCCGCCGGGTACAACATCGCCGGGCCCGAGGTCGAGGACGCCCTGCTGCGCCATCCGGACGTGGTCGAGACGGCGGTCGTCGGACGGCCCGACGAGGCGCGCGGGCAGATCGTGGTGGCGTACGCGGTCCTCAGGGAGGGCGCTCGACGCGACCCGGAGGCGCTGCGCGCCTTCCTGACGTCGGAGCTGGCGCCGTACAAGTGCCCGCGCGAGTTCGTCTTCCTGGACGCGCTGCCGCGCACGGCGACGGGCAAGCTCCAGCGGTTCCGGCTGCGCGCGGACGCCGACCCGGTGCCCGTGCGAGGTGATCATGAGTGACGCCGACGATCTAAAGTGATCAACGTGTCCGATCAGCACGCTCAGCACGCCCCGCGGTCCCTCATCGTCACGTTCTACGGCGCCTACGGCCGCTTCACCCCCGGCCCGGTCCCCGTGGCCGAGCTGATCCGGCTGCTCGCCGCGGTCGGCGTGGACGCGCCCTCCGTACGGTCGTCGGTGTCGCGGCTGAAACGGCGCGGGCTGCTCGTGCCGGAGCGCACGGCGACGGGCGCGGCCGGGTACGCGCTGTCGCCGGACGCACGGCAGCTGCTGGAGGACGGCGACCGCCGGGTGTACGCGACGGCGCCCACGAAGGACGAGGGCTGGGTCCTTGCCGTGTTCTCCGTGCCGGAGTCCGAGCGGCAGAAGCGGCACCTGCTGCGCTCCCGGCTGGCGGGGCTCGGTTTCGGCACCGCGGCGCCCGGGGTGTGGATCGCCCCCGCGCGCCTGTACGAGGAGAGCCGGCACACCCTGGAGCGGCTGCGCCTGGACGCGTACGTGGACTTCTTCCGCGGGGACCACCTCGGCTTCGCGCCCACCGCGGAGGCGGTGGGGCGCTGGTGGGACCTGGCCGCGATCGCCAAGCAGCACGAGGCGTTCCTCGACCGCCACGCGCGCGTGCTGCGCGACTGGGAGTCACGCGAGGACACGCCGCCCGAGGAGGCGTACCGCGACTATCTGCTCGCGCTGGACTCCTGGCGCCATCTGCCCTACGCCGACCCCGGGCTGCCGGCCGGCCTGCTGCCCGAGAACTGGCCGGGCGCCCGCTCGGCGGCGGTCTTCCGGGCGCTGCACGAGCGGCTGCGGGACGCGGGGGCGGTGTTCGCGGGCGTGGCGCATCTGCCATAGGCGACCTGGGCGCCTCGGGGCTTCAGCCCCCCAGTGTCAGGCGGGGTTTGGGGGCGTCGGTGCGGCCGGTGTTGGGGCGCCTGCTGCCCGCCCGGTAGGGCGCGGGCCATACCGCGCCCTGCCCGCCGTAGCCCTGTTCGGCCGCCGCGTGCAGGGTCCAGTGCGGGTCGTACAGGTGCGGCCGGGCGAGGGCGCACAGGTCGGTGCGCCCGGCCAGGATCAGCGAGTTGACGTCGTCCCAGGACGAGATGGCGCCCACCGCGATCACCGGTATGCCCGTCTCGTGGCGGATCCGGTCGGCGTACGGCGTCTGGTACGAGCGCCCGAACGCCGGCTTCTCCTCGGCCACCACCTGCCCGGTCGACACGTCGATCGCGTCGGCGCCGTGCGCGGCGAACGCGCGGGCGATCTCGACGGCCTCCTCGGCCGTGGTGCCGCCCTCGGCCCAGTCGGTCGCGGAGATCCGTACCGTCATGGGCCGCTCCCCGGGCCACACCGCCCGCACGGCGTCGAAGACCTCGAGCGGGAAGCGGAGCCGCCCCGCGAGCGAGCCGCCGTAGGCGTCGGTGCGGTGGTTGGTGAGCGGTGAGAGGAAGCCGGAGAGCAGGTAGCCGTGGGCGCAGTGGAGTTCGAGGAGGTCGAAGCCGGCGCGGGCGGCGCGGACGGCTGCGGAGGTGAACTGCTCGCGGATGTCGGTGAGTTGGGCGCGGGAAAGTTCGCGGGGCGTCTGGCCGCCCGGTTTGTACGGGATCGGCGAGGCGGCCACGAGCGGCCAGTTGCCCTCCTGAAGCGGCTCGTCCATGCCCTCCCACATCAGCTTGGTGGAGCCCTTGCGGCCGCTGTGCCCGAGCTGCACCCCGATCGCGGTGCCCGGCGCCTGGCTGTGCACGAAGTCGGTGACGCGCCGCCACGCCTCGGCCTGCCGCCCCGTGTAGAGGCCGGCGCAGCCCGGGGTGATGCGTCCCTCGGGGCTCACGCACACCATCTCGGTCATCACCAGCCCGGCGCCGCCGAGCGCCCGTGCACCCAGGTGGACGAGGTGGAAGTCGCCGGGGACGCCGTCCACGGCCGAGTACATGTCCATCGGCGAGACCACGACCCGGTTGCGCAGGGTCAGGCCGCGAAGCCGGAAGGGGGTGAACATCGGGGGTGTGCCGGGCGGGCAGCCGAACTCGCGCTCGACCGCCTCGGTGAAGCGGGGGTCGCGCAGCCGCAGGTTGTCGTGGGTGACGCGGCGGCTGCGGGTGAGCAGGTTGAAGGCGAACTGGCGGGGCGGCTGGTCGAGGTACAGCCTCAGGTTCTCGAACCACTCCAGACTGGCGCGGGCGGCGCGCTGGGTGGAGGCGACCACCGGGCGCCGCTCCTCCTCGTAGGCGGCCAGGGCCTCGGGCAGCGAGGCGTGCTCCTCCAGGCAGGCGACCAGGGCGAGCGCGTCCTCCACCGCGAGTTTCGTACCGGAGCCGATGGAGAAGTGCGCGGTGTGCGCGGCGTCGCCGAGCAGGACCACGTTGCCGTGGGACCAGTGCTCGGTGACGACCGTGCGGAAGGTGGTCCAGGTGGAGTTGTTGGAGTGCAGGGGCCGGCCGCGCAGGGCGTCCGCGAAGGTCTTGGCGCAGCGCTCGATGGTCTCGGCGGTGTCCAAGTCGGCGAACCCGGCCGCGTGCCAGACCTCCTCGCGCATCTCCACGATGACCGTCGAAGCACCGGATTGACTCTGCGGCCCGGAGGGCCTCGTCGAGGGATGGTGGTCGGGCGACGGGCGGGCATACGGGTAGCCGTGGAGCTGCATCACGCCGTGCTCGGTCTCGGCGATCTCGAAGCGGAAGGCGTCGAAGGGGAAGTCGGCGGCGAGCCAGATGTACCGGCAGCGGTGCTCCTCCACCGAGGGCCGGAACACCTCGGCGTACGCCTCGCGGGTACCGCTGTGCACCCCGTCGGCGGCGATGACGAGGTCGTACGCCTCCGAGAGCCGGGCCGGGTGCGGGGCCTCGGTGCGAAAGCGCAGGTCGACGCCGAGTGAGCGGCAGCGCTCGTGCAGGATGCTCAGGAGCCGCCGCCTGCCGAGCGCGGCGAAACCGTGACCACCGGAGGTGTGGCGCACGCCCCGGTGCACGATGTCGATGTCGTCCCACCGCACGAACTCGTCCTTCAGGGCGGCGTACACGACGGGGTCGGCGTGCTCGATGCCGCCGAGGGTCTCGTCGGACAGGACGACGCCGAACCCGAACGTGTCGTCGGGAGCGTGCCGCTCCCAGACGGTCACCTCGCGGGCCGCATCGAGCCGCTTGAGCAGGGCGGCGGCGTAGAGGCCACCGGGGCCGCCGCCGATGACGGCGACGCGCAGCGGCCGCCCTCCGGTGCCGGTCATGGTCACCTCCCCCGCCATTTCGGTGCCCGCTTCTCCGAGAAAGCCGCGTGGAACTCCGCGTAGTCCTCGCTGTTCATCAGCAGGGCCTGGGTCGCCGCGTCCAGTTCGACCGATGCCGCGAGCGGCATGTCCAGTTCGGCCGTGAGGAGGGCCTTGGTCTGGGCGTACGCCAGCGCCGGGCCGTCGGCCAGGCGGCGGGCCAGCGCCTCGGCCGCCGCGTCCGCGCCGCCCTCCTCCGTCAGCTCGCTGATCAGGCCGATCCGCTCGGCCTCGGCCGCCCGCACCGGCTCGCCCAGCATGAGCAGCCGGGTCGCGTGGCCGAGCCCGACCACCCGGGGCAGCAGATACGCGGCCCCCATGTCACCGCCGGAGAGCCCGACCCTGGTGAAGAGGAACTGGAAGCGCGCGGTGGGGTCCGCCACGCGGAAGTCCGCGGCCAGGGCCAGGACGGCACCCGCGCCCGCGGCCACCCCGTGCACCGCCGCGACCACCGGGAACGGGCACTCCCGCATGGCCCGTACGACCTGACCGGTCATCCGGTTGAAGTCCAGCAACCCGGCGGTGTCCATGGACAGCGTGGCACCGATGATCTCGTCCACGTCTCCGCCCGAGCAGAAGCCGCGCCCCTCTCCGCCCAGGACCAGGGCGCGCACGGACCTCTCCCGGGACAGTTCGGCGAGCAGGTCGCGCAGGTCGGCGTAGGCGCCGAAGGTGAGCGCGTTGATCTTTCCGGGGCGGGCCAGGGTGACCGTGACGACCCCGTTGTCGTGGACGCACCGCACATGGCGCCAGTCGGAGGTGCGGGCGGCGGAGCCGGTGAAGGGACTCATGACGTGCGGCCTCCTCGGACGGGGGCGGCGGTCCTCGCTGCTGCTCTGTCATGAAGTTATCACCGATCCGTGACTGTCGTCATGAGGGCGCGATATGACTGCAACGGCGACCGGCGGACGCCCCGGGCTGTCACACCTTCTCGACAGGCCGGTAACGGCGGGCACTGCCATGCGCGACGGGCCGCCGGTCCGGGTAGGCAGCCCGGTACCGGGGCCGACGACGCCCCCGGCGAAACCCGCCGACCGCCCTGAAAGGGGCGCGCCGTACGATGCCCCTTGTTGAAAGCAGGACCGCCTGCGCCATGAACGGACCCGCCTTGTTCGAATCCCCCGCACTCGCCTCCTGGCGCATCGCCCTGCCGCACACCACCGCCGCCGTGCCCGTCGCCCGCGCTCTGGTCCGTACGGCGCTGGCGGAGCTGGAGCACGCGGCCGACAGCGACACCGCGGAGCTGCTGACCGCGGAGCTGGTCGCGAACGCCGTGGAGCACGCCGCGGGGCACGGGCCGATCGAGCTGGTCGTGGAGCTGCTGCCGACCGGCTGCACGGTGGAGGTGCACGACCCGGACCCGGCGCCGCCCGGCAACCTCACCCACTCGCTCCCGGTGGCCCCGGACCCCTGGCAGGAGCACGGCCGGGGGCTGCTGCTGATCCGCGCGCTCAGCTCGTCCTGCGGACACCGCCCCACCGAGTCCGGCAAGGCGGTGTGGTTCAGACTGCCTGTGGTTCCCGCTCAGCGGCGTCCGCTGTGACGGCCCCGGCCGTGAGCCGGGAGTGCCGGCGCCCGTAGAGCGCGTACCCAAGGGAGCCGACCGCGAGGAACACCGCGAACTGCGCCCAGGTCGCCCAGCCCGTCTCGTACATCAGGTACAGGCAGAAGCCGACGCCGAGCAGCGGCATCACCGGGTAGAGCGGCACGCGGAAGCTGCGGGCGAGGCCCGGTTCACGGCGGCGCAGCGCGATCACGGCCACATTGACCACCGCCATCGTGGCGAGCGTGCCGATGGTGCACAGGTTGACCACGGAGTCGAGCGAGGCGAAGGCCGCCGGGATCGCGAAGACGATCGCGACGATCAGGGTGCCGCCGACCGGCGTCGAGGTCCTCGGCGAGACCCGTTCGAAGATCCGCGGGATGAGTCCGTCGCGCGCCATGGACATGAGGATGCGGGTCTGACCGTACATCACGGCGAGCACCACCGAGGCGATGGCGACGACCGCGCCGAAGGCGATGACACCGCCGCCGACCGTCGAGCCGGTGACCTGGTTGACGACGTACGACAACGCGGCGGGCCGGCCCCCGACCGCGGGCCCGCCGATGGCGCCGATCGCGGCGAGTGCGACCGCGCAGTACAGCAGGGTGACCAGTCCGATGCAGACCAGGATCGCGACGGGGATGTCGCGCCGCGGGTTGCGGGCCTCCTCACCGGCGGTGGTGATCGCGTCGAAGCCGATGTACGAGAAGAAGGCGGCCGTGGTGCCCGCGCCGATGCCGCCGAGGCCGGCCGGCGCGAACGGCGTCAGGTTGCCGTGCTTGAAGGCGGTGAACCCGATGGCGCAGAAGGCGACCAGGATCGCCAGCTTCAGGACGGCCATGGCGGCGGTGGCCCAGGCGCTCTCGCGCACGCCGCGTACGAGGAGGACGCAGGCCAGCGCTATGACGATCACGGCCGGCAGATTGACGATCCCCCCGTCGCCCGGCCCGGCGGAGAGCGCGGCGGGCAGCTGCGCTCCGGTGAGACTCTGCAGCAGCTCGTTGACGTACTGGCTCCAGCCGACCGCGACGGCCGACACGGACACGCCGTACTCCAGGAGCAGGCACCAGCCGACGAGGAAGGCCGTCCCCTCGCCGAGCCCGGCGTAGGCGAAGGAGTACGACGACCCGGACACCGGGATGGCGCCGCCCAGCTCGGCGAAGGCGAAGGCGGTGAACACGCAGGTCAGGGCGGCGAGCACAAAGGAGACGACGACGCCGGGCCCGGCCTGGGCGACCGAGTCGGACAGTCCGACGAAGATGCCGGTGCCGACGATCGCGCCGACGCCGAAGCACACGAGCTGGAACAGGCCCATGTGGCGCTTGAGGCCGTGCCCGGCCAGATCGGTGCCGGCCTCGGCGACGAGCAGTCGGGGGGACTTGATGCGGAACGGGTTGGCAGGACTGCCGGGCATACGGGTGGTGCTCATTTCAGGGGTGCGGGTGCGGCCGGGTGGGCCGCTCGACGGGCACGGAAGGGATGGTTCCGGCTCGGTCGGGGATCGTACGGGAAGGTGCGGGGCTCGCGCTGTGGCCGTCGTCGCAGCCGGTGGGCGAAGGACCGGTCAGGCCAGCGTCGCGACGAGGATCGCCTTGATGGTGTGCATCCGGTTCTCGGCCTCGTCGAAGACGACGGAGTGCCCGGACTCGAAGACCTCGTCGGTGACCTCCAGCTCGGTCAGCCCGTGCCGCTCGTGGATCTCGCGGCCGACGGCGGTGCCGAGGTCGTGGAAGGCCGGCAGGCAGTGCAGGAACCTCACCTCGTCGTTGCCGGTGGCGCGCAGCACGTCCATGGTCACCGCGTACGGGCCGAGCAGCGCGATGCGCTCGTCCCAGACCTCCTTGGGCTCACCCATCGACACCCACACGTCGGTGGCGACGAAGTCGGCTCCGCGCACGCCCTCCTTGACGTCCTCGGTGAGTGTGATCCGGGCGCCGGAATCCTCGGCGAGCCGCTGCGCAGCCTCGACGACGGTCTGCTCCGGCCACAGCACCCGGGGCCCGACGACGCGGACGTCCATCCCGAGCAGGGCGCCGGTGACCAGGTAGGAGTTGCCCATGTTGTTGCGGGCGTCGCCCAGGTAGGCGAAGGCGATCTCCGTCAGCGGCTTGTCGCAGTGCTCGGTCATGGTGAGCACGTCGGCGAGCATCTGGGTGGGGTGCCACTCGTCGGTGAGGCCGTTGTAGACAGGGACCCCGGCATGCGCGGCCAGCTCCTCGACGACGTCCTGACCGTGCCCGCGGTACTCGATGGCGTCGAACATCCGGCCGAGCACGCGGGCGGTGTCCTTGACGGACTCCTTGTGCCCGATCTGGGAGCCCGCGGGGTCCAGGTAGGTGGTGTGGGCACCCTGGTCGGCGGCGGCCACCTCGAACGCGCAGCGCGTACGCGTCGAGGTCTTCTCGAAGACGAGCGCGATGTTCTTCCCCGTGAGGTACCGCGTCTCGGTCCCGGCCTTCTTGGCCGCCTTCAGCTCGGCGGCCAGCTCGATCAGACCACGGAACTCCTCGGCGCTGAAGTCCAGCTCCTTGAGGAAGTGGCGTCCGGCGAGGGCGGTCGGGACTGTCGCCATGGGGCGCTCCAGAGGTACGAGGGGACGGGGCGAACACGGGAACGAATGGAAGTCTATACGATGCCCCACATTTCTATACGGCGCGACTCTTTCACGCGCCCACGCTGTCCCTCTCCACCGGACAGCTCATGCACCGGGGACCGCCACGTCCCCTCCCCAGCTCACTCCCCGGAATCTCGATCACTTCGATGCCCCGCTTGCGGAGATGCGTGTTGGTGGTGGAGTTCCGCTCGTAGGCGATGACGACCCCGGGCTCCACCGCCAGGACGTTGCACCCGTCGTCCCACTGCTCCCGCTCGGCCGCGTGCACGTCCTGCGTGGCGGTCAGCACCCGGATCTCGCTCAGCCCCAGCGCGGCGGCGATCGCCCGGTGCATGTGCTCCGGCGGATGATCGGTGACCTTCAGCTCCTTGTCCCCGGCGCCGGGCTCGATCGTGTAGGAGCGGAGCATGCCGAGCCCCGCGTACTGGGTGAACGTGTCGCCGTCGACCATGGTCATCACCGTGTCGAGGTGCATGAAGGCGCGGCTCTTCGGCATGTCGAGCGCGACGATGGTCCGGGCCGATCCGGCGGCGAAGAGCTTGGTCGCCAGCATCTCGACGGCCTGCGGCGTGGTCCGTTCGCTCATCCCGATGAGCACCGCGCCGTTGCCGATGACCAGCACGTCACCGCCCTCGATGGTGGACGGGTAGTCGGACTGCCCCTCGGACCAGAGGTGGAAGTCCTCGTCACGGAACAGCGGGTGGTGCCGGTAGATCGCCTCGAAGTGGACGGTCTCACGCTGACGCGCGGGCCAGCGCATGGCGTTGATGGAGACCCCGTCGTAGATCCAGGCGGAGGTGTCGCGCGTGAACAGGTGACTGGGGAGGGGCCACAGGAGGAAGTCGTCGAGTTCCATCACATGGAACCGCACGGAGGTCGGCTCCGGATGGGCGTCGAGGAACTCCCGCTTGGTCATGCCGCCGACGAGGGCCTCGGCGAGCTCCGCGGAGGGCAGGGCGTCGAACGTGGCGCGGAGGTGGTCGGTGGCGAGCGGACCGTACTCCTTCTCGTCGAAGACACGGTCCAGGACGAGGGACCGGGCCGCCGGGATGTCGAGGGTCTCGGTGAGCAGGTCACCGAAGAGATGCACGGTGACTCCGCGGTCGCGCAGCACGTCGGCGAACCCGTCGTGCTCCGCGCGCGCCCGGCGCACCCACAGCACGTCGTCGAAGAGGAGCGCGTCCTTGTTGCTCGGGGTGAGCCTTTTGAGCTCGAGATCGGGCCGGTGCAGAATGACGCGCCGCAGCCGCCCGGCCTCGGAATCGACGTGGAATCCCATGCCTCCATCCTGACCATTCGGGCACGCGTTCACCCCTTGTTCGCGCCGAATCGGACGGATACCGATTCCGGTCGGCCGTTCGGGGCCGCCGTCGGCCGCGCGGCGCCCGCCGAGCATCGTGGCCGCCGGCCGGCGCCGACTGCCTGCGCACGAGTGCGGCGACCACGCTGCAGGTGCCGTCGACCGGAACACGCGCTTCGCGCGACGGGGGCCGGGCGGCGCCTCGGCCCCCGTCGCGGCGGCGCGGTCGAGTCACAGGCGGGGGTCGACCGGCTCCGACTCCAGGGCCAGCACCGCGAACACCGCCTCGTGCACCCGCCACAGCGGTTCGCCCTCCGCCAGGCGGTCCAGGGCCTCGAGGCCCAGGGCGTACTCGCGGATCGCCAGGGAGCGCTTGTGGTTCAGGAACCTCTGGCGGAACCGGGCGAGGTTGTCCGGGCGCGTGTACTCCGGGCCGTAGATGATCCTGAGGTACTCGCGGCCACGGCACTTGACGCCCGGCTGCACCAGGCGGCCGGCCGTGCTGCGGACCAGCGCCTGAACGGGCTTGACCACCATGCCCTCACCGCCCCGGCCCGTCAGCTCCAGCCACCAGTCGACCCCGGCCCGCACCGACTCCGCATCGCCGGTGTCGACGTACAGACGGCGGGTCGTCTGCAGCAGGCCGGTTCCGTCGTGCTCGACCATGCGGTCGATCAGCGCCAGCTGCTGGTCGTGCGGCACGGCCGCGAGGCTGCGGCCCCGCACCGCGAGCAGCTGGAACGGAGCCAGGCGGACGCCCTCAAGGCCGTCCGTCGTCCAGCAGTAGCGGCGGTAGGCGGCCGTGAACGCCGCGGCGTCGTCGGCACGTTCGCGCTGGCGTGCCAGCAGGCCGGCGACGTCGACACCCCGGGCCGCCGCGCCCTCCAGCGCGGCCAGCGCGCCCGGGAAGGCGGCACCGGAGGCGGCGCCCACCGCCGCGTACTGACCGCGCAGCAGCCCCGACGCCTTCAACGACCACGGCATCAGCTCCGCGTCGAGCAGCAGCCAGTCCGTCTCGAGCTCCTCCCACAGGCCCGCGCCGCCGATCGCCGTGCGCAGCCGGTCGAGGATCTGCTCCGTCACCGACTCGTCGTCGAAGAACGGGCGGCCCGTGCGTGTGAAGAGCGAACCCGTCGGGCCTGCGACGCCGAAGCGCTTGGCCGCCGCCTCCGCGTCCCGGCACACCAGAGCCACCGCCCGCGACCCCATGTGCTTCTCCTCGCACACGACCCGCTCGACGCCGTCCTCCCGGTACTGGGCGAACGCCTCTGCGGGGTGCTCCAGGTAGCCCTCCTCGTGCGACGTGGCCGTCGGGGCCATGGTCGGCGGCAGGTACGGCAGCAGACGCGGGTCCACCGCGAAGCGGCTCATGACCTCCAGGGCCGCCGCCGCGTTCTCCTCGCGGACCGAGACGCGACCCGCGTGCCGGGTCTCCACCACCCTGCGGCCGTGCACGTCCGCCAGGTCCAGCGGACGGCCCTCGTGGCCGCCGGGCGCCTCGGTGGCCAGCGGCCGGGCCGGCTCGTACCAGACCCGCTCCGCCGGTACGTCGACCAGCTCCCGCTCAGGCCAGCGCAGCGCGGTCAGCCTGCCGCCGAAGACCGCGCCGGTGTCCAGGCACATCGTGTTGTTCAACCAGGTGGCCTGCGGGACGGGCGTGTGGCCGTACACCACCGCCGCCCGGCCCCGGTAGTCCTCCGCCCACGGGTAGCGCACCGGCAGCCCGAACTCGTCCGTCTCGCCCGTGGTGTCGCCGTACAGCGCGTGCGAGCGGACCCGGCCTGAGGTGCGGCCGTGGTACTTCTCGGGCAGGCCGGCGTGGCAGACGACCAGCCTGCCGCCGTCGAGGACGTAGTGGCTGACCAGTCCGTCGATGAACTCCCGTACCTGCTGCTTGAACTCCTCGCTCTGGCCCTCCATCTGCGCGATGGTCTCGGCGAGTCCGTGGGTGTGCTGGACGCTCCGGCCCTTGAGGTACCGGCCGTACTTGTTCTCGTGGTTGCCCGGCACGCACAGCGCGTCGCCCGACTTCACCATCGACATCACGCGGCGCAGCACGCCCGGGCTGTCCGGGCCGCGGTCCACCAGGTCGCCGACGAAGACCGCCGTACGGCCCTCGGGGTGCACCCCGTCGACGTAACCCAGCTTTCCGAGCAGCGCCTCCAGCTCCGAGGAGCAGCCGTGGACGTCGCCGATGATGTCGAAGGGGCCGGTGAGGTGTGTCAGGTCGTTGAAGCGCTTCTCGGTGACGACGGTCGCGTTCTCGACCTCCTCCACGCCCCGCAGGACGTGCACCTTGCGAAAACCCTCGCGCTCCAGATGCCTGAGCGATCGGCGCAGTTCGCGGATGTGGCGCTGGATGACCCGGCGGGGCATGTCCGCCCGGTCGGTGCGGGCCGCGTTGCGCTCGGCGCACACCTCCTCCGGTACGTCCAGCACGATCGCGATGGGCAGGACGTCGTACTGCCTCGCCAGATCGATCAGCTGACGGCGGGCGTCCTGCTGCACGCTCGTCGCGTCCACTACGGTGCGACGGCCGGCCGCGAGGCGCTTGCCGGCGATGTAGTGCAGGACGTCGAAGGCGTCCCGGGTGGCGCTCTGGTCGTTCTCGTCGTCGGACACCAGGCCGCGGCAGAAGTCCGAGGAGATGACCTCGGTCGGCTTGAAGTGCCTGCGGGCGAAGGTCGACTTGCCCGATCCGGAGGCGCCGATCAGCACCACGAGGGAGAGGTCGGTGACGGGCAGGGCGCGCCCCTCGGTCTCGGTCACGGTCATGCCGCCTTCCCCTCCTTCGCGGTGGTCGTGGTGTTGGTGGCGGTGGTGGTCCCGGTGGCCGTGGTGAACACGGCCATCTGCGTGGGCGGCCCCACCTCGGGGTCGTCGGGGCCCACGGGCCGGAACTCGACGGTGTATCCGTGCCGCTCGGCGACCCGGTCCGCCCAGGCGCGGAACTCCTTCCGCGTCCACTCGAAGCGGTGGTCGCCGTGCCGCATGTGGCCGGCCGGCAGGCTCTCCCAGCGCACGTTGTACTCGACGTTCGGCGTGGTCACGAGCACCGTGCGCGGGCGGGCCGCGCCGAACACCGCGTACTCCAGGGCGGACAGCCGGGGCAGGTCGACGTGCTCGATCACCTCGCTCAGCACGGCGGCGTCGTAGCCCTTGAGCCGGCGGTCGGTGTACGCGAGCGAGCTCTGGAAGAGCTTGACGCGGGACGCCTGCCGCTCCCCCATGCGGTCCAGTTTCAGCCGGCGGGAGGCGATGGTGAGCGCCCGCATCGACACGTCGACACCGACGATCTCGGTGAACCGCGCGTCCTTCAGCAGTGCCTGCACCAACTGGCCCTGTCCGCAGCCGAGGTCCAGGACCCGGGCGGCGGCGGACTCCTTCAGCGCCGCGACGATGGCCTCCCTGCGCTGCACGGCGAGCGGGACCGGCTTCTCCTCCGTCCCGGTCTCCTCCTCGACCGCGCCGCCGGCCTCCTCGACCGCGTCGTCGGCCCCTTCGACCGCTTCGTCGGCCTCCCGGACCGCGTTGTCGATCTCCTCCACCTCGCTGTCGTCCGCCTCCGCGAGCCGTACCAGCTCCAGCCGCTCCATCGCCTGCCGGGTCAGCGACCAGCGGCGCGCCAGGTAGCGGCTGGTGATCAGCTTCTGCTCCGGGTGGTCGGGCAGCCAGCCCTCACCGGCCCGCAGCAGCTTGTCGACCTCCTCGGAGGAGACCCAGTAGTGCTTGGCGTCGTCGAGGACGGGCAGCAGCACGTACAGGTGTCGCAGGGCCTGCGCCAGGGTCAGGGTGTCGGACTCCAGAACGAGACGCACATAGCGGGAGTCGCCCCACTCCGGGAACTCGGCGTCCAGCGCGACCGGTTCGGCGGTGACCGCCCAGCCGAGCGGCTCGAAGAGACGCCGTACGAGGTCGGGTCCACCGCGGGCCGGCAGCGCGGGTATCTCGATGCGCAACGGCAGCGGCTGCTCGGCGCGCCCCGGCAGGGCCTTGCACACGCCCCTCATCGCGGTGGAGAACACGTTGCTCAGCGCCACGGCGAGCAGGGAGGACGCCGCGTACGGGCGGTCGTTGACGTACTGCGCGAGCGCCGCGTCGGGTGCACCGCCGCGGCCCTTGCCCTTGCCCCTGCGCACCAGCGCCACCGCATCGACCTCCAGCAGCAGCGCGGCCGTGCAGCGCTCGGCGTCCGCCTCGGGGTAGAGGACGTGCGCCGTGCCGTAGGAGGTGGAGAACGCCTGCGCGGTGTCGGGGTGCTTGTGCAGCAGGAAGCCGAGGTCGGTCGCGGGGCGTTCGGGCGTGCCGGTAGTGCCGATGGTCAGGAACATGCCCTGAGTCTCCCGGTCCCGGGGCACCGGGTACCACCGGATTTCGAACCGTGCGGCCCCGCCCGCGGGGCGGGGCGCACACCTCTTGGGGGCGTCCGGATTACTTCAGCTGAGACTGGACCCGGGAGGAGATCAGCTCCAGGTGGTCCAGGTCGTCCAGGTCGAGGATCTGGAGATAGACGCGCCGGGCGCCGATCTCCGCGTACCGGCCGATCTTGTCGACGACCTCGGCCGGGGTGCCGGCCAGGCCGTTGGCCTTCAGCTCGTCGACCTCGCGGCCGATCGCGGCGGCACGGCGCGCCACCTCCTGGTCGTCCTTGCCGACGCAGACCACGAGTGCCGTTGAGTACGTCAGGGCGTCCGGGTGTCGTCCGGCCTCCTCCGCGGCGGCCCGGACCCGGCCGAACTGGCGCTCGCTGTCCTCGATCGACCCGAACGGGATGTTGAACTCGTCGGCGTACCGGGCGGCGAGCCGCGGGGTGCGGGTGGCGCCGTGGCCCCCGATGAGCACCGGGATCCTGTCCTGGGCGGGCTTGGGCAGGGCGGGCGAGTCGGTCAGGTCGTAGTACTTCCCGTGGAAGTCGAAGGTCTCGCCGGTCTTGGTCGCCCACAGCCCGGTGACGATCTCCAGCTGCTCCTCGAGGCGGGCGAACTTCTCCTTCGGGAAGGGGATGCCGTACGCCCGGTGCTCCTCCTCGAACCAGCCCGCGCCCAGGCCCAGCTCGACGCGTCCGCCTGACATCTGGTCGACCTGGGCGACCTGGATGGCGAGGACGCCGGGAAGCCGGAAGGTGGCGGCGGTCATCAGCGTGCCGAGGCGGATGCGCTTGGTCTCACGGGCGAGGCCCGCCAGGGTGATCCAGGCGTCGGTGGGGCCGGGGAGGCCGTCCACGGTGCCCATCTTCAGATAGTGGTCGGAGCGGAAGAAGGCATCGAAGCCGAGGTCCTCGGTGGCCTTGGCGACGGCGAGGAGCGTGTCGTAGGTGGCGCCCTGCTGGGGCTCGGTGAAGATGCGAAGATCCATACCTCCATCCTGCACGGTCGCTCACCGGTCGACCGAACCGTCCCGCCGCCGCCCTCCGGCCCCGGGCGGGTGAAAATCGGTCCATCCGACGGACCGATGTGCGGATGATCGGTGACCGTGTCCTGTGGTGATCGTTGCTGGTGCGGAGCCGGACCGCCCGGCACCCGTCGCCGGCGGCCGCGTCCGGGGGCGTCAGGCCGAGGAGGTCGCTTGTCCCAGCACATGTCGCAGGAAGCCGTGTCCCCCGGCGGGGTGCCGCACGAAGCCGCCTCCGGGCAGCCCGAGGGGCTGCTGGAGCGGATGGAGAGGCTGATGGCGGCGCTCACCGCCGACCTGACGGAACTGGGGGCGGAGCTGCGCGGACCGAAGACCGGCGACGGCGACCGAGGCTGAGCCGCCGCACTCCTGCCCGGGCCCGGTCGAACGGTGCCGTCACTCAGCCCGGCGCCCGGTCCCGCTCGCGTATGTCCCCGTCTCTCGCCGCCAGTCTGCGCAGCATCTCCTTGACCCGGTCCCTCGACTCGTCCGCCGCGTCTATCGCCTCCATGCACTGCCAGTACGTGCTCTCGTCGTCCGCCGCGCTCGCCACCGCGACGAGGGCCATGCCCAGTTCCATGAGGAGGGAGCCGAGGTCAAGGAGTGCTGTGCGGGCGTCGCCCAGCTCGGTGAGCCGGGCCGCGCGCAGATCGGCCACGTCGACGGGCGGCGTGTCCAGCACGCCGCAGCCCCTGCCCGCCAGCTCTGTCAGCCCCAGTGCCTCGCCGCGCAGTTCGGGTGGGCCCGAGACCGCCAGGCGGCTGCCGATCGCCTGTGCCAGGGCGTAGGCCTGCCACGCCTCCGCCATGATCCTCGGCCCGTCCTCGCTCCCCGCCAGGGCGCGCCTGCTCGCCGTGATGAGCCGCACCGCATCCATGCCCTGCCCCCGCTCTGTCCGACGCACGCTTCCGCACGTCTGCCCGCACTCCGGTGTCCACTACCCAGAGTGAGAGCAGTCGGGCCGAAAAGCCAGAGCTGGTACGAAATCTGTGGACAACCAGGGGGATGTGGACAACTCTATGACTCCGGAGAGTGACGATCCGGGCCTTTGTGATCACTCCCTTCCGGGCGCCGGAAACCTCTCCTCGTTGCGGTCGATCTTCGCGTCCAGCGCCGCCAGCGCGTCGATGCCCAGTACCTCGCAGAGCTGGAGCAGGTACGCCAGGACGTCCGCGACCTCGTCCGTGACCCGGTGGGCCGTGTCCGGGTCCTCCATGACGCGCGCGGACTCCTCCGGCGTCAACCACTGGAAGATCTCGACGAGTTCGGACGCCTCCACGCTGAGTGCCGCCACCAGGTTCTTGGGGGTGTGGTACGGCTGCCAGGCGCGGGCGGTCGCGAAGTCGGCGAGCCGGCGCTGCAGCCGCGCCACGGTCAGGTCCTTGGGCTGCCCGGGTTCCTCTGTCACGCGCTCAGGTCTACCACCGTCGCGCCGTCCGCCCCCGCCGCCAGGGACGGCTCGCTCACCGCGCCCACCAGCCGGATGTGGCCCCGCTCGCACATCCGTGCCGCCAGCCGGAGCAGTTCGCGTGCCTGGAGCCGGTCCATGCGGCGGTCGAAGCCGTCCGCCAGGACCGTGAGGGTCTGCAGCGCCGCCGGCACCTCTCCCACCGGGTCGACCTCCAGGACACCCGGGCCGGTGAGCAGGACGAGGGCCAGGGCCACGTACCGCAGTTCGCCGTCGCCCAGCAGCTTCAGCGGGGTGCGCCGGCCGTCGCCCCGGTCGAGCAGCGCGCGGACCGTGCCGTCACCGAGCGACTCCGCCAGCAGGTCGACGACTTCCCCCGCGCACCCGGCGGCGACCGCCGCCGTCAGCAGGGCGTGCCGCCTGCCGCACTCCGCGCGCGTGCGCCACAGGACGTCCGCGAGGTTGGAGCAGTCCGGCAGCAGCCGGCCCGCGCCCAGCGGGACGGGGACGCGCATCCGGCGGGGGCTCGGGTCACAGGCGAAGACCGAGCGCAGGGCGACCACCATCTGCTCGGCGGCGTCGAGCACCCGGCGCTGGCCGTCGGTCTTCCCCGCGACGCGCAGCGGCAGCAGGGCGGTACCGAGACGGTCGTCGGGGAGGGGCCCCCGGGTGACCGGGGTGGCACCGGCGGTGTGCCAGGCCGCCTGCACCACCGGGCGGCTCGGGTCGCGCAGTGCGGTCTCCAGCAGGACGAGACCGCCGGACGTCAACCGCTCGCCGACGATGCGCAGTTCGGGCTCGGCCTGCACGGCGACGTCGAGCCGGACGGGTCCTTGCGGGCCGTCGGCCGTGCAGCCGATCCGGAAGCCGCGCCGCCACTGGGCGTCGGGCCGCGCCCGCTCGGGGACACAGGCCACCGGGTCCGGGAACACCTCGGCCAGCTCCGCACCGCCGCCGAGCCGCGCGAGCGCCGCGTACGCCTGCAACGCGCGTGATTTGCCCGAACCGCTCGGCCCGGTGAACAGCGTCAGCGGGCCCAGTGGAAAGGTGGCCCGTCGATGCCCGGCGAAGGCGGACAGCCGCAGTTCGGTGACGCACGGCCGGTCCGGACGCGGGCCGGCGGCGGCGTCCTGCTCAGGGGCGGCGGGCACGGGTGGCGCAGGTGACAGGGTCATATCCGGGACCGTAGGTCGCCCGCCGACCGGCGAACCGTTCCGGCCCCGCGGACTTCCTACGATCGAGCGACCGGGCGGGCCCGTCGGGGACCCACACCCCGATTCAGGCCCCCGGAACCCCCGCCTCCTCCATGAGCCCCCGCACCTCCGTGCCCCGCGGCGTCAGCAGGAACACGTTGCGGTCCACCCGGTGCATCCCGCTGGACAGGCCGAAGACGACGCCCGTGCTGAAGTCCAGGACCCGCTTGGCGACGTCCGTCTCCGCGCCGGTGAGGTCGAGCAGGACCGGGACGCCCGCCATCAGCGTCTCGGCGACGTCGCGGGCGTCCGCGAACACATTGACCCTCAGGACGACGAAGCGGCGGCGCGCCTCGGTCTGCGCCTCGGGCAGCGCGCGGTGGTCGACCGCTGACGGCCAGGCGTCCCGGCCCCGCAGCGGAACGACCTGAGCGAGCCCTTCCCACTGTTCGTCGGTGACATCGTGGCTGTTCACCGGCCCTCCCCGTGTCGGCTCGCACTCATCGTCTGCACCGGGCAATTGTTGCGCATGGTCACCCGTTCGGCCCAACAGCGACACGGACCGCGACACTCCCTTCGGTCACTTCGGCCGGACGGCGCCCCTCCAGTACCACGCCGGCGTCGCCTCACACCGGCCCCGTGCCCGGTGTGCAGCGCGCGTAACGGCCCAAGATCGCGGCGCGTGACATCCGCGTAACGGGCAATTCGTACGGTCGTCGGCATGACCACGAGCCCCGGAACGCAGCAGATACGGACCGTCTGCTCGTACTGCGGCGTCGGCTGCGGGATCGTGCTCGACGTCGCGACCGGTCCAGACGGCCGCCGTCGTGTCGTCAAGGCGTCCGGCGACAAGGAGCACCCGGCCAACCGCGGCCGGCTGTGCACCAAGGGCGCCACCACCGCGGACATGCTGGCGGCGCCCGGGCGGCTGACCACGGCGCTCGTGCGCGACGACCGGGGCGCGGAGCCGGTGCCCGCTCCCGTGGACGCGGCCGTGCGCGAGACCGCCCGCCGGCTGCGCGAGATCGTCGACGAGCACGGTCCGGACGCCGTCGCGTTCTATGTGTCGGGCCAGCTGAGCCTCGAGGCGCAGTACCTCGCCAACAAGCTGGCCAAGGGCTTCGTACGGACCAACCAGATCGAGTCGAACTCGCGGCTGTGCATGGCGAGCGCGGGCGCCGGCTACAAGCTGTCGCTGGGCGCCGACGGGCCGCCGGGATCGTACGACGACCTGGACGGGGCAGATGTCTTCCTGGTCATCGGCTCGAACATGGCCGACTGCCATCCGATCCTCTTCCTGCGCCTGATGGACCGGGTCAAGGCGGGCGCCAAGCTGATCGTCGTCGACCCCCGGCGCACCGCGACCGCCGCGAAGGCGGACCTCTTCCTGCAGATCCGGCCCGGCACCGATCTGGCCCTGCTGAACGGGCTGCTGCACCTGCTGCACGAGAACGGGCACACGGACGCGGACTTCATCGCCCGGCACACCGAGGGCTGGGAGGCGATGCCCGCCTTCCTCGCCGACTACACGCCCGCCGCGGTGGCCGGGATCACGGGCCTGGCCGAGGAGGACATCCGCCGGGCGGCCCGGCTCATCGGCGAGGCCAAGGAGTGGACGAGCTGCTGGACCATGGGGCTCAACCAGTCCACGCACGGCACCTGGAACACCAACGCGCTCGTCAACCTGCACCTCGCGACCGGCGCGATCTGCCGTCCGGGCAGCGGTCCGTTCTCGCTGACCGGGCAGCCCAACGCCATGGGCGGCCGCGAGATGGGCTACATGGGGCCGGGGCTGCCGGGTCAGCGGTCGGTGCTCGTGGAGGAGGAGCGGGCGTTCGTCGAGGAGCTGTGGGGGCTCCGGCCGGGCACGGTGCGTGCGGACGGGGTGGGGCGCGGGACCGTCGAGATGTTCCAGAAGATGGCGGACGGCGACATCAAGGCGTGTTGGATCATGTGCACCAACCCCGTGGCGTCGGTGGCCAACCGCAAGACGGTTATCGAGGGCCTGGAGGCCGCCGAGTTCGTCGTCGCCCAGGACGTCTTCGCCGAGACCGAGACCAACGCCTACGCGGACGTGGTCCTGCCGGGCGCGCTGTGGGCCGAGGCGGAGGGCGTCCTCGTCAACAGCGAGCGCGGGCTCACCCTCGCCCGGCCCGCGCTGGACCCGCCCGGTGAGGCGATGGCCGACTGGCGGCTGATCGCGGCGGTCGCGCGCGAGATGGGGTACGCGGAGGGTTTCTCCTACGACAGCGCCGAGGAGGTCTTCGAGGAGATCAAGCGCGCCTGGAACCCGAAGACGGGCTGGGACCTGCGCGGGGTGACCTACGACCGGCTGCGGACCGGGCCCGTGCAGTGGCCCGCCGCCCAGGAGGACGGTCCGGCGCGCAATCCGATCCGGTACGTCGACGGCGGGCTGACGTTTCCCACCCCGAGCGGCCGGGCGGTGTTCCACGCGCGGCCCCACCTGCCGCCCGCCGAACTGCCGGACGACGACTTCCCGTTCCTGCTGAACACCGGGCGGGTGCAGCACCAGTGGCACACGCTGACCAAGACGGGGAAGGTCGAGAAGCTCAACAAGCTCAACCCGGGGCCCTTCGTGGAGGTGCACCCCGAGGACGCGGCCGCGCTCGGGATCGCGGACGGCGACCGGGTGGAGGTGGCCTCGCGGCGCGGGCGGGCCGTACTGCCGGCAGTGGTGACGGACCGGGTGCGGCCCGGGTGCTGTTTCGCCCCGTTCCACTGGAACGACCTTTTCGGCGAGTATCTGAGCGTCAACGCGGTGACAAGTGATGCGCTCGACCCGGTCTCCTTCCAGCCGGAGTTCAAGGTGTGCGCGGTGGCACTGGCGAAGGTGGCCGAGCCGGCGAGCCCTCCGGCGGCCCCCGTCCCGGCGGTCACGGGGGTCCCGGTGCCCGTCGCCCCGAGCGCCGCCGACCCCTTCGGCCTCACCCCCGCCCCTCCACCGGTCCTGAGCGCCCAGGAGCGCCAGTACCTCACCGGCTTCCTCGCGGGCCTCGGTTCCGGCGCCCCGGGGGTGCCCGTGCTGCCGCCGGACGCGCCCTTCAGCCCGGAGCACGCCCTGTGGGTCAACGGCGTCCTCGCCGGCATGTACTCCCGGGCCGGCGGCGCGCCGAAGGAGCGGGAGCCGGCCGGCCGTGAGGTCGTCGTGCTGTGGGCCTCGCAGACCGGGAACGCGGAGGAGTTCGCCACGGCGACCGCCCAGCGGCTCACCGCGACGGGGCACCGGGCGACCCTGGTCGGCATGGACGAGGCCGACGTGGGCCGACTCCCGCGTGGCGCCGATCTGCTGCTGATCACGAGTACGTTCGGCGACGGCGACGCGCCCGACAACGGCTCCGGCTTCTGGGACGCCCTCTCCGGTCATGAGGCTCCGCGCCTGGACGGTGTCCGCTTCGCGGTGCTGGCCTTCGGCGACTCGTCGTACGACGACTTCTGCGGACACGGGCGCCGCCTCGACGCGCGCCTGCAGGAGCTGGGCGGGGTGCGCCTCGCGCCGCGCACCGACTGCGAACCCGATTACGAGCCGTCGGCGGGCGCCTGGCTCGAGTCGGTCCTCGCGGCGCTCGGCGGCGCCCCGGCGGCGGCCCCCGTGCAGCCGAAGCCGGCCAAACCCGCCCCGGCCACCGCCCGCCTCGTCGGCAACCGACTGCTCAGCCTGCCCGGAGCGGGCAAGGAGGTGCGCCGGTTCACCTTCGACACCAGCGGGACCGGCCTCACCTACGAGACCGGGGACGCGCTCGGGGTGCGTCCGGTCAACTCCCCCGCGCTCGTGGAGGAGTGGCTGGAGGTGACGGGCATCGACCGCGCCGCCGCCGTCGAGGTCGCGGGAGCAGGCGAGGTGCCCTTCGCCGAAGCCCTGCTCAGGCATCTCGACATCACCCGGATCACCCCGGACCTGCTGCGCTTCGTCGCCGAACGCACCCGGGACGACCGGGAGCTGCGGCAGTTGCTGCGCCCGGACAACAAGGACGGCCTGGCGCGCTGGTGCTGGGGCCGGCAGGCCGTCGACGTGGCGGCCGAGTACGCGGTACGGGGCTCGGCCGAGGAATGGGCCAAAGTGCTCAAGCGGTTGCAGCCGCGGCTGTACTCGATCTCCTCCAGCCCGCTCGTCGACCCCCATCGGGTGTCGCTGACCGTGTCCGTGGTGCGTTACGAGAGTCTGCGCGGGCGTCCCCGCGCCGGGGTGTGCGGCGGCTTCCTCGCCGACGCGGAGCCCGATGCGCCGGTGCCGGTCTTCGTGCAGCGCTCCCCCCACTTCCGGCCGCCGGCGGACGGCTCGACCCCGATGGTGATGGTCGGGCCCGGCACCGGGGTCGCCCCCTTCATCGGTTTCCTTCAAGAGCGCCGCGAACTCGGGCACACCGCGCCGAACTGGCTGTTCTTCGGCGAGCAGCACCGCGCCACCGACTTCTACTACGAGGAGGAGCTGACGAAACTGCGGGAGGACGGCGTCCTCACGCGTCTCGACACCGCCTTCTCCCGCGACCAGCGCGCCAAGGTCTACGTCCAGGACCGGATGCGCGAGCACGGCCCCGAGCTGTGGCACTGGCTCCGGGAGGGCGCCCGCTTCTACGTCTGCGGGGACGCCTCCCGCATGGCCAAGGACGTCGACCAGGCGCTGCGGGACATCGCCGTCCTGCACGGCGGCCTGAGCGAGGCGGAGGCGGCGGCCTACGTGAAGCAGCTGGCAGCGGAGAAGCGGTACGTGCGGGACGTCTACTGACGTCCACCGGGGCCACACCGGAATCTTCACCTCCGGGCGCTCGGTGTTCATGCCGTCCACCTACGTTCCTGGCGTGCACTTGGCAGAAGTGAAGGCGTCGACAAGCACCCGCTGGGTGCGCCCACCGGTGGCACGCGGCGAGGACGAACCGGACCGGGTCCCCGCGCAGTGGCACCGCGTTCTCACGTTGCTCGCGAACATCAGCCTGTTCATCGGCACCCGCGGCGTGTGGAACAGTGCCGCCGGCCATCAGCCGCTGATCGCCGCGGTGATCTCCGTCTGTTACGTGTCGATCCTGGTGACGGGCGTACTGACGCTGGTGGTGCGGAGCAGCCGCTCGCTGGCACGCCTGGATCTCGTGGTGCTGGTGACGGGGATCACGCTGGTCTACTGCGCGACCGGCATGCGGCACGGCTACAGCGACGAGTCGATCCTCACGATCCAGGCCGCCCGCGAGCTGCTGCACGGAGACCCGGTGTACGGGCAGGCCTGGCCCTGGCTGTTCGGGCACCACAGCTCCGTCGCCTACACCACCACGGTGGACGGCGGTTACGACTACACCTACGCCTATCCGCCGCTGACCGCGATGCTCACCGCGCCGCTGCTGTGGATCGGCCACGACGCGCTGCCCGAGGTCCTGGTGCCCACCACCGCGATCGTCCTCGGCGCGATCGTCATGTGGAAGATGCTGCCGACGCCGTGGCGCTCGGCGGCCACCATGGTCTGCCTGGGCTTCGGCCTGATCCCGATGTACGCCCGGCTCGGCTACCCGGCGGTCCTCGCGCTGGCGTTCCTGATCCCGGTGGTGGTGCGCTGGACGCGGATGGGCACGGGCGGCCCGGCCGACTGGGCGCGGGCGGCCTGCCTGGGCGCGGCCTGCGCCAGCCAGCAGTTGCCGTGGTTCCTGACGCCGTTCCTCCTCGCCGGGGTCTACGCGCTGCGGCGCGGCGAGCTGGGGGCGCGCGGGGCGGCCCTCGCCGTGGGGCGCATCGTGGGCATCGCCTCCGGCACGTGGCTGCTGATCAACGGGTACTTCATCGTGACCGAGCCGCGCACCTGGATCGAGGGCATCGTGCTGCCGTTCACCCAGGGTGCGACCATCCACGGCCAGGGCCTGATCGGCATCTCCCTCTACTACACCGACGGCAGCGACCGCCTGTCCTGGTACTCGTACGCGAGCATGCTGCTGGCGGCGGGTCTGCTGGCCGTGTTCGTGCTGTTCGTGCGCCGGCTGGGCCCGGCGGCGACCGTGCTGCCGTGGTGCGCGTTCTTCCTGGCGACCCGTTCGCAGGACGGCTACTACCTGATGATGACGCCGCTGTGGCTGGCGGCGGCGGTCACCGCGCCGCCCTCCGCGTTCGCCACCGCGTGGCAGCCCCGGCTGCTGCACGGGCGGCGGACGGCCCGCACGGTGCTGGCCGGGGCCCTGGTGGCGCCGGCCCTGGTGGCCGCGACGCTTGCGGCGACCGGACAACCGCCGTTGCGCATGCAGGCCGTCGGCTCCACCCGGAAGGCCGCGACCGTCGAGACACTCACCGTCCGTGTGAACAACACCGGCGACTTGGCCGTCCAGCCCCACTTCATGGTGACGACCGGCCACGGCGAGAGCCTTTGGTGGAAGGTGCTCCAGGGCCCGTCGTCTCTCGGCGCCCACGCCACCGCCACGTACCGGATCCAGGCACCGGGCAAGGGCTTCACCGTACCCAAGAAGGGCGTTCGCGTCCGGCTGCGCGCCTTCACCGAGTCGCCGCTGACGCTGTCGAGCCAGGACATCCACCTGGCACCACGGAAGGAGTCGGCCTCGCAGAGGAAGTGAGCGGTCCGCAGCAACCGATCCGTCCTCAGAACACCTGCCGCAGCAGCTCGTTCACCACGGGGTCGATCACCCGGTAGCGGACGATCCGCCCCTCCTTCTCACCCGCCACCACCTCGGCCGTCCGCAGCAGCCGCAGCGCCTGCGAGACGGCCGGGTCGTTCATGCCCGTCGCCACCGCCAGGTCGGAGACGGCGAGCGGCCCGGCCCGGTGCAGGGCCAGCAGCAGGGCGAGCCGGCCCGGGTCGGCCAGCAGCGAGAAGCGGTCGGCCCAGGTGCGTACGGCCTCGGGAGCGCCGATGGCCTCGATGGCCTCGCAGACCCGGTGGCCGTCGATGGTGCGCCTGCCGGCGCGGTCGGCGGGGACGAGATGCATGCCCGCATTCTCCCAGGCGTCCTGTGTGATCTTCGATACCTACGGATACCTGCGCAACTGTGCAGCCTTGCAGGCGTCGCCGCCCCCGCCCTAAGGTGGCCGGGCCGTGGTGTTCGGGAAGACCGGTGAAAGTCCCTCAGGAACTCAGGCCGGAGCGGCCCTCGCCACTGTGATCGGGGAGTTCCCGTCCCGTGCCGCCCGCCTCCAGCGGGTGGCGCCACTGGTCGCACGTCGACCGGGAAGGTGGGGCGGGCGCGGTGATCCGTCAGCCAGGAGACCGGCCGCGGCATCTCACGAAGTGATCCACGAGGTGCTGGAGCGTGACCGTATGACCCTGGCCGACCCTTCCCTGCCCGAGTCCTCCTCCTTCCGTTGGCGGCGCGAGGACACCCTGCGGACCGCCGGGCTGCTGGCGGTGATCGCCGCCCTGCACGTGGCCGCGTTCGGCGTGCTGTTCCTTCTGGTGGTGCCCGAGCACTACGAGGTCGGCTCCAAGGCGTTCGGCATCGGGCTCGGCGTCACCGCGTACACGCTGGGCATGCGGCACGCCTTCGACGCCGACCACATAGCGGCCATCGACAACACCACCCGCAAGCTGATGGCGGACGGCAAGCGGCCGGTGTCGGTCGGGTTCTGGTTCGCGCTCGGGCACTCCAGCGTGGTGGTGGTGCTCGCCGCGCTGATCGCCGGGGGCACCCAGCTGGCCGGGCGGCTGATGAGCGAGAACTCCCGTACGCACCAGGTGCTCGGCGTGCTGGGCACGACGATCTCCGGCTCGTTCCTCTATCTCATCGCGGCCCTCAACCTGGTGGCGCTGATGGGCATCCTGCGGGTGTTCCGGGCGATGCGGGCGGGAACGTACGACGAGCAGGAGCTGGAAGCCCACCTGGATTCCCGGGGGTTCATGAACCGGATCCTCGGTCGCTTCACCAGGTCCATCAGCCGCCCCGGGCAGATGTTCCCGCTCGGCTTCCTGTTCGGCCTGGGATTCGACACCGCGACCGAGGTCACGCTGATGGTGATGGCGGGCAGCGGGGCTGCGGCCGGGCTGCCCTGGTACGCCGTCCTGTGCCTGCCGTTGCTGTTCGCGGCCGGGATGAGCCTGTTCGACACCCTCGACGGCACGTTCATGAACTTCGCCTACCAGTGGGCCTTCTCGAACCCGGTGCGCAAGGTGTTCTACAACCTCACCATCACCGGGCTGTCGATCGCGGTGGCCTTCCTGATCGGCACGATCGAGCTGGTCGGGGTGCTCCACGACAAGCTGGACCTGCGGGACGCGGTGACGGGCTGGATCGCCGGGCTCGACCTCGACAACGTGGGCTTCTTCATCGTCGGGCTGTTCGTGGTGGTGTGGGCGGCGGCCCTCGCGTACTGGCGGCTGGCGAAGGTCGAGGAGCGCTGGGCTCCCCGCCCCGCCGACGGCAGGTGACGCCGGCGGGGCGGGAACCGGTCACTCGGACGAGGGCGTGCGAGGGGTGCCGGCGGCGGCCCCGGCGGTGCGGCCGCGGGCGAGGGCGAAGCCCGCGGCGGCCAGCCCGAGCACGCCGACGACCAGACCCGCGATGCCGAGCCCGCGAGCGGTGGAGTCACTGGTGGCCGCGGCCTTGGTCGTGCCGGCACTCGGCTTCTCCTCGGCGCCCGCGGGGGCCGCGGTGGAACCGCCGCCCTCCGCCGTGCCCTCGGCGGTCAGCCGGAGCACCGGCGCCGGGTTCTCCGGCTCGTCCTGCCCCTTCTGTGCCTCCTCGATCCAGCGGACGACATTTCCGTCGGAGTAGGTCTGCAGCGTCTTGAACGTCAACTGGTCCGTGTTCTCTGGAAGTTGACCGAAGGCGACGTTGAAGTCCTGGTACTGGCCGTGCCGGATGCGGCCGCCGGTCCAGGTGATCTGGGAGACCGCGTCGGTGATGGTGCCGTCGTCCGTCTTGACCGGGGTCTTGAGCTTGGTGGTGGTCACCTGCGCCGTCCAGCCGTCCTGCGGGCTGACCAGCACGCCCAGGATCGGGTGGTCGGTGGGCAGGAAGACCTGCACCTTGGTGGTCGCGGCGGTGTCCTCCTCGTTGGGCACCCGGAAGGTCAGCACACCGTCCGTGGCGCCCTTGGCGTAGCTCTCGGGATGGACGGTGACATGGGCGAAGGCCGCGCCGGCCGCGGTGAGGACACCGGCGGCGGCGAGCGCGGCGACGGTGGTGGCGCGACGCACAGTGGTACGCATCGGGGACATGGGTGGGCAAACTCCGTACTGGTGCTGGTGGTTGGGGGGTTTCAGACGGTGTACGGGGCTGCCGGGGGCGGGCCGCGCCGGTGGACGGCATGGCGGAGCAGCGCCTGCCCGGTGAGCCGGCGTCGGCGGGCGCAGGGGCGTGGCGGCCTGACGTACGCGGGCAGCGGTGCCGTACGCCACCGGACGGCGAGGCGCGGGACGAGGGCGGCGGCCTTGCGCAGCAGCGACCAGAGGGCGGCCTCGCCGCGCCGCAGGCACCAGGAGGCCAGTAGGGCGGCGGCCAGGTGCGCGGCGATGGCGTGCGAGGTCATGGCGTGCGGCGGGGCGGCCATGGGCATGCCGTGCGCCATGCCCGGCATACTCATCGGCATCTGTACCGGTCCGGCCGCGTCGAAGGCGAGATGGAGCCCGCCCTGGACGAGGAGCAGCGCGAGGCCGATGCCGGGCAGCGAGCGCTCACGCCCGGCGAGGGCCGCACCCGCGGCGAACACGGGCAGGAACCCGGCCGCGTCCACCCACACCGGCGGCACCACGCCGGTGGCCAGCGTGTGTCCGCCGACGGCGAGCAGCACGCACAGGACGGCGAACACCGCCGCGCGCAGGCTCCGCACCGTCCAGGACACCTCCATGGGGTGCGATCCTGCCATGCGGACACCCGCGATCATGTCCGTTTCCGCAGATCCGGCGTGCCGGAGGGCGCCGCGGGGCGCGTTGCGGAGGGGGTGGCGCGGGCGCCTATCGTGGCGCGCATGCAGTCCTACACAATCGGCCAGGCAGCCCGGCTGCTCGGGGTGAGCCCGGACACCGCGCGGCGGTGGGCGGACGCGGGGCGGGTGGCGACCCGGCGCGACGAGAGCGGGCGGCGGGTCATCGACGGCAGGGACCTGGCCGCGTTCTCGGTGGAGCTGGCGCGCGGCGGCGCCGGCGAGGAGGACGCCCCCTCGTACACCTCGGTCCGCAACGCCTTCCCGGGGATCGTCACCGCCGTGAAGCTCGGTGACGTGGCCGCCCAGGTGGAGATCCAGGCTGGTCCGCACCGCCTGGTCTCCCTGCTGACCCGGGAGGCCGTGGAGGAACTGGGCCTGGAGGTCGGCATGGAGGCCACCGCCCGGGTGAAGTCGACGAACGTCCATATCGACACGGCCTGAGACCGTCACCCGACGGGTCCTCCGCACGAACGCACACGCCAGCCCGATCGCCCGGCAGACCGGCTTGTGCGATGCGGCATAACACTTCCAGGTCGCATCTGCGCCAGTATGATCGGCGTATCGGAGGGGTGCGCTTCCCTCCCGGTCGAGCAGAGGGAGTGGACCCGTGATGACCCGTTCCACGCGCCGGCCCCGCCGGACGGTGCAGGTGGCCGGTGCCGGGGCCGCCGCGCTCCTGGCACTGAGCGCCTGCTCCTCCTCGTCGGGCTCCCCCGGGGCGGCGTCGGCCGCGTCGCCGGCGCCGAAGCCGTCCGGCACGGTCACCGTCTTCGCCGCCGCCTCGCTCAAGGAGAGCTTCACGACCCTGGGCAGGGAGTTCGAGAAGGAACACCCCGGCACGAAGGTGTCCTTCAACTTCGGCGGCAGCGACACCCTCGCCGCGAGCATCACCGGCGGCGCCCCGGCGGACGTCTTCGCCGCGGCCAGCCCCAGGACCATGGCGATCGTGACGGACAAGAAGGACACGGCCACCGCCCCGGTGACCTTCGTGCGCAACCGGCTGGAGATCGCCACTCTGCCGGGCAACCCGGACAAGGTCTCCTCCCTGAAGGACCTCACCAGGTCCGGCCTGAAGGTCGTCGTGTGCGACCGGACCGTGCCGTGCGGGGCCGCAGCGCAGAAGGCACTGGCCGCGAGCGGTCTGAAGCTGACGCCGGTGTCGTACGAGCAGGACGTCAAGAGCGCTCTGACCAAGGTGGAGCTGAGGGAGGCCGACGCCGCGGTCGTCTACCGGACCGATGTGAGGGCGGCGGGTGACCAGGTGCAGGGCGTGGAGTTCCCCGAGTCGGCCAAGGCCGTCAACGACTATCCGATCGCCCAGCTGAAGGACGCCCCCAACGCCGCGGCGGCACAGGCGTTCATCGCGCTGGTGACCTCCGCCGAGGGGCGCAAGGTGCTGACCGAGGCCGGGTTCCTGCAGCCGTGACCCGGATCGACGCGTCCGACGCCGCGGCCGACACCCTGGTGGGCGGACCGCGGCGCGGTCGTGTCCGCCGGCCCGGTGTTCCGCTGCCGCTGCTGCTGCCCGCGCTCGTGGGCCTGGCGTTCCTGCTGCTGCCGCTGGTGGCGCTGCTCGTGCGGGCCCCCTGGCACACCCTGCCGGACCAGTTGACCAGCGCGGAGGTGTGGCAGGCGCTGCGGCTCTCCCTGCTGAGCGCCACCGCGGCGACCGCCGTGAGCCTCGTCCTCGGGGTGCCGCTGGCCTGGCTGCTGGCCCGTACGGACTTCCCTGGACGGGGATTCCTGCGGGCCCTGGTGACCCTGCCGCTGGTGCTGCCGCCGGTGGTGGGCGGTGTGGCCCTGCTGCTGGCGCTCGGGCGCAACGGCGTGGTGGGGCGGTGGCTGGACTCCTGGTTCGGGATCACGCTGCCGTTCACGACGGCCGGTGTGGTGGTCGCCGAGGCGTTCGTGGCGATGCCGTTCCTGGTGATCAGCGTCGAGGGCACGCTGCGGGCCGCCGATCCGCGCTACGAGGAGGCCGCGACGACACTCGGCGCGTCCCGCTTCACCGCGTTCCGCCGGGTGACGCTGCCGCTCATAGCGCCGGGCGTCGCTGCCGGCGCGGTGCTGGCGTGGGCGCGGGCACTCGGCGAGTTCGGGGCGACGATCACCTTCGCGGGCAACTTCCCGGGCCGCACGCAGACCATGCCGCTGGCCGTCTACCTGGCCCTGCAGAACGATCCGGCGGCGGCGATCGCACTGAGCCTGGTGCTCCTCGCGGTGTCGATCGGGGTCCTGGCCGGGCTGCGGGACCGCTGGATGACGGCGCCATGACCCACACCGAGTCGGCCACCCCGCGCAGCACCGCCGCCGATGTGCGCGGCGACGGCCTCGACGCGCGGATCGTCGTCGAGCGCGGTTCCTTCCGGCTCGACGTGGCGCTGGCCGCCGCGCCCGGAGAGGTGGTCGCCCTGCTCGGGCCCAACGGCGCCGGGAAGACCACCGCCCTGCGCGCGCTGGCCGGGCTGGTCCCGCTCTGCGGGGGTCATCTGCGGCTCGACGGGGCCGCGCTGGAGCGCACTCCCCCCGAGGCGCGCCCCGTCGGCGTCGTCTTCCAGGACTATCTGCTCTTCCCCCACCTGTCGGCGCTGGACAACGTGGCCTTCGGCCCGCGCTGCCGTGGCGCGTCCAAGGCCGAGGCGCGGGCGGTCGCCGCAGGGTGGCTGGAGCGCATGGGGCTCGCCGAGCACGCGGGCGTCAGGCCGCGCCGGCTCTCCGGCGGCCAGGCGCAGCGCGTCGCGCTGGCCCGGGCGCTGGCGACCCGGCCCCGGCTGCTGCTGCTCGACGAACCGCTCGCCGCGCTCGACGCCCGCACCCGGCTGGAGGTGCGGGGCGGGCTCCGCCGCCATCTGGACGAGTTCGAGGCGGTGGCCGTGCTGGTCACCCACGATCCGCTGGACGCGATGGTCCTGGCCGACCGGCTGGTGGTCGTGGAGCACGGCCGGGTCGTCCAGGAGGGCACCCCGTCCGACGTCGCCCGCCGTCCGCGCACCGACTACATCGCCCAGCTCGTCGGGCTCAACCTGTACCGGGGGACGGCGCAGGGGCACACCGTACGGCTCGAGGCCGGTTGCTCGATCACCACTACGGAGGACCTGTCGGGACCCGTCTTCGTGGCGTTCCGGCCGAGTGCGGTGACCCTGTACCGGGACCGGCCCGACGGCTCCAGCGCGCGCAACCTGTGGCGCTGCGAGGTGGCGGGGCTCCAGACGCACGGCGACCAGATCCGCGCCGACCTCACCGGTGAGCTGCCCCTGGCCGCGGACCTGACCACCGTCGCCGCCGCCGAACTCGGCCTGCGTCCGGGCGCCGCGGTGTGGGCCACGATCAAGGCGGCACAGACGCACGCCTATCCGGCCTGACCCGTGGACCAGGCGTACAGGCGTATGCGGCCCGAGACGTGTCCGGCCTGACGCGCCGCCCGGAGACGGCCCGCGCATCCCGCTACCGTGGGACCGGCCAGGACAGAATCAGCCATTCTCCACATTCCACGAGGGCCGCCCATGAACCTGAGCATCCGCAACCAGATTCCCGGCATCGTCACGTCCGTCACGCCGGGCGAGGTCATGGCGGCCGTCAAGGTCAGGCTGGACGGGGGGCAGGACGTCACGGCGGCGGTCACCGCGGAGGCCGTGGACGAGCTGGACCTCGCTCCGGGCGCCTCGGTGTACGCCTTGGTCAAGTCCACGGAGGTGGCGCTGGCCACCGCGGCGGTGGAGGGCGTTTCCATCCGGAACCAACTGCCCGGTACCGTCGACCGCGTCACCACGGGCGGGGCCATGGCGTCGGTGAAGGTGACGATCGTGGGCGGGGCGCTCACGGCCGTGATCACGAAGGACGCCGCGGAGGATCTCGGCGTTCTGCCCGGCTCCTCGGTCGTCGCACTGGTCAAGTCCACGGAGATCTCACTGGCCACGCCCTGAGGGGAACGTACGCCACCCGATCATCGTCTACAGTTCCGTACACGTCTACACGAATGTAGTCAGCCGCCGGGTGACGCCGCGTCGCGCCCGGGCTCCGCACCGGAAGGGCTCGCGACGATGGCCACCTCCTTGTTCCTGGGATCACAACTAGCGGTGAACCTGCTGGACGCCCAGTCACTGCTCGCCGCTTTCGGGGTGCTGGGCGTGGGTGTGGTGATGTTCGCGGAGACCGGCCTGCTGATCGGATTCTTCCTGCCCGGCGACTCCCTGCTGTTCACGGCGGGCCTGCTGTGCACCGGCTCCGGGCAGCAGGGGGTGAAACTGTCGCTGCCCGCGCTACTGGTCGCCGCGGCCGTGGGCGCGCTCGCCGGGTCGCAGTGCGGTTATCTGCTCGGCCGCAAGGCGGGCGGCGCGCTGCTGGCCCGCAGCCGCTCGGCCCGCCTGCACGAGGGCGCGCGCCGCGCCGAGGAGCTCCTGGAGCGGTACGGACACGCGAAGGCGATCGTCCTGGCCCGCTTCGTCCCCGTGGTGCGCACGGTGCTCAACCCGATGGCGGGCGCGCTTCAGGTGCCGGTGCGGACCTTCACCGTCTGGCAGGTGGCCGGCGGCCTCCTGTGGAGCCTCGGCCTCACCCTCGCCGGGTACGCGCTCGGCTCGTCGGTGCCGAACGTCGACAAGTACCTGCTGCCGATGGTCGCGGTGATCGTCCTGGTCTCCCTGATCCCGGTCGCCCTGGAGGTCCTGCGCTCCCGCCGCGCCGCGAAGGAGGGTGTCCGCGGATGACGCACTCCTTCGACGGTGCCCCGATCGACGGCTGGGTCTACACGGACGTGGTGGAACTGGCCCGCCGTACCCCCTCCTGGCTGGACGCGGTGATCTCCGCCTGGTCGACGTACGGGCTCGGGGTGTTCGCCGTGCTGATGGTCCTCGCCTGGTGGCGGGCGCGCCGCACCGGCGCCGGGGCCGCGCTGCTCGCACTGGCGGTGCCGCTGCTGGTGGTGCTGGCCTACGCCGTGAACTCCGTGCTGAAACTGCTGGTCCGCGAGGACCGGCCCTGCCAGAGCCTGCACGTGGTCACGCTGGAGGCGTGTCCGGCGCCGGGCGACTGGTCGTTCCCGAGCAACCACACGGCGATAGCCGCGGCGGCCGCGGTCTCCCTGTTCCTCGTCTCGCGCCGGATCGGGTACGTCGCTCTGCCGGCGGCCGGCGCCATGGCGGTCTCCCGCGTCTGGGTCGGCGCCCACTACCCGCACGACGTGGTGGCCGGGTTCGTGGTAGGCGCCCTGGTGGCGTCGCTCACGATGATCCCCCTGAGCCGCCGTCCTGACGCCCTGGCCCACCGCCTGGAGGCCACTCGGCTGCGTCCGCTGCTGGTGGCCTCCACGGCGACCGGCCGGGACACCGCGCCCGAGCGGACGGGCACCACCGCCTAGAGCCCGGCCCTCGGGTCACAGGTTTCCTGGTCGGCCTCCCGGCGGACACCACTGTCACAGCACCTTGCGTCGTACCAGCAGGCCCAGCACCAGCAGCCCTGGCAGCAGCGGCAGCCAGACCGTCAGCAGGCGGTAGCCGAGGACCACGGAGGCCGCCGCCGAACCGGGTGCGCCGGTGAGCGAGAGGGCGAGGGCGAGGGCGGCGTCCAGCCCGCCGATGCCGCCCGGGGTCGGCAGCAGGACCGCCGCGCTGCTCGCCACGAAATAGGCCAGCGCAACCCGCCCGGGCGGCAGCGGCACGGAGAGGGACCGGGTCACCGCGATCACCACCAGCGCGTGCAGCGACGCGAAGGCGAGCGAACCGCCCCACAGGGCCAGCGCCCGCCCGGGCAGCCGGTGCACGGCCCGTACGTCCGCCAGTACGGCCCCCGCGGCACGGCGCAACGGCCCGATCATCAGCAGCGCGAGCGCGGCGGCCACCAGGACCGCGGCCACCACCAGGACCGTGGAGGCGCGCGGCAGTCGCAGCAGCCCGGGCCCGGCGAGCGCGAGGACGACGATCAGCGCGCCGCGCGCCAAGCCCCCGGCGGTGGCCTTGACCGCGAGCGCTGTCGCCGAGCGGCTCACGGGCATCCCGCAGCGGGTGAGGAAGCGCAGGTTGACGGCGCCCGCGCCGACGCCGGCGGGCAACAGGTGGTTGGCGGCGGACGCGGCGAACTGCACGGCCACCAGCCGCCCGCCGGGCAGCGCCTCGGGCACCGCCCCCTGCTGGGCGAGCGCCGAGCAGGCCCAGGTCGCCGTCGCGGCCGTCGCCCCGAGCAGCAGCCAGCCCGGGTCGGCACCGGTGAGCCGGTCCGCGCCGGACGCGATCACCGGCCAGTGGCGCAGGGCGAGCAGGGCAGCGGCGGCGAGCACGGCGAGGGTGAGAGCCGCCTGCCAGTGGGCGCGGCGGCGCAGGATCCCGGTGCCGGTCCGGGCGGTCGCCGCAACCCGGGTGTCCGGCGCCGCCTCGGTGGCGGTCGGAGGGCTCATCCGCGTCCGCCCCTCGCCGTGGGCGAGACGAGGATGCGGACGCCGTCGACGGTGTGCGCCTTCCAGCCGCGGGTGTACGACGGCGGGCGATCGGTGGGCGTGCTCAGGTGGGCTACGGGGATGCGCCCGGCGGTGCTCGCGATGCCGGCGGCGGTGTTGTTGGCGTTGTGGCCGCTGGTGGCGGCGGAGGCGCAGCCGGCGTAGAAGGCGATGGGGACGGCTTCGTTCCCGGTGAGCAGGCAGGGCGGACGGACCCCGAGCCGGTGCAGTTCGGCTGCGGTGCGGGACCAGCCGCGGTGATCGGCGGTGGTACGGGCCACCGTGCGGTGCAGCACCGCGAACTGGACCGCCAGATGCCCGGCGAGCCCGATCGCCACCAGCGTCGCGGTCACCGGGCGCCACCGGCCGTCCGGCCCGGTGACCAGGTGCAGCAGAGCGTCGGCGACGGGGATGGCGAGCAGGGCGTAGGAGGGGAGCAGGAAGCGGGGCGCGGCGTAGCCGATGAGGAAGAGGTAGGGGAAGGCCGCCGTCGCCGCGCAGGCCAGGGGCACCAGGGTGCGGGAAGGGGGTGCCGGGCGGCGGGCCCGGAGCGCGACGGCCGCCGCGAGCACCGCGAGCAGGGGCAGCACGAACCACCAGGCGGTCACCGCCGGGTTGGGCAGTGGGCCGGCGCACGGGCGGCACAGGGCACGCCCGCCGAGGCTGCGCAGCTGGTCGCCGATGGCGATGCTCCAGCCCAGGCCGCCCTGTATCCGGGAGCCCTCGGCGAGCCGGTGCTTGAGGCCGCCGTAGTCGACGTACGCCTCGATGATCCACTCGGCCGCGCCGACGACGAGCCCGCCCACCAGGGCCAGCAGCAGCCGCGGCCGGCGCCACCGGGAGAAGAAGAGCGCCAGGGCCAGCAGCGGCGCGCTGGTCCAGACACCGTCCGTGGGCCGCATCCACGTCATCAGCGCCGCGCCCGCGGCGAGTCCCCACAGGGCAGCCCGGTCGGTGCTGTCGGCGTGGGCGCGCAGGAAACAGCCGGTGCCGGCCAGGGCACCGATCGCGACCCAGTAGTTCGGCATCACCTGCGGGCCGTAGAACAGGGTCACCCACAGGCTCGCGAACAGGGCGCCTCCGAGGGCGAGGACGCGGGCCGGGAACAGCCCGCGCCAGACGCGCAGCGCGACGAACAGGGCGGCGGAGGAGAGCACCGCCAGGTAGACCCTGAGCAGCACGGTGGAGGAGGACCACCAGGTGACGGGGGCGACCAGCAGCGATATGCCCCGCGCGCGGGGGGCGCTGAAGTACGCGGCCGGGGCGTGGGCGCTGATCTGGCTGACGTAGACCGTCTCGTCCCAGCCGAGTCCCATGCCCGGCCGTACGAGGACGAGCTGGGCCAGCGCAAAGGCGCCCGCGACCGCTGCGATCAGGCCCTGGCCGCGGTCCCGCCACGACATGCCGGCGACCGACGGCGCTGCGAGCCGGCGGACACCTGCGAGCGTGGTGCGCGAGCTGTTGGCCATGACCCACCTCTCACCCCTACGGGCCGCAGGGGCATCACACCCTACAAGGCGTAGGGTCGACGATGGAAATCAGGAAAGAAGCAGGTAAAACACGGACAAGCTAACGCGCGCGGCCACGGGGTGCAGCGCGAAAACGGCGGTCACCCGGCCTGCCCGTGGGCAGTGTTGCTCCGATGGAGTGAGCCGGGCCGTGGCGGTGCGCGGGCGGCACGGCTCCGAGCCACCGCCGACGAGCCCCCTACGCGCTGTAAGGTTGCGGGCATGGCCGGCAGAGGCTCTGGGGGCAGGGCGGAACGACGCAGCAGCGGTGAGCTGGAGAGCGAGGTGCTCGCGACGCTCTGGGCCACCGAGCAGGCACTCACCCCGGCCGAGATCCAGGCCGAGATCGGCGGCGGCCTCGCCTACAACACCGTTCACACCATCCTCAAACGGCTCTACGACAAGGGGCTGGTGCTGCGGGACGTGGACGGGCGGCGCGGCGCGTACCGGCCCGCGAAGAACGCGGCCGAACTGACCGCCGAGGCGATGCACCAGGCGCTGGACCGCGGCCCGGACCCGATCGCCACGCTCCAGCAGTTCGTCTCCGGCCTCAGCCCCGAGGAGGAACAGGCGCTGCGCGACCTGCTCGGCGGGCGCCCCCACCCCGAGGGCGGTGGCACATGAAGATCGACGTCTACGTCCCGCTCCTGCTGTCGCTGCTGCTGGCCGCCCTCAGCCCGCTGGTCGGCCGGCGGGTGGCGCCCGCGCTCGCGGCGCGGGTGCTGACGATGTCCGCCGTGTTCACCGCGGCCGCCACCGTCTGGTCCATGGTGCTGCTCGCGATCACCCTGGTGGGCCAGGTGCCGCCGGTCGCCGCGGACGCCCGCGAGGACGGCCACCGGCTGCCGGACCCGGTTCCGGAGGTGATCGCCGTCGCCGCGATCCTGGCTCTCGCAGGGACGGCCCTGCGCATGTACCGGACCCTGCGCGCGGAACGCCTGACGCGTCGCACGCTGCGGGCGCTGTGCGCCGGACAGCCGCCGGACACGGAACTGGTCGTCGCCGCCTCACCCGTGCCACGGGCGTTCGCCATCCCCGGCGGCAGCGGCGCGCCCGGCCGGATCCTGGTCACCTCGGCGATGCTGAGCGCACTGGAGCCGGCGGAGCGCCGGGTGCTGCTGGCGCACGAGCGGGCGCACCTGACCCACCGGCACGCGTTTCTGTCGGCGGCCGTGACGCTCGCCGCCGCGGCCGATCCCCTGCTGGCGCCCGTCCGCACCACGGTGACGTTCCTGGTGGAGCGGTGGGCGGACGAGCAGGCGGCCGACGCGGTCGGGGACCGCGGCACCACGGCCCGCGCCCTGGCCCGCGCCGCGCTCAGCGCCGGGCGCCGCACTCCGGCGTGCGCGTTGCCCTTCACCGACCGCGCGGTCACCCGCCGCATCGCCGCCCTCCAGGCGGGCCCGCCCCCACGTCTGTGGCCGCTGGCCGCGACCACACTCGCGCTGGGCGCCCTGCCGGCGCTGGGGGCGGCGGACGCCACGGGGGATCTGCTGCGACTACTGGGGCACGCACTGGTGTGACACGGCCCAGCCCGTCAGGGAGCTGACACCTCATCAACTCCCCGACCGGGAGCTCAGCGAGCCGTGTCGCTCTCCCCCACCGGGCGGGCCGAGGCCGTCTCCCCGGGGGCCGCCTGGATCAGGCGCTGCGCCGAAGGCTCGGTCGAGGCGGACTGCGCGGTGTCGCCGTCCTCCTTCATGGCCTTGGCCTCGCTCTTGAGGATGCGCATCGACTTGCCCAGCGCGCGAGCGGTGTCCGGGAGTTTCCTGGAGCCGAACAGCAGGATGATGACGATCGCCACGATCAGCAGGTGCCAGGGTTCCAGGCCGTTGCGGAGCATCCCCGCCCACCCCTTCTCTTCTTCGGACCGGGGTGCCCGCCGGGCGCGTGGCACCGCCTGAGATTATTGCTACATTGCGCAACTGTACAACCATCAGGCGGGGCCGGTCGTCCCCTCCGTATGAGTCTCACGGATGAGGGCGAAGCCATGCCGACGAGTCACCAGGCCACCCCGTCCCGCCACCGCCGCGGGAGCGAGCCCCCGAGCCACCGCGGCGGTGGCGCACGGCGCCGCAAGCGGGGCACGCTGCGCATAGCCCTGGCCGTGGCGCTCACCGTCGTGGTGCTCGGTACGGCCGGCCTGGGATGGATCTACCTCAAACTGAACGGCGACATCGACACCTTCGACGCCGGGGGGCTGTCCAAGAACCGGCCGGAGGCCGGGGTGTCCAAGGGCGAGAACGTCCTCGTCATCGGCACGGACGCGCGCACCGACGGCAACTCCGCGCTCGGCGGCGGCGACAGCAACGACATAGGCCGCTCGGACACCACCTTCCTGCTGCACATCTACGCCGACCACCGCCACGCCGTAGCCGTCTCGATCCCCCGCGACACACTGGTGACCATCCCGCCGTGCAGGCTCCCCGACGGCACGTGGACCAAGGCGCAGCCGAACACGATGTTCAACGCGGCCTACTCGGTCGGGGAGACCGCCAAGGGCAACCCCGCCTGCACCCAGAACACCGTCGAGAGCCTCACCGGGCTGCGCGTCGACCACACGGTCGTCGTCGACTTCAAGGGCTTCGCGGCCCTGACGGACGCGGTCGGCGGGGTGCAGGTGTGCGTGCCGCAGGACGTGTACCAGGGCGATCTGAACCCCAACCTCAGCACCCGGGGGGCGCTGTTGTTCAGGAGGGGCGTGCAGACCGTGTCGGGGCAGAAGGCCCTGGACTACGTGCGCATCCGGCACGGTATCGGGGACGGGTCGGACATAGGCCGGATCAAGCGCCAGCAGGCGTTCGTGGCCGGCCTGATCAAGAAGGTGAAGAGCGACGGGCTCACCCCGGCCAACCTGCTGCCGCTCGCCGAAGCCGCCACCAAGTCCCTGACCGTCGATCCCGGACTCGGCTCGGCGGACAAGCTGATGTCCTTCGCGATGTCGCTGAAGGACATCGACCTGCACAACACCAAGTTCGTCACCATCCCCTGGCGGTACGTCGGCGAGCGCGTGGCGATCGTCGAGCCGGACACGTCGGAGCTGTGGGCCGCGCTCAGGGCGGACCGCACGATCGACGGCAAGGACGCCGCCGGCACGAAGGGCAAGGCCGCCGCCTCCCCCTCACCGAGCCCCAGCGCGGACGTTTCCGGTGCCGGCATCGACGTCGCCGTCTACAACGGCACGACCACAGGCGGCCTGGCCTCCCGCGCCGCGGCGACCCTGACCCGGCACGGGTTCACGGTCACCGGCACCGCCAACGCGAGCAGCCACGACCACGCCGCCACCGTCATCGAGTACGGCGCGGGCCTGAAGACCCAGGCCGAAACGGTCGCCCGGCTCTTCCCCGGCGCACAGCTGAAGCCCCTCACCGGCGCGGGCATCGATGTCGTCCTGGGCCGGACCTATGCCACCGCCGCCCCCTCGACCTCCCCCGCGCCCACCGCCCTGCCCTCCTCGGTGGCGGCCGACGCCCGCTCCGCCGACGACGACCCGTGCTCCAACCTCTCGTACGGGTGACGGATCGCCAGTGCCCCGGCAAGCAACGTCTGCCCGTCAAGGAGCGGCGTCCGGTGCGTGCTCTGGGGGTATCCCCTGCTCGAAGAGCTCGGGGGAGTGCCGGGCGCAGCGACGGGGCGAACGGTGCCTGTTGGGGCACTAGGCGCCGACCGCCTGGCCCGCCTTCGTCCAGTTGGCGTGCAGGCGGTCGAGGTAGGAGCGGGCCTGGGTGCCCGGGGCCGCTCCGCGCACGAAGGCGAGCATGTTGCCCGGGCCGGCGTTGTAGCCGAGGGCCAGCAGGTCGTCCTTGGTGTAGGGGGCGGACCAGGTGGCCGGCAGTTGCGCGGCCAGGTCGTGCAGGTACCAGGCAGCGGACTCGATGGCCAGGTCCCGGTCGTCGGGCAGGTCCTCCCAGCGACGGCCGGCGAAGTCCCGGCCCTGCTTGACCGCGTCGAAGGTGGCGCGGTGCATGTCGGCGATGCCGAAGGACGCATCCGGTTTGTACTTCTGCCAGGCCCGTTCCAGGGCCGGATCATGCGGTTTGTAGGCCTCGTTGTAGAGGATCGCCATCAGCAGCCGGGCGTCGATCCCCGCCTGGCGGGCGCGGGCGCGGACCTGCGGGGCGTAGTCGGCCGGGTCGTACGCCGACGGGCTCCTCGTCGCGGAAGGACTCGGAGAGCGGGAGGCGGAGGACGGGGTGGGGGCGGGGGTGGACGCGGCGGCCGGGGGCGGCGCACTGGACTGCGGGGTGCCGGCGGCACGGACGATGACGTACAGGGCGAGGGCCAGCACCAGCACGGGAAGCCACTTGCGCCGCAGCCGGGACTCGGCCATCTCTCGCCCCTCTCCCCCTGGTCCTTCACACCCGGGGAACCGGCGGGCACCCGTACGCCCCGCGTGCCCGTATCGAACCTGCTCCCGCCCCTTCTGCACCCGGCGCATTGAGGCGCGTGCGAGCGACGGTCGGTGGCGTCCTGGGGCGGCGGGCCCCCGAGGTCCCCTCGGGGGCCCGCCGCACGGTCAGTCCTCGTAGTAGTTGTTGACCACGACCTCCGGTTCGTCGTCGTCGAACGCCTCGTTGAGCAGCGCTCCGCCGATCAGTCCGGCCGCGCCCGCACCGATGAGCGCGCCCGTGCCGAAGCGGCGTCCGCCCCCGTGCTGGTGGTGGTCCGCGTACTGGTCGGGGTGGCCCTGCTGCGGGTAGCCCTGCTGCACGGGCTGCGGGTAGCCCTGCTGCACGGGCTGCGGGTAGCCCTGCTGCACGGGCTGCGGGTAGCCCTGCTGGGGCGGGGTGTAGAACGGCGGCACCGTCGTCTGCACGCGCTGCGCACAGCCGCCGCAGGTCTGGATCTGCCGGGGCACGCCCCACTGCGGCGACCAGGTCACCGTCGTTGTGCCGGGGCCGTGGGTGGGGTCGAAGAAGCACGTCACGAG
This sequence comes from Streptomyces sp. Ru72, assembly GCF_002920635.1. Taxonomy (GTDB): domain Bacteria; phylum Actinomycetota; class Actinomycetes; order Streptomycetales; family Streptomycetaceae; genus Streptomyces. The sequence continues at coordinate 33,590 of NZ_PQSR01000017.1, read as the reverse complement.
GGAACTCCCTGGGGGTAGCGGCGGCGCGGTGACCGGCTGCGGCTGCGGTGCGGCGGTGGGGGCGGACGGAAACGACGGGCCGGTCGTCGCTGCGGACTTGGCGGCGGTGACGGGGGGCGCCGGGCTCGCGCTGTCGTTCAGCACGTTCACGCCGTAGTCGGCGGCGATGCCCGCCGCCCCGGAGGCGTAGCCCTGGCCGACGGCGCGGAACTTCCACTCCGCGTCGTGCCGGTACAACTCGCCGAGCACCAGAGCGGTTTCCGTGGACAGACCGGCGGTCGCGAGGTCGTAGCGGGCCAGTTCGGCGCCGCCGTCGTCGTCGACGACCCGGATGTGGGCGCCGCCGAGGTGCTCGAAGACCTGGCCGCGGGCCCGCGCGTCGTAGAGCGACACCAAGAAGACGATCTTCGTCACCTCGCCCGGGACTCTCGCGAGCTCGACGTGGATCTGCTGGTCGTCCCCGCCGACCGGGCCGCCACCGCCCGAGTGGCGGACGGAACCTTCGGGGCTGCTCAGGTTGTTGAAGAAGACGAAGTGCTCGTCGGACAGCACCTTGCCGCTCCGGTCGCACAGCAGTGCGCCGGCGTCCGGCTCGTAGCCCGTGTCCGCCTGCCAGCCCAGTCCCACCGTCACGGCAGTCAGACCGGGGGCCTGCCTGCTCAGCGACACGTTGCCGCCCTTGGTCAGGGCCACACCCATCGACGTCCTCCACGGCCATGTCGTCGTCCGCGTCCACCATGATCGACGCATCCGGACGCCCATCAGTTCCCGGATTGCGCAAGAGACAAAGCAAGCGAGGAAGACCGTCACCCGGGCGGCGCCATGCGGGCCCCCGGCAGGCGGACCGGGGACACGGGCCCGTCGCGGGCAGACCAGGGGCATGCGCGTCATCACGATGCGCACCCCTCCGGCCCCGCTCCGAGGACCTCTCGGTGGTCACGGCGTCCGCCTCGGACCGGTCGTCGGCATCCGCCTCGGACCGGTCGCAGGCATCCGCCTCGGGCCGGTCGCCGGCGCCCGCCCGGCCCGGAGCGCGGCTCGCCCCGTATGGGCGGATCGTCCCAGGGACCCGCCCCTCGACATCGCCGCTCGGAGATCCGAAGCGACCCGATCGGCGCCATCTCCCCGAAACCGGCGATCCGAGGATCCTGACGGTGAGTCGCACGATGCCCGACTCTTGAAACCAAGTGGCCCGAGTCTCAGTCAAGTTGAACATCCGTCGAACATGCCTACGTGCAGGAAGTGGCCGACCGCCGGTGGCGCGGAGACCTGATGCCGCGTCATCGCGGCGCCGAGTGCGGCACATCGATGTCCGGACGCGCGCTCGCCCCGCGTCCATTCGTGGTCGGACTAGTACTGACGGGTGTGCTGCCGACCGGGTTACTTTTCGGCCCGCAGGCACCCGGAGGGAGTACGAGCTCGCTCGGTTGCCGTGTTCTGCGGTGGTGAGAGGCAGTCCTCGGGTTGAAGGTGATCACGTCACCGCTGCGATTTCCCGTGCCGGCGTGGTGTCGGCCTTCGTGGTGGCGATGAAAGGACTACCTCTCATGCGAGCGACCCGGACCATGTTCGCCTCCGCGGCGATCGCCGCTGCCGTCGTGTTCTCCGCTCCCGCCGCGTACGCCGTGTCGGTGCCCGAGCTTCGGGCCGCGGACGGCGGTTCCTACGGCGGCGAGGAGCACGGCGGCCACAAGGGCAAGGAGCACGGCCACCACAGCGAGGGATCCCAGGACGAGGAGCACGGCGGCAGAGGCGAGGAATCCCAGGACGAGGAGCACGGCGGCAAGAGCGAGGAGTACAGGGGCGAGGAGAAGGGCGAGGAGTCCAAGGGCGAGGAGTCCAAGGGCGAGGAGTACAGGGGCGAGGAAAAGGGCGAGGAGGGCGACAACGACAAGGGTGGGGAGTCGAAGCACAAGGAGCACGGCCGTTCGAAGGACAAGCCGCGCGGTGGGGTGAAGGCCGGTGGCGGTGCCCTGGCCCTGGCCAAGCAGGAGGAAGGCGGCTGGTCGGGCGAGGACGAGCAGTTCTCGCAGGACGACGAGCAGGGTGGCGAGCACGCCCATGGCGGCTCGCGGTCGAGGGGCGACGAGGAGGAGGGCGCGAGCGGGCGCGAGGAGCGCTCGTCGAACAAGCCCCGCGGTGGGGTGAAGGCCGGCGGCGGCGGGCTGGCGGAGTCCGGCAGCGGCCTGGCCGCGGGCTCGGTGCTGCTCCTCGGCGGCCTCGGCGCGGGGGCGTACATGCTGCGGCGCCGGGGCGCGTCGAGTGTCGCCGGTGCCTGATCGGCGGCCCTCGCCGATTGCAGCGCGGTCGCGGCCGCTGTCGCCCTGGAAGGGGTGACGGCGTCCGCGGCTGCGGCGCTTGTGCCGGCCGCTGCCGGCCCCTGAAGTCAGACCCTCGCCCCCGTCGATGAAGAGGCATTGTCCGATGGCCCCCTCGCAGCCCACCCCACCGGATCGGACGCGCAGCGGACCCGCGCCCCGCCGTACCGCCGGCCGAGCACTGCTGTGGCCGGCCGCGGCCGTGGGGCTGGGCGTTCTGCTCATCCACAACTCACTGACCGGCACCCCCGCGGACCCCAAGCCGGCGGCTCCGCCCGCGGTCGCCGTCTCACCCGCGAATCTGGACCCTCCCGTGGACGCCGCTCCGCCCGTGGACGCCGCCCCGCCGGCGGCCGTCACCCCGGTGGTTCCGGGGCAGGACGCGACGGCGAGTCCTCAGAAGCAGGGGCTGCCGCGGTCGGCGCCGAAGCGGATCGAGATTCCGCAGATCGGGGTGGACGCGCCGTTCACGGAACTCACCCTGGGGGCCTCAGGGCACTTGAACCCGCCGCCCGGGAACAACACCAACCTGGTGGGCTGGTACCGGGGCGGCGCCTCGCCGGGCGAGCGGGGCACGTCGATCGTGGTGGGGCATGTGGACACCAAGACCGGCCCGGCGGTGTTCGTACTGCTGCGCACCCTCAAACCGGGCAGCAAGGTGGACATCACCCGCGCGGACGGCACCGTCGCCAGGTTCAAGGTCGACTCGGTCGAGACCTTCAGCAAGGCCGGCTTCCCGGACAACCGGGTGTACGCCGACGCCCCGACCCCTCAGCTCCGGCTGATCACCTGCGGCGGCGACTACAACCGCAGCGCGCACGACTACGAGGCCAACGTGGTGGTGTTCGCCCATCTCGCGTCGGTCAAGCGCCCCGTGGCATGACCACGCGGCGGGGCGGACGGGGGGCCCGGGACACCTGGTGACCGGTCGTCCGACCGGTCGTCTGTGACACAGTGCTGTCCGCGCCCGCCTCCCGGCCGGCGCGGACAGTGCCGTTCGTGCGCCGGCCGCGCCCTGTTCACCGTACGGGCCCCACGACGAGCTCGCCCGCTCACGCCCCGGACGGTTGACGCTCACCACCCGGTGCCGTCGGCCGGGGCCTCCCCGAGGACGGCGTCCTCATCGAGATCTGCGACATGACCGGGTACGGCGGGCCGAGCCGCCGCGCTCTGCGCCTCACCTGCGTCGGCATCGGCGCGGGCGTAGGGGGCCGCGGCGTGCCCCGTGTTCTGCCCGACCGTCTCGCCGGCCCGAGCGGGAAACCGTCGGGTACCTGGTGCCTCCCGGCCCGGAAGTGTGCCGGTCGACCGGACCGGCGCCTGCGCGGCAGGACCGAGTCGGCGCATGGAGCCGGCTCACGCAAGCGACAGGAAGAGCTTCTCCAGCCGGGCGCGCATCTGCTCCCGGTCTCCGTCGCCGGCCACCTCGGAGTCCGTGAGGCAGCGCTGGAGCCCGGTGGCGATGACCGCGAAGCCCGCCTTGTCCAGAGCGCGGGAGGCCGCGGCCAGCTGCGTGACCACGTCCTCGCAGTCCCGCCCCTCCTCGATCATCTTGATCACCCCGGCGATCTGCCCCTGCGCCCGGCGCAGCCGGTTGACCACCGCCTTCAGCTCGTCCGCCGCCATGCCCAGTTCCACGACCCGACTCCTCCCGATATACCCCTGTGGGTATCTTACCGGGGGCTCGCGGCCGGAGACGGCGACGATGCGCCTCGGTTGACCCGTATGCACCCCCGGACTTCCGCCGCCACGGTCACGCACCACAGCGGCCCGCCCGCAGCCGCCTCGACTTCACGACAGCGCCGAGCCGATCGGCGTCGGCGACCGACTCCTCATACCTTCCTCGCATACCCCCCGGGGTATCGTGTACGGTGACCCGCATACCCCCGGGGGTAATTTTCAGGAAGGGAGTACCCGATGTTCTTCATCGACACCATCGAGCTGAAGGGGCTGGGCAACCGCAGCTACCTGGTCGGCGGCAGGCACACAGCCGTGGCGGTGGACCCCCCGCGGGACATCGACCAGGTTGTGACGGCCGCCGCCCGGCGCGGAGTGCGGATATCACACGTGGTGGAGACCCACGTCCACAACGACTACGTCACCGGCGGTCCCGAGCTGGCCCGGGTGACGGGTGCCGCCTACCTCGTACCGGCGGGAGCGCACGTGGCGTTCGCCCACGTGCCGGTGGCCGACGGCGACGTCACGGACATCGACACCGGGCTCACGTTGCGAGCGATCGCCACCCCCGGGCACACGCCGCACCACACCGCCTACGTGCTCGAGGAGAACGGCCGGCCGGCAGCCGCGTTCACCGGCGGCTCCCTGCTGATCGGCACCGTGGGCCGGCCGGACCTGGTCGAACCCCGTCTGACCGAGCAACTGGCGCGCGCCCAGCACGCCTCGGCGCACCGCCTGGCGGCCGAGCTGCCGGACGAGACGCCCGTGCTGCCCACACACGGCTTCGGCAGCTTCTGCTCCTCGGCGCAGAGCGAGGGAGACGCGACCACGATCGGTGAGGAGAAGGCCGTGAACGCGGCGCTCACCACGGACGTGGACTCCTTCGTCACCCGCCTGCTGGCCGAACTCGACGACGTCCCCGCCTACTACACGCACATGGGGCCGGCCAACGCCGCCGGGCCTGCCCCGGTGGACCTGACCCCACCGGCCCTCGCGGACGCCGAGGAGATCGCCTCCCGGCTGTCGGCCGGTGAGTGGGTGGTCGATCTGCGCAGCCGCATCGCGTTCGCCGCCGGACATGTCGCCGGCTCGTTCAACTTCGAGGCGGACGGCAACATCGCCACGTACCTGGCCTGGTTGATCCCGTGGGGCAAGCCGGTCACGCTGCTGGCCGAGTCCCCGGAGCAACTGGCGGCCGCTCAGCGCGAGTTGGTCCGCGTCGGCATCGACCGCCCAGCGGCCGCCGCCACCGGCACACCCGACCGGTGGGTGCCGGAGGGCAGCCGGCCTGTCTCCTTCCCGCGATCCACGTTCGCCGGGCTGGCCGGGCGGGGCACGGACGGCGTCGTCGTACTCGACGTGCGACGGGCCTCGGAACGGGCCGCCGGGTACATCGAGGGTTCCGTGCACATTCCGGTTCACCAACTGCACAAGCGGTTGGGTGAGGTGCCGACCGGCACGGTGTGGGTGCACTGCGCCGGCGGCATGCGGGCCGGGATCGCGGCCTCGCTGCTCGATGCCGCGGGCCGTGACGTGGTGGCCGTGGACGACGGCTTCGACGCGGCCGCCGAGGCGGGACTGACCCTGGTCACCGGCTGAGCCGGGCACCCCTTTCCCCACGAGCTTTTGAGAGGTTGTGTGATGGCCGCTTTCCGGCGTGGTGAAGACCGCGTCACTGTCGACGAGGCCCTGCGATGCACCGGCGGCGACGATGCCCGGGCCGTCCTGCTGGATGTGCGGGAGCAGCCCGAGTGGAACGCGGGGCATGCGCCCGGTGCCCTGCACGTTCCGTTGTCCCGGCTGATCGCAGGGGCAGCGCTGCCGGCCCCGGCCCGGGGCCGGCCGCTGGTGGTGATGTGCCGCAGCGGTCGTCGCTCGCAGCAGGCCGTCGCCCTGCTGACCGCGCGGGGCGCCGACGCCGTCGACGTCGAGGGCGGCATGCAGGTGTGGGCCGCCTCCGGGCATCCGGTCGTCGACGAACACGGGAACAGCGGCTCCATAGCATGACCGGCCTGGTTCTCGCGCTCTTCGCAGGTGCCGTCGTGGGCCTCGCCCTGGGCGGCCTCGGTGGTGGCGGCAGTGTTCTGGCGGTGCCTGCCCTGATCTACCTGCTCGGCTTCACGCCGGCGGAAGCGACCACGGCGAGCCTGATCATCGTCACCTCCACCTCGGCCGCGGCCCTGACCGGGCACGCCAGGGACGGCAACGTGGCCTGGCGTACCGGGCTGCTGTTCGCCGCCGCCGGCATCGCCCCCGCGATGCTCGCCGGGGCGGCCGCCGACCACCTGCCGCAGTCCATGCTCACCGCGGCATTCGCCGTCGTGGCCGCCCTGGCGGCCCTGCGGATGCTGCGCCCAGGGCTCAGGGAGCCCTCCGGCCGGGTCCGCCCGGGAAAGGCGGGCGCTGCCGGAGCCGGGCTGGGAGCGGTGACGGGGTTCCTGGGTGTGGGCGGCGGCTTCCTCGCCGTACCCGCTCTGGTGGGCGTCCTCGGCCTGGCCATGCGCGCCGCCGTGGGTACCAGCCTGCTGGTGATCACCATCAACTCGCTGGCCGCCCTCGTCGCCCGCGCCGGTACCGGACTGCACCTGGACTGGGCCCTGATCACGCCCTTCACCGGGGCGGCGGTCCTGGGGGCCTGGGACGGCAAACGCCTGTCGAAGAAGCTCGAGGGCGAGACATTGCAGAAGGTCTTCGCCTGCGTCCTGCTCGCGGTGGCCGCCTCCATGCTCGTCGACGTACTCGCATGAGCGTGCGAGCGAGAGGGCCGGCTCCACCGGAGACCCGGTCCTGCCCCCACCGGGAGCGTGTCCGCCGCGCCGGCCCCCGGAACGCATCAGGCCCCCAGGCCCTCGGTCCCCGCTCCCGATCACTCACGTCCATGTCCGGTGAAGTACACAGCCTGCCCACTGCGGGCAACGCCGACCGACCAGGAAGACATCTCCCATGACCATCCCCACCACCCTCGACCCCCGCCAGGCCCGCTCCCGCCTCCACGAGCTGACCGTCATCGACGTCCGCACCCCTGGCGAGTACGCGGGCGGCCACCTGCCCGGCGCACTCAACATCCCGCTGGACCAGCTCGACCGGGTCGTGTCCGACATCCGAACCGCCGCCGAGCACGGCGACATCCTCGCCGTCTGCGCCTCCGGCAGCCGCTCGGAGAACGCCTGCCGCATCCTCGCCGAGAGCGGCGTCACCGCCGCCACCCTCGCCGGTGGCACGACCGCCTGGTCGGCCCAGGGCCATGACCTTCAGCGCCCCGAGGGAGCCACGAGGGCGACCTGGAGCATGGAACGCCAGGTCCGGTTCACCGCCGGTTCGGTCGTACTGCTGGGCCTTCTGCTGGGCCTGGTCGTCCACCCGGCCTTCCAGTCGCTGTCCGCCGCAATCGCCGGCGGCCTGGTCCTGTCAGCGCTGACCGACACCTGCGGAATGGCGGCCCTGCTCGCCAAGCTGCCGCACAACCGGCCCCGTCCGGCCGACCTGGACGCCACACTCGTTCGGCTGCGCGGCATCCGGCACGAAGAACCTCGATGAAGGGGCGGGCACGCCGTGGCGGTATCCCGAGTGGAATGCGACGACGGCGGGGCCGGGGGCTGGAGGACATGGGGTATTGCTTCTCGAAAAGGAATGTGCGAGTCGCACCTTGAAGCGTTGCTCGGAATGCGGGTGCCGAAGGCAGGAAGGATTCACCCCTCGCCGGGTGGCACCCCGAGTGGCACGCCGCTCTGCACGGAATTTCGTTCGGACCGGGAATCCATGCGGTTTTTTCAGGTGTTCCCGGGCCTTGCGCAGCCCCTGCAGAAGAAATCCGCGGCCGTCAGTTGATGGTGTCGGACGCCGGCCGCTCCTGCCGGGCCCCCGCCCAGGAGGAGAGGAAGCGCAGCCCCTCGTAGGAATGGGAACCGGGTTCGGCGATCCAGATGATGAGCTGCTGGTCGGGGTCGGCCTCACAGGTGAGGGCGTCCCAGTCGAGGGTGAGTTCGCCGGCGATCGGATGGTCGAACACCTTGATGCCGCCGGTGCGGGGTGCCACCTGGCGGCCTCCCCACCACTGGCGGAACTGGTCGTCCTGCACCGACAGCTCGCCGACGAGGGCGGCCAGTCCCGGGTCGTCGGGACGGGCGGCGGCCCGTCGGCGCAGTACGGCCACGGCGTTGCGGGCGGAGTTCTCCCAGTCCGCGTACAGCGACTTCATGGCCGGGTCGGTGAAGAGCTGCCGGATGTAGTTGCGCTGCCGCTCCGGGATCTTCGTGAAATCGGTGCCGAACAAAGCCGCGGCCATCGGGTTCCACGCGAGGATGTCCAGGTACCGGCCAAGGATCATCCCCGGGGTCGCACTGAGCTCGTTCATCACCGTGAGCAACTGTGGCAGCACCTTCTGCGAAGCCCTGCGCCGCGGTCGGCCGACCTCCCTCCCGGCCAGCTCGAACAGGTAGTCCCGCTGGTCGTCGCTCAGCTGCAGCACGCGGACGAGCGCGGACAGCACGGACGCGGACGGGGTGATGCGGCCCTGCTCCAGACGGGTGTAGTAGTCGGTGCTGATGGCGGCCAGCACGGCCACTTCTTCCCGGCGCAGGCCGGCCACGCGCCGCCGCCCGTCGGTGTCCGGCAGCCCGACCGCACGGGGGCCGAGTTCGGCCCGGCGGGCCTTGAGGAATTCACCCAGCTCGTTCAGGTGCGCACTGCTGGCCATGCCCGACAGTCTGCCACCGCCCGCCGGCCCGCAGGGTAGGACAGTTTTATCCCTGGATACGCCGCGCCCGGGATGGAATTCTCCTCAGGGCGCCCTGCGGACGGTGACGGAGTCGAGGACGAGGCCGGTGACGGCTTCGCATCGACGGATCACATTCGCCCTACGGGGTGGGATTGCTTTTATACGGCCTCGGCAGTCGGTATTCCCTGTTCCGGGCTTCCGTATTTCGGCGGTGTGCGCACGCCGCTGACTCGCGGTGCCGCGCACGCAGCGGATGACGGCGGAACCGCACCGTCTCCGGCGGGTGGTCGTCCCGCGACCGACCCCCAACCCCCTCCGAGAGAACAGACCAGGGAAAAGACTCATGCGAGCAACTGTCATTCACGCCCCCGGCGACATCCGGCTGGAGGACGTTCCGGAGCCGGAAATCATCCAGCCGACCGACGCGATCATCCGTACCGTCGTCACCTGTGTGTGCGGCTCGGACCTGTGGGCCTACCGCGGAGTGGAGCCCGTGGAGGATCCCCACCCGATGGGCCACGAATACGTCGGCATCGTCGAGGAGGTCGGTAGCGACGTCACCTCCGTCAAGCCGGGACAGTTCGTCATCGGCTCCTTCGCCACCTCCGACAACACCTGTCCGAACTGTCTGGCGGGCTATCAGTCCAACTGTGTGCACCGGGAGTTCATGAGCACCTGCCAGGCCGAGTACGTCCGCATCCCGCAGGCCCAGGGCACCCTCGTCGCCACCGCCGAGCAACCGGCCGAGGAGTTCTGGCCCGGTCTGCTGACGCTGTCCGACGTCATGGGCACCGGCTGGTACGCCGCCAAGGCCGCCGAGGTCAGGCCCGGCGCCACCGCCGTGGTCGTCGGTGACGGCGCGGTCGGCCTGTGCGGTGTCATCGCCGCCAAGGAACTCGGCGCCGAGCGGATCATCGCGATGAGCCGGCACGAGAGCCGGCAGCAGCTCGCCCTGGAGTTCGGCGCGACCGACATCGTGACCGAGCGCGGTGAGGAAGGCATCGCCCGCGTCAAGGAGCTCACGGACGGCGTAGGCGCCGACAGCGTGCTGGAGTGCGTCGGTACCGAGCAGTCGATGCGGCAGGCGCTGTACTCCACCCGGCCCGGCGGCAATGTCGGCTTCGTCGGCGTCCCGCACGGTGTGGCGATCGACGGTCAGGAGCTGTTCTTCTCCCACGTCGGCCTGCGCGGCGGCCCGGCTCCCGTGCGCGGCTACCTGCCCGATTTGATCGACCGCGTCCTGAACGGCCGCATCGACCCCGGCAAGGTCTTCGACCTCACCCTGCCCCTGGAGCAGGTCGCCGAGGGCTACAGGGCGATGGACGAGCGCCGCGCCATCAAGACCCTGCTCAAGCCCTGACACTGCGCCCACCCCACCCAGCCCCTCGTGGGCGTGAGCCCGTTCCCCCGTCGCGCTCATGCCCGCAAGGGCCCGACGCCCCGTCGTACGGCCGCGGCCGGCCGCCAATTCGGCGGTGTCGCTCACAGCACCCCGCACCCCACCATGAAGGAGACGTGCCGATGACGACCTGGACGAACGACGAACTCGACCGCATCGAGCACGCCGACGAACTGGAGATGGCGCCCCTGCGCAGCGACGGAACGCCACGCAAACCGGTGCCGATCTGGGTCGTCCGCTACGGCGACGACCTCTACGTCCGCTCCTACCGGGGCAGCGCCGGCTCCTGGTACCGCGCGGCCCGGGCGAGCCGCGCCGGCCACATCCGCTCCGGCGGCGTCGACAGGGACGTCAGCTTCGTCGAGGTCACCGACGCCGACGTCAACGACCGCATCGACGCCGCCTACCGCACCAAGTACAGCCGTTACGGCGCCGGTTACGTCAACCCGATGGTGGCCTCGCGGGACACGACCCTCAAGCTCGTCCCGAGGGGCTGAACCCGCCCGAACGTCCGTCCCTCCCGCAGGAGAAACCCCCCTTGCCCGGTCTTGAACTCGTCGTGGTCCTGGGTGTGGCGTGCTGGTGGGCAACGCCGTGGGACAACGCCTCGGCACAGCCCCGCCCGTCGTCCTGCTCGGGACGGGTGCCGCCCTGGGGTTCGTCCCGGCGGTGCGGCAGGCACAGCTGCCGCCGGAGGTCGTGCTGCTGCTCTTCCTGCCGGTGCTGCTGTACTGGGAGAGCCTGACCACCTCCCTGCGGGAGATACGCACCAACCTGCGCGGCATCGCGCTGCTGAGCACCGCCCTCGTCATTCTCACGGCCTGGGCCGTCGCCGCGGCCGGGCACGCCCTCGGTCTTCCGTGGGGGCCCGCCTGGGTGCTCGGCGCGGCCGTGGCGCCCACGGACGCCACCGCGGTCGGCGTCCTGGCCCAGGCCCTGCCGCGCCGTCAGGTCACCGTGCTGCGCGCGGAGAGTCTCGTCAACGACGGCACGGCCCTGGTCGTCTACGGTCTCGCCGTCGGCATCACGGTCGGCGAGGAACACCTGAGCATTCCACGCGTCGGCGGACTCTTCCTGCTCGCCTACGGCGGCGGCGCCGTGGTCGGAGCGGCTGTCGCGTGGGTCAACATGAACCTGCGGCGCCGCCTGGACGACCCCCTGCTGGGCAACCTGGTCATGATCCTGGCGCCCTTCACCGCGTACCTGCTCGCCGAACTGGTCGGAGCCTCCGGCGTGCTCGCGGTGGTCATCAGCGGCCTCATCATGAGCCAGGTCGCCCCGCGCATCATCCGGGCCGAACACCGCACGCAGGCACTGGCGTTCTGGCCGCTGGCCACCTTCCTCATCAACGGGGCGCTGTTCGTCCTGGTGGGGGTGGAACTGCAGTACGCCGTGCGCAGCCTCAGCCGCTCCGACCTCAAGGAGGCGTTGATCGCGGCAGGAGTCGTCTGCGTGGTGCTCGTCGTCGTGCGCTTCGCGTTCCTGTTCGCTTCCGCCTACCTGATCCGCATGCTCGACCACCGCCCCCAGCAGCGCCTCCTCCGCGTCAGTGACCGGGCCCGCGTGGTCAGCGGGCTGGCCGGGTTCCGGGGTGCGGTCTCCCTCGCGGTGGCACTGTCGGTACCGCAGACGCTCGACTCGGGCGAGCCGTTCCCCGACCGCGGCTTCATCGTCTTCGTCACCTCCGGCGTCATCCTCGTGACGCTGGTGACGCAGGGACTCGCGCTGCCCGCGGTGGTGCGCTGGGCGAAACTGCCCCCCGACACGTCGGTCGACGAGGAGCAGAACCTCGCCGAGTCCACCGCCGTGGAAGAGGCGATCAAGGCGATGCCGCAACTCGCCGCCGACCTGGGCACCGGACCGAAGATCGTCGAATGGCTGCGCCAGGAGTACGAGGCGCAACTGGCGACCGTACGGGCCAGGAGCGCGGGCGCCGACGACGACCCGGCCCTGCTCCAGCACCAGGACTACATCGCGCTGCGCCTGGCCCTCATCGCCCACAAACGCGCCACCGTCGTCCGTCTGCGCGACGAACGCCGCATCGACGACACCGTACTGCGCCGGCTGCAGGCCGCCCTCGACAACGAGGAGGTCCGCCTGTCCGGGAACGCGACGGCGGAGTGAGCAGCCGGGGCGCGGCCGAAAGCCGCGCCACAGAGAACCGGAGACGCGTAAGGCACCTGTCAGAGACACCCCAAGGAGTGACCCCGCACGGGGAGCAGCATCAAGGGTGTCCGCCGATGAGGAGCAAGCTCAGCTCAGAATTGCTGCTGCTCGGCTCCCGGGGGGAGGAAACAAGGGGTGGAGACGGAGAGCCGGAGAGTGCCGGGAGGGTTTACCGAGTCCGCGATGAGCGAGTAGCCCTCGCTGTCGCTTCTGCCGTACATGATGGCTTCAGGCGTCGTCGGGCGCTCGGTGTGGCTGGTGATGCGGACCCCGTGCTGCTCGAGCGCTTTGCGAAGCTTGCGGATGGCGGGGATGTGCTGCTCTTCGGGGAGCTTTGCATAGCTGGTATAGGTGAGCGTGTACCGCCCGTCCTCGGCCACTTCGTCCTTCTGGCCTACGCAGGCGTCGAAGCGCTTCCTCGGCGCGGGATCACCGGAGATCTCGACGTCGGCGTATCGCGCCATGGTCGACGTGTACTCCTTGGCCCACGCCAGAGATTCTGCCCTGCTCTTGCGAGGGAGGGGTTTGTTGATGTCGTCGGTCTGCCGGGACATGCAGGCTCCGGTGAAGAGAGTGGTGGTGACTGCCAGGGCGGCTATGAGGGTGTTCTTGCGGAGCATCGTTCTCGCTTTTGCCTAGCGGGCCTGATCACAGGTGTCCGGGTGGTTGAGCCGGCATCGAGGGCGGAGGATCGTATGCGCTCGGCTGACGGCCGGCGATGATCCGGCCTTGGTTCGCCAGGCCTTCGCTCATGCCGTCGCTGTTTTCATCCCAGTAGCCGCTGTGGCCGCTGGTGTCGGTTTCGAATCGTGTAGCGCCGAAGTAGGCGGACGTCACGTTATGGCCCAGGCTCAGGTCTTGAGCATCTCTGATCGGGTCGTCTTCAGCCAGACCCACATAGACATGGCTCGGGTCGATATTGAGGTCGTCAGCTCTGTCCACGGTCATGCCGGGGCTGCCGACAACAGCGATATTGTCCGCGTCCAAACCGTCGTCTCCGGCTGCTGCCGCACCTACAGCGGTGGATCCGTAGCTGTGGCCCAGCACAGTGAGGTTTGCCCTCTCGCCTTCATGGGAGGCACGTAGGCCGTGGGTGAAGTCCCTCAGGTCCTGGGCACCGTCTTCGGCTCGGCCGGGGCCGGCGACATCGAGGTTGTTGGCCTCGCTGATCGGAATCTCGGGGGCGTCGTATCCCAACCAGTACACCATTGCGGTATCCGCCGTAGGATCTGCTTCCCCAGCCGAGTCCTGCAGCTTGCTGACGCGCTCCAGTTGCCCACGTGTGGAGTCCATCGTGGTTCCCGTGCCCGGCACTTGGACACCGACATTGTCGGCGGTGTCCGGGTTGCCCATGGCTATGATCGCCCGTCCGTCGTCCTTCGAGTCGTAGCCGAGGAGGTACAGCTCCTTACCCTTGGGCGCGCCGTCCGCGGCTTCGAGCTGGTCGTTGAGCACCTGGAGGTTGTGCAGGCGTCTGTTGACGCTTTCGTCGCTCTCGCCAGGGAATCCTTCGTCCCAGTTGCCCTCCTGGACCAGATTGAGCTCCTGGGCGAGGGCCGTACGGTTGGCGTCGTCGCGTACATCCGACGGCAGACCGTCGGTCGCGCCGATCTCCTTCGGATAGAGCGTGCTGTAGGCCTGGCGCTCCTCGGGGCTGAGGGCCTTCCACCATTCGGCGGCGGCCTTCGGGTCGCCCTCGGGGATCTGCGGGGCCTGGACACCCACCGCCTTCATCGCGTTCTTGACGTCCTGGGCGGATTCCGCTGCCGCGTCATGACTGAGCGGGTCGGTGAGGATGTCGCCGTTCAGCTCCCCGAGGGCCTTCGCGCCGTCGTTGCTGGCCTTGTGCGCGGCGGTCAGGGCCTCGTCGATGGCCGCGCGGTGCTCCCCGAGCAGGGCGCTGCGGCCGGCGATGATCTGCCGCGCGTCGGGGTCCTGACGCGGCAGGTCCGTGGTTGTCGGATCACTGACCCAGCCGTCGCCGTCGACCTCGAAGTTATCCTCCTCCGCCCGCCGCACCGCATTGCGCAGGTCGGTCTGGGACTGCTCCATCCAGAACCGTGTGGTATCGATGACCTCGGCGATGGCCATGGCCTCCGTCTCGACCACACCGATCCGCGATTCGACGTCCTCCAGATAGAAGAGGGCCGCGTCGGCGTCGTCGCCCTTCCAGGACTGGTGCAGTGGTCCCGTCACCTGCCGGCGGTGGCGGTCCGTGAGGGAGTCCATGGTGGTCGACAGTGCGCGCCAGGCCCTCGCCGCCGCTTCCAGGTCGGAGAAGTCCTGTTTCATCAGCCGGGAGAAGTCAGAAGCCATGTCGGTTTCCGCTCGACCAGCTCAAGGGTCTTTCGACGCGAGACAAGCCGACACGATCAGGCATAAGGCAACCCCCGTTGCTACTCACTCATGCGTTCGAGGCGTTCAGCCTAGCCGAAGCCTTCTCCTCGCAGGGACGAGCTCGATCTTCACCGCCGGCAGGGCACGCCAGGGACCCGTTCAAGGCGCCGACCGCCCAACTTGCCAGTCCCACCCATCCGTTGGGAGCGGGCAGCGGCCTCATGGGCTTGACGTCGGTCTTCGGGTGGCCGACTGTGAGCGAGCACCTACCGGGAGGCTGAATGGCGCTGTGGAGAAGACGTCGGCACCCCAAGAACCAACCACCGCACGAGACAACGACCGTGGTCGTCGACAGCCCATGGTCCGTGGTTCTGGAACTCGCGAGC
This sequence comes from Streptomyces sp. Ru72, assembly GCF_002920635.1. Classification (GTDB taxonomy): domain Bacteria; phylum Actinomycetota; class Actinomycetes; order Streptomycetales; family Streptomycetaceae; genus Streptomyces. The sequence continues at coordinate 18,590 of NZ_PQSR01000017.1, read as the reverse complement.
CTGCGGTTGGAGAGCGGTGACGTCGCGTTCGCGGAGGAGCAGTTCCGTCAGGTCATGGACATGGGGGACCCGCCCAGGGCCGCGATCGCAGCCTTCAACCTGGGGCAGTTGCTGCGCAGGCGGGGCGATCTGACCGCTGCCCGGGACGCCTACCGCCGGGCCGTGCACGCCGACGACGCGGACCTCGCCGGCCAGAGCGGCATCAATCTCTCCTACGTGCTCCGGCAGTTGGGGGACATGGCGGGAGCAGACGAGTGTCTCCGGGTGGTCATCACTGCCGGGCACCGCGACCATTCTCCGAGAGCGGCCAACGAACTCGCCCGCATGGCCATGGAGGACGGCAGGACGGAGGGCGCCGAGGACGTCTTCCGGCAGGTCATCCGTGCGCATCACCCGGTCGAGTCTCTTGCCGCGTCCGTCCACCTCGCTCAACTGCTGCTCCGCCGCGGTGACCTGGACGACGCGGAGCAGGCCCTGCTTCCGGTCCTCGAAGCCGGACAAGGGGACTTCCTGGCGCCTGCCCATCTCATCCACGGCGAGATACGCCTACGGCGCGAAGACGTCCCCGGAGCCCGGCGGTCGCTCACTCTGGCCGGCGAGCTCGGTGACGAACAAGTCGCGGCCATGGCGAAGGACCGCCTCCGTCTCCTTCCGCCTGAGCATCCCGACGCGGAACCGCAACCCCGGAAAGACTGATGAACCGCAATGTGGTCGCCTGTGCCGTCGCCTCGGCCGTGGTGGGCTTCTGCGGCTACAGCTTCCTCGGCCTGTATCCCACCTACCTCAAGACCGAGTCGGGGTTCAGCACGACGGATGTGGGACTGGTCGCCGGGATGTTCGCGATCGGCTCGATGCCGGGTATTCCGGCCGGCTGGCTCGGGGACCGGTTCAACCCCCGTTGGGTGCTGATCATCGCGACGGGCGCGAACATGGCCCTGGGCTGGCTGCTGTTCAACGTGCACACGGCGCCCGTCGGACAGGCGCTGCTGTCGATCGGCTACGGCACGCTGGCCAGCGGGGTGCTGATAGTCAACCTGTACGCCCTGGTCCAGCGCAGTGTCTCGCCCGGGGCGGTCGGCCGCGCGAGCGGGGTCTTCCTCGCGGCGACTTACCTTCCCGCCTCGGTGTCCGGCTATGCCTTCGCCGCGCTGCAGAGCGCCTACGGCTGGGGCGTGGCGGCCGCGATCCAGATGACCTGTCTGCCCGTCATCGGCATCGCCGCGCTCCTCGCGCTCGACCTGCGGAAGCTGGGCAAGCCGACAGCAGCGCCCACCGGCGCATAGACCGGCACGGGCTGGGCCGGGTGACCGGCCCAGCCCCGTCATGGAAGCCGACGTCGTCCTGGCGCGTGTCCTCTTGCCATGAAGGCATCCGGAGCGACGCGCCGCCGGTCATGCGGCCAGGCCCAGGTCGTCACAGGTGTTGCAGTCACCTTCATCGTCCTGCTCCTGCAGTGGGAGTGGGGAGCGTCAACTGTGGGTGACCCCCTCGGCGGGGCGGGTCGGCCGCCCCGCCGAGGGGGTCTGCGTGTTCTCCGCTCAGGGGGTTCAGGCGGAGATGCCGGCTTCCGAGCGCTGCGTGGTCTTCGTCGCGGTGGGGGCCGGCGGGGTGGTGCCGGGCCGGCGCAGGGTCAGGGCGATGGCCACACCGAGGAGGGTGAGGGCACCGGCGGTGAACCCCGCGGTGCGCAGGCCGGGGACGAGCGCCGCGCCGGTGCTGGTGTGGACGCCGGAGTTGGCGACGGCAACCAGGATCGCCAGGCCGACGGCGGAGCCGATCTGCTGAGTGGTGGAGGCCATGGCCGAGGCGATGCCCTGGTGGGAGGCGTCGACTCCGCTGGTGGCCGCGACGAACATCGCGGTCCAGGCGAGGCCCTGGCCGAGGCTGAGCAGGATCACGCCGGGCAGCAGGGCCGGGTAGCCGCCGTTCGGGGACATGCCCAGCGCCAGGACGGCCATGCCGGCGGCGCCCACGAGCAGACCGGTGATGATCGTCGTGCGGGGGCCGACCTTGCCGAGCAGCTTCTCGCTCAGCTTGGTGCCGACCATGCCCACCAGTGCCGAGGGCAGGAACGCCAGGCCGGTGGTCAGGGCGCTGTAGTGGAGCACGTTCTGCAGGTAGACGGTGAAGAAGTAGTACTGGGCGCCGAAGGTGCCCATGAAGACGAAGGTGATCCCCATCGCGGCGACCAGGCTGCGGTTGCCGAACAGCCGCAGCGGCATCAGCGGGTGGGCGGTGCGGGACTCGACGATCAGGAACAGGCCGATGAACAGTGCGCCGCCGAGGAGGGCGACGAGGGTCTCGGCGGAGCCCCAGCCAGCCGCGGGGCCCTGGACGATGCCGAAGACGAGAGCGCTGAAGCCGATGGTGGCGGTCAGTGCGCCGGTCAGGTCGAAGGTGCGGCCCCGCTCACGCGGCGCGTCCTTGGGAATGACCGAGAAGGCCGCTGCTGCGGCGCCCAGGGCGAGGGGGACGTTGACGAAGAAGACGGACTCCCAGCCGAGGTAGTTGGTCAGGATGCCGCCCAGCAGGGAGCCGAGCGCGAGACCGACGGCGCCGGCACCGCCCCAGATCGCGAGCGCCCTGTTGCGTGCGGCGCCCTCCTGGAAGGTGGTGGCGATCAGGGAGAGCGTGGCGGGCAGCAGCAGCGCACCGCCCAGACCCTGCACCGCGCGGGCGGCCACGAGCAGCCCGGGCTCACTTATCAGGCCACCGGCCAGCGAGGCCAGGCCGTACAGGCTCAGGGCGGTGGTGAACATGCGACGGTGGCCGAGCAGGTCGGCGGCACGGCCGCCCAGCAGCAGGAAGCCGCCGAACGCGACCGCGTAGCCGCTGACCACCCACTGCAGGTTCTGCGCGTCGAAGCCGACCTCGCGGCCGATCTCGGGGAGCGCGACGTAGACGATGTTGTAGTCGATGGCGCTGATGAACTGGGCGAACGCCAGCAGGGCCAGCAGAAGCCCGGTGCCGCGGCGCTGGGAAGGGGATGACATGAGGTGGACTCTCTCTGAGCGATTAATTAAGCGGTTGACCGCTTACTTTCAGGACGAAAGAGAGGGGCCGCCCGGAGCGGCCCGGCAGGGGGTGCTGCCGCTAGGCGCGCAGAGTGCGCGCCCAGGGTGCGTCGATGGTGAGGGCGTCGATCGCCACCAGGACGTTGCTGAGCAGGCCGTCGGCGAAGTAGCGGCGGATCTGCTCGTCGGAGGCGCCGGAGACGGCGCGGACGTACTCGACCTGCTTGGCGTAACAGGCGCGGACCGCCTCGCCGATGACGGGCTCGCTCGCGCTGCACTGGGCATGCATGAGAATCATGAGCACGTCCCGGTCGGTGATGATCTCGTCGTAGGAGGCCGTCAGAGCCTTGAGGACCGCTTCCGGATCGGTGGACTCCACCGATGCGGCCGCCGCGGCGGCACCCTCCCGCAGACGGGCCGAACAGAAGTCGACCAGGGCCGCGAACAGCGTCTCCTTGTCCTTGAACAACCGGTACAGGTAGCCCTGCGAGATGCCGGCGGCCTTGGCCACGTCCATCGTCGAGGTCCCGTAGTACCCGCGCTCGGCGAACGTCTTTATCGCCGTGCGCATGACCGTGGCCCGGCGCTCGTCAGCGGTGGAACGCTGCCGTGTCCTTGTCTCCATGTGAGTAACCAACCACTTTCACACTAGGGCCGTCAAGTCGCGCCCAACGTTCCGGTGCGGAGAGACCGCAGTGTCGCGGTGAGCGGTCCCTCCGCCGCCGGAGGTGACGTGCGGCCTCAGTCGTTGCTGAAGGCCGAGACCATGTCGGCCGGGCTGCCGCCGAGGGCCTCGATGCCCACGAGCGGGTTCCAGAAGTCGACGTAACGGCTGATCTTGCCGTCCTGCGTCTCGACCACCGAGATGTACGTCTGGTTGTACGGCCGGCCGGTGGCCAGTGCGGTGCCCACGCTCTTGAACTCGGCGATCACCAGCGAGGGATCGACCGTCTCGTGGAAGTGCAGGTCGACGAACTCCACACGGAAGTGCTCCGGGAAGTTCTTCATGTACTCATACAGCCCCTCCTTGCCCACGGTCTTGCCGGGGAAGCCCTTGGGGGCGTACGGGAACTCCAGCACCCCGTCCTCGGTGAACAGGTCCACCCACTCCGGGATCCGCCCGGAGGACAGGTAGTCCAGATGGTTCCTGAAAGCCCGCTGCGCGCCGGCCCGGATGGTGTCGGTGTCCTGCGGGGAAACCGTCTCAGCCATGGCTGTCTTCCTTCCTTCCTAAGTGACCCGCCGAAACGGGTAGTGATGATTGCGACCACTCGACGACAGCGAAGCGATCGACCGCTTAGTTAGTTGTCGTAGAGGGGCCTGAAGTCTCGCTGGACGACTAGCCCACCTGGATCCGGCCGGGACGCATGTCATATGTCCTGGCCAAGAGGGTCTCATAGAGGCTATCCGCCTTCCATCCCGCACTTCGGCAGGTTCGAATATAAGTAATTAACCACTCTCTTCTGGGGGTGTCAACACCTAGGCCGCTCATCAGCGCGCGGGCGGGCCGACTGGCGTCGAAGCGAAGATCTCCTCGGCGTCGCAGTCGAAGGGCACCTATGGAACGGGGCGGGCTGCGTGGCCACAGGACGGTCGACTTCATCCCCGGCTCAGCCACGGTCGCGTGACAAGCCACTGACCGATGTGGCGGCGGTGGCATGCCGACGAGCGGGGCGCGCGCAGCGCGGCGGGTCCGCGCTGACCAACGTCTGCGGGGCACCGTCTGGTCGGGGCGGGGTTAGGAGCGCGGCTGACGCGAGCGCGGTGCACGGCTGCCGAGACATGACTGTCTTCCTTACTTTCTCAGTGATGCTCGGTGATGGCGGGCCGGCCGTGGACCGGCCCCGGGTGGGTGGTGGGTTCAGGCGGCCGGGCGCAGCGTCTCGTCGAGCCAGTCGGCGATGCGGGCGGAGGCAAGGCGCTGGGCGCCGACGTGGCAGTGGGCGTTGGCGCCGAGTTCGTCGTCGAAGACGAGGAGGGTGCTGTTGGGGGCGTGCTCGTGGAGTGCCTCGGGCTGGCCGGTGAAGAACAGGTCGCCCTCGGCTTCGCAGATCAGCAGCGGTGCCTCGATCTGCTCGGCGATGCCGTCGCCGAGGTAGTAGTCGAGCATCGAGGCCAGCACCTGGCGGGGGGTGTCGACGCCGAAGACCCAGGAGCCGTGGGAGAGTGCCCAGCGCATCACCGGGGAGTCGGCGATGGCCTGCTCCAGCTGGGCGTCGACCTCGGGGGCGCTCTCGGCGCGCAGCAGCGCGGCCTTCTCCTCGCGGGTGGCGCCGGGGATGTCGGCGATGAAGTTCTTGGCGATGTCGTAGACGCCGTCGACGGAGACGACGGCCTTGATGCGGTGTTCGAAGGCCGCGGCGCGGGGAGCGAGCTGGCCGCCCATACTCAGTCCGATCAGGGCGATGCCCTCGGGGTCGACGTCGTCGCGGGTGAGGACGAAGTCGATGGCGGCGCCAACGACAGTCTCCCAGTCGGGACGGAAGACCAGGTTCTCGCGGTGCATGGGCCCGGGCTGGCCGGGGCCGTCGAAGGCGAGCACGTGGTAGCCGCGTTCGACGAGGCTGGGGATGCCGAAGAAGTGGCACTCCTCGGCGGTGCCGTCGAAGCCGTTGTGGATGAGCACCACTGGGTGGGGCCGGCCCTGGCCGTCGTCGGCGGCCTCGTAGAAGTAGCCGGGCAGGGTGGTGTCCTCGAACGGGATGTCCACCGGGGTCACCGGGCGCTCGGACAGCGCCATCGCGGACTTGAAGGCCGCCACGCTCGCCTCGTAGGCGTGGTCGATCCGCGGGTCGCCGGGGTTTCCGTGCAGGAAGAACTCCGCGGAGCGGTAGTAGTTCGAGGCGCGCAGCCAGGCGTCGCGGGCGGAGACCGGGTGTCCCGCCTTCTCGGCCTCGCGGGCCACCTCGGCGACGCGGTCGGCGGTGAGCAGCCACTCGTCGTACCAGCTGTCGAAGTCGCCCTCGCGGATGCGCTGCGCGGTGATCAGCACTTCGCCGAAGTCGGCGCCGCCGTAGGTGATGTGGCCGAAGGACCGCAGGGTCTCGAACCAGAACGAAGGGTTGTTCTCGAAGAGCACAGGACGCATGACCGCTCCTTAAAAGCGAAACTTTTCGCGTTACGCGAATCGAAGGTACACCCCCTTCGCCAAATGTGAAAGCTTTCGCGTTAAGCTGGGCGCATGACTGACCAGCCGACCGTCCGCCGCCCCGGCGGCCGGACCGCCCGGGTGCGGGCGGACGTGCACCGGGCCGTTGAGGACCTCGCGCGCACACAGCCCCTGTCGGAGCTGACCCTCGCGCAGGTGGCCGAACGCTCCGGGGTCCACCTGGGCACCCTCTACCGCCGCTGGAAGACCCTGGACGGCCTGCTCCTTGACGTCGTCAATGAGCATCTGAGCGCACCCATGCCCGACACCGGATCCCTGCGGGAGGACCTGGAGCGTCATGTCCGGCGGGCCGCCGAGGACGTCGCCGGCCCCGTCGGCAAGATGCTGCTGCACACACTCGTCGCCATCCGGCTGGAGAGCGACGGGGGCGGAACGGACAGGCTGCCACCTGCCCTGGTCAAACGATTCGACGACCTGCGGGCCGTACTGGACCGCGCCGCCGCACGGGGCGAGAACCCTCCCAGCGTCCAGGAGGTCTTCGAGATCGTCCTGGCCCCGCTGTACGCCTCACTCCTGTTCGGCACCGGACCCAGCGGCCCGGACGCTGTCGGGCCCCTCATCGACCGCCTCATGTGTCTCACTGGCACCACATGAAGACCGCTTGCCACGGTCAGCTGACGTGCCTGAGGAACTGACGGGCGAGATGGTCGAGACCGATGTGATGGTGCTCCGTACCAGGAGGCACCCCCGCACAGGTGCGTCTGACGAACGCGGCGATGAAACGGGCCGGGGCTTCCAGCACGACATGCGCCCCGGGACCCTGCAAAGCGATCTGCACGGTGGCCACGCCATGACGGCGTGAGGGCCTGACCTCGACATCACCGCCGCCCGTCGGCTCGGTCAACCCTCCGATGAGCAGGCTGCGAGCGAAGACCCAGTCCAGCGCGTCCGGACCCGCACGGAAGGTGATACGCACGGCATAGGGGTCGTTGCTGCCGCAGTCGCGGTCACCAACCATGCAGCGGTGGTTTCGCGTCGCCACGCCTGGGATGTCCGCGGATCCGTACTCCCCGCGCCGGCCGAGGGTGCCGCATGGCCTCCATCCGTCAGCTCCTCGTCAGCACACGGCCCGACCAACAACCGCAGCCCTGCCCCCGCAAGAGCTCACCAGCGGCCGAGGCTACGACCGTGCTTCTCCGGTCTCCGTCCTCGAATCCACACCGGATTCAGGCGTCACGACGCACTCCGCACGCTGTACCCGCCCGGGCCGCGGAAACACGTCGTACAGATCTACCGGATCCATGAATGTGCAGGTCAGAGGCCCTTTGCCGCGGGCTCCAGAATGGCGACGCACTCAACGTGCGAGGTCATCGGAAACAGATCGAACGCCCGCAGCGTCCGCACCCCGTACCCGCCCTCCCGGAAGTACGCCAGGTCCCGCGCCAGGGCGGCCGGGTCGCAGGCGACGTAGGCGATCCTGCGGGCGCCCAGCGAGGAGAGGTGGGCGACCGTCCCGCGACCCGCGCCGGCCCGCGGCGGGTCGAGGACGATCAGGTCGACCTCCGTGATGCCCGTGCGCGGCAGGACCGACTCGACCTTGCCCTGCTCGATGCGCACACGCGGGAAGTCGGCGAGGTTGTGGCGGGCGTCCTCCACCGCGCGCCTGCCCGACTCGATGCCGAGCACCGCGCCCTTCTCGCCGACCCGGTCGGCCAGCGCGCCCGCGAAGAGCCCGACGCCGCAGTACAGGTCGAGCGCCATGTCGCCCTTGCGTGGCAGCAGCCCCTGCATCACCGCCGTGACCAGGGTGTCCGCCGCCTTGGGGTGGACCTGCCAGAAGCCGCCGGCCCCGACGCGGTGCGTACGGCCGTCGGCGCGTTCGCGGACGAAGGGGCGACCGTGGACGCGGTGGATGCCGCCCGTCTTCTCGTCCACGCGCAGGACGGAGACCGGCTTGTCCAGTTCCACCAGCGGCAGCCGAGCACCCGGCTTCGGGGTCAGGATGACCTGGCGGTCCTGCGAGCCCGTCGCCGCGATCGCCTCGACGGAGTCCATCCCCGTCCAGTCCCGCTTCTCGATGCCCAGCTCGCTGACGCCCTCGGCGGCGATCAGGCAGTGGTCGATCGGCTCCACCTCGTGCGAGCGGTGCCGACGCAGGCCCGCCCTGCCGGACGCGTCCACCGCGTACTGCACCCGCGTACGCCACTGGGGCACCTGGCCGGCCGGCAGCTTGTCGCCCTCCGCCGGCACCACCGTGCCGTCCCAGCCCGCCTCCTCGGGCGTGAGACCGGCGAGCCGGAGCAGCTGCTCGGCGATGACCTCCGCCTTCAGCCGGCGCTGTGCGCCCGGCTTGGCGTGCTGCCAGTCGCAGCCGCCGCAGCGGCCGGGGCCCGCGTAGGGGCAGGGGGCCTCCACGCGGTCCTTCGACGCCTCCAGCACGCGTACGGCGTCCGCGCGCAGGAAACGGGCGCCCTCCTCGCCCTCGGTCACCCGGGCCACGACCCGCTCGCCGGGCAGCGCGTGCCGGACGAAGAGGACCTGCCCGGATTCCGTACGGGCGATGCAGTGGCCGCCGTGGGCGACGGGGCCGATCTCGACCTCGTACTCCTCCCCCACCAGCGACTTCTTCGGTTCTGCCTGCATGGGGGGCGACTCCAGATCCAGATGCGTGAAAGGGGCGCGAACACGACGACGGCGCGTATCAACGGCTCGGCCGGACAACAGCCCACCAGTCTACGTGGGTGCCGTCCGGCCGGTCACCGTGGTCCGGGGGCGGGGCTCAGTCCTGCGGCGCCCGGGAGGCCGACGGCTCCCGCGGCCGCTCCTGCGCCGGTCCGCGCCGCACCGCGCCCGGCGCGTTCCACTCCTGCCGCTTGCGGGCGCGCCGCTTGGCCGCCTCCGAGGACGCCAGCTGGTACGGCACCGAGGTCACCATGATGCCCGGCGTGAACAGCAGCCGGCCCTTGAGCCGCAGCGCGCTCTGGTTGTGCAGCAGATGCTCGTACCAGTGGCCCACCACGTACTCGGGGATGATCACGGAGACGGCGTCGCGCGGGGACTCGCGGCGCAGGCCCTTGACGTACTCGATCACCGGGCGGGTGATCTCCCGGTACGGCGAGTCGAGCACCTTCAGCGGTACGTCGATGCCGCGCCGCTCCCACTCCTCCCTCAGCGCCTTCGTCTCCGCCGGGTCGACGTTGACGCTGAGTGCCTCCAGGCTGTCGGAGCGCAGCAGTTTGGCGTAGGCGAGGGCGCGCAGCGTGGGACGGTGGATCTTGGAGATGAGGACCACCGAGTGGACCCGGGAGGGGCGCACGCTGTCGTCGCTGGGGCCCTCGGGCGCGGCGAGCTCCTCGGCCACGCCGTCGTAGTGGCGGCGGATCGCGGTCATCGTCGCGAAGAAGATGCACATGCCGAGCAGGGCGACCCAGGCGCCGTGCGTGAACTTCGTGACCAGGACGACGACCAGCACCAGACCGGTGAAGAAGGCGCCGAAGGCGTTGATGGCGCGCGAACGGATCATGTGGCGGCGCTTGGCCTGGTCCTTCTCCACGGCCAGGTGCCGGTTCCAGTGCTTGACCATGCCGGTCTGGCTGAGCGTGAAGGAGACGAACACGCCCACGATGTAGAGCTGGATCAGCCGGGTCGAGTCGGCGCCGTAGAGGAAGATCAGCAGTGTCGCCGCGCCGGCGAGCAGCACGATGCCGTTGGAGAAGGCGAGGCGGTCGCCGCGGGTGTGCAGCTGGCGCGGCAGGTACCGGTCCTGGGCGAGGATCGAGCCGAGCAGCGGGAAGCCGTTGTAGGCGGTGTTCGCGGCCAGGAACAGCACCAGCGCGGTGGCGGCGGCCAGCACGACGAACAGGAAGCTGCCCTTGCCGAAGACGGCCTCGGCGACCTGGGAGATCACCGGGTTCTGGACGTATCCGGAGCCGAGCGGGCTGCCGTTGTGGAGCAGGTCGGTGGCCGGGTGCTCGGCCATGCGGACCTTGGTCGTCATGGCGAGGACGATGATGCCGCAGAACATGGTGACGGCGAGCAGGCCCATCATCGCGAGCGTGGTCGCCGCGTTCTTCGACTTGGGCTTGCGGAAGGCCGGGACGCCGTTGGAGATCGCCTCCACGCCGGTGAGCGCCGCACATCCGGAGGAGAAGGCGCGCAGGAGCAGGAAGACGAGCGCGAAGCCGGCCAGGCCCTGGTGCTCGGCCTTGATCTGGTACGCGGCCGTGGGAGCCCGCATGGTGTCGTCGAGGACCAGCCCGCGGAACGCCCCCCAAGCGATCATGATGAAGACGCCCGCGACGAAGACGTAGGTCGGGATCGCGAACAGCGTGCCGGACTCCTTGACGCCACGCAGGTTCATCAGCGTGAGCAGCACGACCACGGCGACCGCGCAGAACACCTTGTGCTCGACGACGAAGGGGATCGCGGAGCCCAGGTTCTCGATGCCGGACGAGATCGACACGGCGACCGTGAGGACGTAGTCGACGAGCAGGGCGCTGGCGACGGTGAGGCCGGCCTTGGGGCCGAGGTTGGTGGTGGCCACCTCGTAGTCGCCGCCGCCGCTGGGGTACGCGTGCACGTTCTGCCGGTAGGAGGCGACCACCGTGAACATGAGCACGACGACGGCGACGGCGATCCAGGGGCTGAAGTGGTAGGCCGACACGCCCGCGATGGACAGGACCAGCAGAACTTCTCCGGGCGCGTACGCGACGGAGGAGAGCGGGTCGGAGGCGAAGACGGGGAGTGCGATGCGCTTCGGCAGGAGCGTTTCTCCCAGCCGGTCGCTGCGCAGTGCGCGCCCGATCAGGATCCGTTTGGGCACGTCGGTCAGTTTGGACACAACAGAGGATCGTAAACGGTCGTTCGGGCGCCCCTCCACCCGCCGGAGGAGATCTGCCTCACGAGTGAAATACGTTCGGGGGCGCGCTGCGGATTGCCCAGGTGGGGGGTTCGGCATGACTCCATGACAAAACCTCTTCGGCTGACGGCCCGGAGGGCGCCCGCACGGCCGGGCCGGCATGGTGCACGGGGGTGCCCTGTGCGGACCGCGCGTGTGTAGCTTGGGCGGCGGTCTGAGAACCTGTTTGGACTGAGTCGTAACCATTGACATCGGAAGGACGGTCGTGCACATCGTCATCATGGGCTGCGGAAGAGTGGGCTCCGCTCTGGCCCAGACCCTGGAGCAACAGGGGCACACGGTCGCCGTGATCGACCAGGACCCCACCGCCTTCCGACGACTGGGCTCCGGGTTCGGCGGCCGTCGTGTCACCGGCGTCGGCTTCGACCAGGACACCCTGCGCGAGGCGGGCATCGAGGAGGCCGGTGCCTTCGCCGCCGTCTCGAGCGGCGACAACTCGAACATCATCGCGGCGCGGGTCGCCCGGGAGATGTTCGGCATCGAGAACGTCGCGGCGCGGATCTACGACCCCCGGCGCGCCGAGGTCTACCAGCGGCTCGGCATCCCGACCGTCGCCACGGTCCGCTGGACGGCGGACCAGATGCTGCGGCGTCTGCTGCCGTCCGGCGCGGAGCCGCTGTGGCGCGACCCCACCGGCGGCGTCCAGCTCGCCGAGGTGCACGCGTCACCGAAGTGGGTCGGCCACAAGATCAGCAAGCTGCAGGAGGAGACCGGTGTCCGGGTGGCGTTCCTCACCCGGCTGGGCGAGGCCATGCTGCCCACTTCCCAGACGGTGCTGCAGGAGGGCGACCTCGTGCACGTGATGATGCGGACGGACGATGTCGACAAGGTCGAGGCGGCGTTCGCCGAGGGCCCTGAAGAGGAGAGCGGTCACTGATGAGGGTCGCCATTGCCGGTGCCGGCGCGGTCGGTCGCTCGATCGCGGGCGAACTGCTGGAGAACGGCCACGAGGTCCTTCTCATCGACAAGGCGCCGACCGCGATCTCGGTCGAGCGCGTCCCGCAGGCGGAGTGGCTGCTGGCCGACGCCTGTGAGATCACGTCCCTGGACGAGGCGGCGCTCCAGCGCTGCAACGTGGTGATCGCCGCGACGGGCGACGACAAGGTGAACCTGGTCGTGTCGCTGCTGGCGAAGACGGAGTACGGCGTCCCGCGGGTCGTCGCCCGGGTCAACAACCCGAAGAACGAGTGGCTGTTCAACGAGGCGTGGGGCGTGGACGTGGCCGTGTCCACCCCGCGCCTGATGTCGGCGCTCGTGGAGGAGGCGGTGAGCGTCGGCGACCTGGTCCGTCTGCTCCGCTTCAGCCACGGCGACGCCAACCTGGTCGAGCTGACCCTGCCGCCCGAGTCGGCCCTGGCGGGTACGCAGGTGGGCGATGTGCAGTGGCCCGAGGACACGTCCCTGGTGACGATCATCCGCGGCACCCGGGTCCTGACCCCGTCCCAGGAGGACTCCTTGGAGGCGGGCGACGAACTGCTCTTCGTGGCGGCCCAGGCACGCGAGGGCCAGCTGGAGGAACTGCTGTCGGTGCGCAGGGAGGATGCGGCGGGCTAGTCCGCGAGGGTGCGGGCTTCGGGTGCGCCTGGGCTGTCCGGGCGCACCCTTGAGTGGCGCACCTCGAGCCGCCGGGTGGCGCACCCCCGTGCCGGGCGTCGCGGGCCTGGCGTCCGTTTCGTTCGGAGCTCTAGGCCTCGCGGCGGTGCCGCCCGGCCCCTTCGCTCTCGGCGGCAGCCGCCTGCGCGGCCTCCTCCGCCTCCATCTCCGCGAACACGTCGATCGGCGCCGGTGCCTTCGCCAGGAACACCCACGTCAGCCACACGGCGAGCAGGAACGGCGGGATCTTCAACGCGATCAGGACCCAGCCCAGTTGGGCCGTGTTCGCCCACCAGTACAGGGGGAACAGGATCGCGCACTTGCCGAGCAGGATCAGTCCCCAGGCCCAGCTGGCCTTGGCGTAGGCCCTCTTGCGGCCCGGGTTGCGTGTGCGCCAGGAGAGGTTCTCCTTGAAGACCGGGCCGAGGATCAGGCCGATCAGCGGGACCCCGGCGAGCGTGGTGATGATGTACGCGAGGCCGAGGCCCAGCGTGTAGAGCATGCCCGGCAGGTAGAAGTCCTTCGCGTTGCCGGTCATCATCGCGAAGACCACGCCGAACGCCACACCGAAGACACCGCTGAACGCGTGCTTGACGGTGTCCCGCATGGCGAGGCGGACCACCACCAGCAGCAGGGACACCGCGAGCGCGACGATCGCCGACCAGTGCAGGTTCTTGTTGATGGTGAAGATCGTGACGAAGAACAGGCCGGGGACCACGGTCTCGACCATGCCGCGGACCCCGCCGAACGCCTCGAAGAGCGCGGCCTCGGTCACCGCCCGCGAGTCCTGCTGGGCGTCTTCGGTCGGCTTCTCGAGTGACGTCACCGGCTACTCCCGTCCGAGCGGTCTGAGTTCGTACTTGGGGTTGAACAGCACTCTGCGGCCCCGGCTCATCGAGATCCGGCCGGACGCGATCAGCTTGCGTCCCGGCTCTATCCCGACGATCGAGCGCCTGCCGAGCCACACCACGTCCAGCGCGGCCGAACCGTCGAACAGCTCGGCCTCCAGCGCCGGGACACCGGCCCGCGGGCGCAGCGTGACCGTGCGCAAGGTACCAGTAACCGTGACGATCTGTCGGTCGTGGCAGTCGCCGATCCGCGTACAGCCCGCGGTCTCGGCGTCCTCCCGCAGTTCCTCGGACTCCAGGTCCTCCTGCGACGAGGAGAGCCGGTCCAGCATGCGCCGGAGGCGGCCCGCCGGCTTCTCGGAACGAGGAACAGCGCTCATACAGAAAGCGTACCGGGGGCGCCGACACGGACGTACCGGCGGCACGGGCCCTCGCTGTCCCGCCGGGCTCCCGGCTCACTTCTCGAACCGGTGGCCCATCCCCGGCTCCGTGATACCGCCTCGTCCGCGGGACAACCCCCGGCCCCCGGCCGCCCCGCGGCTCACTTCTCGAACCGGTACCCCATCCCCGGCTCCGTGATGAAGTGCCGGGGATGCGACGGGTCCGTCTCCAGCTTCCGGCGCAGCTGGGCCATGTACACCCGCAGGTAGTTCGTCTCCGTCCCGTACGACGGCCCCCACACCTCCTGAAGCAGCTGTTTCTGGCCGACCAGGCGGCCGGTGTTGCGGACGAGCACCTCCAGCAGGTGCCACTCCGTGGGCGTGAGGCGTACGTCCCTGCCGGCCCGGTTGACCTTCTTCGCGGCCAGGTCGACGGTGAAGCCCTCGGTCTCCACGGTCACGTCGTCCTCGCCGCCCCCGTTCGGCTCCGCGCGGCGGACGGCGGCGCGCAGGCGGGCCAGCAGCTCGTCCATGCCGAACGGCTTGGTGACGTAGTCGTCGGCACCGGCGTCCAGCGCCTGGACCTTCTCGTCGGAGGAGTGGCGGGCGGACAGCACGATGATCGGCACCCGGGTCCAGCCGCGCAGCCCCTTGATCACCTCGACGCCGTCCAGGTCGGGCAGCCCGAGGTCCAGCACCACGACGTCGGGGTGGCGGGCGGCGGCGAGCCGGAGCGCGGTCGCGCCGTCGGTGGCCGACTCGACGTCGTACTTGCGCGCCTTCAGGTTGATCACGAGGGCGCGCACGATCTGCGGCTCGTCATCGACCACGAGCACCCGGGTCATGTGGTCTGCCTCTCTGGTCCGGCGACTGGTACGGGGTGGTGGGCGCGGTTCACGGCCCGCAGGGTGAGGACCATCGTGAGCCCTCCGCCGGGGGTGTCCTCCGCGTTCAGGGTGCCGCCCATGGCCTCGGCGAAGCCGCGGGCCACGGCGAGGCCGAGGCCGACGCCGGCGCCGCGGGGGGCGTCGCCGTAGCGCTGGAAGGGCTCGAAGATGCGTTCCTTCGCCTCGTCGGGGACGCCCGGGCCGCGGTCGACGACGCGCACCTCCACACGGTCGGCGAGGGCGCTGGCGGCGACCAGGACGGAGATGCCGAGGGGGCTGTACTTGACCGCGTTCTCGACGAGGTTCGCCACCGTGCGCTCCAGCAGCCCGGCGTCCACGGCGACCATCGGCAACGTCTCCGGGACGTCGAGTTCCACACTGCCCTCCGGCACCCCGCCGAGCGCCATCGGGACCACCTCGTCGACGTCGATCTCCCGGATCAGCGGGGTGACGGTTCCGGTCTGCAGGCGCGACATGTCGAGCAGGTTGCCGACCAGGTGGTCGAGCCGGTCGGCGCCCTCCTCGATCGCCGCCAGCAGCTCGGCGCGGTCCTCGTCGGACCACTCCACGTCGTCCGACCTGAGGGAGGTCACCGATGCCTTGATGCCCGCGAGCGGGGTGCGCAGGTCGTGGCTGACGGCGGCCAGCAGGGCGGTGCGGATGCGGTTGCCCTCGGCGAGCGTGCGGGCCTCTTCGGCCTCCTGCTGCAGACGCTGCCGGTCCAGGACCACCGCGGCCTGCGCGGCGAAGGCGGCCAGCACCCGGCGGTCGGAGGCGGGCAGGACTCGCCCGGACAGCGCGAGCGCCAGGTGGTCCCCGGCGGGCACGTCCACGTCCGCGTCCTCGGGCCTCCCGACCGGGGCGCCGGGGCCGACGCTGCCCGCGCAGGTCCAGGGTGCGACGTCGCTCTCGCGCTCCAGCAGTGCCGCGGACTCCATGCCGAAGGTCTCCCGCACCCGTTCCAGCAGCGCCTCCAGGCTGGTCTCGCCGCGCAGCACGCTGCCCGCCAGGAAGGAGAGGATCTCGGACTCGGCGCGCAGCCGGGCCGCCTGGTGGGTGCGCCGGGCCGCGAGGTCCACCACCGACGCCACCGACATCGCCACCGCGACGAAGATGACGATGGCGACGATGTTCCGGGGGTCGGCGATCGTCAGCCGGTGCAGCGGAGGCGTGTAGTAGTAGTTCAGCAGGAACGAGCCCAAGGCCGCCGAGGCGAGCGCAGGGAAGAGCCCGCCGAGCAGGGCCGCCGCCACGGTCAGCGCCAGGAACAGCAGCATGTCGTTGACGAGGCCCAGGTCGCCGCTGTTCAGCAGCAGCCCGAGGACGACCGGGCCGAGGAGGCCGACCAGCCAGCCGGCCACGATGCGTGTACGGCCCAGGCGCGCGCCCCGGGCCACCGGCAGACCGCGGCCCTTGGCGACCTCCTCGTGGGTGACGATGTGCACGTCGAGGTCGGGCCCGGACTCACGGGCGACCGTGGCGCCGACGCCGGGCCCGAAGACGTACTGCCAGGCCTTGCGGCGCGAGGAGCCGAGCACGATCTGGGTGGCGTTCACGCCGCGGGCGAAGTCGAGCAGCGCCGCCGGGACGTCGTCGCCCACCACATGGTGGAAGGTGCCGCCCAGGTCCTCGACGAGGGCGCGCTGAACTGCCAGCTCCTTCGGTGAGGCGGAGGTGAGCCCGTCGCTGCGGCCGATGTAGACGGCCATCACCTCGCCGCCGGCGCCCTTCTCCGCGAGACGGGCGGCGCGGCGGATCAGGGTCCGGCCCTCGGGGCCGCCGGTGAGCCCGACGACGATCCGCTCGCGGGAGCCCCAGATCGCCGACACCTGGTGCCGGCTGCGGTACTCGTTCAGGTATTCGTCGACCCGGTCCGCCACCCACAGCAGGGCCAGCTCACGCAGGGCGGTCAGGTTTCCGGGCCGGAAGTAGTTCGACAGGGCGGCGTCGATCTTGTCGGGCTGGTAGATGTTGCCGTGCGCCATGCGGCGGCGCAGGGCCTGCGGAGACATGTCGACGAGCTCTATCTGGTCGGCGCGGCGTACCACCTCGTCGGGGACGGTCTCGCGCTGCCGTATGCCCGTTATCGACTCCACGACGTCGCCGAGGGACTCCAGGTGCTGGATGTTGACGGTGGAGACGACGTCGATCCCGGCGGCCAGCAGCTCCTCGACGTCCTGCCAGCGCTTGGCGTTGCGGGAGCCGGGGACATTGGTGTGCGCGAGTTCGTCCACCAGGGCGACGGCGGGGGCACGGTGCAGCACGGCGTCCACGTCCATCTCCGTGAAGCAGCTTCCGCGGTGTTCCAGCTCCCTGCGCGGGACCTGCTCCAGGCCGTGCAGCATCACCTCGGTACGGGATCGGCCGTGGTGCTCCACGAAGCCGACCACGCAGTCCGTACCCCGCTCGACTCGCCGGTGCGCCTCGGACAGCATGGCGTACGTCTTGCCGACGCCCGGTGCCGCACCGAGGTAGATCCGAAGCTTGCCGCGTCCCATGGCCCCATTGTCTTCCGGTGTCTTCCGCCGCAGCTGCGCACACTGCGTCGACCCTACGGCCAACAATCACGACTTATGGGGCATGGGACGGGGGGCGGGGCATCTTTGACGCAACCCTGATACCCGGCTGCGGGCCGGCGTCCGGCAAGGGGAAAGCATGTGGGGCCGCGCCCCTCGGCGAGGGGTGCGGCCCCATGGTGTGGCTGCCCGGCGGCAGTGCCCCCGCTGCTAGCGGACCTCGGTGATCTCCGGGCCGCGCTGGAGCTGGCCCATGCCGCCGGAGAAGCGGGAGCCCTCCTCCTGCTGGACGCCCTCGGGCACCATCTGGGCGTCGTTCGGCAGCTTCAGGACGATCGGGTCGCGCGGTGCCATGGGGCCCTCGCCGCGGACCACGACCGTGTCGCGGAAGATCTGCTCGAGCAGGCCGGCGGCCTGCGGCTGCACGGCACCCTGCCCCGAGATCACGCCGCGCAGGAACCAGCGGGGACCGTCCACGCCGACGAACCGCACGACCTGGAACCCGCTCGTGCCGTCCGGCAGCTGCACCGGCACCTGCGCGCGCAGCTCCCAGCCCAGCGGCCCCTCGACCTCGTCGACGATGCCACCCTGCTGGGTGATGCCGCCGGCGATCTCCTCGCGCACCTCGCCCCAGATGCCCTCGCGCTTGGGCGCGGCGAACGCCTGGAGCTGGATGGCGCTGTCGCGCAGCACGACGGTGGCCGCGACGATCGCGTCGCCCGCGACCTCCACCCGCAGCTCCATGCCCTCGACCCCGGGCACGAACAGCCCGCCCAGGTCCACCCGGCCCTCGCCGGGCTCCCGGACCTCGGACACGTCCCAGGGCCCGTCGGGCCGGGGCTCCGGCTCGAGCCTCACGCGCTCGCGCTCGACCTCGTCGTCCGCCTCAGTGTCGACACCGTCGACGACCTGCTCGGCCTCGCCGGCCGCGTCCTCGGCGGCACCCTTCTTCTTGCGACGTCCGAACACGTCACTGTCCTTCCCGGTCGGATACGACCGAAGCGTATCGATTCCCACCCGTTGCGCCGCCCACGGCGGCATGACCGCCGGTGGACCCGAAGCCCCCCTCGGCCCGCGCGGAGTCGGGAAGCTCCGCGACCTCATGGAAGCGGACCCTCTCGACCTGCTGGACGACCAGTTGGGCAATCCGGTCGAAGCGCTCGAACCGCACGGACTCGCGCGGGTCGAGATTCACCACGATCACCTTGATCTCCCCACGGTACCCGGCATCCACCGTCCCCGGGGCATTGACGAGGGCGACACCGCAGCGTGCGGCGAGACCGGACCGCGGATGCACGAAGGCCGCGTACCCCTCGGGCAGCGCC